>JBFWYI010000033.1:0-92759 GCA_050186575.1 Sandaracinaceae bacterium | reverse complement strand
GAAGTCCAAGAAGGAGAACCTCGCAGCCCTCGGGCTGCCGGCGCTGTGGGAGCGCTTCAAGGAGGCGACGGGGGAGACCACCAAGAGCCCGAACAAGAAGTTCCTCGTCCGGCGCATCGAGGAGGCGTCGACCGCGCGCGCCGCCGCGCCCGCCAACGAGCCGCAGCGCCCGACGCGCACCAGCGCGCGCGCGACGCCGGTGCCCGAGCCCGAGACGACGCTCACCGAGAGCACGCCGCCGAAGCCGCGCGGTCGGTTCGCGTCGATGACGATCGAGGAGCTGCAGACGAAGTATCTCGAGGTCGTCGGTCGCTCGACAGGCAGCGACGACCGCCGCTACCTCATCTGGAAGATCCGCGAGGCCGAGAAGGGCCGCATCAACGTCGGGCCGCGCAAGACCCGCGCGCGCGATGGCGAGCCGCTCGAGGTGAAGATCCTCCCGCTGCGGCTCGAGGTGGACGTCGCCGACAAGATGGACGAGGCCTGGCGCGCGAAGGGCATCAGGAACCGCATGGAGTTCTTCCGGGGGGCCATCGGTCACTACCTCGCGCATCTCGGCGCGCGAGACGCGGCCGCGCTCTTCACGAACGCGGGCACCACGGGCGCGTGAACGCGGCGGAATCGGCGGGGCGTCGGCAGGCCCACAACCGCCTCCGACGCCCCATGTCCGCGGAACCTCGCGACTATTCCAAGCGCCGGAAAACACACGTGAAAGCAGCGGGTTCGGCCTTGCTAGGGGCGCGAACGGAAGCCTGTATGTCCTCACGCGACGGGCACTTCGCACGACGCGCCACGGAGGACCACGATGAGCACGACGACGAAGAACACGCTGGCGACGAAGACGGTGAGCCAGGGCGAGAGCCGCTACGGAACGCCCGAGCCGCAGATCGCGCTCCGCTTCCCCAAGGGCACCAGCTACCGCGTCGTGAAGGCCGCGCTCCACAAGCTCGCCGCCGACGTCGAGCTGGCGACGCCCGCGAACGAGCGCTGGTGCGTGAACACCGAGGACTTCAACGAGAGCGGGCGCGTCTACCTCGAGCTGGCCGACGCGACGCCCGCCGAGGCCGCGCGCGGGATGGCGCTGCTCAAGAAGCTGGTCGGTTGAGGGACGCGGCGCCGCCGGCCCGAATAGCCGCTTCCCCATGAAAGCGGCTATTCGCCCAGGATTCGGCACCACGCGCCCACCAGCGCCTCGGCGGCGCGCACGACCTCGTCCTCGGTGGTGCTGCGGCCCAGCGTGAGCCGCACCGAACCGAGCGCCTCCTCGGGCGACACGCCCATCGCCAGGATGACGGCGGACGCGCTCTCGTGGCCCTCGTGACAGGCAGATCCCGTCGACGCGGCCACCTCCGGGGCTCCCTCGAGGACGGCGCTGCCCGAGGCGCGTGGGAAGCGCACGTTGAGCGTGTTCGGCAGGCGCAGCTCGCGGTGGCCGTTGAGGGCGAGGCCCGGAACGCCGCTTGCCAGTTGCTCCCACAAGAGATCACGGAGCCGCTGCATTCGAGCCGCCACCAAGTCGAGGTCCCGCCCGACCGCTTCGCATGCAGCGCCGAGCCCGACGATCGAGGCGACGTTCTCGGTGCCCGGTCGCAGGCCGCGCTCGTGGCTCGCGCCAAGCGCGAAGGGGACGAGCGGCCTGCCACGCTTCATGTAGAGCGCGCCCACACCCTTCGGTGCGTAGAGCTTGTGGCCGGCGATGGAGAGCAGGTCGACGTCGAGATCTCGTACGCGGACCGGGACCTTGCCGAGCGACTGCGCGGCGTCGGTGTGAATGAGCGCGCCCGCAGCGTGCGCGAGCCGGGCGAGCTCTTCGACGGGCTGCAGCACGCCGGTCTCGTTGTTCGAGTGCATGACGGTGACGAGCGCCGTGTCCCCGTCGATGGCTTCACGGGCGGCATCCACGCGTGCGCGACCATCAACGTCGACGCCGATGCGAGTGACGCTGCGTTCGTGCCTCTCGAGCCACGCGCACGGGCGCGCAGTCGCCGGATGCTCGATGACCGTCGTGACGACGTGGCTCTTTCGCTCGAGCGCCTCCGTCACACCACGAATGGCGAGGTTGTTCGACTCCGTGCCGCCCGACGTGAACACGATCTCGTCGGCGTCGCACTTGAGGAGCGCAGCGACCTGCTCGCGCGCTTGGGCGACCGCTGCGCGGGCGCGCGCGCCGTACACGTGCCCACTCGAAGGGTTGCCGAAGTGCTCGCGCAGGTACGGCAGCATTGCGTCGACGACCTCGGGCAGGAGCGGCGTCGTCGCGTTGTGGTCGAGGTAGATGGGATCGTTCGTCATGATCGACACTCTGGCTTGTCCGCGGCCAACGCGAGGAACGCGGCGCCCGGTGCATGGAGACGGGTGAGGAGCGGCTCGACGGGAGCCACGAGCCGGGCGGCAACACCGCTCGGCGGAAAGAAGACGGAGCCGCGCACTTTCGCGGCGTGAAGCCGGGCGCCCTGCGCGAGCGTTGCGAGCTCGCTGCGGGACCAGAACTGGGCGTGTCGCCACGTGCTCGCGCCGAGCCAACCTCGAACGCGCCGCTCGGCGGCCCATGTGCTGAAGCGGCCCAACTCGCCGAGAACGACACGACCGCCCGGCGCCAGCACGCGCGCCATCTCACCGACGGCGCGCTGCGCATCCGGCACGAAGCAGAGCACCGTCACCGCAATCACGAGGTCGAAGGAGGCATCCTCGAACGGCAAGTGCTCGGCGCGGCCCTGTTGGAGGGTCACTTCGACTCCGCGGGCGGCGGCGCGCGCCTGGGTTGCGTCGAGCATCTCCTGCTCGAGGTCGAGCGCCGTGACGATGGCACCGCGCTCAGCGGCCTCGATCGCGTAGGTGCCGTCTCCGGTGCCGACGTCGAGCACGCGCTTGCCCCGCAGCGGTCCCGCAAGGTCGAAGACGACGCTTGTCTCCACGCGCTCAGTGATCTTGCCGAGGGTTGTCGCTCGCCACTGAGCGTAGGTCTGGGCAGCGACGACGGGCTCGGTCACGAGGCCCACTCCTGCATCCAGGGTTTCGCCCGGTAGCGATCCCACGAGTCCGGCAGCACCGTCACGACCGGACCGTTCAGCTCGCCGCGCGCAGCGAGCCGCAGTGCCGCGACGACATTCGTCCCGGCAGAGCCGCCGACGAGGAGTCCCTCTTCGCGCACGAGGCGCTTCACCATCGCGAAGCTCTCCTCGTCACTAACGCGCTCGGCGCTGTCGAGGACGTCGCGGTGCAGGTTCTCGGGCACATCGCTGCCGCCGATCCCCTCTACGGCGTACGAGCCGTCCGCGCCGAGGTTGCCGGTCTCGACCCAGTCGGCGAGCGACGAGCCTACCGGGTCGGCGAGCACCACGCGGACGCCGGGAAGCGCGGCCTTCAGCCGACGTCCGACCCCCGTCAACGTGCCGCCCGTGCCGGCGCCCGCGACGAACGCACCGACGCAGCCGTTGGTCTGCTCGAGTATCTCCGCGCCGGTCGTCTCCTCGTGGACGCGAACGTTCGCCGGGTTGCGGAACTGGTCGGTTAGGAACCAGCCGTTCTCCTCGGCCATGCGGCGCGCGACGTTGCGGAAGTTCTCCGGGCTCGCCGGCGGGGCGTTCGCCGTGATCACGACCTTCGCGCCGAGCGAAGCGAGCGCAATGCGCTTGTCGACCGACATCTTCTCGGGCATCACGCAAACGAGACCGTAGCCGCGCGCTGCGGCGACGAGGGCGAGGCCCACGCCGGTGTTGCCGGCAGTCGCCTCGACCAGCGTCATGCCAGCGCGAAGCGCTCCGCGGGCCTCTGCATCGTCCACGATGGCGAGCGCGATCCGGTCCTTAATCGAGCCGCCGGGATTCAGGTGCTCGCACTTGACCAACACGCGCAGGGGAAATCCGAGCGCGATCCGTTCCAAGGGAACGAGTGGGGTGCGTCCGATGTGCTGCAGGATGCATTGACGGTCGCGCTTCACGATCACCTCTACAGCCTTGTGTACAGCCACGACTTCTCGAACAGCACCTTGCCGAGGTGCCAGCGCCAGCTCGGTGCCCGCACCGTCACGTTGGGCTTGGGCTCAGCGTAGAAGTCACCGCCGCCGAACCCGGCCTTGCCGTCGCCGATCTCCACGAAGCACTCGCCGTGGCCGTTGAAGCGGGCAGCGGCGTTCTCGCCAGCGATCGTGGCCGCGATGTTCTTCGCGACGACCTCAGCCTCGCCGTGAGCGAAGACGCCGGCCTTCGGGAGCGGCTTGCCGAGCTTGAGCGGGATCGAGACGACGTCGCCGATCGCGTAGACGTTCGGGAAGCGCGTCTCGAGCGTGTGGCGGTCGACTGAGATCCAGCCCGTCTCGCCCGCCAGCGCGGACTCGCGCACCACCCGTGGTGCGCGGTGGGGTGGGACGTATGCGAGCAGGTCGAAGTCCACCTGCGCCCCATTCGAAAACTCGAGCCGGCGTCCCGCCGCATCAACCGCCTTCACCTGGTGCTCGGGGTAGTAGGGAATGCCTTTGGCTTCGAGGAGCTGCTTCACGGCGCCAGACATCTCCGGTCCAGCCACGCCCATCGGACCGGGCTCCGCGGCGTAGACTTCGACCGTCACCGCGTCGCGTAGCCCGCGCTTGCGAAGGTACGCGTCAATGAGCAATGCCGCCTCGTAAGGTGCCGCCGGGCACTTGTACGCAGGCGCCGCGGTCAGCACGACGATGCGCCCCGTTCGCGTCGCTTCCAGCGCCGCGTGCAGCCGTTCCGCGCCGGCCTCCGTGTAGAAGTTGTGCCCGGCGTCCTGGAGTCCGGGCACCGTCTCGGGAGCCAACTCAGCACCGAGCGTGACGACGAGGTAGTCGGCATGGAGGGTCTCGCCGGCCACGGTCACCTGGCGCGCTTCGGGATCGATCTTCTCGACCTCGCCCAGACGGACCTCGATGCCCTTGCGCTCGAGGCGCTTGAGCGGGCGCTTGAGCGGGCGCTTGATGCTCGCGGCGTCACGCAGTCCGACCATCAACCACAGGAGCGAGGGAGCGAACAGGTGCTCACGCTCGCGGTCCACGAGCACGACGCGATGCTCGCGTGGCAGTCGCTTCCGCAGCTCTCTCGCAGCGACGAGACCGCCGACCCCGCCGCCGAGGATGACCACCGTCTTGGGCGCGCTCATCAGAACACCAGCGTCTTGTCTGCCCACTGGGTCCAGTTGGTGAGCTCCTCCAGCGTGCTTCGCTTGGTGCCTTCCGCAAGCTCGGTGTCTGCGATCCCGCGCGCGTCCATGCACGTGCCGCAGACGCCGATCTCGGCGCCGTGACGCGCGGGCCCCTTCAACATCACCTCGAGGTTGTAGTAGCCCTGCGGGACCTTTTGGTGCGCCTTCGCGCAGGCGGCCGCGTCGCCGATGAGGAAGATCTTCACCTCCTCGCCTTCGCGCTTCGAGAGCGAGCCGGCGAGGCGAGCCGCGTTGTAGCTGCGCTCGGTGCCGTAGGGAGCGTCATTCAGAATGAAGAGGGTCTTTGCCATGGTCATGTTCCTTGCGCGGTTAGTTGCATCCAAGCCTGAGTCCCGCCGCACAGGGACCGAGCCGAGTTCCAGCCGAGGGCACGCAGCTCCGTCGCCGCGCGCTCAGAGCGGCCGCCGCCCTTGCCGCACACCGTGACGAGCACCGCCTCCCTTGGGAGCGCCGCCGTCTGCGCAGCGAGCGAGTCGAGCGGGATGTTGATAGCGCCGGCGACGTGCCCCGCCGCGAACTCATCGGGCGAACGGACGTCGATGATGACGGCACCTTCGACGCTGCGAAGCTCCGTCGGCTCGACGCACGTCGGCGCCGGCGCTTCCTGTCGACGAAGCGTCTCGCGCATGCGCACGGCGACGACGACACCCGACGCGAACGTGAGCGCGGCGACGAGCCACATGGCGGCAGGCAGGCCGAGCGCATCCGCGGTGAGGCCGGCCAGGAGCGCGCCGATCGCATAGCCGAGGTCGCGCCACAGGCGGTACACGCCCACGGACGACGCGCGCCACGACGGATGCGCGACGTCGCCGATGGCTGCGAGCAGCGTCGGGTAGACCATGGCCGTGCCGACGCCAAGCAGCGCGGCGCCGGTGGCGAAGGGCGCGAACGCGGAGGAGAGCACGATCACCACGATGCCGAGCGCTTGAACCCACATCCCAGTCGCGATGAGCCACTTGCGGCCCACGCGGTCAGACCAAGCACCCGTGAAGATCTGCGCGATGCCCCAGGTGGCGGGGTAAATGGCGGCGAGCGTGCCGATCTGCCCGAGTTCCATTTGCGCGGCCGCGAAGAACAGCGGGAAGAGTCCCCAGGCCATGCCGTCGTTCAGGTTGTTGACGAGGCCCGCTTGGCTGACGCTGGAGAGGTTCTTGTCGAGGAGCGACGTGCGCCAGAAGACCTCGCGCTGCGTGGGCATGCCCTCGGGTGGCAGCTCGCCGTGCAGCTTCGACTCAGCCGCCACGTGGTGCTTGGTCTCGCGCACCACCACGACCGAGAGGAACAACCCGAGCGCAACGAACACGACGCCGAGGTAGAACGGCTCGGGCCGGAGGCCGTAGTGCGCGGCCACGAAGCCGGTCGCGAGCGCGCTGCCCGCCACGGCGAAGTAGCCGGCGAACTCGTTGAGGCCCATCGCGAGCCCGCGCTTTGCTGGTCCTGCGAGGTCGATCTTCATGATGACCGTCGTCGACCACGTGAGGCCCTGGCTCACGCCGAGCAGCGCGTTCGCGAAGAGCACCCACGACCAACTCGGCGCCCACATCAACAGGAACGGCACCGGCACGGCCACAAGCCATCCGCCGACGAGCACGTGCTTGCGACCGAAGCGGTCGGAGAGCCGCCCGGCCAGGTAGTTCGTGAGTGCCTTGGTGACGCCGAACACGACGATGAACGACAGGACCGCCGTCTTCGCGGCGAGGTGGAAATCCTGCTCTGCGATCGCCGGGAGAATCGTGCGCTCCATCCCGACCATCGCGCCGACGAAGGCGTTGACGATGACGAGCAGCGAGAACTGTCCGAGGTTCTCGCGGAGGCCGAGGCGGACGTGACTCATGACCGGACCTCCTCGCGTCCCTGGTTGATGCGCAGGATCTGCTCCATCGCCTCGGGCTTCGGCGGGACGTCGGCGAGCGCATCGACGAACTCGTCGCGCGACTTCGCCAGCAGCGGGTTCCAGCGCTTCTCGAACGCGATGGTGCTCGACGGCTTGCCGCTCATCCCAGCGCCGCACACCGACCCGGAGAAGTGGCCCGGGTAGACCTCGAGGTCATCCGGCAGCGTGAGGAGCTTCGTGTGGATGCTGTCGTACAGCTCGCCGGCGTTCTCACGGGCACGGCCCGGCAGGTCGGGACGTCCGACGGCACCGACGAAGAGCGTGTCTCCGGTGAGGACGAACCACGGGTCGGTGCCGCGACGGAGGTCGGTGACGACGAAGCTCGCGCTCTCGGGGGTGTGGCCGGGCGTGTGCAGCACCTTCACGCGGGTGTTGCCGAGCTCGATCTCCTGTCCATCGTGCAGCGGCTCGAACGGCAGCGCGACGTTGGCCGACTCGTGAAGGCAGTAGGCGGCGCCGGCCTTCTTCGCGAGCGCAGGCCCTCCCGAGCGGTGATCAGCGTGAACGTGCGTGTCGAGGACGTGCGTGATGCGCATGTCCTTCGACGCAGCGAAGGCGATGTACGCGTCGACGTCTTCCTCGTGGGCATCGACGACCGCGCACTTGCCGAGGCCGCCGCAGCCGAACAGGTACGCGGCGCAGCCGGTCTCGAAGTAGTAGTAGGGCTTGAAGATCACTGGGGCGCTCCTTCGCTGTCGACGCGCCAGCCGCGGGCACGCCAGTCGACGACTCCTTGCTCCATGCGGTGGGCCTTGAAGCCCTTCTTGCGGAGCAGCTCCACGGCCTCGACGGCCATCACGCAGTACGGCCCGCGGCAATACGCGACGACCTCGCGGCCCTTCGGCAGCTCCTTCAGGCGGGCCTTGAGCTCGCCGACCGGGATCGAGAGCGCGCCGGGGATGTGGCCGGCGCGGTACTCCTCGGGCGGGCGGACATCGAGCACGGTGACCTCGCCGCTCTTCACGCGCCGCATGAGCTCATCGCCCTCGACCGCCTCCATCGCGCCGCGTGCTTCGAGGTACTCGCGCGTGACCTGATCGACCTCGGCGAGTCGCGCCTCCGCGAGCCCCCGGAGCGCGAAGAAGAACCGGCAGACCTCGTCGTCCGCGAGGCTGTACTCGACGTACAGGCCCTTCTTCTCTGCGTCGACGAGTCGAGCGGCGCGCAGCACCTGGAGGTGCTGCGAAGCGTTGGCGACGGAGATGGCGGCCTGCTCGGCGAGTGCCTCGACGGTGCGAGGGCCCTGGCAGAGCAGATCCAGCAACTCGAGCCGCTTGGGCGCCGAGATGGCTTTCCCGAGCCGCGCGAACTGCTCGTAGATGGTGTCCTTGAACCGCCGATGGGGCGTGGTCATGCGCTCAAGTATTCAACCGCATACTTGAACTGTCAAGAGCGAGGTAGCCAGAGGCGGACTCGGCTCGCTTTGACGCCGCGCCCCGATGATCAACAGGATGGCGTTGGGCGGGCGACGGTCGTGCGTCGCGCGGTCGGTGCACGCGCGACGCAGGGCATCGTTCGTCGCGCCTCGCGAGCCGTCGCCCCGATGATGAACAGCACGGTCCGTCGAAGCGGCGCCGAAGCTGCTAACCGACGGGGCCGAACGTTAACCGCCGGGTACGCAGTTAAACGCCTCTCGGCTTCTCTCTCCCCACGGGACAGGAGAGAGAGCGGGAGAGCTGTCCCACGCGGCGCTCATCGCGCTCGCTCGGCGCTCTCTGCGAGCACGCGCGAGAGCACCGTCGCAGGACGCGCCGCGCGCGAAACGCTCGGACTTCCGCGGAGAAACGGCGAAGCCCCCTCGGATCGCTCCTTGGGGGCTTCTGTTTACCGACCCTCGCCCCTTGTTGGCGACGAGAGAAAAATGGCTCCGGATGCTGGACTCGAACCAGCGACAAATCGGTTAACAGCCGATTGCTCTACCAACTGAGCTAATCCGGAATGAGGGCCGACGTTCTAGCCGGCCGGCTCACGATGTCAAGCGTGCGGCGCGTCGGTCCTCGGCGTCACTCCTCGATGTCGGGGAGGCGCTGGATGACGTGGTAGCCGAACTCGGTCTCGACCACCGGGGCGACCGCGTTCTCGCCGAGCTGCCAGGCCGCCGCTTCGTAGGCGGGGGCGAGGAGGCCGCGGCCGACCATGCCGAGGTCGCCGCCGTCCTCGGCGCTGGCGTCCTCGCTGTTCTCCCTCGCGATGGCGGCGAAGTCGGCTCCCTCGGCGGTGACCTGGGTGCGGAGCTCCTCGGCGCGCGCCCTCGCCTCGGCCTGGGTCCGCGTGACGTCGTCGGGGGCGTTCCGGGCGCCGGCGTAGCGGACGAGGATGTGGCGGGTGTGGATCTTCTCGACCTCACAGCGCTGGGCGACGACGAATCCGTACGGCGCCTCGAGGACGTCGCTGACGGCGCCGACGTCGAGGGCGAAGATGGCGTCGCGGATGGGCTCGTGCGCGGCAGGAAAGTTGTCGCGCGCGTAGGTGCCGAGGAGGCCGCCTCGCGGTCCGCTGCTCGCGGCGTCGCTCTCGGCGCGGGCGACGTCGGCGATGTCCTCGTGCGCATCGGCCACGCGACGACGGAGCTCCGCGGCGCGCGAGCGGGCCTCGTCCATGCTGCGGGTGACCCCGTCGGGCGCCGCGACCGCGCCGTCGTAGGCGACGACGATCACGCGCGCGCACGCCTCGTTCGGCCAGCGGCTCGGCGGTGGTGCTGGCTCGGGCTCCGGCGCGGGGGTGGGCGTCGGATCGGCGACCGGCGCCGGATCGGTCGCCGCGGTGGACTCCTCGCCGCCGCACGCGGTCGCGAGCGCGATGACGAGAAGCAGGAGGCTGAGTGCGCGCGTCATGGTGCGACTCTACCAGCGTCCTTTGGCACGCGGGGCGGCGTCCTTCGCGAACCGGGCGTCAACTTTTGTACCGGGAGAAGAGGAGACTGGGAGAAGGGGAGAAGAGAGAAATTCATAGCACTTCCGCGGCGGCGCAGCCGACGCACTCTCCTCCTCGTCCACTCTCCTCTTCTCCCGGCCGCCCGCCGCAGGCGCGCCGACGAACGCCGATGCGCTCGCGAACCACCATCGAACGGAAGCCGCGCGATCAACCGCCCGTGCGCTGCGAGGGCGCGCCGTTCACGCCCTGGGGCTCGCTGCCCATCATCTGCTCTTCGGTGGTCACGGGGAACACGCCGATGTCGGCGGCGGCGGTCGGGGTGCACGCGCTCATGCGGAGGCTGCGCTGGATGATGACGTTCGGTGCGATGTAGAGCGTGACGGACACGCGGCCGCCGTACACCAAGAAAACATCGCTGACGGTCGTCTCGCCGTGACGCCACGTGAAGCGCCGCGTGGGCACGCCCCCGGTCTGCGGGCAGTCCCAGATGCCGGTCGGGCTCCCGTACTGGTCGTTCATCGCCGCGAGGTGCGGGGCGACGGCCTCGGCCGAGGGGAGCAGGCTGAGCACCTGGATGCGCTGGAGGCGATCGTTGTCGCGCTCGAACGCGTACACCACGCGC
Organism: Sandaracinaceae bacterium; assembly: GCA_050186575.1. Taxonomy (GTDB): domain Bacteria; phylum Myxococcota_A; class Polyangia; order Polyangiales; family Sandaracinaceae; genus JAUHXR01. The sequence goes on along the minus strand of JBFWYI010000033.1, from coordinate 82,188 downwards.
GCGCCGTTCTGGAGCCGCTCCTCGTACATGACCATGCCGGGCTCGACGAGGCCCTGTTGCTCGATCGGCTCGCGGCCGAGATCTCGACGCTGCAATCGGACTTGCGCGACGGTCTGCCCGAGGCGGACGCCCTCGAGGAGCGGCGGGATGAGGCTCGCGCTCTCCTCTTGGATGCGCGTCCAGCGACGCTCGCGCTCCTCCTCGCGCTCGGCCAGCTCGGCGGCGCGCGCGGTGGCCCGAGCTTCCGAGATCTCGTCCTGCTCGTGCTCGTAGTACGTGTAGGCGAAGCCGCCCGCGAGGATCACGAGCGCGAAGACGCCGAGCGGGACGGCGAGCGGATGAGGACGGCGGGCCACGTCGGAGGCGAACTATAGACCGGGCCGCCGAATGTGCCGCCTTTGGCCCTTTTCGGGTGCTGGCGCCCGTGAGGCTGGGCGTCTATGGTCGCCGTCCTCTCATGCGCCTCCTCTTCGTGACCCCCGAGATCGCCCCCTACTCGTCTGCTACCCCCACCGCGGCGCGCTGCGGGGGGCTACCCAAAGCGCTGCGCGGGCGCGGGCACGAGGTCACGGTCGTCTCGCCGCTCTACGGGTCGATCGACGCGAACGCGCGCGGGCTCGGGCGTCGGCTCCGCAAGATCGAGGGGCGCGCGGACGGCGAGTCGTTCTCGTTCGCGCTCTACGACACGCGGACGGCCGCCGGGGTGACGCTGCTCTTCCTCGCGCAGGAGGAGCTGTTCGCCAAGGCGACGGAGCGGGCGGTGCTCGAGCCGTCGCGCGACAGCGCCCGCGCGTTCGAGGGGTTCGCGCGGGCGGTCGTCGATCTGATCCGGCAGGACGACGACGGCTTCGATCGCGTCGTCTGCCACGACTGGGCTACCGCGCTCGTCCCGACGCTCGCGAAGGAGGCCGGCCTCACGCTGTCGACCGTGCTCGAGATCAGCGACGTGCGCGCGACCGGTCGCGCCGGTTCGGCGATCGAGTCGACGCTCGGGCTGACGCACGGGTTCCTCGAGGCGGGGATCCGCGACGCGACGCGTATCACCACCGTGTCGCCGAGCTACGCGGTGCAGATCGCGGAAGACCCCGCGCTCGGTCCGCTGCTCACGGCGCGCGGCCGCGACGTCTCGGGGATCGTCGGCGGCGTCGACGTGGCGCGCTGGAATCCTGCGACCGACGCGCACCTCTTCACCCGGTTCGATCCGATGGGCCTCGCTGGCAAGCTCCGTTGCAAGTCTGCGCTCCAGCGCGCGCACGGGATGCCGACCACGAACGAGGTCCCGCTCATCGCGGTGATCGGCCGCCTCGATCGGTCCGAGGGCCTCGACGCGCTCGCGCGGATCACGGGGCGGCTCTTGCGCAACGACGTGCAGGTGCACGTGGTGGGCGACGGGCCGCCGGATGCGGAGCTCGTCGGGGTGCTCAACGAGCACGCGGAGCGCTGGCCGGATCGGCTGAGCGTGGTGGCGGACGCGGACGAGCGCGCGCAGCATCGCGCGCTGTCGGCGGCGGACGTCGTGCTGGTGCCGCCTCGGCAGTCGCCGGCGGGGAGCCTCGCGCTCGTCGCGCAGCGCTACGGGGCGCTGCCGGTGGCCGCGCGCCGAGGTGCGGTGACGGATCAGATCGTGGACTGCGACGCATCGCTCCGGACCGGTAACGGCTTCCTGTTCGACGACGCGGCCGGCGAGGCGGGCGACGACGCGATGCTCGCCGCGCTCCAGCGCGCGGTCGGCGCGTACGCGGATCGACGCGCGTTCGAGCGGCTCCGCGCGACGGCGCTGGCCGCCGATCACGGCTGGGATCGTGCGGCGTACTTGTACGAGCGCCTCTACGAGTCGATGGGCTGAGCCCGACCGCCGGTGTCGCGCGAGCACCGGCGAACGACGACGAGACGGACCGCGTCCTCTCACCCGGGGAGCTTGGCGTCGGACGCGCGCACGTAGAGCGGCTCGACGAGGGCGAGCTCGTCGGGGCCGCTCTGTGCATGACGCTCTTGCGCGAGCCGGGCGATGTGCGCCGCACGCGGGGCGTCGTAGACGGCGGGGAGCGTCGGTCCATCGAGGGCGGCGAAGACGTCGGGGTAGCGGCGCAGGCCCGAGCCGAGGCGCGCGATCGGGCCGAGGGCGCGGACACGGGCCGCGGCCTCGTCGGGGCGGAGGTGATCGGGAGCGAGCTCGCAGATCGACGCGGCGGCCTCGCGACGGTACGCGGCGACGAACACCTCGCCTTGATGAGCGTCCACGATCGTTGCGATCCTCGAGGCGGGCGCGGCCGCGGCGAGCGCGCGCAGGGTGACGACGCCGACGATCGGGCGCTCGAGCGCGAGGGCGAGGCCCTTGGCCGTCGCGACGCCGATGCGGGTCCCGGTGAACGATCCGGGGCCGAGGCCGACCGCGATCAGATCGAGGTCGGACCGCCCGATCCCCGACCACGCGAGCGCCTGCTCGATCATCGGAAACAGGGACTCGCCGTGCCGGCTCGCCACGCGACCGCCGACCTCCGCCGCGAGCTCCTCGCCCACGAGGACGGCCACCGATGCGATCGGGGTCGAGGTGTCGAAGGCGAGGACGCGCACGAGGACCCGCGGTAGGCCGGGCATCCCCTCGAGTCAAGCGTTGGGCCGACGCGTGTACGTGGACGAGCACGGGCACGATCGGGCGGCGGCCAACGGATCGGATCGCCGATCCGCTTTTCCGGATCCAGCGTGGCGGCTTGGTTCCGTCGCGATCGTCCGGGAAGGGAGCTTCGGGGGTCTTTCGGGGTATGCTCGTGAATACCGCGAGCCCGGGGTCGTCGGGCCGAGGTTGTTCCCATGACGACGCGGACGCTGAGTCGAATCCCATTCGATCCGCGCGAGGAGCGGATCATCGCGGGCCTCGCCCGTTGGATGGGCCGGCTCGGCCGGTTCCAGATCGTCGCGGCGACGTTCGTGTTCGTCGTGCTGCTCGCGGTCACCGGGATCGTCACGACGGTCGAGCTCATCGAGCCGCTCCGGCCCTCCGGAGAGACCGCGCTCGTCAGCATCGGAGAGGTCTCGCGCGGGTGGATGGCCGCCGTGGTCGCGGGCGTGGTCGTCCTCAGCCTGGTGTTCCTCCGCGGCGGGATGCTCCTCCTCGGCGCGGCCGAGGATCTCGAGACGGTCGCGGCGGACGACGACGAGGACGCGCTCGATCGGGTCCGCCTGGAGAGCGCGCTGCGCCGGCTCCGCAATTACTTCGTCTTGGAGTCCCTCCTCATGATCGCGTTGGTCGTCGTCGCGTACGCGATGACCATCGCGGGGTGGGGATGATGGAGCCGGTCAAGGGCGACGACCACGAGCCGGATCCATCGCGACCCAGCGGGCTGCCGCCGGCAGAGAGCTCCGCGCGGCGCCGCACCCCGGACCCGGAGGAAGAGATCGAGAAGAGCAAGTCTCGTTCGCTCGAGGCGCCGGCCACCGACGCGGCGGGCACCGAGGACGCGGCGAAGTCCGGCCCCGCCGCGAAGGCGAAGAAGCGGGCCGCGAAGAACGCGCGCAACGAGAAGCGAGCCACGAGCGCCCGCGAGCGCGACGAGGCCGACAGCACGGCGACCGAGAGCGCGACGGGGGGCACGGCGGCCGACAGCGCGGCGCACGACACCGCGGCGCACGACACCGCGGCGCACGACACCGCGGCGAACGACACCGCGGCGCACGACACCGCGGCTCACGACGGCGCGGCGACCGACGGCGCGGCGACCGACCGCGCGGCGACCGAAGCGGATGGCGACGCGAGCGAGCGCATGGACGCGGAGCGCGCCGACGCGGCGGCCGAAGCCGGCGAGTCGGACGACGACGACGCGATCCGAAGGCCGACCGGGCTCAAGCACATGACGACGTCGGCGCGGCTCCGGCTCCAGCTCGCGTTCGACGACGACGAAGAAGAAGAGGGACCGAAGCGCCCTCGCGGGCTCACGCACATGAGCACCTCCGCCCGCCGCCGTCTCGAGCTCGCGCTCGAGCAAGAGGAGGACGCGAGCATCCCGCCGCCGGTGATCGACAAGACCCACCTCGCGTCGGGACAGCTCCCGCTCGACGAGCGCGCGCGTGCCACGATGCGATCGCTCGGGCGCTGGGTGATGTTCTGCGGCCTGATGACGATGACGCTCGGCGCGCTCACGGGGCTCAGCTACCTGACTGGACCGGGCAGCATCGCGCACGTGGTCGTCGGGATCCTCGCCTGCGCGGTCTCGGTCTGGCTCCTCGCGGCGGCGTGGAGCTTCCGGCAGGTCCTCGCGGATCGCCCCGAGCCTCACCACCTCGTGACCGCGCTCGGCCACATCCGGAGCGCGCTCCTCCTCAAGGCGGTGCTCGTGTTCGCCGCCATGGTGCTCGGGTGCTTCGGATTCTCGATCGCCGGATCCCTCCTGTTTCTGTTGGGTTGACCGATCCCAGGGAGGGGCTTAGCGTTTCGCCGCCCCGCCCGATGCTTGGTCTCTTGACACCGACCGATCCGCTTTGGGTCGAGAACGCCGCGTCCGATCTCGATCGGCTGCTCGCCGATCACGCCCACTGCGAGCTGAAGGCCGCGCAATCCGCGCTGTCGATGGTCGCGCGGTTCGGCGGCGAGGCGCCGGAGATCGTCGAGCCCTTGGTCGCGCTCGCGAAGGAGGAGACCGGCCACTTCGCGAAGGTGCGCGACCAGCTGGACGGACGCGGCGCCAAGATGAGCCTTCCGTCCCGCGACGACTACGTGATCGCGCTCCGCCGGCGTGCCCGCGAGGATCACGGCGAGCACCCGGTGCTGCTCGATCGGCTGCTCATCAACGCGCTGATCGAAGGCCGGAGCTGCGAGCGCTTCCGCCTGCTCAGCGAGCACCTCGAGGACCCTGCGCTCCGCGCGTTCTACGCGGAGCTCATGGCGAGCGAGGCGCGCCACTATCGGCTCTTCTGCCGACTCGCGGAGGAGCGATTCGGTGAGGAGCGCGCGCGAGAGAGGCTCACCGAGCTGGCGGCGCGCGAGGCGGACGTGTCAGACCGCCTTCCGCTCGGGGCGACGGTGCATGGCTAAGAACGACCGCCGGGCCGAGGCCGAGCCCAAGAGCGAGCGCCGCGCCGATGCCGAGCCGAAGAACCGCGGCGAGGCCGAGCACAGCACCCAGTGGGAGCGCTTCAAGGCGAACGGCAAGACGATCGGCGGCGCGATCCTGCTCGCGCTGTTCATCCGCATCGTGTTGTTCGAGGCGTTCGAGATCGACGGGCCGTCGATGGAGCCCACCCTGCTCAATGGCGACCGCGTCGTCGTCGCAAAGTTCGTATACGGGCTGTTCCTCCCGTTCATGGACGAAGCGGTGCTCACGTGGGGCTCGCCGGAGGTGGGCGACGTGGTGATCGTCCACAGCCCCGCCGACAACATCGACATCGTGAAGCGCGTGATCGGCGTGAGCGGCGACACCGTGGAGGTGCGCGAGGACGTCGTGTACCGCAACGGCGACCCGCTGCAGATCCGGATCGCGGGCGCGTGCCGCGGACACGAGGAGATGGAGGTCGACGACGAGTGCCAGTGGGTCGAGGAAGGGATCGGTGAGCACACCTGGCTCACCAGCCGCTCGCGCTACCGCGTGCCCGACACCTACGAGGAGGCGGTCGTGCCCGAGGGACACATCTTCGTGCTCGGCGATCATCGCGACCGCAGCAACGACAGCCGCAACGCGCGTGTCGGGATGATCCCGCTGTCGCGCATCAAGGGGCACGCGCTCGGGATCTATTGGTCGTCGGGGGATCGCGGGACGCGCTTCGATCGCATCTTCGAGGGCGTCCGCTAGTACCTCGCCACAGGGATCTTGATGGGTTCAGCGTCGATGATCGGGTTCGAGATTGCTCTCCGGCACGACGAGGCAATGCCGGAGTATTGTCGAGGAGGGACGGGGGGTGAGATCGCGCTCGAGGGCGGCGATCAACCCGTCAAGATCCCTGTGGCGAGGTACTAGCGCGGGATGGCGTCGGCAGGGCAGCTGAAGGCGCTCGCCCGGGCGCGGATGGCGGACGAAGTCGGCCCGCCGCATCGGCTCGCGCCCGAGCCGGTCGCGCTCGTGTACCCGAGCCCCTACCGCGCGGCGATGAGCTCGCTCGGGTTCCTCCAGATCGCACGGCTCATCGACGCGCAGCCGGGGCGCTCGGCGGAGCGCGCGTTCCTCCCCGACGACGTGGAGGCGCACCGCGGGACGCCGTTGTTCACCTACGAGTCGATGCGACCGGTGAGCGACTTCCCGGTGATCGCGATGTCGGTCGCGTTCGAGCTCGAGCTCGCCGGCGTGATCGAGACGCTGCGCCTGTCGGGGCTCGCGCCGCTCGCGAGGGAGCGCGATCGTCGGGCACCGTTCGTGTTGGCGGGCGGGCCGCTCACCTTCAGCAACCCGCTCCCGCTCGCGCCGTTCGTCGACGCGATCCTCATGGGCGAGGCGGAGGAGACGATCGGGCCCGCGCTCGACGTGATCTTCGGGAGCGCGAGCAGGGACGAAGCGAAGCGGGAGCTCGCCAAGATCCCATCCTGCTACGTGCCGGACCTCCACGGCGACGCGTTGCCCGAGGTCGGCAAGGCGACGCAAGCGAACCTCCCCGCGCACGCGGCGATCCGTACGCCGCACGCCGAGCTGTCGAACATGTTCCTCCTCGAGGCGGAGCGCGGCTGCCATCGTCAGTGCGAGTACTGCGTGATGCGGCGCTCGACGAACGGCGGGATGCGGCTCGTCCCCATGGAGACGATCCTCGGGCTCATCCCGGACGACGCGAAGCGCGTCGGGTTGGTCGGCGCGGCGGTGAGCGACCACCCGAAGATCGCAGACATCGTCGAGACGCTCGCCGACCAGGGACGCGAGGTCGGGCTGAGCTCGCTGCGCCCGGACCGGCTCAACGATCGGTTCGTCGCCGCGCTCAAGCGCGCAGGGTATCGGACGTTGACGACCGCGTCGGACGGGGCGAGCCAGCGCCTGCGCGACGCGATGCAGCGGCGCGCGCGCGAGAAGCACATCGAGCGCGCGGCGGAGCTCGCGCGGGCCCACGGGATGAAGCGGCTCAAGCTCTACATGATGGTGGGGCTGCCCGGCGAGCGCGACGACGACATCGACGAGCTGGTGGAGTTCGGCACCGAGCTGTCGAAGATCGTGCCGGTGAGCCTCGGCATCGCGCCGTTCGTCGCGAAGCGGAACACGCCCCTCGACGGAAGTCCCTTTGCGGGGATCAAGACCGTCGATGGTCGCCTCAAGCGGCTGCGGCGCGGGCTCAAGGGTCGGGTCGATCTCCGCGCCACGAGCGCCCGGTGGGCTTGGATCGAGTACGTGCTCGCGCAGGGCGGCGCCGCGGAAGGCGAGGCGGTGCTCTCGGCGGTCGACGGCGGAGGCACGTTCCGCGACTACGAGCGGGCCTTCGCCGAGCTGCCGCGGGAGCGCCCACGACGGGCGCTCGCGATCGTGAGCTGAGCGACGGCCAGCCGCTCCGTGGGAGGCGGCGAGGGGGGTGGCAACTCGAGTTATCTCCGACCGAGACATGAGGGTCGGGGCTCGTCTCGTTCTGAGACACCTCCGAGCCTGGCTCCGCGGGGATGCGCTCACCGAGGGACCGGGCACGACGTTTGCTCTATCCTCAGCCCGGAGTACAGAGAGATGGCCAAGAAGAAGTCGGATCACAAGAAGCCCGCCTACCTCTCGGATCGCTGGAGGGGACCCTCTAGCCCGCGCCTGCTCCTCGTCGATGACGACGAGATGATGCGCCGCTCGTCGAAGCGATTCCTCGCGCGCGCGGGCTTCGAGGTCGTCGCCGCGAAGAGCGGGGCCGAGGCGCTCGAGCTGTTCGAGGGCGAGCGCCCGTTCGACGTCGTGGTGATGGATCTCGAGATGCCGGGGATGAGCGGGGTGGAGCTCATGCGCGAGCTCGCGCGGCGCAAGCCTGGTTTGCCGATGGGCCTGTGGTCGGCGAGCTCGCTCCTGCGCGACCTCGAGCGCAAGGATCTCGAGCTCGCGTGGTTCGTGAAGTCGAAGATGGCGCCGATCGGATCGCTCGTGCAGGCGGTGTGTCAGGCGGTCTACGGACAGCGCACCGCGTACGTGCGCGGCGGCGGCGACGCGGACGAATCGGGCGCCAACGGCTCGAACGGCTCCAACGGACACGGCCACGGCAACGGCTCACGCTCGCGATCGCGGTACGAGTCCGAGCAACCCGGCGCCACCGCGATCAGCTCGTACATCTCGACGCTGCGTCCGCTCCCGGTCCCCGAGCCGGTGCGCCTCCGCGCCTGACGCGACGGATCCGAACAAAACCGGAAGGAGAGAAGGGGTGTGAGGAGAGAAGGAGCAATTAGATATTCCCCTTCTACCCTTCCTCTCTTCTCGCCTTCCGGTAAAAAAGATCCCGACCGCCACGTCACCCGAGGATCATGGACTCGCTGAGGAGGTTGCCCTCGCGGTAGCGGCGGAGGTTCCAGCGCTCGAACAGCTCGGCCTCTTCACCGAACAACATGTTGCGGGCCAGCAGCTCGCCCATGATGGGGGCCATCATGAACCCGTGGCCCATGAAGCCGCTGATCAGGATGAGCCCCTCCATCTCGTCCACCGTCCCGACGAGCGGGTTGCCGTCCGGCGTGATGTCGTAGCAGCCCGACCACTGGCGGAGGACGCGCACCGATCCGAGGATCGGCATCGCCTCGGTGAGCGCGCGCGCGTAGAGCGCGAGGAAGCGGAGCGAGCTGCCTTGATCGAGGCCGTCGGGCACGCGCGCGTTCGAGATGCCGCCCACGATCTCGCCGCGCATCGACTGCGAGAAGTAGAGCCCGCTCGCGAGGTCGCCGATGAACGGCTTGAGGAACGGCTTGAGCGGCTCAGTGCTGCAGATCTCGTGGCGGTGGGGGTGGCTCGGGAGCTCCACGCCGACCAGCCGCGTGAGCTCGGGGCTCCACGCCCCCGCCGCACAGATGACTTGCGGCGTCTGAATCCGGCCACGGTCGGTGACCACACCGGTGATGCGGCTGCCCTCGGTCTCGAGATCGACCACGCGGGTGTGCGTGTGCACGTCGACCCCGAGGCGCTCGCACTCGCGCGCGTAGCCCCACACGAACGGCCACGGGAAGACGACCCCGTCGGACGGGTTGTAGCTCGCCAACACGACGCGCGAGACGTCGAGCTCGGGGACGAGCTTCTTGATCTCCCTCGGCTCGAGGATCCGCGTGTCGAGGCCGTGCGCGCGCTGGAGCTCGTGGCTCTCCGTCAGCTGCTTCGCGCGATCGTCGGAGCGCGCGACGAAGAGATACCCGGCCTCGCGGAACCAGACGTTGATGCCGAACGTCGTCGCGAACTCATCGCAGATCTTGATGCTCCGCTTCATGAGGCGGATGTTCGTCTCGCTCGACCACTGCGCGCGCACGCCGCCGCCGTTTCGGCCGCTCGCGCCGCCGCAGAGGTAGCCCTGATCGACGACGACCACCCCCTCGACGCCGAGGCGCGCGAGGTTGTACGCCACGCTGAGGCCCATGATGCCCGCGCCGATCACGACGCACTGTGCTTTTTCAGGCAGCGCTTTGTGGGGCCGTGCTTTGTCTTGCACGGCGTTGTCGGGCAGCGCGCGGGTCACGGCGTCTCCTCCTCGTCGAGGAGGCGCGCGAGGTGGGCGAGCGAGATCGGATGGAACGGCGGGCGCGGGGTGATCGGCGCGTCCGGCGCCTTGCCCGTCAGCGCGACGAGCGCGCGCGCGGCGGCGGCCACGCACTGCTTGCCCTGACACCAACCCGTCCCGAAGCCCGTGTAGCGCTTCACGCTCTCGAGGTCGGCGTAGCCCTTCTCCACCGCTTCCTCGAGCTCATGCATCGTCACGTCTTCGCAACGACAGAGGAGGACCTTGTCGCTCATCGCATCGCCTCCGCCGCGCGCTTGGCGTGGGCGACGCACGCCTCGAGGCCGATCACGCCGGCTGCGCCGCCCACCACGAAGACGTCGTCCGACGCGGTCGATCCGTTCGCGCCGACGTCGAGCTCGAACCCGCCCTCCCCGAACCGCACGCCCACGCCGGCCTGCGACGCGAGCTCGTAGACGGCGGAGCTCGGGCCGCACACCACGATGCTATCGCAATCGAGCTTGCTCCGCGTGCCGCCTACCTCCACGGTGCACCCGCTGAGCTCGGGGCGACCCACGACGTCGACGATCGCCTCGAGCGCGAGCGGACCGTGGATCTCCGCGCCGTGCGTCTTGAGCGCCTCGACCAGCGCGACCACCGGCGCGGGATCTTCCGACTCCGCGATCGCGACGAGCACGCGCTCCCCCGGCAGCACGCCGCCGTGGAGCATGCGCGCCGCCGCGGCCCACTCGATCACGCCCGGCGTGTCGCTGTCCGAGAACGGCGGGATCGCGCGGTGGCGCCCCGGCGCGATCACGAGGCGCCGCGGCATGAATCGGATCGCTCCGTCGGTCCGATCGGCCAGCACGATCCGGCGATCGAGCGCGGGCGACGGATCGGCCGCCTCGCGCGGGTCGTACACCGCGAGCGCGCCCGTCGTCTGGTGGAACGTGACGCCGCCGGACGTGCAGCGCTGGACCATCCGCTCGACCACGGTGCTCGGGTGGGTGGGTCGGCCCTCTACGCGCACGCGGGCCGGCCAAAGCCGGAGCGAGCCGCCCGGCTCGGTCTCCTCGTCGATCACGTGGACGCGCTTGCCCGCCTTCGCGAGCTCGGCCGCGACGGTGAGCCCCGCCGGGCCCGCGCCGATCACGAGCGTGTCCACCTCGAGGTCGACGACCGCCACGGGCTCGGTCACGTCGTCGGGGACGCGGCCGATGCCCGCAACGCGCCTTGCGACCTTTTGCATCACCTTGTTGACCGCCTCGTTCCACGTGAACATCTCGTGGTGGTTCATCCCGCCGGGGAAGAACCAGTCGGTGGCGGCGAGGAGATCGACCTTCGCGCTCCCGAGCACGTTCTGCGTCTCGACGCGCAGGCCCTCTCTCGCGGGGACGCGGCAAGTCATCGTGCTGGCCACGCCGTCGACGCGCATGAGGCAGCCGTCGCAGCGCCCCGCGTAGCAGACCGCTCCGCGCGGCCGGTGATACTTCACGCTGCGCCCGAGGGTGAGGCGGCCCGCGGCGGCGAGCGCGATCGCGACCGGCTCGCCCTCGTCGGCGATCACGGCGCGGCCGTCCACGGTGAGGGTGACGGGGTGCTCGATCGGAGAGAGGCGGCGCGGCGCCATGGGGTGGGAGCGTAGCCCTTAAACACGTGCGCGGGCCCCCCGAAGGAGAGCCCGCGCGGGAGTCGCCGATCTCGCGATCAGCGGCGGGACTGCATGAAGATCCGCAGCACGTACCAGAAGAGCAACGCCACCGCGCTGAAGAGCGCGAGCGCGGCCGCCACGTACTGGTCGGTCCGATAGTGATGCAGGACGTTCGACGTGTAGTAGAGGATGTAGCCGCCGGCGAGGACGATCATCGCGGCGCTGAACACGATCCCGAGGCTGAAGCCGAAGAGGATCGAGCAGACGATGAGGCCGAGCGCGCCGAGCGCGGCGACCCCGAGGATGCCGCGCAGGAACGAGAAGTCCTTGCGCGTGAGGAACACGATGCCGGTGAGGCCACCGAAGAGGATCAGCGTCACGACGGCCGCGGACGGGATCGCGTCGGGGTAGTACCAGCTCGCGACGAGCAAGAGCGGCATGAAGATCAGCGCCTCGGCGACCACGTAGAGGCCGAGGCCGACGTACTGCATCGCCTTCGACGTGGAGCTTCGCGCCCATCGGTCCGCGATCCAGCTGACCGCGATGAAGAGCCCGAGGACCAACAACCAACCGCTCCCCTGCATGTACGGCGCGATCCGCTCGGGGATGTGCGCAGCGAACAGCGCGAACTCCAGCCCGACGAACGCGAAGATCGCGCCCACGAGGTGGGCGTAGGTCTTCATGATGAACGACGCGCGGGCCTCGACTGAGGCTTCGGCGGCGGTGTAGCCCGTCGCTCCGTAGCCGCTCGCCTGAGGTTGCTGTCCGAATTGCATTGAGATCTCCTAGACGTTAGTCGCTGGCGCGATCCGGGTGCGCATACCATCCTCTGCGACCTTCGAGGATCGAGAGGGATCGTTCGTCCTTCGGTCCCCAACGTCAAGACCGCCATGTCCGCCCGAGAAGTCATCGCGCTCGGGACCTCGAGCCAGGTCCCGACCCGTTATCGCAACCACAACGGATATCTCCTCAGGTGGGACGAGCACGGGATCCTGTTCGACCCGGGCGAGGGAACGCAGCGGCAGATGATCTATGCCGACGTGACGGTGACGCAGGTCACGAAGATCTGCGTCACCCACTTCCACGGCGACCACAGCCTCGGGCTCGCGGGGATCTCGCAGCGCATCTCGCTCGACCGGGTGCCACACGAGATCGACGTGTTCTTCCCGCGCTCGGGACACAAGTACTACGACCGGCTGCGGCGAGCGTCGATCTATCACGACATGGCGAGGCTCACGCCGCGTCCGATCGAGGGCGACGGTGAGGTCTGGCGCGCGGGCACGCTGAGCCTCGAGGCGCGGCGGCTCGATCACGGCGTCGATACGTACGGCTATCGGCTCCAGGAGGACGACGGACGCACGATGCTGCCGGAGAAGCTCGAGGCGGCGGGCGTGCGCGGGCGCGCGATCAAGGATCTGATCCGCGCCGGCTCGCTGGAGGTGGACGGACGCGTCGTCACGCTCGACGAGGTGAGCCTCCACAAGCCCGGTCAGAGCATGGCGTTCGTGATGGACACCCGGGTATGCGAGGGCGCGTACGAGCTCGCGCGCGGGGTGGATCTCTTGGTGATCGAGAGCACGTATCTGTCGACGGAGGAGCGCGAGGCGAAGAGCCACGGGCACCTCACGGCGCGGCAGGCCGCGCAGATCGCGAAGGAAGCCGGAGCGAAGCGAGTCGTGTTGACGCACTTCTCGCAGCGCTACGGCTCGCTCAAGCCGTTCCTCGCCGAGGCGGGTGAGCTGCACGACGACGTCTATGCGGTGCGCGACGGAGACCGCGTGTCGGTCCCGAAGCGAAGCTGACCGCGACCTCAAAACGGATTGCGGGGGGTCGCCAGCTCGGAGCGCGGGGTCAGCGCACCTTCGAGGGCGCCGTCGAGCGGGAACGCGGTGGCCTCGGCGCGCGGAGCCGCCGGAGGAGGATCGTTGGACGCGAGCGCCTCCACCGGCGGAGGAAGCGACGGGATCGCGACCGGGTCCGGCGACGCGTGAGCGTGAGACCGACGGCGATGATGGACGCGCGGCTCGGCGCGGGCGGGCTCCACCTCCGCACGCGGACGGGCGCTCGTGTCCGTGCTCGCGCCCGTGTCGGTCGGCTCGCTCGCGTCCACGCTCGTCTCGATCCCATCCGTCGATGTCGCCTCCGACGAGGTGCGCAGCGTCGGGTCGGCGGGGCTCGCGGCGCGTGACGGCGACCACGCGAGCGGCTCGACGGACGCGGTCCTCGCGAGCTGGACTGGCTCGGCGGCTCCATCGATGTCGATCGGCGCCGCCTCGGAGTCGTCGGGCATGCGCGGGAACGCGTCGGCGAGCCAGGCCGGCGGCGTGGCGCCGACCTGCGCGAGCGCGTCGGGTCGGTAGGCGTAGACCCCGACGTACGCGCCCGATATGGCCGCGCAGAAGAGCACGGCGGCGCGCATCCACGGGAAGCGGCTCCACCACACCTCGCCCGGCAGCTCGTCCACCGGCTCGTCGTCGAACGTCTCGGGCGCGCGCAGCCGGATGCCCGAGCGGCGCGACGCGTGGAGCGCCTGGAGCGCATCGCGCATCGCCGCCGCGCTCGCCGGACGCGAGGAGGGCTCCTTGGCCAGCGAACGATCGATGAGGTCCGCGAGCTCCGGCGGACAGTCGGGCCGGAGCGAGCGCACCTTGGGCGCGGGCTCGCCGAGCACGTTGAGCAACACGCGTTGCGCCGATGCACCGAGCGGATCGAACGGGGTCTCTCCGATCAGCATCTCGTAGAGGACGAGACCCGCGGAGTAGACGTCCGCGCGCGCGTCGAGGCGCTCCGCGCGCGCCTGCTCGGGCGGCATGTACGCGGGCGTCCCGACCACCTGCCCAGGGAGGGAGATCCCGTCGGTCCCGCGATCGGCGCGCGCGCAGACGCCGAAGTCGATGAGCTTGAGGACGCGGGTCCCGTCGCTCTCGTCGTGGAGGACCAGGTTGTCCGGCTTGACGTCCCGATGGAGGAACCCCGCCGCGTGAGCGGCTTCGAGCGCCGCCGCGAGCTGGATGCCGAGCTCGACACATTCGTCGATCGAGAGCGTCTCCTCGTCGTGCAGACGGCGCGCGAGGCTCCGCCCCGACACGCGCTCCATCGTCACGTACGGCCGCCCCTCCGCCGTCGTGCCCGCGTCGAATACCTGGGGCACGTGACGCGAACGGATGGCCGCGAGCGCTTCCGCCTCGAGCTCGAACCGTCGGAAGAGCTCGGGATGGTCGAGCCACTCCTCACGCAGCAGCTTGATCGCGGCGATCTGCGGTGAGCTCACGTGGTGCCCCTCGTACACCTCGGCCGAGGCGCCGTATCCGATCCGGTCGCCCATGACGTACCGACCGCAGAGCTCGAGCTGGGGGATCGTCGCGGCGTCGAGGTGAGGCTGGTCGGTCACCCCCTCAGACACCGCAATCGTCGGGCCAGCGCCCCGCATAGAGGCCTCGGGGACGCGCGGTTCGGCACGCGGCGCCGGGCCCGACGAAACCAGGGAATTGCGGGTGATTCTGGCCGTCCCCGCGATCGCCCGCGGGACCGCGCGACACGTCTCGCTCCGCCGCAGCGAGGCGAAGCGCCCCGCGGTCGTCCACGTGCGCCAGGTCGGGTCGAGGGCGCCAACCTCGGTGACAGCGGAGGCGCTCCGGCCCCGCTCGAGGCGTCGCGCACGCGATGTGCTAGCCCTCCCGAGGTGAACCCGCGCCGACTCCTCCTCGCGCTCGCGCTCTCTGGCCTGACGCCCACGCTCCTCGCGTGTGGGAGCTCGGAGGAGCCGCTCGGCCAGACCAGCACCGACGAGGGGAGCGGCGAGACCTCGTCCGGCGTCGCGACGATCGAGGGCACGGTGCGCCTCGCGGCGGGCGCGGAGGTCGGACGCTACCCCGAGAATCCGATGGTCGGGGGGCGCGGTCAGCCGGAGCTCGCCGAGGCGTGCACTCCGCCGCGCGAGGACGACCGCGAGCCCGTTCGCCGCAATCCCGACGGCAGCCTCACGGGGGTCCTCGTCGCGATGGCCGACTTCCAGCGCGACATCCCGCACGAAGCGGAGACGCACACCCTGAGCATCATCGACTGCCGGCTCACCCCGCGCCTGATCGTCGCGACGCGCGGCGACACGCTCCTCATGCGCAACGAGACCGACTATCCGTACCTACCGGACTTCGGCACCGGGATGATGCGCGCGCTCCTCCACAACGAGGAGCGGACCACCGAGCTCGGACAAGGCGGCGTGCGAAGCCTCAGCTGCGGGTTCGCCGCGCCGTGCGGCCGCGCGGAGATCGTGACGCTCTATCACCCGCTCCACGCGATCACGGACGAGTCCGGCCACTACCGCATCGAGGGCGTCCCGGCCGGTGAGGCGCTCCGCATCAACGCGTGGCATCCGCTGTTCGTCGAGTCGAACGAAACGTTGACGCTGCGGAGCGGGGAGACGCGCACCGTCGACATGGTGCTGCGCCCCGCCGACATCCCGGAGCCAGCGTCGCCGAGCACGTTCGAGGGTCACCCCGAGGACGACCCGAACAACCCGCTCTACTGAGCCGGAGCGTCTGAGCCGCTCACTCCGCGGCGCACAGCGCGACGCGGCTGAGGAACACGCCGGGGGCGCCGCCCGCGAGCTGGACGACGAACGCGACGTCGACACGGTCGGCCCGCGCGCCGACGTCGATGTCCCGCACGACGAGCGAGCCCATGCCGGGGAGCTCGCGGCGCGACGCGAGGATCGGAGAGTCGTCGAGGTCCGCGGCGACGGGACGCCGCAACCGCTCGAAGCCGTGCAAGTGGATCTGCGCCTCGGTGATCGTCGGCTGCGTCATCACGTAGTCCGCGTAGGCGACCGCGAAGTGGGTGCCGCCCACCCAGTGCGCGTCCGGGACGTCCTCGACGGTGAGGTCCCAGCTCGTGCTCACCGCCGCCGGCGCGCAGCCGGTGGCGCCGCACTGGCCCTCGACGAGGAAGGTGCCTTGGTCGGTCGGGAGCACCACCGCGTACTCACCGCTCGGCGAGGCGGCGAGCGCGGCGCGACCCTGGTCGAACACCGCGCTCACGGTGGACACCATCTCCTCGCGCTCGACGCCATCCGTCGTGAAGTGCAGCGACACCGGCCCGCCCGCGCTCGCGCGGGATCGCGTCACCACCAGCGCGCCCTGGCCGTCGAGCCAGTCGCGCGACCGGAAGTAGAGCTCGGTGGGGAGGCCGAACGTCTGGTAGACGTTGTCGCGGCTGCCGGACGCCCCGCGCAGGAGCGCGCCCACGTCGCCCGACTCGGCCGCCACGCCGACCGCGGCGTAGCCGAACTGGGTCATGTCATCGGCGAGCTCGCAGCGCACGAACGTCGGCGTGCCGGCGGTGATCGTGAAGTACGCGAGGTACTGCTCCGTGACGGTCGGGCTCGGTTGTTTGATCGCACCGACCGCCAGGTGGACGACCCCGTCCGCGGCCAGCGAGAGGCTGACGCGCTCCGCGTTCTCCATCGTCACGGGCGCCGCTCGACCGCAGTCGAGGTCGGTGAGCTCGATCGGGATCTCGCGCGCCGGCGCCTCGAACGGCACCGCGAAGAGGCGCACGATGCGCGGATCGACGACGCCCGGGCTGCCCGGGCCCCGGTAGACGAACGCAACGTACGTTTCGTCGGCGAGGCTCGCCGCGGCGACCGAGGTGATCTGCGTGTCGGGGCTGCCGCCATCGAGGACGCGCCGAAGCCGCCGCGCTCCCGCCTCGGCGACGCCGAGATCCTGAGCGAGCGCGTCCCACGCGCCGGGGCAGCCCTCGCGCGCGCCGTTGCCGCAGATCGCGAGCGCGCCCGGGTGCCGAGCGGGGTCCGCGTCGTCGCAGTCGTCCGGCGTCGCGTACCCGTCGCCGTCCATGTCGTCGGCGCCGATACACGCTCCATCGGTACACGTACGACCGGGCTCGCACTCGGCGTCCGTCCGACAGCGGACGCAGGCGCCGGCGGAGCAGGCGAGCGCGCGCGCGTAGATGCACTCCTCGTCGCGGCTGCACTCGCCGCATCGACCGCCGAAGCAGCCGGACGGGAAGCCTGGGCAGTCGGCCGCGCTCATGCACCCGCACATCGTGCCGAGGCACATCGGACCGTACGGATGGCCCGCGCACTCGGCCCCCTCCGCGCAGCGCGCGGTGCAGACCCCACCGACGCAGAACGCCCGGTCGTGCCCGCCGAGACGCGCGCTCGCCACGCACTCGTCGTGCGACGCGCACGCTTCCCCGGCGTCGAGGCTCACCGTCGCGTCGACGCCGGCGTCGGTCGGGCCGGGTGACGGGCAGCCCGCGAGCACGAGGGCCGCGAGGATCAGCGATCGCGATACGGCTCGAGCGACCCGAGGTCGCGCGCCCGCTCGCACTACCGCGACGCCGGCTCGACGCTCGTCTCGCGCGCGCCGGGGCGCCACGTGGAGAGCACCGCCGCGATCGAACCGCCGAGCACCGCGAAGCCGGCGTCCCAGAGGAACGGCCAGAGGTCGATGTGATCGCCCTCGCCGGCGCTGACCAGGGCGAGGTAGTCACCCGGCGAGACGCCGAGGCGGACGACGAAGTAGCCGGCGATCACGAGCGCCGCGATGACGTGGCCCGAGCGCATCGGCACCGCCACGGGGGCGCCCGCCTCGGGCTTCTTCATGAACATGAAGACGAGCACGCGGAGGTAGTAGTACGCGCCCATCGCGCTCGAGAGCACCGCGATGACGGCGAGCCAGATCATGCCGCCGCCCGCTTCGGCCGACGCCAGGATCACGTAGTACTTGCCGAAGAACCCGGCGAGCGGGGGGAAGCCCATGAGCGAGAGCACGCCGAGGGCGAACGGCACGCCCACCCACGGATGACGGCGTCCGACGCCCGCGAGGTCCTCGTAGGTGACCGCTTCCTTGCCGTGCGAGCCGACGAGGATGAGCGCTCCGAAGCTCAGCACGTTCGAGACCGTGTAGGCCGCGAGGTAGAACAGCACGGCCGCAAGACCGCTTCCGCCATCGAGCTTCCAGCCCGCCGCGATGCCCATGAGCACGAAGCCGGCGTGGCTGATCGAGCTGTACGCGAGCATGCGCTTCACGTTCTTCTGCACGAGCGCGGCGAGGTTGCCGAACACCATCGTGACCGCGGCGAGACCGGCGATCGCCGGGGGCCAGCCCGTGTTCGCGTTGGCCAGCATGTCGTCGCCGAACGCGACGAACAGCACGCGGATCATCACGCCGAACACCGCCGCCTTCACCACCACGGCCATGTAGGTCGTCGCTGGCGTCACCGCGCCTTGGTAGGCGTCGGGCGCCCACGCGTGGAAGGGGACCGCGCTGACCTTGAACGCGAGGCCGACCAAGAGGAACAGGAGCGACATCGTGAGGAGGCGGATCTGCGCGTGACCGCCCGAGACCGCGTCGCGGATCGCCTCGAGGTTCGTGTGCCCGGTCGCGCCGTAGAGGAGCGCGATACCGAACAACAGGATCGCGGACGCGAAGCTGCCGAGGAGGAAGTACTTGATCGCGCCCTCGGCCGCGTTGGGGCTCGAGCGCCGGAACGCGACGAGACCGTAGATGCCGAGCGACATCGTCTCGAGCGCGATGAAGAGCGAGAGGAGATCCACCGCGCGCGCGAGCGCCATCGCGCCGAGCGCGCTGAACACGAGGATCACGTAGAACTCGCCGCGCTCGATCCGGTGCTCGCGCAGGTACCCGCCGGCGAGGAGCGCCGCGAGCGCGCCGCCGCCGCCGATCACGAGGTCGAGGAAGTGCGTCTGCGGATCGGTCGTGAGGTACTGCGTCACGATCGAGTCGGCGGGCAGCGCCGGGCCACCGGCCCACAGCGCGAACGACACGGCGGCGCCGCCCGCGAGGATCACCGCGGACACGAGCGAGAGCTCGGCGCCCTCCTTCGTGAAGGCGTCGACCAACATCATGATCAGCCCGCCGGCCGCGACGAGCAGGAGCGGACCCAGCCACATGAGCTCTGCGGTGGTCATCCCGCACCTCCGATCTCGACTCCGGGAGCCGCCGCTTGCTCGCCCTCGCCCTCGCCCGCGTCCTCGGCGGGCGCCGGCGGCTCGGCCGGCTCGGGAGCGGGCAAGCCGCCTTCCAGGATCGTCGCCTCGTCGATCGCGTACTCGATGCGTCGACGATCGTTGCAGGTGTTCACGAACTCGTTGACCGACGCCTCCATCGGGTGGAGGAAGAAGTTCGGGAACAGCCCGATCCAGAACACGAGGACGACGAGCGGCGCGAGGATCCAGCGCTCGCGCGCGCTGAGGTCCGACAGGTTCTCGTTCTTCTCGTTGCTCACGGGGCCCCAGAACGTCTTGAGCACCGCGTGCAGCATGTACACCGCCGCGAGGATCACTCCGGTGGCGGCGAAGAGGGTGAACGTCTTCTTGTAGACGTTGAACGTGTCCGAGACGAACGTGCTGCTCAGCACCATGAACTCGCCGATGAATCCGTTCGTGCCGGGGAGGCCCACCGAGCTCATCGCGACGATCACGAACACCGTCGCGTAGATCGGCATCACCTTCGCGATGCCGCCGAAGTCGGCGAGGTCGCGGGTGTGGCGCCGGTCGTAGATCACGCCGACGAGGATGAAGAGCGCGCCGGTCGAGATGCCGTGGCTGACCATCTGGAGGATGCCGCCCGCCACGCCGCCCGACGTCATCGAGAAGATCCCGAGCATCACGAAGCCGAGGTGGCTGACCGACGAGTATGCGACGAGCTTCTTCACGTCGCGTTGCACCCACGCGCAGTACGCGCCGTAGATGATCCCGATCACCGCGAACACCGCGAGCGTCGGCGCCACGAGCAGGCTCGCCCACGGGAACAGCGGCATCGCGAAGCGGATGAAGCCGTAGCCGCCCAGCTTCAGGAGCACGGCGGCCAGGATCACCGAGCCGCCCGTCGGCGCCTGGACGTGCGCGTCGGGCAGCCAGGTGTGGAACGGGAACATCGGCACCTTGATCGCGAACGCGAGCGCGAACGCGAAGAAGAGCACGAGCTGCTCGGTGTGCGGGAGCGCGAGGTAGCTGATGCGCTCGAGGTCGAACGTGATGTCGTGCGCCGGGTGGACCGCCTTGTACTGCATCACGATGTAGAGGATCGCGACGAGCATCAGGAGGCTGCCGACCATCGTGTAGATGAAGAACTTGACGGCCGCGTAGATGCGCTCCTTGCCGCCCCAGATGCCGATGATCAGGTACATCGGCACGAGCATCAGCTCCCACATCACGTAGAAGAGGAAGAGGTCGAGCGCGAGGAACGCGCCGAGCATCCCCACCTCGAGGAGCAGGAAGGAGAACGCGAACTCCTTCACCTTCGTGTTGATCGAGTTCCACGAGGCGTCGAGCGCGAGCGGCGCGAGCAGCGTGGTCAACAGCACGAGCCAGAGGCTGATGCCGTCGAGGCCGAGCTTGTAGTGGATCCCGAACGTCTCGATCCAGGTGACGTCCTCGACGAAGCGATAACCGGACTGCGCGAACGTGAGGCTCGGGTCGGCCGCGAAGCCTCCGAAGAACGGCGCGAGCGCGTGCTCGTACAGGATGCGGACCAGCCGACCGTGCGACGCGAGGGCCGCGGCGCTCGGCGCGATCGCGTCACGCACCACCGGGCCGAGGAGATAGAGCGAGAGGATGAAGCCGGCCCACAGCCACGTGCTCGAGAACGAGCGGATCCCCTCGCCCCACTGGCGCGGGAGGAACAGCGTGATGAACGCGCCGACGAACGGCCAGATGAGCAGGGCCGACAAGATGCCTTCCGAGCTCGGAGCGCCGAACACCGCGGTCGTGAGGAGCACGCCGACGGCCATCGTGCCGACCGAGCCCAAGGGCCCCGCCTTCGGGAAGATCCGCCCGACGAACAGCGTGAGGAGCACCCACGGCAGCGGCCAGATCAGGAGCGTGGTGAGTACGTGGGTCATCGGACCGCCTCCGTGCGGCCGGTCTCGGCGCGCGCCTGCGGCTCCGCTTCGGCCGAGCCGGGCGACACCTGCAAGACGACGTCCTCGCTGACGCGCGAGGTGTTGCCGAACGCGTTCTTGACCTCCACGGTACCGCGCACGAGCACCGCCACGGTGACGCGCCCGCCACCGATCGTGAAGCTCTCGCCCGGCGAGACGACGAGACGGCCGTCGTCCTCCCCGTCGCGGTCGACGATGTTCGCGCGGTTGATCGTCACCACGAGACGGCCATCCTCGTACGCGAGGCTCGGACCCTCGGGGTTCCGGCCGAAGAGGCCATCGTCGGGCGGCTCGCCGTTCGTCGTGATCTGCGGGAGCACCCAGTCGGGGCCGAGATCGTCGGTCGGGAGCTCCACCGCGTCGTCACCCGGCGCGACGACGATCTCCTCGGTGCCGAACATGCTGCGCGGCGCCTCGAGGATCGCGACGAGCGCGTAGTACGCCTCGCCGCGGTAGTTGTGCGCGGGGGTCGCGGGATCCTCGCTCCACTCGGTGTCGTACTCGCTGTCCGAGTCGAAGTCCCAGCGGTACTCGTAGCCGAGGCCGGGGCTCGCGCTCCACTGGATGCTGTCGGTCTGGACCTCGTGCGTCAGCTCGACGTGCGGGTAGGTGAACCACCATCCGAGCACCGCGAGGCCCAGCACGAAGAGGCCGGCGTACGCGAACACGACGCCGTTCTGCGCGCGGGTGAACACGAACCCGAACAACTTCGCGCCCGCCGCCGTCGCCTTGGTGAGCACGAAGTCGACGAAGTACCGATCGAGGTTCGCGGCGAGCACCGCGAGCCACTTCATCGGGGAGACGATGATCAGATCGTAGAGCTCGTCGAAGCGCCACTTGTCCATGAGGAAGCGGTGGAGCCACGGCATCGAGCGCATCAGGTTGCCGGGCGCGGCGACGCGGGGCTTGGCGTACCAGGAGTACGCGAGCCCGAAGCCGAGGAAGAACGCGGTGAGCCCGGCGGCCATCGCGGCCCACGGGATCCAGTCCGCGCCGTGCACCATCATCCCCTCGAACTGGAGCGAGGCGACGGACGAGGGAACGTCGCGCGCGGCCGCGGTGGCCATCTGCACGGTCTCTTCGGTGACCGGTCCCTCGCTCTCGTGGAGCACCTCGAGGAAGCGCTCGTGCGCGGGGGTCAGCCACTCGCTCCACCAGTTGGGCAGATGGAAGGCGTGTGGCAGGCCGAGCAGGCCTGCGAACAGCGCGCCCGCCGCCAACACGTAGAGCGGCGTCGTCATGGTGTCGGGCGACTCGTGCGGCTCCACCCACTCGTGGGCGTGCTCGCCGTGTGCGTCGGCGCCCTGCTCTTCCGCGTGATCCGGATCCGCGCCGAGGTGACCGCCCTTGTAGTCGCCCCAGAACGTCCGGAAGTAGAGCCGGAACATGTAGAACGCCGTGAGCGTGGCGGCGAGCACGAGCGTGCCGAACACCACCCAGCCCATGAACGGACCGTACGGGAACCCCGTCGCCCACGTGAGCGCGCCGAGCAGGATCTCGTCCTTGCTGAAGAAGCCGCTCGTGACGGGGAAGCCCGCGATCGCGGCCGTCGCGATCATGAACGTGAGGTGCGTCTTGGGGAGCTTCTTGCGGAGGCCACCGAGCGCGCGGATGTCGGCGTCGCCGTGCGCGTGCACCGCGTGCATCACCGAGCCGGCGCCGAGGAAGAGGCACGCCTTGAAGAACGCGTGCGTGAACACGTGGAAGAAGCCCGCGCTGAACGCGCCCATCCCGCACGCCGCCACCATGAAGCCGAGCTGGCTCACCGTGGAGTACGCGAGGATCTTCTTCATCTGGTTCTGGACGAGCGCGATCGTCGCCGCGATGAACGCGGTCAGCGCGCCCACCGTCGCGATGAACGCCATCGCGTAGGGGCTCTCGACGAACACCGGGCTGAGCCGGCAAAGCAAGTAGACGCCCGCGGTGACCATCGTCGCCGCGTGGATGAGCGCGGAGACCGGCGTCGGGCCCGCCATCGCGTCGGGGAGCCAGACGAACAGCGGGAACTGCGCGCTTTTGCCGCACACGCCGAGGAAGAGGAACAGCGCGGCCGCGGTGGCCACCGTGATCCCCATCGGCGTGGCGCCGAACACGACATGGTCGAGGCCGAGGCGCGTGGCGACCGCGTTGATCTGCGCGAACTCGAACGCCTCTGGGGTGCGCGCGTCGGCCACCGCGCTGAGGATGAGGAACATCCCGATCAGGACGCCGAAGTCGCCGATGCGGTTGACGACGAACGCCTTGCGACCGGCCGCCGCGTAGTCGGCGTTCTTGAACCAGAAGCCGATGAGCAGATAGCTGCAGAGGCCCACGCCTTCCCAGCCCACGAACATCAAGACGACGTTGCTGGCGAGGACGAGGATGAGCATCGACGCGGTGAAGAGGTTCAAGTACGTCATGAACCGCGCGTAACCGGGATCGTCGTGCATGTAGCCGACGCTGTAGACGTGGATGAGCGCCGCGATGCCGCTCACCATCACGCACATGATCCCCGACAGGTGGTCCATCACGAAACGGACGTGGACGGGGACGTCGATGCCGCGAACGTTGATGCTGAACCACTCGTACGCGTCGTAGCCGAGCGCCTGTCGGCTCGGATCGTCCGCGCCGCTGAGGAGGTAGCCGAAGCCGACCAGGCTCAGCAGGAACGCGACGAACACGGAGCCCACGGCGACCCCGCTGACGAGGTCCTTGCTCGCGCTCCTCCCCGCGATCCCGTTGATCACCGCTCCGAGCAGCGGCAACAGCACGATCCAGAGCAGCGTCTGTTGGATGTCGAAATCGAAGCTCAAGGTGGCTCCTCTAGTCCTGTCCCGTAGCTAGAATCAGTTCAGCGCCGGACGGTCGTCAGTGCTTGAGCGCGTCCGCCGAGTCCGACTCGACGGAGTGCTTCAACCGGAAGAGGCTGATGAGGATCGCGAGACCGACCGCGGCTTCCGCCGCCGCGACCGCGATCACGAAGAAGGCGAACACCTGTCCGGTGTGATCCCAACTGCCGGGCTCACCGGGGTTCCAGCGGTTGAACGCGACGAACGTCAGGTTGACCGCGTTGAGCATGATCTCGATCGACATGAGCTGCATGAGCGTGTTGCGACGCGTCAGGAAGCCCACCGAGCCGACCGCGAACAGGACCGACGCCAACGCGAGGTACGTGCCGAGACCGATCTCCATCACGCGCTCCCTTCGCGAGCCGCCGCTTCGAGCTTCTCGCCCTCTGCGAGCTTGTCCTTGGCGTGCGCGGCGAACGCGCGCTTCTCCGTCGGCGTATGTCCGCGCGCCACCGCGACCGCCGCGATGATCGCGACGAGCAAGAGGATCGACGCGAGCTCGAACGGGACCGCCGCGCCCTTGAAGAGCGCGTCGCTCAGCGCTTCCACGCCGCCGAACTGTCCGCACTCCGCCGCTCCGTCGCGGCACTGGTCGACGTCCACGTAGGTCGCGTCGATCGTCGCGACGCCGAACGCGACCGAGGCGCCGATCATCCCCATCACGGCGGCCACGCCGGTGCGCAGGGTGAGCCACTTCGGCTTCGTCTGCGGGGCGGCGCTCGGGCCGATCAGCATGATCACGAAGATGAAGAGGACGACCACCGCGCCGGCGTAGACGAGGAGCTGGATCGCCGCGAGGAGGTGCGCGTGCAGCGTCAGGTAGAGGCCCGCCAGCGACACGATGTGCCCGAGCAACGCGACGGCGGCGCGGAGCGGGGTCCGCACGCTCACCGTGAGCACCGCGGTCACGAGCGCCGCGATCCCGCAGAAGAGGAAGACCAGCTCGCCGCCCGCGCTCATTCTGCCGCCTCCGGGAAGAGCTGCGGCTTCACGCTGATGTCGAGCCGCGTGTGCGACCCGAGCCCGCGCTCGACCGCGTCGTAGAAGTCCTTCGGGTACTTCTGGATGAAGCCGAGCATCGGCATCGCCGTCCCGTCCGCGAGCGCGCAGATCGTGTTGCCCATCATGTTGTTCGAGATGTCGACCAACAGATCGACGTCCTCGCGCTTGCCGCGGCCATGCGCGATCTGCTCGAGCACGTCGACGAGCCAACCGCAGCCCTCGCGACACGGCGTGCACTGCCCGCACGACTCGTGCTTGTAGAACTTCATCAGGTTGCGCGCGGCCTCGGCCATGTTGACCGAGTCGTCCATGACGATCGCGCAGCAGGTACCGAGCATCGTGCCGAGGCTCCGCATCGTGTCGACGCCCATCGGGACGTCGAGGTGGCTCTTGCCGTGCCACGGGTGCATCGGGTCCTCGGCCTTCGGTGCGTTGACCTTGTGATCGGGGTGGAGGATCGGGGTCGAGCTGCCACCGGGGATCACGCCCTTGAGCGGGCGCGACTCGTGGAGCATGCCGCCGCCGAAGTCGTAGATGAGCTGGCGCAGCGTGATGCCGACCGGCGCCTCGAAGACGCCCGGGCGCTTCACGTGACCGCTCACCCCGTAGAGGCGCGTGCCGCCATCGCGGAACGACTCGGGCAGGAGCGACAGATCGGACCAGGCCTTGCCGCCGCGCTCGATGACGTCGGGCACCGAGGCGATCGTCTCGACGTTGTTGACGATCGTCGGCTTGCCGAACGCGCCCTTCACCGCGGGGAACGGCGGCTTGAGCCGAGGCTCGCCGCGCTTGCCCTCGAGCGAGTTGAGGAGCGCCGTCTCCTCGCCGCAGATGTACGCGCCGGCGCCGGGGTGGATGTGGATCTCGAGCGGGTAGTCCTTGCCGAACGGACGCCGACCCAAGTAACCCTTCTTGCGGGCGTCGTCGACGGCCTGCTCGAGCCGACGGATCGACTTCACGAGCTCGCAGCGAACGTAGATGTACGTGACGTTCGCGCCGATCGCGTACATGGCGATGATGCACCCCTCGATGAGGCGGTGCGGATCCTTCTCCATGATCTGGCGATCCTTGAACGTGCCCGGCTCGCCCTCGTCCGCGTTGATCACGAGGTAGACGGTGTCGGCGTCCTTGGGGAGGAAGCCCCACTTCACGCCGGCCGGGAAGCCCGCGCCGCCGCGGCCACGGATGTTCGCCGCCTTGACCTCTTCCTTGATCTTGTCTTGCGTCATCGAGGTGAGCGCGCGGCGCGCCTCGCGGTACGCGCCGTGACGCTCCGCGACGGGCAACGTCCACGCCTCGTCGACGTCGAAGCGGTTCGAGAGGATCGCGTCGAAGTCAGGCATCGATCACTCCTCTTCCTCGTGGTGCGCCGCCGGGCTGGGAACGGACACCGGGCTCGGGACGGAGACCGGAGCGGCCTTCGCCGCCGACGGGGCGGGGGCCACCGGCGCGGTCGTCTTGAGCGGCGCGGGGGCGACGCCGATCTCGTCGAGCAGGCGATCGAGCGAGGCGATGTCGAGGTTCTCGTGGAACTCGTCGTTGAGCTGGATCATCGGCCCGGTCCCGCACGAGGCGAGGCACTCGGCCTTGAGGAGCGTCACCTTGCCGTCCTTGCTCGTGCCGCCGACATGGCAGCCGAGCCGATGCTCGAGGTGCTCTTGGATCGTCGGGGCGCCACGCAGCTCGCACGAGAGCGTGCGACACACCCACACCACGTTCGGCGCGACCGGGCGCTGGTGGTACATCGTGTAGAACGTCACGACGCCTTGCACCTGGCTCGTCGTCATGTCGAGCCGGTGGGCCACGTAGTCGATCACCGACGGGCTGACCCAGCCCTGCCTCTCCTGACAGAGATGCAGCACCGGGATGCACGCCGCGCGCTTCTCCGGGTAACGCGCGATCAGCGCGTCGACGACGCTGTCTTCCTCCGGGCTCAGTCGGAACGGGGCGCCAGAATCGTGAGCGGCAGAGTCGTGGGCCGGACCAGGGTTCATCGAGGGTTCCATTCGACCTGCTTCAAATGCCGGATCGGGCGGGTGGATCGGAACGGATCAAGGGATCGCGCGAGAGCGCCGCGCGCACCCCTCGACCACCGCGTGGGCGACGCCCTAGCGGTGTCCCGGAGGGCCGCCGCGCAACCGGCTGCCGCCCAGGCTCTCGGCCCAGAAATTTGGGCTCAAAATGCTCGAAGAGGGGGCTCGCGCGGTCGGGACGCTAGGCTGGCGGCCGGGGGAAGTCAAGCGAGACCGAACCCCACGAAAGCGTGCACGAAACGGACGTCCGAGCCCGGGCGATCCTCTTCCAATCTCGAATCGCAGGCGATAGTCTTGCGCCGCCCGAGGCCCACCTCGGACAGACTCGGACCCGCGCCTCGGAAGGCGCCGAGAACCAATCGAAACGAGGACCTGTGACCGTCTTTTGTCCGAACTGCGGCAAGCCCAACACCGACACCGCGTCGCAGTGCGTCGCCTGCGGCACCGAGCTCCAGGCGAAGGGCCCTTCCAAGTTCAAGGGCACGATGATGATGAGCGGCGTCCAGATCCCCGGGCCGGAAGGCGGGGCTGCAGGTGGTGCGGCTCCCCCTGGACCTCCGCCCGGCGGCGCTGCGCCCGGCGGCCCTGCGCCCGGCGGCCCTGCTCCCGGCGGCCCTGCGCCCGGCGGCCGTGCCCCCGGCGGCGCGCCGCCGCTCGGTGGACCCCCGCCCGGCGCTCCGCCGGCCCCGGCCCCCGGCGCGTTCGGCGGACCGCCCCCCGGTGGACCGCCGCCCGGACCTCCCCCCGGCGCGATGCCGCCGCCCGGTGCTCCTCCGATGGGAGGGGCTCCGATGGGAGGCGCCCCGATGGGAGGCGCCCCGATGGGAGGCGTCCCCGGTGGAGCTCCGCCGGGAGGCCCGCCGCCTGGTGGCGCACCGATGGGAGGACCTCCGCCCGGCGCGCCCCCGAGTGACGGCGCGATCGGCTTCCAGAAGACCATGGCGATGAGCTCCCCGCTCGAGGGCGCGGTGCCGCCGCCCGGCTTCGGCCAAGCGCCCGGCACGCCTCCCCCCGGAGGCGGCTTCGGCCAAGGGCCCGGCACGCCTCCCCCCGGCGGCGCGCCCGGTTTCGGTGGCACGCCCCCGCCAGGCGGTGGCTTCGGCCAGCCCGGCGGCTTCGGACCGCCGGCCGGAGGAACCCCTCCCCCCGGCGGCGGGTTTGGTGCTCCGGCCACGCCGCCCGCGGCGGGCTTCGGCGCGCCTCCGGGAGGCCCGGCGCCGGCGGCCGCCCCGGCCAAGAAGGGCACGAGCCCGCTCGTTTACGTGGGCATCGGATGCGGCGTCCTCTTCCTCATCAGCTGCCTCTCATCCGGCCTCTACTTCTTCTTCGTCGTGCGGTCGGCCGCCAACGAGGTGAGCGACGCGATCGAGGAGAGCAACCAAGCTTTCCAAGAGGCGAACGAGGCAGCGGCCGAGGCGAACCAGGCGGCGGCCGAGGCGAACGGCGCAGCCGGCGGCGGTGGCGGTGGTGGCGGCGGCCCGTGCTCGCGGATCGAGCAGTGCTGCCGCGACTACGTCGCCGCGATGGGCAACCTCCAGCCAACGATGTGCGATGGCTACGCGACGTCGGCCCCGATGATGGGCGACGCCGCCTGCAACCAGACGATGGCCGGCTACCGAACGGGCCTATCGGCGATGGGCCACACCGTTCCGGCGTCCTGCGCCGAGTGATCTGATCGCGGCGCGCGCGGCGCTCGCTTCCACGCTTGCCGCCGCGCGACGCGTCCCCCACAACCGAAGGGAGGATCCGCGCACCGCGCGGGTCGCCGCGATCCATGTGGCGCATCCGATTCGATCCGGGCGACCGACGCCTCACCATCTGGCTCCGCGAGATCGTCCACGGGGCCGAGCTTCGCGCCTTCTCGCGTGCGCACGCGGCGGCCCTCGAAGCGACGGGCGGCCTACCGTTCACGGTGTTCCTCGATCTGCGCGGGCTCTACCCGCTCGACACGGACGCCGCCGCGATGGTGGCCGACGTGAAGCGGGTCGCCGCGCAGCTCGACGGCTATCGGGGGCGCGCGGTCCTCGTCGACAGCCCGACGATCGCGATGCAGCAGCGCAACGCGACGTACGATGACGGCGGCGACGAGCACGAGTTGATCACGCTCGATCCTCAGCAGGCGGAAGAGTTCGTCGCCGCGCGCACGTGATCTCTCGCGCGGCGCCTCATCGTCGCCACATCTTCTCCACCACGGCTCCCGCGCCCCGCGCTCGCGCGGTCAAGGCCTCCCGACACGATGGGGCTCGGAGGTCCGATGCAAGCCACGATCGACAAGCCCCTCATCGAGCGGTGGAACGCCCCGCCCCCACCCCCCGCGCCGGTGCGCGAGGACGACCACGACGAGCCCCCGCCGCCGGCCGCTGCGCGCGCGGCGGTGCCCACGCCGATCGAACCGGCCGAGCCGCGCATCCGTGCGGGGTGGGCCGCGTACCTCTTGTCCGACGACGCCTCGACGCGCTCGCTCGTCCGTCGCGCCGCGATGGGCATCGGCCTCGCATCGCTCTACGGCGTCGCGCTCGGCGCGCGCGCGGGCGGCTGGGCGCTCGGCATCCACGCGCTCGGCGTGCCCGCCGCGATCGTCGCGGTCACCGCGCTCGGGCTTCCGGCGTTGTATATTTTGCTTGCGCTCTTCGATACGCCGTTGTCCATCCGCGCGATGGGGCTGGCCGCGGTGCGCGGGATCGCGAGCGCGGGTCTCTTGCTCGCCGGGCTGGCGCCTTTGACGGCGCTCTACGTCGTGACGAGCGCGTCGACCGACGGCGCGCGCGTCGCCGGGATCGTCGGGCTCGTGATCGGAGGCGGGCTCGGTCTGCACCACCTCATGCGCGCGCTCTCGAACGCGCTCTCGGGGGCCGACAGCGCGACGCGAGGCCTCGCATTCGTGGCGCAGGTCGGCTTCGCGTTCTTCGCGCTGCTCCTCGCGTGCCGCGTATGGGGCGGACTGCTCCCGCTGATCGGAGGTGGCGCATGAGCACGACGACCATCGAGAGCCCGCTCTCCCCGCTCGCGCTCCTCCTGCGCCGACCGCGCGAGGTGGTGCGCCGCTGTCTCGAGGAAGAGGGATTGCGTCCGCTCGCGCTCGGCTCACTCGCCGCGCTGCTCGTCGGCTCCACCGCGTTTGGCGCGGTCGTCGGCTCGTTCCGCGGGGGCGAGCAGATCGCGTACGCCGCGCTCAAGGTGCCGGCCGCGTTGCTCTCCGCGCTCGTCCTCTGCATCCCGGCGTTCTTCGCGCTCACCGCGACGCTCGGGCGACCGCTCCCCATGCGCACCGTCGTCGCGCTCACCCTCGCCGCGTCCGGCCGCGCCGCGCTCGTGCTGTTGGCGTTCGCGCCCATCCTCTGGCTCGCGCTCGACTTCGGGCTCGGTTACCACGCGGCGGCGCTCGCCTCGACGGTGGTCTACGGGCTCGCCGGGCTCGCCGCGCTGGGCGTGCTCCTCCGCGGTGCCGGATCGACGAAGCATGCGATCTTGACCGCCGGCGCGTTCGTGCTGGTGTTCCTCGCGGCCGGCGGACAGACCGGCTGGATCCTGCGCCCCTACCTGGTGCGTCCGCAGACCGAGGACGTGCCGCTCGTGCGGAGCGTGGAGGGAGGGTTCGCGGACGCGCTCCTGCGCAGCTCGAGATCGGCGGTCGGCATCTACGACGTCGCCGAGCGCGACTTGTCCCGGGTCGAGCAGCAGATGGAGTCGCGACGCGGCGCCTATGACGATCCGAACGTCCCCGCGTGGCGCGAGCCCGTCGTGACGCCGGCCGTCGAGGCAGATCCGTACGAGCCGCCGAGCCAGGACCCGAACGACGGCTGGAGCGCGCCATGAGCCTGCTCGACCTCGGGCTCCTCTATCTCGTCGTGGGGATCGGATGCGCGGCTGTGGTCCTCACCCGGAGCCGCGGCGCGCCGCTGCCGCGGATCGGTTCCGCGCTCCTCGCGCTCCTCCTCTGGCCGATGTGGCTCCCGCTGATCCTGATCGAGGATCGCCCGCCGCCGTCGCGCGCCACCGATCGCGCGGCGCGCATCGAGGAGGAGCTCACGCGGTCGGTCGACGCCGCGCGCGGCTCGCCGTTCGAGGTGCTCCTCTCGCAAGACGCGGCCGAGAAGATCCGCAAGGAGGTCCGCGAGGCGCTCCAACGCATCGCCGAGCTCGACGGGGTGCTCGCCCAGCCCGGCTTCGATCGCGACGAGGCGGAGCGGCGCGTGGTCCAGCTGACGGAGTCGCGAGGCAGCAAGCGCGCGCTGCGCTCGGCGGTCCTCCATCGCAACAACGTCGCGCGGATCGAGGCGCTCCGCGATCGATCGGTCCGCGGCATCGAAGAGCTCTCCGAGCTCGCGCACGCGCTGCGCAGCCAGCTCGTCCTCGCGCGCTACGCAGGATCGTCGCCCGAGGGGGTCGGTGGTATCGTCACCGAAATGTGGGCGCGCGTAGAGGGACTCGGCGAGGCGTTGGACGCGCACGAGCATCCGGACCTCGACGGGTCGGACGATCTCGACGCGCACGAGGCGCAGAGTCCTGACGCGGCACAGGGTCCTCACGCAGCGCAGAGTGAGGCGCTCGGGTGAGCCGACACGTCCTCGTCGTCGACGACGAAGCGCGCATCCGCGAGGTCGTCGAGTACGCGCTGAGCCGCGAAGGCCTGCGCGTGAGCACCGTCGACGACGGGGACAAGGCCCTCGAGGCGCTCGAGCGCGGCGCGTTCGATCTCGTCGTGCTCGACGTGATGCTCCCCGGGGTCGACGGGCTCGAGCTCTGCCGGCGCGTGCGCGCGTCGTCCAAGCGGCTTCCGATCCTGTTCCTCAGCGCGCGCAGCGACGAGATCGATCGCGTGCTCGGCCTCGAGCTCGGCGGCGACGCGTACCTCACGAAGCCGTTCTCGCCGCGCGAGCTCGTCGCGCAGGTCAAGGCGCTCCTGCGGAGGGCGACCCACACCGACGACGCGCCGACCGCAGAGCCGCGCAAGAAGCTCGTGCACGGCAAGCTCACCATCGATCCGGAGCGCCATGAAGTGTTCTGGGAGCGCTCGCCGATCAGCCTCACCGCGACGGAGTTCGGGCTCTTGGCCTCGCTCTTCGAGCGGCCGGGCGTCGTGCTGTCGCGCGGTCAGCTCATGCAGCGCGCGTACAGCTACGACAACTTGATCACCGAACGTACGATCGACACCCACGTGCGTCGCATCCGGGCGAAGTTCCGTGCCGTCGGCGCCGAGGACCCGGTCGCGACGGTGCACGGCGTCGGCTACAAGGCGGCGGAGCAGTAGGCGACCGTGCGCGGTCAGCTCGGACGGATCCGGGTCCGTCTCTTCATCGTCAACGTGGTGGTCTTGCTCGTTCCCGTAGCGGGCCTCGAGTTCGCGGAGATCTACGAGCGTCAGCTCCTCGCGTCCCTCGAGCGCGACATGCGCAACCAGAGCGCGCTCGCGCGCGAGATGGTGGAGGAGGGCCTCGACGCCGGCATGCCGCTCGGCGATCCCCGCTTCGCCAGCGTCGTGCGATCGGCGGCGCGCAGCACGCGCACGCGCATCCGCATCCTCGACGCGGGTGGGATCGTGGTCGGGGACTCGCACGCCGAGGGACCGCCCGAAGGACCGGAGCCGCCCGCGCCGAGCCTCTTGCCGAGCTCGGGCAGCCTGGACGTGCAGTCGAGCCGCTCGTACAGCGACTGGGTCGCTCCGCAGGAACGGTGGCCCGATGTCCCCGACCGCGTCGAGGTGCGCTCCGCGCTGGCCGGTCACCCCGACGCGTACACGCGCATCCGCGGACGATCGCCGGGCGTGTTCCTGTTCCTGACCGATCCGATCCGTCACGACGGCAACGTGGTCGGCGTGATCTACGTGACGCGCTCGACCCAGCCGGTGCTCGTCGAGCTCTACAAGATCCGGAGCGGGCTGTTCGAGGTGCTCGCGGTCGCGATCCTCGTGACGCTCCTCCTCACGCTGCTCCTGAGCTGGTCGATCTCGCGTCCGCTCTCCGCGCTCGTGAAGGCGGCACGCCGGATCGCAGCCGGCGCGCGCGGCGTCCCCATCCCGAAGGGCGGAGGCACGGAGATCGGCGAGCTCGGCGACGCGTTCGAGACGATGACGCAGAAGCTCGACGCGCGGATGCGCTACATCAGCGAGTTCACCGCCGACGTCGCGCACGAGCTGAAGAGCCCGCTCACCTCGATCCGCGGCGCGGCGGAGCTGTTGCGCGAGGGCGCGGACGACGACCCCGAGGCGCGCGAGCGCTTCTTGGGCAACATCCAGCTCGACGCCGAGCGGCTCGATCGCTTGGTGGTGCGCCTCCTCGAGCTGAGCCGGATCGACTCGAGCCGCGAGCCGATGGAGGACTTCGATCTTCGTGCGATGGTGGAGCGTGTCTTGACGAGGACGCACACCGCCGAGCAGCCCGTCGTGGTGAGGTGGGCGACGCCGGTCGAGACGTGGCACGGGCGCGAGGAGGACCTCGAGCGCGCCGTCCTCAACCTCGTCGAGAACGCGCTCCGCTTCTCGCCCGACGGTGTCGCCGTCGAGGTGACGATCGCAGAGCGCGGGCCGGAGCTGAGGGTCGCGGTGCGCGATCGCGGGCCCGGCGTCCCGGAGGGGAACCGACACAAGATCTTCGAGCGATTCTTCACCACCGACGCGGAACGCAACGGCACGGGCCTCGGCCTCGCGATCGTGCGGAGCGTCGCGCAGGCGCACGGCGGAGACGTCACGCTTCGTTGCCCCGAAGACGGCGGTTCGGAGTTCGTCCTCGCGATTCGCTAGATCGCTCCATCGAGCCAGGCGACGAGCTCAACGACGGTGGTCTCGGGGATCGTGTGGCCACCGTCGAACGAGTGGAGCATGACGGGGATGCCCTCCTGCACCAGCTCGCCTTGAAGCCGCATCGCCGCCTCGTAGTCGAGCATCGGATCGCGCCGGCCGTGGCTCATGAAGAGGCGCGGCACGCGCGAGGGAGACATGCGCCCGCGCCAACGCGCCTCGTCGACCGGGCCGCCGGAGAGCATCACCACGCCGGCGAGCGACGGCTCGGCCTCGAGCGCCGCGTCGAGCGCGAGCATCGCGCCTTGGCTGAACCCCCCGATCACCGTGCGGCGCGGCTCGAGCTCTCCCTCGTCCCGCGCGCGCGCCATCCACGCGAGCACGTCGCGTCGCGCCTCGACGAGGCCGGCTGGTCGATCGGCTCCGCGATCGGCGGGCCGCTCTTCGAGGTCGATAGTCCACCACGCGCGGCTCGACGGTCCGAGCTCGATGGGCGCGGCGAGCAGCGCGACGCGGACGTTCGCGCGCGCGGCGAGGACGCGTCCGAGCGGCACGAGATCGTCACCGGGCGCGCCGTAGCCGTGCATCAACACGACGAGCGGGCGCGCCGCGTCGCCCTCGATCCAGACCGCATCGAGGGGACGTGATCCATCGGGTCGCGGGCTCGACGTCGACCCTCCCCCGCCGAGCCGGGCGGGCGGCTCCTCTGTGTCGCACGAGGCGAGCAGGAGCAGGAGCGCGAGCGCGGTCCTCACGGCGCCTCGGACGCGTCTCCGCTCGTCTCCTCACGCGGTCGCGGCGTCTGGGGTCGCGCCTCGTCCTCGCGGATCGAGTAGCGCACGATCGAACGCAGGATCTCGTTGCGCTCGAGGTTGCCGACGAGCCGCTTGATGTCCTCGTAGATCGACGGGTCGGTGAGGAGCCCGCCGAGCGTGCCCCGACCCGCGCGCACGTCGGCCACGATCACCTGGAGGTCCGCGCTCATCCGCGTGAGGTTGCTGATCAGATCACCCGCGTCGTCCCCGTAGAGGAGCTCGTGCGCGTTGTTGTCGCCCGTGCGCACGTCGCGGAGAATCTGCGCGACCTCGCCCGCCGCGAGCGCGAGGCTACCGAGGAGCTGCACGCCTTCTTGTCCGTAGATGAGCGCGTGCGCGGTGCCGTCGCCGCGCTCGACCTCGTTCAGGATCCGGCGCACGCTCGCGAGCGCGCGGCTGAGCTCGCTCGACGACGAGCTGAGGTTGCGGATCGCACCTTGGACGTCGTCGGCCATCTCCGGATCGCGGAGCAGCCGTCCGATCGTGCCGTCCTGCTCGCTCGCCTGCGTCGTGATCGCGGCGAGCCCGTGGATGATCTCGCGCAGGTCCTGTTGCACCTGTTCATCGGACAGCGTCTCGGCCAGGCCCGCCGTCATCACGTTCACGTTGTGGACGATGTCCTCCGCCTCGCGGCCGGTCTGGCCGAGGAACGACGTGAGCATCGAGGTCTGGCGCACCGGGATGACGGAGTCCTCCGGGAGCGGCTCGCCCTGCCCCACCGTGATGTCGATCAGCTGATCGCCGAGCAGGCCCTTGCTCCCGATCGCCGCGGTGCTCCCCTCGCGGATGAACGTGGCCGCGTCGTCGCGGACCTCGATCCGCACGTGGACCTTGCCGTCGTCGCCGAACTCCACCGACTCGACCGCGCCCACGTCGATCCCCGCCACCCGCACCGGGCTCCCCCCGCGCAGACCGTCGATGTCGTCGAGAATGACCTCGTAGCCGACCTTGCTCGCGAACATCGAGCTGCGATTGCCGATCACGAACACGAACCCGCCACCGATGAGGAGCGCTGCGGTGACGAAGATCCCGACCCGGAGCTCCTGTGCGTTGTTCTTCGACTCGGCCATGATCGCCCGGCGAACGGGCGCCGACACAGTACAGGATCTCGCGGGGCTGGAGGGAGGCCCCGAACGGTCGAGTCACCCGCCGTATCGCAAGAGGGTCGCCACGTCGTCGGAGAGGGGCGCGTTGCCCTCGATGAAGTCGCGCACGCGCTCGTCCTGGCAGTACCGGATCTCGTCCGGTGAGCCTTGGAAGATCACGTATCCCCGGTCGATCATCGCGATGCGATCGCTGACGCGGAACGCGCTCGGCATGTCGTGGGTGACCACCACGGTGGTCGTGGCGTAGCGATCGTTGAGCTCGACGATGAGGTCGGTGATGTGCGCCATCGCGATCGGATCGAGCCCGGTCGTCGGCTCGTCGTAGAGGATCACCTCGGGCCGCAGCGCGATCGCGCGCGCGAGGCCGACGCGCTTGCGCATGCCGCTCGAGAGGTCGGCGGGGTACATCTCCTCGATGCCGGGGAGGCCCACGTCCTCGAGGCACTGCGCGACTCGCTCGTGGATCTGCGCCTCGGGCATCGTGGCGTGCTCGCGGAGCGCGTAGGCGACGTTCTCGCGGACGCTCAACGAGTCGAAGAGCGCGGCGCCCTGGAACAGCATCCCGATCCGCTGGCGCACCTCGCGCATCCCGCGCTCCTGGAGCGTGCTGATCACGCGTCCATCGAACCGGATCTCGCCTCCGTCGACGCGCAGGAGCCCGACGAGCATCTTGAGCATCACGCTCTTGCCCATGCCGGAGCCGCCGATGATCGTGAGCGCCTCACCCTTCTGGATCTCGAGGTCCAGCGACGCGTAGACGACCTTGGGCCCGAACGCCTTCTTGACTCCTTCGAACTCGATGAGCGCCATCGCCGCGTCCGACCCCGCACGTTCTATAGCTCGCCCTCCCATCGGCGCTACGCTCGGCCGCGATGGGTCGCGCGCTCGTCCGGGCCTCGCTGATGGCCGCGCTCGCCATCTCGTCGGGTGCCGGGTGCTCCGGGTCGAGCGACGACGCGCGGGAGCTGCGCACCGCGGCGGAGCCGTTCCTCGAGCCTCACGGGCGCTTCGACCGATGGGCCGAGCGGATCGCGCTCGGCGACTCCGGCTTTCGGACCGAGGCGTCCCGCGCGGAGACCGCGTTCGCGCCGCTGACCGAGGAGCCGCGCGCGGTGTGCGCGTGGATCGTTCGCGAAGGGCCCGATCCGAGCGAGCTCCGCTATCCCGCCGGCGCGCCCGCCGCGCCGACCGAGGGCTGGACGCGCCTGAGCGCGGACGACGACGCGCTGAGCGCACAGGCGCGCACGATCGAGATCGGAGGCACCGCGCGGAACGTGACCCTCGTCCGCCGCACCCACCCGGTGGTAGGCGGGGCGACGCTTCACGTCATCGTCGGCTTCGCGCCGAGCGACTCGGCTCACTCCCCTTAAGGCGAGGGCTCTCGTCAGCGACCGATCCCGCGCTGCGTGATGAGCGCGCGCAAGACCTGATGCGCGATGCGCGCCTGGAAGTCGTCTTCGAAGATCGCTGGCTCGCGCTCGCCCTCGGCCGGCTCGCGGCGGACCTCCGCGCGGGGTGTCAGCTCGATGACCTCGCCGCGCAGCTCCGTCTCCGACTCGAGGTGCCCTTCGAGGCTCGCCTCGCTGAAGCGCTCCACCGCGCGGCGCACGAGCTCGCGCGCGGTGTCCTCGTCGAGCTGCTCGACCTCGACGTCGGGCTCGATCCCCTGCGCCTGGATCGAGCGACCGCTCGGCGTGTAGTAGCGCGCGATGGTGAGCTTGAGCGCCGATCCGTCGGGCAACTCGATGAGGTTCTGCACGCTCCCCTTCCCCCACGTGCGCCCGCCCACGATGATCGCGCGGTGATGATCCTGCAGCGCGCCGGCCACGATCTCGGCCGCGCTCGCGGTGTAGTGATCGACGAGCACGACGAGCGGCCAGTCCGGTCGCGTACCGGGACCGGACGCGCTGGCCGCGCTGAGCTGCTCGCCGCCGCGCCCGCGCGTCGAGACGATCATCCCCGAGCTGAGGAACGTGTCGCTCACCCGCACCGCCTCGTGGAGGAGCCCGCCGGGGTTGCGGCGCATGTCGAGCAAGACGCCTCGCACTCCCCCGTTGGCCGACGTGCGCTCCACCGCGGCGTCGAGCGCGGCGTGGAGCTCGCTCGTCGTCGTGCTCTGGAACGACTTGAGCCGCACGTAGACGACGCGATCGGGGAGCACGCGCGCTTCGACCGCGTCGACGCGCACCACCTCGCGGATGAGCGTGAACTCGAGCGCCTCCTCCTGTCCCTCGCGCCGGACCCGCACGGACACGCGCGTGCCCGGCTCGCCGCGCATGATGCGCACCGCGTCGGAGATCGGCATGTCGCGCGCTACGCGGTCGTCGATCACGAGGAAGCGATCGCCGGGTTGCAGCCCCGCGGTGTCGGCCGGACCGCCCTCGATGACGCCGTGCACCGTGAGCCATCCGTCGCGCACGTCGACCTCGACCCCGATACCGCCGAACTGTCCGAGCGTGTCGGCGGCGAGGATCCGGTACTCCTCGGGATCGAGGAACGTGCTGTGCGGATCGAGCGTCCCGACCATCCCGCGGATCGCGCCGTAGATCAGCTCGTCCTGATCCGGCGGCTCGACGTGGAGCGCCTCGATGGTGCTCAGCGCGCGCGCGAAGATGCTGAGGTTCGCGTACGGCGACGCGTCGCCCTCGGTCGCGGCGGCAGGGCGCACCCACCCGAGCGCGAAGGTCGCCGCGAACGCGCCGAGGAACGCGGCGACCGCGATGGTCGCGAGACGGCTGAGCCGGGAGAGCCGAGGATCAGGGGGTTCTCGGCGACCTTCGGGGGCTGGCGGGGTCGATGACATGGCGCTGAAGGATGCCTGCTTGGATTGACGCGCGCGAGAGGGCAAAGTAGTAGGCAAGACCACATGTGGGGTGGATGGCCATCCCTGAGGAGCAGCACGGCATGGCCGGTACCGACAAGCGCAAGCAGAGCTTGTACTTCCCTGAGACGATGCTCGAAGAGATCAAGCACGAGGCCTCGCGGCTCGACCGTTCGCTGTCGTGGATCGTGCAGCGATGCGTGAAGATCGGCTTGCCAGAGATCCGCAAGCTTCCTTCCGTCAACGACATCGGCGACGACGACGACAACGGCTGAGGCGCGCGGACCCGATGCAGTACGACGACGAGGGCTTCGTCAGCGCCAAGGACGGCACGCGCTTGTTCTGGGGCGAGCGCGGCGAGGGTCCCGCGATCGTCCTCAACGACGGCATCGGGTGCGACGGCTTCGCGTGGAAGTATCTGCAGCCGCACCTCGCGGCGGATCACCGCGTGGTGCACTGGCACTACCGAGCCCACGGCCGCAGCGGTCTGCCGGTCGACGTCGGCCGCATCGACGTGCCCGCCCACGCGCGCGACCTGTTGAGCGTGCTGGACGCGCGCCAGATCGATCGCGCGGTGCTGGTCGGTCACTCGATGGGCACCCAGGTCGCGCTCGAGACGTATCGCCTCGCGCCCGAGCGCGTGCGCGGATTCATCCTCGTGTGCGGCTCCTACGGCAAGGTCACGGCCACGTTCCACGGCAGCGACGTGCTCAAGCAGGTGCTCCCCACGATCATCGACGCGGTGGAGAAGAACCAGGGCCTCGCGCGGGCGCTCTGGGGCCGCATCCCCGCCAAGCTGGCGTTCCAGCTCGCGCGTTTCAGCAAAGAGGTCGACGCGCTGAACATCCGCGAAGACGACTTCCGCCCCTACATGGAGCACGTCTCCGCGATGGAGCCGCGCCTGTTCCTCGCGATGCTCCGCTTCGCGGGCGAGCACACGGCGGAGGACATCCTCGATCGCATCGACGTGCCGACCCTCGTCATCGCGGCCGAGCGCGACACCTTCACCCCCTGCCCCCTGGCCGAGCACATGGCCGAAGCGATCCCGGGCGCCGAGATCTTCGTCCTCCGCGGCGCGAGCCACGCCGCGCCCATCGAGCAGCCCGACGCGATCCAGGCCCGCATCGACGACTTCCTCGATCGCACCGAGGCGCACGAACCGCTCGCGCTCCCCCAAAAAGACGCGAGCTGATCGCCGCAGCTGGGGCCCCACGCGCGAGCGCGCAGCGCGGAGCGGCGAAGCGGATGCGCGGAGCGTCGAAGACGCGCAGCGCGGAGCGAAGCCGCGCAGCGCGAAGCGGAGTTGGGAGGGGGGCCCCATTGGGCTGCGCCCAATGGGGGGAGGGGTTGCATCAACCCCTCCAACAAACTCAGTACTCGACGCGGAACAACTGCTGCCCGAGCAGCATCATCGACCCGTTCTCCACCGGCGCCGAGTCCTCCACGCGGATGAACGTGCCGTTCGAGCTGCCGACGTCCGTCAAATAGAATTTACCGCCTTCGCCATGGATGCGGGCGTGCAGGCCGGAGACGTAGCCGTCGTCGGGGAACAGGATGTCCCCGCGCTCGCGGCCGAGGTGCAGACCGTCGGCCGGCACCGCGTAGCAGTTGCCCGTCGACTCGCGACCGGTGACGAGGCAGATGCGACCGATGAGCCCGACGCGCGGGCTCCCCATGCCGTGCACGCCGTCGGCGTCGGGGCGGGGCGCGTCGAAGCCCTCGAAGCGGATGATCTCCTGACCGATGCGGAAGATCGATCCCTCCTTGAGCTCCACCGGTGCGTCGCGATCGATGCGCAGGTAGATGCCGTTGAGGCTCGAGTTGTCGTGAACGGTGAGCGTGCCGCCGTCGTATGTGAACTTTGCGTGCTCTGGCCCGAGGTAATGGTCGCCCGCGAACTGCGGCATCGCGCGACGACCGATCACCGACGCGCCGTCGAACGAGATCGACTCGCCCTCGGTCCCGTCCGGTCGGATGAGCACGAGCGTTCCGCGGAACCCACCCGACGACGCGGCCGAGGGAGGCGGCGCGGCGGGCGCGGGAGCCGGCGGAGCGGCGGAAGGCGGCTTGCCTTCTGCGAGCGGGTGTCCGCACGTACCGCAGAACTTGA
This sequence comes from Sandaracinaceae bacterium, assembly GCA_050186575.1. GTDB lineage: Bacteria > Myxococcota_A > Polyangia > Polyangiales > Sandaracinaceae > JAUHXR01. The sequence continues at coordinate 41,601 of JBFWYI010000033.1, read as the reverse complement.
AGCCAGGGCTGTTGTGCGTGCCGCACTTCGCGCACGTCGCACCGCCGCCTCCGCCCGTCGCGGGAGCCGGGGCCGGAGCCGGAGGCGCGGCCGCCGGTCCGCCGAAGCTCGGCGGCGGCGCAGCCGGCTTGGGAGAGCCGCCGACCGCGGGAGGCGGCGCAGGCGGTGGCGGTGCACCGGCCGCAGGAGGCGCGGCCGGAGGAGGCGCGGCCGGAGGAGGCGCGGCGGGCGCGGGGGCCGGCGGCGCCGCAGGCGCCGGCGCGACCGGCATCGGTGCGCGTGGAGGCGCCGCGGCCGGTGGCGGACCCGCCATGGCAGGCGTCCCCGACGGTGGGGTCGCCGAGAAGCTCTTCGGACTCGCGGCATCGCGCGGGAGCTCAGCTCCGCAGCCGAGACAGAACTTGTAGTGGTCCTGATTCTCTTTCCCACACCGAGGGCACACGATCACGGGAAAGCCCTTTCTGTTCTGAGCAGAGGGTCGCGACGATAGCGTTCGCGACTCGCGAAGGTCAAGGAATCCCGGTGGCGCGGACTTTGCCACATTAGTGCCATCCCTTATCCTTCGCGAATCGCTCGGCCGCTGCGCGTACCTGCCCATGACCGCCACCCAACACGAGCTCGCCGACTCGAGCGAGCCGGTCGCACCGCGGCCCGACCCATGGATCGGTCGTACGATCGCCGACAAGTTTCGTGTCGATTCACTGATCGGCGAGGGCGCGATGGGACGCGTCTATCAAGCGGAGCAGCTCGCGCTCAACAAGGCCGTCGCGGTGAAGGTTCTGCACCGCCACCTCGGCGGCGACGAGCGCATCGCGCGCCGCTTCCACCGCGAGGCGCGCGCCGCGAGTCGGCTCAGTCACCCGAGCTCGCTCCAGATCATCGACTTCGGCGACGCCGGCGATGGTGATCTGTACATCGCGATGGAGCTGCTCATCGGCGACGATCTGCAGGCGATCATCGACACCGACGCACCGCTCTCCCCCGCGCGCATCGGCAACTACATGAAGCAGCTCCTGCGCGCGCTCGACGAAGCGCACCACGCCGGGATCATCCATCGCGATCTCAAGCCGGAGAACGTGATCGTCGTCGAGGGCCGCGACGGCGAAGAGCTCGTGAAGGTGTGCGACTTCGGGATCGCGAAGATCGTCGAGCAGGGCGGACGCAGCACCGCGATCACGAAGGACGGCTACGTCTGCGGCACTCCGGAGTACATGGCCCCCGAGCAGGCGCGCGGCGATCCGATCGACGCGCGCTCGGACATCTACTCCGCGGGCACGGTGCTCTACCAGATGCTGTGCGGGCGCGTCCCCTTCACAGCCGAGAACGCGCTCGGCGTGATCACCCGCCACCTCATGGACGAGCCGACGCCGCCGAGCGACGTGCAGCCGACCTGGGGTATCCCCGCATCGCTCGAAGCGGTCGCGCTGAAAGCGCTCGCGAAGGACCCGGACGATCGCTTCGCCTCGGCCAAGGACATGTCGCGGGCGGTCGCGCGTGCGGTGAGCGACCTCGGCGCCCGCGCGAACGAGCGGCTCGGGCACGGGAGCTTCCTCCGCACCGCCGACGAGGTGGAAGCCGCGCGTGCGAAGGCGCTCGCCGACAAGAGCGAGCGCGATCTCGGCACGCGCGCGACGATCGAGCATCCGAGCGTCGCGCCGCCGGCCGGCCGCGGTTGGCTCTATGCACTGGGCGGCGCGTTCGCGGTGCTCGCGTTCGGCATCTACCTCTGGACGACGCGCACCGTCGAGCCGGTCGCGTCGCCGTCGCCCACCGTGAACGCGCCGGTCTCGCACCATCCCGAGCCGAGCCCACGGACGCGACCCGCGACGCAACCCGCGGTGACGTCGGACCGCACGCCGCAGGTCGATCCGATCGTCGAGCCGATCGGCCCGCGCGCACCTTCTCAGCCTGCCCTGCCGAGCGACCCGACGATCGAAGCTCCCAGCGCGCCCACGCACGATCGCGTGCGACCGGATGCGCCGCACGGCCGACGGCGCGCCGCGACGGATCCATCGACCGCGAGCGCGCCCGAGCCACCCGCGACCGGCGGTCCCGCGTCGGCGCTCGAGGAGAGCCGCGCGCTCATCCGGCAGGGCGACATCGCCGGCGCGATCGCGCGGCTCGAGACGGCGGCTCGAGCGCACCCGAGCCACGCGCAGATCCAGCGCACGCTCGGACAAGCCTACATGCGCAATGGAGATGCCGAGCGCGGCGTCGCAGCGTACCGGCGCTACCTCGAGCTCGCGCCGAACGCGAGCGATCGCGCGATCATCGAGCGCATCGTCACACCGCGCGGCGAGTGAGCCGCGGCGGTCGCGTCAGGCCGTCTGCTCGACCCGGAGCAGCTGATGCCCGACGAACACGTAGTCGCCATGGCTCAGCTCGCGCTCCTTGCGCAGCCGGAAGTATGTCCCGTTGCGCGATCCGAGATCGACCAACGAGTACGCTCCGTCGCCGCCGAGCTCCACCTTCGCGTGCGTGCCGCTCATGAAGACGTCGTCGGGGAAGTTCATGTCGCAATCCTCGCGCCCGATCTGGATCGAGTTCTCGCGAGCGCAGTACACCATCCCGTCGCGCGGCCCCTCGAGGATCTGCACGACGCGGAACGGGCTCGGGCGCTTGGGCGAGGAATAGAAGTACGTCTGATCCGGGTCCGGACCCGAGCTGTCCTTCGGGGTGGCCTCGAGGCGGAAGACCTGCTCACCGCAAAGGAACTGGTCGCCCGGCTGGAGCGTCACAGGCTGTCGGATGCGCAGGTAGACGCCGTTCTTGCTGCCCTCGTCGCGGACGATCAGCTTCTCGCCCCGGTAGAAGAAGTTCGCGTGGCGCGGGCTGATCCACGAGTCGCTGGGGAACGGGATCTGCGCGTCGGTAGTACCCGCGATGTGCTCGGTGCCCTGCAGCAGGTAGCTGAGCCCGTCGGCGCCCTCGGTCCCACGGATCAGGATGAGGCGAGCCTTGCCAGGCGCCTGCATGCTGCCGAAGAACTCGACCTTCTTCTCGAGCATGTCCTTCGGCACCGTGGCGCCGCACGCACCGCAGAACTTGTGACCCGACGGCACGGGAGTCGAGCACTCCTTGCAGACGTAGTACTTGGACTGCTCCATCTTCTGACTCTCCTCAGGCGACGCTTCGGCCGCAGCGAGCTCGGCATCTTGACGATCGAAGAGCGCGAGACGATTTCCGCACTCCGGACAGAACACGGCACCCATCGGGCTGAACGTGTCGCAGCGGCCACACGCTATCCCGAGGTGCTCCTCCATGTCGGTACATTACCAAGGGCCCAGAGGTTGGGGCCCTTTTCTATTCCAGGCGCGGCCCGGCGGTCAATGAACTGCGCCCGACGCCTCGCGCACCGATCGGTCCGCATCGTGCTCGCGGGCCCGCGCCAGGGCGTCCGCGTCCGCCGGGTCCGGCTCGACGGACAGGGCGTGCGCCGCCGCCTCACGCACGAACGCGTAGCGATCCGAGGCGAGGGCCTCGCGCAGCGCCTCGCGCGCCGCGGGGGTGCGGGTCCCCGCCAGCGCCTGCGCGGCGCGAGTTCGGATCGACCAGAGCCGGTGGCGGCGGACCAGCTCGGCGAGCCGCTCGGTCAGCTCGGGCCCGAGCTCGTGGGGCTCGTGGCCCAGCACGTCGAGCGCCGCCCGCGCGACCGACGGCGGGGCGTCCGCCAACGCCGCCGCCACCGCGACCTCCGCGGACGGCGTGCGGATGCCCGCGAGGAGCTCGACGGTCGCCGCGCGGACCGCTCCGTCGTCGTGCGAGGCCAGCTGCACCAGCGCGTCGAGGAGCCGCTCGCGGATGCGCTCGAGCGACGCGGTCGCGATCGCGCGCGCGGCGTCGGGCCAGGCCGCGACGTCGGAGGTCAGCGTCCCCATCCCGATGCCGGTCGACGCGCGAGGCGGGAGGGTGGACAACACGTCGAGGGCGGCGAGCGCCTCCTCGACGCTGCTCGTCAACCCTGCGCGCGCCGCGGCGACGAGCTCGTCCTCGAGGTGCGCGAGATCCGCGATCGGCGGCGCGGTGCCGCGCGGCATCGCGAGCCGGTAGACGTAGAGGCCGACCGGCTCGTACGGCTCGGGGGGCGGGAGCGGGCCGCTCGGCGCCGTGGCGTCGGATCCGAGAGCGCGTCGGAGCGCGGTCGCGGCCGCGCGGCGCTCCTCGGGGGCGGGACTGAACAGCTCGCGCACGAGCGCGCTCTCCGCGGCCGGCCCTCCGATCCGGCCGAGCGCGTCGGCCGCGACCTCCGCCGCGGTGCCTCCCTGCGAGCTCGCGTTGCCGCGCATCGCGGTCGCGTCCTGGAGCGCCTGGACGTGTCGCGGGTCGCCGATGCGGCCGAGCCCCCAGACCGTCGCATACAACACGTCGACTTGTCGCTCGGTCGCGATCGCCTGCGCGAGGGAGTCCGCGCGCGAGCGATCGTCGAGCGAGGCGAGACCCAGGATCGCGTACGCGCGCACCGTCGGATCGGGGCTGGCGTCGAGGCGGCGCAACACCGCGATCGCATCGCGTCCGCCGATCCGGCCGAGCGCCCAAGTCGCGAGCCCGCGCAGCCCCGCCTCGGTGCCCTCCGCCATCGCGGCGAACCGGCGCGTCAACGTCGGTCGCGCCACCGCACCGGCGGCGCGCAGCGCTTGCACGCGCTCGGGGCCGGCGAGCGTCGTGTTCTCGGCGAGCGCGAGGAGCGGCGCCGCCGCGTTCGGGTTGCCGAGGTAGCCCAGGATGTCGAGCGCCACGCTGCGCTGCGACGGGTCGGGATCGGCCAGCGCCTCGAGCAGCGGCTTGATCGCGCGTGAGCCGATGCGCTGGAGCTCCGCCGTCGCCTCCGCGTCGTCGCGCTGCGAGCGCACGATCAGAGGGCGCGCGTAGGCATCGTAGAGCTCCACGCAGAGCCGCCGGAAGATCGGGCGCTCGGGATGCGAGAGGGCGAGGGGCAAGAGATCGCGCTCGAGCGTCGGCAAAGAGCCCGCGCCGAGGTTGATCTGGATCGATGCGCGCGCCGCTCGGGCGACGAGGTCGTCGTCGGGCGTGACGCGGAGGACCTGCCGATAGAGCGCGTCGGCCTCCTCGGTGCGCGAGCGGGCCAGCTCGAGCTCCGCCAGCTCGAAGTACACCTCGAACAGCCGATCGTTGAGCTCGAGCGCGCGGCGATACGCCGACGCCGCGCGCTCCTGATCTTGACGTGCGCGATACAGGTCGCCGAGCCGTCGATGGGCGGACGCGTCGTCCGGGCTCAGCTCGACGGCACGCGCCGCGTAACGGATCGCGTCGTCGTCGCGATAGAGCGTCAGCGAGTGCTCCGCCATCTGCGAGAGATACGTGGCGGCCCGCCGCGGGTCGGCCTCGACCAGGCGACCGAGCACCTCGATCGCCCCCGCGAGGTTTCCGTTCTGACGACGGATCCGCTCGAGCGCGAGGAGGCTCTCGCTGTCGCCCGGCTCGAGCTCGACCACCCGCCGCAACGTATCTTCCGCGAGCGGAGCACGGCCGGGACCGCTGCGGCGATAGGCCTCCGCCAGGAAACGACCGGTCTCCGCGTCCGCGCCGCTGGCCGCGCTGAATCGCGCGCTGAGCTGACGGATGTGCGTCTCGAGCGAGCCGCCGCGCGCCCAGATCGCGACGATGCGCTCGCGCGCCTCCCGCCGCACCATCCGGTCGTCGTCGCCGAGCGCGAGCACGCGGCGCCATGCCTGCTCGGCCTCGCCGAGGTTCCCCGTCCGCTCGAGCACGCTCGCGAGCCCTCGCACGAACTCGAGCCGGTCGGGCGCGCGCGCCACCGCGCGTTGATAGGCCGCGATCGCCTCCGGCAAGAGATCGTGATCCGCGAGCACGCCAGCGAACAACGCCTCGCCCTCCGCGCCGCCTTCGATCTCGATGACACGACGCCACGTCGCGAGCGCGAGGTCGCGGTCACCCGCGGCGTACTGAGACGTGCCGAGCGCGATCACGTGCGCGGAGTCGGTCGGATCGATCCGCGCGAGGAGCGCGATCTCGCGGTTGGCCGCCTCGTCGTCGCCGAGCCGCGAGTAGATCTCCGCGAGCTGACCGTGCAGCGTCGCGTCGGTCGGATGCCGGCGACCCGTGTCGGCGAGCAACCGCATCGCCTCGTCGCGGCGGTCGGTCTGCATCATGAGCTGCGCGAGCTCGATCACGAAGCGCGCCTCGCGCGGCGCGATGCGGATGAGCGCGCGGTACTCGGCGACCACCTCGTCGAGGCGCCCGGATCGGAGGAGCACCGCGATCACGCGACGCCGGGTGTCGATGTCGCGCGAGCGTGAGCGGAGCGCGCGGCGGTAGGCCTCGAGGGCGGGCTCGTCGTTGCCCAGCTCGTCCTCGATCTCGCCGAGCAGCACCGCCGCCTCGAAGCCTCGCGACGTCTCGTGTCGAAGGCGCTCGGCCAGCTCGTCGAGGCGATCGGCGCGGCGATAGGCGGCGCGCATCTGATCGTACAGCTCGGTGCGCACGCCGGACTCCGCACCGCTCGCGCGAAGCGCGCGGTCCAGCGTCGCGATCGACTCGTCGACCTCGCCGCGCTCGAGCTGCACGCGCGAGAGCTCGAGCAGGATCGGCGGGAGCACTCGGTTGTCTCCGGCGAGGCTCCGGATCGCGCGTTGGTACTCGGCCTCGGCCCGCTCGTGCTCGTTCATCGCGGCGAGCGCGCGCGCGTACTCCGTGCGCACGTAGAGCGATCCGTCACCGCCGCGAGCGAGCCGAGCGTAGTAGTCGCGCGCCGCGTCGAAGAGGTGGCCCTCGAGCGCGGCGCTCGCCGCCTCGCGGATGAGCTCCTCGGCCGCGAGGCGGTCGCGCGTGCGCTCGATCGCCTCGTCGTAGTAGCGCTGGAGCGGCGCGCCCCGCTCCCCGGCGGCGCGTTCGAGGCGAGCCAGCGCGGCGAGCGGGATCGGATCCGCGGGGCGCGCCGCGATCGCGCTCCGATACGCGGCGCGGGCCTCGTCGGTGCGGTTCTGCGCGCGATAGACGTGTCCGAGCAAGACGCGCGGCGCGAAGACCTCGGGGTCCGCGTCGCGCCGCGCCTCGAGCGCTTGCACCAGCCCGTCGAGGTTTCCGTCGCGCTCGCGATAGAGCTCGACGAGCCGCCGGTACGCGCCGCTCTCGCGCGGGTCCGCTTCGACGATCCGCGTGTAGCGCTCGATCAACACGTCGGCGCGCGACGGCGACGCGCTCGCACGCTCGTCTTCGGGCGTCGCCGAGTCGCTCGCGCCGGTCGTTGCGGCGCTCGTTCCGGCCGAGGTGTCACCCCCCGCCCGCGCTCGACCCGATGCACCGCGACCCGAGGCACCGCGACCCGAGGCGCCGCGACCGGAGGCACCGCGACCCGAGGCGCCGCGACCGGAGGCGCCGCGACCCGACCCACGCCGGCCCCCGCCGCGACCGGACGGCTCGCGGCTGAGCGACCAATCGTCTTGCGCATGCGCAGCGCCGACGTCGCCGACGATCAGCGAGAGGCCGGACGCGAGGACGATCGCGAGCGACGTGCGGAGGGCGCGCACGAGGGCAAGATAACAAAGCCTCCCGCGCATGCCTGCGCGAGGGCGGGGATCTACGTCGTGGCGACCGCCGCTCAGGGGTCGACGCAGAACGTGAAGCGCCCCGTGTTCGTGCAGGTCTGCCCGCCCGCCATGTCGAAGCAGTCGTCGACCGACCCGCACGGCAAGAGGCAACGGCCCGCCGTCCCCATGCCCGCGTCGGGGATCGACGCGTCGTCCATGCCCGCGTCGGGGATCACGGGCGGCGTGTATCCGTTGCACGTGTCGACGAAGAAGATCCCCGCGCCGCTCGTCCCCGCGATGTTGCAGTCCGCGTCGCCGAAGCAAGCGGACCGGGTGACCGCGCGGTTCCACGTGGTGCAGGAGACTCCGGAGACCGGCACGCAGTGGGTTCCGTCGCACGCGGTCCCCCCCGGACACGTCTCACCCGCCGTACAGATCTGCATGCAGACTTGCTCGCGCCACCCGAGGACGTCGCGCGTCACGCACGCGCCCATGAAGGTGCCGTCGTCGCACTCCGTGTCGGAGTTGCACGCCGCGCACTGCGACGCCGACGGAGCCCCGCACGTCCCGTTGGCGATGTCGCACGTCGTTCCGGACGCGCACACGCCGGGCAGCCCCTCCATCGCGCCGATCCGCTCCTCGGTGCAGGCGACGCACTGACCCGAGAGGGGATGGCAGACCTCCGGGGCGTCGCACGTGACGCCGTCGCACGGCATCTCCGGACCGGCGTCCGTCCGGACCGCGCCGTCGGGCTGCGGCCCCCCGCTCCGCACGCAGACCCCATCGCGACCGCACTCCTCGCGCGGACCGCAGTCGCTGTCCACCGTGCACTCGTCGTAGCAGCGACCCTCGACGCACACGCTGCCCGTGGGACACGCGAGCGCCGCGCCCGCGTCCATGGACACGCCGCCCTCCCCCGGATCGACCGGCGCCGCGCCCGAGCTGCACTCGCGCGCGACGTCCTCGTCGGGCGGACCCGGCGGCTGTGCGCCGTCGTCGCACGCGCTCAGCGCGACACCGAAGGAGAAGCAAGCCGCTACGAGCCAACCGAGCCGAGGCACGACGCAACGCTATCACGCTGCCCGCGAGCGCGTCATCTCGACCGCGCTATAACGGCCGCGGATGACCACGATCCATGCAGGGGCAACCCTCGAGCGCGCGCCCGGCAAGAAGTACCTCGAGCGCCTCGACTTCTACGAGCTCGCGATCGGCGAGCCCGCTCCGCGCACGGCGACCCTGCGCGGGTGGGCCAAGGAGATCCCGGCCGAGGTCATCGCGTCGCTGGTCGTCCCCAAGAGCGCCCGCACCGGCGCGGCCGGCCCGCTCCGCTTCGACGACGAGATGCGCGCGAGCCATGAGCGCGCGGTCGAGGCGGCCGACGCGATCGGGGCGCGCTTCGTCGTGCTGCCCACCGACGCCGCGCTCACCACCGGGAAGCGCGATCGCGATCTCTTGCGCGCCTACGTCGACGCGTGGCCGCGGCGCGCGGGTCGCCAGCTCGTGTGGCACCCGAGCGGCCTCTGGGACGCGGAGCTCGCGACGCCCTTCGCCGAGCAACTCGGTGTGCTCTGTGCCATCGACCCGCTCGAGAGCCCCGTCGCGCCCGGCCAGACGATCGTCTACGCGCGGCTCCGCGCGATCGGGCTGCGACATCGGTTCAGCGAGACGCTCCTCTCGGACGCGGTCGACGCGATCCGCGAAGCCGGGGTCGGCGAAGCGTTCATCGCGATCGAGTCTCCCCGATCCTTTCGCGAAGCGAGCCGGCTCCGCGAGCTCGCGGAGTGAGCCGGATCGAGGAGCTCGAAGGCGCGCGGATCCGGAGGATCGACGGCCCGCGGCCGGGTCTCTACGCGCTCAGCCTCGCCCGCGTCGGCGGCGAGCGCTGCGCCCTCCTGCTGAGCACCGCGAACGGCGGCGAGGCGATGCTCGTCCCCGAACGCCCGCGCGGGGACGCGGCGAGCGCGTTCGTCCAGCTGCTGCGCAAGCACGCGGCCAACGGCGTCGTCGTTCGCTGCGAGCTCGGAGAGGGCACGGTCACGCTCACGATCCGGCGCGGGGAGATCGACGTCGCCCTCGCGCTCGCGATCGATCCGCCGTGCGTCACCCTCACGGTGGGCGACCGGACCCATCGAGGACCCCCCGGCCCGACCCGGCGCAACGCGTCGCGGCCGACGACGTTCGCCGACCTCGTCGAGCGCGGCGTGCAGCTCCACGACGCGCACGAACAGGCGCTCGACATCCGCGCCGACTACCTGAGGATCCTCGCCTCGCGCATCGCGAAGCTCGAGCGTCGCCTCGAAAAGATCGATGGCGACGCCGCGCGCGCCGACGAGGCGCCGACGATGAGAGCCACCGCCGCGGCGATCGTCGGCCAGCTCTACGCGATCGATCGCGACGCCCGCACGCTCGAGCTCACCGACTGGGCGGCCGAGCCGCCGCGGACGATCCGGATCGAGCTCCCGCCCGGGCGGAGCGCGAAGGAGCACGCCGATCTGCTGTTCGCGCGAGCGCGAAAGCTCGAGCGAGGCGCGGAGATCGCATCGGAGCGACGCGGGCTGACCCAGCGGGAGATCGCGTCGTTACGCGCGCTCGTCCGAGACGTCGAGGACGCCAGCGCCGACGCGCTCGGATCGCTGGGCGCGCGTCCCGAGCTCGCGCGGGCGGCGGCTCGGCGGTCGGACGACGCAGATGCCCCCACACGTCGTCGCGCCTATCACGCGTTCGTCGGAACCGGAGGGCGCGCGATCTACGTCGGAAAGAGCGCACGGGACAACGACGCGGTGACCGCGTCGGCGCGGCCGTGGGATCACTGGCTGCACGCGCGCGGCGTCCCCGGGTCGCACGTCGTGGTGTCGCTCGAGCGCAACGAGACGTGCCCGCCGGAGCTCCTGCTCGACGCGGCGCACCTCGCCGCCCACTTCTCACAGCTCGCGACGGAGAGCATCGTCGAGGTCGCACACACGCCGCGCCGCTACGTGCGCAAGCCCAAGGGCTTCCCCCCCGGCGCCGTGCGCGTCGATCGCGAGAAAGTGATCGCGGTCCGGATGGAACCGGATCGGATCGAGCGGCTCATCGCGACGAAGCGCGATCGTTGATCGTCGCGATCGTTGATCGTCGCGATCGTTGATCGTCGCGATCGTTGATCGTCGCGATCGTTGATCGTCGCGATCGGCGATCGCGAGAGGATCGCACACGAGCGCTCGCCCCCGGAGAGCGAGCGCCCACGCGCGTAGGTCAAACGAAGCGCGGACCGGTCTCGACCCCAACGGGAACGCCCCGGACGAAGGTTCGCCGGGGCGTTCGGCGCGGTCCACGGCGGTCGCGCTGCGAGCACGGGCCCGCGGGTAGCGGGCCGGAGCGAGCGGCGGACGGAAATGCCGTGGGACGGCCAGAGACCGGAATGTCAATCGAAGCGGCGATCCGCTCCTCACCTGGAGCCTCCGACCGAAGGGGGTCGGGTCGCTCCTCGAGTTTCCGCATCCCGGGTGGTGGAGTCAGGACGCGGGCCCCGTTGCACCGGCGGCCACATGAAGGCGTTTCACCGGTGCGATTCGAACGGAGATCCCGCGCGGCTCGTGGGGCGACGAAGCGGCGCGGGGTCCCCCCGGGTCTGCGACTCGGCGGGGTACGGCGCCTTCGCCGTACCCCGTGGTCGTGTCACGGGGGAGGGAACGCCTCAGCTGAGGAGCGAGGCGCTGCCGGGGGCCGGAGCCGCCGCGGCGCTCTTGCGAGCCTTGCCGCCACGCTTGGTGGCGCGCTTCTTCGCAGACTTCTTGGCCGCCTTCTTCTTGCCCTTCTTGGCAGCCTTCTTCTTGCCCTTCTTCTTGGCAGCCTTCTTCTTGCCGCCCTTCTTCGCAGCGCGCTTCTTGGCGGCCTTCTTCGCCGGCCTCTTCTTGGCCGTCTTCTTCTTCGCCGTCTTCTTCTTCGCTGCCTTCTTCTTGGACTTCTTCTTTGCCTTGGCCATATCGGACCTCCTCCCGTGGGGTCTCAGGTCTGGCGTACCGTATTGTCACGTCATGCAACGTGTCAAGCCAAAGGACACATAAATTATACCTAAGTTACCCCTCAAAGTGTCCAAATTGTGCAAATGGACCGACCAAGCGCCTGAAATCATTGGGGAAATATATATGGCACCGTAGGCGCGCGGAACTCTTGAAAAAGTCGTTCGGCCCTTCGATAGACGCGATCTGGTCTCGTGAGCTCCGCCGATCTCGCGCTCGCCGACGGAGCCCCGACGTTCGATTGGGCGTCCGAATCCGCGCCGGGCTGATACGGTGCGCGGCGGAGGTTCGAATGCGATCCATGCCCATGATCCCGACCCGTTCGCTCCTCGGCCTTGCCTGCGCGCTCCTGTTCTTCGTGCCCGGCTGCGGCTACTCGGAGGAGGAGATGCAGGCCCGAATCGCCCGCATCGACGAGCTCGAGGGCCAGCTCCGCGACGCCCAGCACGAAAACGAACAGGCTCAGGCTCGGATCGGCGCGCTCGAGGCGCAGAACCAGGAGCTCGGCAACCGACTCCGCGCCCTCGGCCAGGAGGTCGAAGGCCTGGAGAGCGAGCGCAGTGGACTTCAGTCCAGCCTCGCGGAGACCCAACGCGCGCTCGAGGAGCTCCGTCAGCGAGAGCGCCAGCAGCAGGAACGCCTCGCTGTCTTCCGGAACATGGTCTCCCGCTTCCAGGCGATGATCGACTCCGGCCGCCTCCGGGTCCGGATCGTCCGCGGGCGCATGGTCATCGAGCTCAGCGACTCCATCCTCTTCGACAGCGGCCGCGCCACCCTCCGCGAGGAAGGCCAGCAGGCGCTCACCGAGATCGTCGCCGTGCTCAACACCATCGAGAACCGGCAATTCCAGGTCGCCGGCCACACCGACAACATCCCGATGCGGAGCTCGCGCTTCCCCAGCAACTGGGAGCTCTCGACCGCGCGCGCCGTCAACGTGGCCCGCTTCATGATCGACCAGGGCATGGCGGCGGAGCGGATCTCGGCCGCCGGATATGCCGACACCCAGCCCGTCAGCTCCAACGACACGCCGGAAGGTCGCGCGCAGAACCGCCGGATCGAGATCGCCATGATGCCCAACCTGGACGAGCTCCCCGACCTGTCGGGCCTCAGCCAGGAAGGCTCCAGCTGAGGGCCCTTTCGCGCGACGATCCGGGGCTCACGAGGGGTTGGCGCCCAGGCTCGGCCGGCGCTCGCTCGCCGCTGAATTTGCGTGCGATCCGCTCAGGGCGGATTGACCGGACGCGCGCGACGGAATATCTTAGCCCGCCGCGCCACCCGCGGGTGGAGCGCTCTCAGTTCCCATCGGTTCACCGCGAGGAGCTCCTCCATCGAGAGGACCTCGACCCACGAGGATCGGTCACTCGGACGCGCTCGCGCCGAGGGGCCGTTCCCCCAGAGGACTCAGGCCCGTCAAGAGGAGCCAGCCGCTCATAGAGGACCCGCTCGCCCGAGGAGGTTCGCTCCGAGGAGCCATTCGTCACCGCTCGGCCTTGCCGTCGGTCACGAGGCTCTCCTCGAGGCGAGGCTCGCGGGCCGGCACGCTCTCCCCGGCCCGAACCGATCCACGACCTTCAGACAGGAGTGCCTAGTGCAGGCTCGCAAGCAAGAGTTCAAAGTCGGCGACAAGGCGGTATACCCCGCCAAAGGTGTCGCCGAGGTCGTCTCGATCGAAGAAAAGGACATCGCCGGCAACCGGCAGCGCTTCTACGTGCTCAGGCTCCTCGACACGGAGCACAAGATCATGGTCCCCGTCGCGAACGCCAAGAACATCGGCCTTCGCCCTCCGATCTCCGAGCAGGAGATCAATGACATCTTCGAGATCCTCAAGGAACAGACCATCGCGTTCGACAATCAGACCTGGAACCGTCGCTATCGCGGTTTCATGGACAAGATCAAGACAGGTTCCGTCTACGACGTCGCCGAGGTCTTGCGCGATCTGTATCGGCTCAAGGCCGAGAAGTCCCTCTCCTTCGGCGAGCGCCAGATGCTCGAGAAGGCACGAACCCTCATCGTCAAGGAAATCGCGGTCGCCCGCCGTCGCAGCGAAGAGAAAGTCGTCGCTGAGATCGAGGCGATCTTCGAAGCCAACTAGCGCGTCGGCGCGAGGCGAGAGGGCGCGTCGGCGCGATCCGTTGGATGACGGATCGAGCGGCTTCAACGCGCGCGCCTCCAGCCCCGCGCGACGCCTCACAGAGGCGCGATGGCAAAGAACACCATCGTGATCAGCGTGGACGTCGGGGAGACCCGCGTCGCGCTGATCGAGGACGGAACGCTCGCGGAGCTCTACGTGGAGCGCGAGCGCGATCGAAGCCCGGTCGGAAACATCTATCTGGGCAAAGTCACCCGGGTCATCCCGGGCATGCAGGCCGCGTTCATCGACATCGGTCTCGACCGAGCCGCCTTCCTCCACGTGGAGGACGTGATCGCGACGGACGACTTCGAGAAGCTCGCCGAAGGCAACGGCGACGGCGGCGACGGCGACGACGACGGCGAGAACGGCAACAAGAAGCGCGGTCGACTCTCACGCAACACGCCGATCCGCGACGTGCTCAAAGAGGGTCAGAAGATCGTCGTCCAGGTCAGCAAGGGCCCGATCAGCACCAAGGGCGCGCGCGTCACGAGTCACGTCTCGTTGCCCGGTCGTTACGCGGTGTACATGCCGACGATCGACCACATCGGCGTGAGCAAGCGGATCGGCAACGATCGCGAGCGACGACGGCTGCGCGAGGTCATCGACTCCTGCAAGCCGCCCACCGGCGGGCTCATCGTGCGGACGGTCGCGAGCGGGCTCACCAAGGGCGGGCTCAAGGCCGACGTCGGCTATTTGGTCAAGACGTGGGCCGACACGATGGAGCGACACCAGCACGCGAAGAAGGCGCCTAGCTTGCTCTACGAAGAGCTCGACGTCGTCCGCCGAACCGCGCGCGACATGCTCACCGAAGACGTCGCGAAGATCATCATCGACGACGAAGAAGAGTTCGAGCGCCTCAAGCAGTTCGTCACGGAGTTCATGCCCGAGCGCGCGAACGACATCGAGCTCTACGACCGCGGCGATCCGATCATGGACGCGTTCGGGATGGAGGATGAGATCGCGCGCGCGTTGAGCCGCAAGGTCCCGTTGCCGTCCGGCGGATATCTCATCATCGATCAGGCCGAGGCGCTGACCGCGATCGACGTGAACACCGGCCGCTTCACCGGCAAGGGCAAGGACCAGGAAGAGACGATCGTCCAGACCAACCTCGAGGCGGTGAAGGAGATCAGCTACCAGCTGAGGTTCCGGAACATCGGCGGGCTGATCGTGTTGGACTTCATCGACATGGTGAAGCAGAGCAACCGCGAGAAGGTCTATCGCGCGCTCCTCAAGGTCTTGAAGCTCGACAAGGCGAAGACGACCGCGGTCCGCATCAGCGAGCTCGGCCTCGTGGAGATGACCCGCAAGCGGACGCGCGAGAGCCTCGGGCGCACGCTCTACGAGCCGTGCTTCTACTGCGACGGCACGGGTCAGCTCATGAGCAAGACGACCGTCTGCCACGAGATCCTTCGCCAGATCCGGCGCGAGAAGGACTCGCTGCCCGGCTTCAAGGTCGTGGTCAACGCCCACCCCGCGATCTGCGACATGTTCCAACGCGAGGAGAAACAGGCGCTCACGCGTGCGAGCTCCCGCTACGCGCGGCAGATCGTGTTACAAGCTCGCAAGGACTACCATCTCGAGCAGTTTGATCTGAGCGGCCAGTAGGAGACCGTCTGCCATGCCGACCCGCGACGACAGTTCCCAGCCGGACGAGACTCACGACGACGACAAGCGGCGTGAGGAGCGCGTGACGATCAACAAAGAGTTCGAGTCGTTCGACGCGTTCATCCATGAGTACGTGACGAACATCTCGCGCAGCGGCGTCTTCGTGAAGAGCAAGGCACCGCTCGGGATCGGTACGCGCGTGAACCTCAAGTTCACCGTCATCATGGACGACATCGAGACGATCGAAGGTGTGGGTGAGGTCGTGCGCGTGCAGGACGATCCGCCCGGCATGGGTGTCGTGTTCACCGAGCTGAGCCAGTACTCGCAGCACCTCATCGAGCGTCTGCTCACCGCGCCCCGGGCGGGGGACGGAGACTGAGCGAGGCGCCCGTGGGGGTGCTGAAGAGGCTCGCGGATTCGCTGAGGGGCCGCACGATGTCGGGTGGTGATCCATCGCTCGCGGACAAGCCGCTCTCCGCGTGGAGCGATGCCGAGCTCGACGCCGAGCTGAAGCGTCGGCGCTCGCGCCGCGGCCAGCTGTTGACCGATCCGGTCGGCCCCGACCGCGGCCGGGCGGCCGGCGCGCCGGCGTGGAAGGTGCGCCAGTGGTACCGCAACCTCGAGCTCGAGCCGGGAGCATCGCGCGAAGACGTCGACGAGGCCTACGCGCGGCTCACGGCGCGCTACTCGCCGGACAAACACGCCGACGATCCCGAGAAGCACCGTGCCGCCCAGCGGCTGATCGCCGGCCTCGAGGAGGCGTACTTCGGGATCGTTCGCTCGCTCGACGCGCCGAGCGCTGGCTGACCGGCCGATCGAGCCACCCGCACCCGATCGAGCCGCCCGATCGAGCCACCCGATCGAGCCACCCGATCGAGCTCTGCGCGCGCTTACTCGACGCGCAGGAAGCCGTTCTTCAGGAGCGCGACGAGGATCTGACAGGTGTCCACGTCGTTCGCGAGGCTCTTGTTGAGGATCGTCTCCACGTGCCCGTAGTTGTAGGCGAGCTGCAAGACATCGAGCTCCTCGGGTGACAGCTCGCGCAGCGGCGGGATCATCGGCATCGCGAACGAGATCGTCGCGTTCATCGGCGGCATGTCGTCGCCGAGGCGACGCACCTCGTCGAGCTGTCGCATCGCCTCCATGAGGAGGCCCTCGGTGTTCATCGTGATCGGATCCTCGAACTGACGCTCCTCGGGGGCCTCCATGTCGAAGGTGCCCTCGGTCCAGGTCAGGATCCGATAGATGCTCTTGAGCGGCGGGACATCGTAGTTGTCGTTGATCGCAGCAAACACGACTTGCCCGCTATCGAAGAAGATCTTGCCGACGCCGTTGTCGCCGCGCACGCACAGGACGCCACTCTTCTTGCTGGCGCTGAAGAGCTGCATCAGGTCCGGCAGCGGGATCTCCGCGATCGAGCCCGACATCGTGCGCACCTGTGAGGTGCGGCGCCCCGCCGCGACGTCCTCGAGGTTGTGCGAGGCGTCCGTTCCGCTCGACGCGTCGGCCGCCACGAGCTTGATGATGCTCGTCCCGATCAGGATGCGGTCGCCCTCCTGCAGGCGCGCGCGCTTGATCTTCTCGCCGTTGACGAACGTGCCGTTCGTCGAGCCGAGGTCCTGGATGAAGATCTGATCGCCGGTGACCGTGATCTTCGCGTGACGCCGCGAGACCATGTCCTCGACGAGGACCATGTCGAGCTCGCTCGAGCGACCGACGACGATCTCTTTGCTGTTCGGCAGGGGGAACTCGCCGCCCTGGTACTTGCCGGAGATGAACCTCAGCGCGTACTGCTTCGCCGTCCGCGAAGGCGGCGGGGGGGTCATCTTGGGAACCGAGGGCTCCATGGACTCTTCGAGTACTCCAACGGCCGTCGCGTCTCCCCGACGAATGGCGAGGAGGCGATCAACGGGACGCCAAAGATTAGTTTTTTGGCGCACTTGGGGTCAAGCAAGAGTCGGCCCGCGAACCCTCCGCCGACGGCGCGCGAGGATGCGATGGGGCAGTTCCCCTCACGATCGCAGGTCGGCCTCGGCGCCGGACCGGCGCGCTTGACCCCGGGGGACGGAACGCGGAGGGTTTCCCGACCTCGTGCCGCGTGGGCTCTCGCTCGGACTCCTCCTCCTGCTCGTCGCGGCCGGTCTCGACGCTTCGCCCGCGCGCGCCCAGTCGCGCGACCCCCGCGTGAGCTGGCGCACCCTCGATACCCCGCACTTCGTCATCCATTACCACGTGCCGCTCGGCGCCCTCGCGCGGCGCGTCGCGGTCGTCGCGGAGCGAGCACACACCACGCTCGCGCCGATCCTCGGCTACGAGGCGAACCACCGCACGTACATCGTGCTCTCGGACGGAACCGACGACGCCAACGGGAGCGCGATCGCCCTCCCCTTCAACGTCATCCGTCTCAACGCGGCCGCGCCGGACGCGCTCTCGCCGCTGAGCGACTACGACGACTGGCTCAACATGCTCGTCACGCACGAGCACACGCACATCCTCCATCTCGACAACTGGTCGGGGGTGGCGACGCTCATCAACTTGCTCCTCGGTCGAACGTACGCACCGAACCACGTGCTGCCGCGCTGGGTGCTCGAAGGGATCGCGACGTGGCAGGAGACCGAGCGCACCGCGGGCGGGCGCGTGCGCGGGACGCAGTTCGACATGTACCTCCGCATGGACGCGCTCGAAGGGCGGCTGCTGGATCTCGATCAGGTCTCGACGAGCGTGGATCGCTGGCCGCACGGCAACGTCTGGTACCTCTACGGGTCGCACTTCATCACGTACATCGCGAACCGCTTCGGCCGCGAGGCGATCGCGACGTTCATCGACGAGTACGGCGGCGAGACGGTCCCGTGGGGGCTCAACCGCATCGCGCGGCGCGCGACCGGCCACGACTTCATCGAGCTCTACGACGACTTCCGCGCGGAGCGACGCGCGCACTACGAGGCGCAGCGGCAGCGCGTCCTCGACGCGGGGCTCGCGGAGGGAGAGCGCCTCACGAACCACGGCGAGGTCGCGCGACTGCCGCGGTTCATGCCGGACGGCCGCATCGCGTACTGGCGCGCCGACAACCGCGACCGCGATCGCGTCCAGGCGTTCTCGCTCGACGCGCCGATGGACCAGAGCACGCTCGCGCGGGTCAGCGGCGATCCGGGGCTCGCGATCCACCCGAGCGGGCGCGCGATCGTCTACTCGCGCACCGACAATCATCTCGACGTGTACCGCTTCCACGATCTCGTGCGCGAGGATCTCGAGACGGGGCGGGTCGATCGCCTCACCCACGGCGCGCGGGCGCGCGAGCCCGACATCTCGCCGGACGGCCGGCGCGTCGTGTACACCGTCAACGAAGCGAGCACCACACATCTGATGCTCGCGGAGCTACGTGACGTCGAGGGCACCGCGCGGCGCATCCTCACCAACCCTCGGTTCGGTCAGGTGTTCAACCCGCGCTTCTCACCCGATGGACGGACGATCGCGTTCTCGCGCTGGGAGCGCGGGGGCTACCGCGACGTGCAGCTGATGGATCTCGCGAGCGGAGAGATCACGCGGGTCACCCACGACCGCGCGCTCGACACCGGCCCCACGTGGGCCCCCGATGGACGCACGCTCTACTTCAGCTCGGACCGCACCGGGATCGCGAACATCTACGCGTACTCGCTGACGACGGGGCGACTCTCGCAGGTCACCAACGTGATCGGAGGCGCCTACCAACCGGTCGTCTCCCCCGATGGCCGCACGATGATCTTCGTGGGCTACACGAGCTTCGGCTTCGACCTCTACCGCTTCGACCTCGGCGCATCGACGTCGCGACCCGCGCCGAGCTACGTCGACCGGCGTCCCAGCCCGACCACCGACGACACGATGTGGAACGGGCCCTCGCGCGACTACCAGGCGATCGAGTCACTGTGGCCGCGGAGCTACTTCCTCGGCCTCACCGACAACGGGTTTGGCCCGGCGGTCTCCGTCACCGCGGCCGCCGAGGATCTGATCGAGCAACACTCATGGTCGATCCGCGCCACCAGTGGGCTCACCGATCTCCGGATGAACGTCGACGCGACCTATGCGTATCGCGGCGCCCCCCTCGCGATCGATGCGCGCCTGTTCCGCTTCGTCACGCCGCGCGGCGGGTTCCTGTTCAACGGGGAGGACGCGCGCTGGATCGAAGAGGCGGTGGGCGGCGAGCTCGCCGTCGCGTACACGCTGCCCGAGGCGTTCCAAGCGCAGTCGGTGAGCGCCACCTACCGCGGAACCTACGGCCAGAACGAGCAGCCGTTCCCCACCCACTTCGACCCGAACACCGCGCCGCCCGAGTACCCGGTGCTCGGCTACCGATCGGAGCTGCGACTCGGGTGGTCGTACAGCGACGTCGAGCGCTACGGCTACGACATCAGCCCGTCCAACGGCCGCGCGTTCGGGTTCTCGCTCTCCGTCTCCGATCCGGTGATCGGCAGCCGCTACCGCGCGATCGAGCTGACATGGTTCTTCCGGTTCTACGCCCGGATGCCGTGGCTCCAGCACCACGTGGTCGCGTTCAACCTCACCGGCGGCATCTCCGGCGGCGAGCTCCAGAACCGCGGGACGTTCTCGATCGGCGGGTTCGGTGACGCCAACCCGATCGACGGGCTCATCAATCAGTCGATCCTCGGCGGCACCGCGCTCCGCGGCTACCCGGCGTTCGATCGGAGCGGCAACCAGTATCACCTCGCGCAGCTCGAGTATCGGTTCCCCGTCTTTCGTATCAATCACGGCATCTTGACGCTCCCGGTCTTCCTGAACCGGCTCAGCGCGGTGGTGTTCGCGGACGTGGGCGACGCGTTCTTCGGCGAATTCGACATCACGACGTTCCGCGTCGGGGTGGGCGGCGCGTTCCTCCTGGATTTCACGATCGGCTACCTGCTCCCGTTCACCCTCCGCTTCGGGTACGCCCGGGGATTGATGGACGGCGGCATCGACCAGTTCTTCGGCCACCTCGGCGTGCCGTTCTAGGCGGGCACGCCGCAACCGCGCCCCCGTCACCTGTTACGTCACACAGCGGCCGCGCGGCGGGGCGACGCACGCACCACGGCCTCGATGCTCGCTGGCACGCCGCTTGTGTAGGGCGGCGAATCCGAATGCGAGCCTCGCCGTCCCCCGTGCGCACCGCGCGTCGTACATCACACTCTTCCTTGTCGTGCATCGCGCTGGTCGCCCTCGTCGCCGCGAGCGCGTGCAACCCGCCGGACCAACCGCCGGACGACGCCCCGACGTGTCAGCCCGGGGTGTGTTGCTCCGACTCCGACTGCGGCGCCGGCACGTGCTGTAGCGCCGGTCACGAGTGCGTCCCGTGCTGCATGAACAACGCGGACTGTCGGGCCGGCGAGTGTTGCGACACCGCGACGAACCAGTGCGGCGCGTGCGGCTGCAGCGGCGACGGCGACTGCACCGCGGGCACCTGCTGCAACGGCGGCGCGTGCGGCGCCTGCGGCTGCGCGGCGGACGCGGACTGTCGCGCCGGCCAATGCTGCCAGGCCGACGGAACGTGCGGCGACTGCGGCTGCGGGAGCGACACCGACTGCCGCGCCGGCGAGTGCTGCAACGACGGGATGTGCGGCGCGTGCGGCTGCGCGCGCGATCTCGACTGCAGCGCCGGGGAGTGCTGCGTCGACCGCATGTGCGGCGCGTGCACCTGCCGCTCGAACGCGGACTGCACGGCGGGCGAGTGCTGCAAGACCGACGGCACGTGCGGCGCGTGCGGGTGCAGCGCGAACAGCGACTGCACGGTCGGTGAGTGCTGCGGCCCCGACGGCGTGTGCGGGCCATGCCCGTGCACGAACGACTCCGAGTGCAACGCGGGCGAGTGCTGCCTCGGCGACGGCCGCTGTGGCGAGTGCGGATGCGCGAGCGACGGCGACTGCATGGTCGGTCAGTGCTGCAACGCCGACGGAAGCTGCGGGGAGTGCCCGTGCACGTCGGACGCGAGCTGCCGCGCCGGCCAGTGCTGCGCCGAAGGGCGCTGTGGGAGCTGCCCGTGCGGCAGCAACTCGGATTGCAACGCAGGGGAGTGCTGCCAGCCCGACGGGAGCTGCGGCGGTTGCCCCTGCGGAGGCGACGCGGACTGCACCGCTGGTGAGTGCTGCCGCGCAGACGGAACGTGTGGGGCCTGCCCGTGCAGCTCGAGCGACGAGTGCCGGATCGGGTCCGTTTGTTGTGGATGAGGCAAAAGCAAGATGAATAGACAGCTACTCTTGGTGTGCGCGGCCGCCGCGATCCTCGCGGCGTGCACGGGGGACGGCGGCACGATCGGCGGTCCCGACCCCGGCGCGGTCGGGTCGGTGTGCGCGCGCAACGCGGACTGCGACACCGGGCTCTGCCTCTCGATCGGTCGATGTACCGCGAGCTGCAACGAGGCGAGCCCCTGCCCCACCGGGTGGGCGTGTGACTCGATCGCGGGCGCCGGCCTCGTCTGCCAGTGCGAGCCCTCGGGCGAAGAGGAGATGTGCAACGGCATGGACGACGACTGCGATGGCCGCGTCGACAATGGCGCTACGTGCGATCCGGGTCTCGTCTGCGAGAACGGCAGCTGCATGTGCCCGGCGTCGGAACGCTGCGATGGCGTGTGCGTCGACCGGATGATGGATCCCGCCAACTGCGGCGCGTGCGGCAACGCGTGCCCGTCCGGCCAGGCGTGCGAGATGGGCGCGTGCGTCGTCCATTGCACGGATCCGCAGACGCGCTGCGGGGACAGCTGCGCCGACCTGAGCAACGCGGTCGCGAACTGCGGCTCGTGCGGTCACGACTGCGGCGCGAGCGCGTCGTGCGTCGGCGGCCTCTGCGAGTGCTCGGGGGCCACCGAGCTGTGCGGCGATCGCTGCGTGAACACCTCCAGCGACGCGATGAACTGCGGCAGCTGCGGCCGCGCGTGCACCGCGACGGAGATGTGCGTCGAGGGCTCGTGCGAGTGCGCGCCGGGGACGATCCGCTGCGGCAGCGCGTGCGTGAACACCCAGACCGACGTCGCCCACTGCGGCGGCTGCAACATGCCGTGCGGATCCGGGATGGCGTGCGAGGGCGGCGCGTGCCGCGTCGCGTGCCCGTCCGGTCAGACGCGCTGTGGCGACACCTGCGTGAACGTGATGACCGACACCGCCAACTGCGGGATGTGCGGGCACGCGTGTCCATCGGGTCAGCTGTGCGGCGGCGGGATGTGCCGGCTCGACTGCGGCTCGATGATGCTGTGCGGCTCGAGCTGCGTCGACACGATGACGAGCGCGGCGAACTGCGGATCGTGTGGTCACGCGTGCGGCACCGGTCAGTCGTGCGTCGGTGGAACGTGCGCGTGCCCGTCGGGTCAGACGGCGTGCGGCGGCGCGTGCGTGAACACGAGCACCGACGCGAACAATTGCGGCGGCTGTGGTCGCATGTGCACGGGCGGCGGGACGTGCTCGGGAGGCGTCTGCTCGACGCCGACGTCGGGCATCGGCGGCACGTGCACGACGGACGCGAGCTGCGGGAGCGGCGGCATCTGCTTCACCAGCGCGGATGGGTTCCCCGGCGGGTACTGCACGCGCGACTGCACGTTCAGCGCATGTCCGGGCGGCTCCACCTGCGTCGACGTAGGCAGCTCGACGTACCTCTGCCTCGACAACTGCACGACCGTGCTCGACTGCCGCAGCGGCTACGGCTGCGAGGCGTTGAGCAGCGGCAGCGGGGTCTGCCTCCCTCCGTAGCGCAGCGTCGTCGTCCCCAACGAAGCGAGGCACCGAGCAGGCGCTCGGTGCCTCGTTCGCGTTCGTGGGAGAGCCGCCCGACGGAGATCAGATCTCCATCACGTCCTTCTCCTTCTTGCCCACGATGTCGTCGGTCGCCGAGTTGCCGTCCTGGACGATCGACTCGACCTTCTTCATCGCTCGGTCGGCGTCGTCCTCGCTGATGTCGCCTTCTTTCTTGAGCGTCTCGAGCATGTCCTTCGCGTCGTGGCGCGCGGAGCGGATCGCGATCTTGCACTTCTCACCGTAGTCGCGGACGACCTTCACGATGTCCCTGCGGCGCTCCTCGGTGAGCATCGGGATCGGGATCCGGATGATCTCGCCATCGTTCTGCGGATTGAGCTCCAGCGGGCTCGTCGCGATCGCCTTCTCGACGAGCGGGATGGCCGACTTGTCCCACGGCTTCACGATGAGCATCCGCGCCTCGGGCACCGTGATCGACGCCATCTGCGGGAGCGGCGTCATCGTCCCGTAGTAGTCGACGCGGATCGTGTTGAGGATCTCCGGGCTCGCGCGGCCGGTGCGGAGCTTCGTCAGCTCGCGCTTCAACGCGTCCTGCGCTTTGGCGATCGAATCGCTGAGCTCCTTCAGGGTGTCGTCGATCATCGCGTGTCCCTCTCGGTACGAGTGAAGTGGCGCACCGCGCGAGCGGGCGCCGAAGGTATACCCTCAGCCCTCTTCGGTGACGAGCGTCCCCACGTCCTGACCCTCGACGAGGCGCTTCACGTTCCCGCGCCGCTTCAGCGAGCACACGCGGATGGGCAGGCGGTTGTCGCGGCAGAGCGTGATCGCGGTGGAGTCCATGACCGCGAGGCGCTCGGCGAGGACGCGATCGTAGGTGAGGCGCCGGATCAGGACGGCGTCGTCGTGCTTGACGGGATCCTTGTCGAAGACGCCCTCGACCTTCGTCGCCTTGATGAGCTGCTCGGCGCCGATCTCCATCGCGCGCAGCGCGGCCGCCGTGTCGGTGGAGAAGAACGGGTTGCCGGTGCCCGCGGCGAAGATGACCACGCGCTTCTTCTCGAGGTGACGCATCGCGCGACGCCGGATGTACGGCTCGGCGACCTCGCGGATCTCGAGCGCGCTCAGGACGCGCGTCGGCACGCGGAGCTTCTCGAGCGAGTCCTGCAGCGCGAGCGCGTTGATCACGGTCGCGAGCATGCCCATGTAGTCCGCGCTCGCGCGATCCATGCCCTGGGCGCTGCCGCGTAGACCGCGAAAGATGTTGCCTCCTCCGATCACGAGCGCGATCTCCGCGCCGAGCGCGTGGACCTCTCCGATCTCGGTGCTGATGTCGCGGAGCGTGTCCGGATCGACCCCGTAGCCGGTGTCGCCGCAGAGGGCTTCCCCGGAAAGCTTGAGGACGATGCGCTTGAGCGATAGCGAAGACGAGCTCATCGGCGGCGCAGTCTACATCAGGCGGAGCGCGCCTGCGCCACCAAGCCCATCGACGAATCGAGCCGCCCCGGAGACCTCCGAGGCGGCTCGATGGGAGCGCAGCGCTGGAGCGCTCAGTTGCCTGCGATCGTCGCCGCGACGTCGGCGGCGAGGTCCTTCTTCGCCACCTCGATGCCCTCGCCGAGCTCGTAGCGCACGAACCGACGCACCGCGATCTTCTCGCCGATCTTGGCGCTGAGCGCCTCGACCGCGTTGCCCACGGTGGTCTTGTCCTCGCGCGTGACGAGCTCCTGGTTCTCGAGGCACGCCTCGTTCTGCCACTTGGCGAGCTTGCCCTCGACGATCTTCTCGAGCGCGGCGGCCGGCTTGGCCTTGCCCGTCTGCTTCGCCTCTTCCTCGAGCTGGCCGAAGAAGATGCGCTTCTTGCCCTCGACGTCCGCGGCCGGGATCTCCGACGCGCGCACGTACTCCGGCGAGCTCGACGCGATCTGGAGGCCGATCTCCTCCACCAGCGCCTTGAACTCTTCGTTCCGCGCGACGAAGTCCGTCTGGCAGTTCACCTCGACGAGCACGCCGATGCGGCTGCCCGCGTGGATGTACGAGTGGATGACGCCTTCCGCCGCGATCGCGCCTGCGCGCTTCGCCGCCTTGGCGAGGCCCTTCTTCTGGATGATCTCGACGGCCTTCTCCTGATCGCCGTCGGCCTCCACGAGGGCCTTCTTGCAGTCCATCATGCCCGCGCCGGTACGGTCGCGAAGCACCTTCACGTCTTGTGCGCTTACGTTGGCCATCTCAGCTCTCCTGACGATCGAGTCGGTCGATCAACGACGCTGCTGCGGCGGACGACGCCCGCGGCGGCCGCGCTGGAACTCGACCTGAACGTTCTCACCCGACGCCGTGGCGACGCCGTAGCCCTGCGCGCCCCCATCGCGGCGACGCTGCTGACCCGCGATGCACGCGTCCGCGATGCGGCCGGTGAACAGCTTGATCGAGCGGATCGCGTCGTCGTTGCCGGGGACGATGAAGTCGATGAGATCCGGATCGCAGTTGGTGTCCGTGATCGCGACGATCGGGATGTGCAGCTTGCGCGCCTCGCGGATCGCGATGTGCTCGTGATGCGGATCGATCACGAAGAGCGCCGCGGGGAGCGAGTTCATCATCTTGATGCCGCCGATGAACTTCTCGAGGCGCTCGAGCTCGCGGCGGTGACGGAGCTGCTCCTTCTTGAGGAGCTGCTCGGCCGTGCCGTCCTCGAACATGCGCTCGAGCTCGCGTAGGCGCTCGATCGCGCCCTTCACGGTGCGGAAGTTCGTGAGCGTGCCGCCGAGCCAGCGGCCGGTGACGTAGAACTGACCGGCGCGCTCGGCCTCCTCGCGAATGACCTCGACGGCCTGACGCTTGGTGCCGACGAAGAGCACGTGACCGCCGCGCGAGACCGCCTCCTGGACGAAGCGATACGCACGCGCAAAGAGCGCTGCGGTCTGGTCGAGGTCGATGATGTGGATGCCGTTGCGCGCGCCGAAGATGAACGGGCGCATCTTCGGGTTCCATCGGCGCGTCTGGTGTCCGAAGTGGACGCCGGCGTCGATCAGGGCGCGGAGGCCGATCGGCAGCTCGCCGCTGGCGGCGGGGTGCGAGTCGGGCAGCTCCTGGACGGGCGCCTGCGCGCTGGGGGGAGCGGGGGCTTCGGCGGCGGCCTCGGGGGCCACCTCGGTCTCGGTCTCACTCATGGCTCTATCCTCCGGTTGTTCCGCCACCCCCTCGGCCGACAACCCGTCCACGAGGGATGGGCACCGGGTCGGTCCGTTCGAGCAGGAGGTGTGTGTGGTTTCGGGCGCGGGATCCGCGTCCGCCCCAAGAATCCGGCCGGTTTCACGCGGTCGGCGATCCGGGGTCGGCAGCTATACCACGCGGCTCGCGCCGCGCCAGGGCCGCCCGCGGGACGAAAGAGCGTCCGGTTCTTTGACCGATCGACGTGTGGTTTGATAGGCGTTTACGTGTGGAAAAGCCCTACGTGTGGGTCAGCCTGTTCGCAGGCCTCGCCGCGGTGATCGGGACGCCCTCGGTGGCCGCGGCGGATCCACCGAGTGTGACGGTGTTCTTCGCGACGGCGGCCCCGGTGGGATCCGACCCGGCGCCGCGCAGGTCCGATTCCGATTCCGTGTCCGATTCCGTGTCCGATTCCGTGTCCGATTCCGTGTCCGATTCCGATTCCGATTCCGTGTCCGATTCCGATTCCGATTCCGATTCCGAGTCCGATTCCGATTCCGTGTCCGATTCCGTTTCCGACGCTGGATCGCCCTCCGCCTCGACCTGCTCCTCTCCGGTCACCCTCACCCGCCGCACCCGCGGCGGCCTCGAGCGCCAGACCCTCTCGCTCCTCGATTGTGCCGGCGAGCCTCGCGCCGAAGCCGTCGCCGCCCTGAGCCTCCTCGCCCGCCCGCGCGAGCGCGAAGACCTCCCCAGCCAGGAGGAGCTCGCCCGCTTCGTCGGCGACCCCAACTACATCGCGGAAGGTATCTTGCGAGTCCACCCCGGCCTCGCCGTCCGCCTCGCCGCGATCGGCCGCGCGTTCGAGGGACACCCGATCGAGATCTACTCCGGCACGCGACCGAGCTCGTCGTCGACCAGCCGCCACCACCATGGTCGCGCGCTCGACATCGACGTCGAGGGCGTCGACCGCCTCGCGCTCCGCGACGTCGCGCTCGGCCTCGAGGCGACCGGCGTCGGCTGGTACCCGAACAGCGTCTTCGTCCACGTCGACGTCCGCGAGGAGCGCGCCTACTGGGTCGACGCGAGCCAGCCCGGCGAGCGCCCGCGCTACGTGCGCGACCCGGACGTCCTCGCGCGCCTCGAGCGCCAGGCGCGCGGCATCGACGATCCGGCGAGCGCGCCCGACACCGCCGTCGCCACGCGCACCGAGCCCGAGCCGGCACCGCCACGCGAGGGGCCCGGCGCATCGGAGGCGATCGAGGGGATCACCCAGCAGGAGCTCGACGCGCTCCGCGAAGAGGCGCGGTCGGCGCTGGCGGGCATCCGAGTGACGCTGCCGGACTAGACGCCGACCTGTCGAACCGAGCGCCTCAGGGGTTGACGATCGTCGACGAGCCGCGGCGCGGTGCGGGAGCGGTGGTGGGCGCGCCCGTGGCGGGGCTGACGTCCACGTCGAGGGTGAACGCGCCCTGGCTGCGATCCGCGAAGCCGTCGACGAACACGTAGTACGTGCCGCGGTCGAGCTCGGTGTCGATCGCGGAATGATGGTTGTCAGTCGTGTCGTCGTTGCACGCGATCTCGGTGGTCATGTCGGTGCAGTCGCGCCGGATGTAGAGGGCGCCGTCGTACTGCTGCTCGCTCGAGATCTGGACGCGCGATCGGCGCGTGAGCTGGAGGCGGTAGACGAGGTCGCTCGAGCGTGCGGAGCCCGCGCACGACGCTTGGAAGCGATCGCTCGAGCCGCTGGTGTCGCCGGTGACGGCGCGGCCGGGGCGCAGGCGCGGAGCCTGCTGGCACGCGCGCTCGAGCGCGGCGAGATCCTCGAGCTGAACGTCGAGGCGCGCGGCGCCGAACGCGTCGGGCGCGGTGCCGTCGACCACGAGGAAGTAGGAGCCCGGCGTCAGGTTGGTGTCGAGCATCGCCGGTCCTCCGCCGCCCGCCGCCGCGCACGCGACCTCGGAGCCCGACTGGCCACACTGGCGCTGCACGTAGAGCGCGGCGGGGAACTCGCTCTCCGCGAGCGTCGCGCGGAGGCGCATGCGCTGCGGCACGTTCAGCGTGTAGACGACATCGGGCGCGCCCTGTCCACCGCAGCTCGCGGAGAAGTCATCGGAGGCGGGGAACGTATCGAGCTCGAGGTCTTGACCGACCGTGATCGCGCCCGGCGCCGCGCAGCCGTCCGCCGCCGCGTTCGCGCCGCTGAGCGGTGCGAGATCGGCGCGCATCGAGAAGTCGCCCGCGTTGCCCTCGCTGAAGCCGTCGGCGTAGACGTAGTACCGACCCTGATCGACGGTCGCGACGATCATCGAGTGCCGGGTGTCCTGATGATCGTCGTTGCACCCGAGCTCGCTGTTCGGGTTGGTGCAATCCGATCGGACGTACACCGCGCCGTCGTAGGTGCTCTGCATCCGCACGCGAAGGCGCGAGCGGCTCGGCACGTCGAGCGCGTACACGCGATCCGGCGAGCGCGCGCCGCCCGCGCAGGTCGCGGTGAAGTAGCTCGGCACGCCCGCCGTGCTGCCGGTGACCGCACGGCCAGCTTGGAGCGGCGTAGCCGCGCCGCACACCTGCGCGAGATCCTGGAGATCGGCGGTCTGCGCGACGAGCTCGTATTGGCCCTGCTCGTTGCCGTAGCCGTCGACGATCACGAAGTAGGTGCCCGCGTCGAGCGTCGCCTCGACGTGCGAGCGGCTCGTGTTGGGATCGTCGTCGTTGCACACGATCTCCGACTGGAGCTGACCGCACGCGCCGAGGATGTAGAGCGCGCCGTCGTAGTCGGAGTTGATCGTGACGGAGAGCTGAGAGCGCCGCTCCAGCGTGAGCGAGTAGACGACCTCGGGCGCCTCGCCGCCCTGGATGCAGCTCGCGCTCATCGTCGAGCCCGCGCCCGTCGTCGCCCCGCGGACGGGGGCGCCGATCGTCAACGCGATGGGCGCCGAGCAGGTGCCGCGCCCGCCGCCGCCAGCGAGCGCCGCCGATCCAGCCGCCGGCATCCCCGACCAGCTCGAGACGACGTAGCTGCCGCCGCCCTGCGCCATGCGCACGGCGATCTGGTAGTCGCCCTCGGCGTCGGGACAGACCTGGACCGCAGCTTGACTGTCGGTCGTACGATCGGTCGCGACCGACTCGCCGCGGTCGTCGAGGAGCTCGACGTCCAGGTTGCGCACCCCGTCGGAGCCGAACGCCACGATGGTGTAGCAGTCCCCGGCGCGGAGGTGCGCGGTGTGACGCGCCGCTTCGCCCTCGCCGAGCGAGCCCTCGCTGATCTCCCCGCTCTGCGCGAGCCCCATCGCGGCCATCGCGTTGTGGACCGCGACGAAGCTCGGGCTCATCCGCATCGAACCGCCGTTGCACGCAGAGACCAGCGCGGCCGCCAGAACGAGCGGGAAGACCGGGGCGGAGCTCCGCCTTGATGAACGCATCCTCATCCTTTCGCTGACCGATCGTGCGCGGGCCGGCTTGGGGGCCGAGCCTATCCGATGCGGCGACTCGTCCACAATCCGGGTGTAGGATGACGCGGTCATGCCGACGTGCCCGATCTGTCGCACCGAGTGCGCGCGCCATCCCGAGAACCCTCACGCGCCGTTCTGCTCGAAGCGCTGCAGGATGGCCGACCTCGGGAGCTGGTTGAACGAGGACTACCGCGTCCCGAGCGAGACCGAGTCCATGCCCCTCGACGGCGGAGAGAACGAGGCGCTCTCGTGAGGTGGGCCGCGGCGCTGTTGGCCGCGTCCATCTCGACGATCGTAGCGCCCGTCGCGGCACAGACCGACGACGGCGCGGACGACGCGTCGAGCACCTCGAGCTCGGGCACCTCGACCACGTCGAGCGCGACGTCGACGAGCTCCAGCACGGCGAGCTCGAGCCAGGCTCCGTCTCCGTCTCGCCCGCGCGACGATCCGCCGCCGCCGACGCCGCCCCCCGCGGACGGCGCTCCGCACCACGACGACGAGGAGGAAGAGGACGGCGGCGACCCGTACGACTTCCTCTGGGTCGAGCTCCAGGCCGGCGTGTCGTACGTCAACATGCGCGCGATCTCGAACAACAACTACTACCCGACGCTCGTGCGGCTCGACGGGGTCGGGCCGATGGGCGCGCTCGCGGCGGGCTTTCGCATCTCGTTCTTCTCCGCCGGACTGCGCGGGACGATCGCGCACTACAGCGACGACTTCGACGTCGGGACGGTCGCGGCGGAGGCGCAGCTCGCAATTCCTCTTCCGATCGTCAAGCCGTTCCTCCGCGCGGGGTTCGGCTTCGCGTGGCACGGCGACTCCAACTACAACGCGCCCGCGATGAGCCAGACCACCGTGTTCGGGTGGGTCTTCGACGCGGCGGCCGGCCTCGACATCTACCTCGTCGAGTGGTTCGCGATCGGCGCGGCGTGCTCGGTCGACATCCTCAACATGAGCCGCCAGACGATCGACGAACCGATGAGCTCACCGACCGACGTGAACCTCAGCGAGCCGGGCGACGCGGTGGGCATCCAGGTGCGAGGCTCGGCGGGGATCTCGTTCCACCTGTAGCAGGCTGCTCTCGAGCGGCCTGCTCCCGTGCCCGCGGATCGCGGATCGCGGACCGGTGAGCGGGGCAACTCGTCTCGCGTTCGTCGTGCTCATGAGCTGTGGGAGCCGCTGCTCGCGGGCAGGGGCAAGGGCACGGCACGGGCAGTGCCGCTCACCATGGGAGCGGCGCGTCCGGCACATAGGCCGCGCCCACGCGCGCCGGCCCGTCGAACAGGTGCTCGCGGCGCGCTTCGATGAGCTCGGCGATCGCGCTCGGAGCAGCACCGTGCGCCGTGACCCGCGCGGGGAGATCCAAGCGCGTCACCTCGCGCGCCATGACGCCGAGGAGCTCCGGCGCGCGCGCGAGCGGCCTCCGAAAGTCCGCCCACACCGCGAACGCGGTGGTCGACGGATGCAAGCCGCATTGCCAGGCCGCGTCGAGGCGACTCGCGTCCACCGCCACCGCGAGACCGGCGCCCGACTCGGCGATCGGCAACCCGCACGCCTCGGCGACCCGCTCCGCGAGCGGCGCGTCGCGCGGCTCGATCGGGATCACCGCGGCGGGCGGCGACGGCAGCTCGCGCACCACCGACGCGAGCTCTCCGATCAGGCGCGCGCACCACGCCGGGTCGATCGCGACCTCGCCGTATCGCCCGCCGAGCTCGCCGCCCGCGTCCAGCAGCAACGATCCGTGCTCGATGTAGTAGAAGTCTCGCGCGTCCTCCATCGCGTGCCCCTCGGCCCGCGAGAGCGCCCGCGCGAGCTTCTCGCCGAGCTTGCCGACGCCGTGGAGCTCGCGCTGCGACGCGCGCGCCGCCTCGAGATCACCGCACAGCATCGACGCCCACGCGAACTGGAAGAGCGCGCCGGGGTCGTCGGCGAGACAGGGATGGAGCGCGAGCGCCTCGCGCACCGCGGTGGGCCGCCCTCGATGCGCCTCGGCGAGCGCGAGCTCGGAGCGGACCACCGCGTCGAACGGCGCGAGCTCGAGCGCGCGCTCGAGGAACGTCGCCGCGACGTGCGGGCTGCCGCGGACGTTGAGATCGCTCCCGAGCTCGAACCAGCGCTGCGGATCCTGCGGCGCGTCGGCCGCGCGATCGAACAGCTCCGCGGTTGCCTGCTCGCTCGCGTCGCGGAGCACGCGCGCGGCGAGGTGCAGCAGCGCGGTCGCGCCGCGATGCCGTACGAGCGCGTCCGATACGACCCGCCACGCCTCGTCGGGGGCCGCGCCCTCGATCGACGCGCGCAGCTCGCGGAGCGCCGCGTCGGAGATCGCGTCCCGACGGCGGAACGAGAGCAGATCCCGAAGCCAGCCCACCCGCGGAGCGTTCGTCGCGAGCGGCGTCAGGTCAACCGCACCTCCGCGGCTCAGCTCCGCGCGAGCCAGCGATCGATCCGGGCGCGCGCGTACGCGATCGTGTCGGGGATGCCGACCCCGCGGTACGCGTTGCCCACCACCGCGAGGTCGGCGTGCGCACCGGCGCGTGACTCGAGCGCGTCGACGCGCGCCTCGTGGCCGAGCACGTACTGGGGCATCGCGCGGACGTAGCGGCGCACGAACGAGAAGCGCGGCTCGCCGCGCACACCCATGAGGCGGACGAGCTCGCGGCGCGCGAGGGCGACGAGCGAGGCGTCGTCGAGGTCGGGCACGTCCAGCGCGTTCGCGCCGCCGATGAACACACGCACGAGCGCTTGCCCTTCCGGCGCGCGGCCCGGCCACTTCGTGCTCGCGAACGTCGCGGCGAGGATCCCGCGGCGCTCGACGGTCGGCACCACGATCCCGAACGCGTCGGGCGGATGCGCGAACGCGTCACGCGGCCACGCGAACGTCACCGTCGCGGCCGAGCCATACGGGATCGCCCGCATCCCGTCGGCGAGCGCCGCGTCGTGCGGTGCGAGGAGCGCGGCCGAGCGCCACGCGGGCAGCGCGAGCACCACCGCGTCGGCGTCGAGCTCGCCGACCCGCCAACCCTCGCTCGTCCTCGTGAGCCGCTCCACCGGCGCGCGCAGCGCGAGGCGATCGCCGACCGCGTCGACGAGCGCGTCGATCAACACCTGCATCCCGCGATCGAACGCGACGAAGAGGCCGTACCGCGCGCCCGACGCCTGGACGTCGTCGCCCTTCTGACCCGCGCGCATGCCGCGGATCACCGAGCCATGTCGCTGCTCCATCGCGATGAAGCGCGGCATCGTCGCGCGCAGGCTCAGCCGGTCCGGATCGCCGCCGTAGATGCCGCCGATCAGAGGCTGGGCGAGCCGGTCGAGGAGCTCGGGCCCAAACCTCCGCGTCACGAAGGACGCCAAGCTCTCTTCCTCGCTCGATCCGCGCCGCGGCACGAGCGGCTCGATCGCGGCGCGCAGCTTGCCGCGCCACGAGATGATCGGCGTCGCCGCCCACGGGAGCATCCGCGTGGGCGCCATCAGGCTGAACCCGTCCGGGACGTGGACGAGCCGGCCCCGGTGCACGACGTACGCGCCGCGGTGTGCGTCGTTCGTCTCCACGATCCGATCCGCGATCCCGAGCTCTCGCGCGAGCTCCACCGCGGCCGGCTTGCTCGAGAGGATCGAGTCTGGCCCCGTCTCGATCACGAACCCGTCGTGCTCGAGCGTGCCGAGGATCCCTCCCGCGCGCTCGCTCGCCTCGAGGATGCGCACGTCGAGGTCGGGGCGGCGCTCATTCAGGCGACGCGCGGCGACGAGCCCGCTCAGCCCGCCGCCGACGACGACGACGCGCGCGCCCTTTTTCACCGCGCGCTCGTCTCGTGCACGTAGTCGACGAGCGCCTTCACCTGGTCGACGGTGGACCACCGCAAGATGCCGTGACCGAGGTTGAAGATGTGCCCGTTCCGCCCGCCCGCCTGGTCGAGCACCGCCTTCGCGTGCTCGAACATCACCTCGCGCGGACCGAGGATCGCGGTGGGATCCATGTTGCCCTGGATGCCGACGCCGTCGCCGAGCCGCGACCACGCGTCGTCGAGGCGCACGCGCCAGTCGACGCTGATCACGTCGCCGCCCGCCTCCTTGAGCGCGCCGTAGAGCTCCGGGTTGCCCTGGCCGAAGTGGATGGTCGGCACGCGGCCGGATATGCGATCGAAGATCGCCTCGACGTACGGGAACACGTAGCGCCGGTAGTCCGCCTCGTTCAGCGCGCCGACCCAGCTGTCGAAGAGCTGCACCGCCTGCGCGCCCGCGTCGACCTGCGCGTTCAGGTAGCTCGCGATCGCGCGGCTGAGCTTGCCCATCAGCGCGTGCCACGCGCCGGGGTCGCCGTACATGAGCTGCTTGGTGTGGTGGTAGTCGCGCGAGCCGCCGCCCTCGATCGCGTACGACGCCAGGGTGAACGGCGACGCGGCGAAGCCGATCAGCGGCGTGCGATCGCCGAGCGCGCGGCGGATGAGCCGCACCGCGTCCATCACGTAGCCGAGCTCCGCGTTCGGATCGATCTCGTCGGGGATCGCGTCGATCGCCTCGGCGTCGCGCACCGGCGCGTCGATCGTCGGGCCCTCCCCCGCCTCGAAGCGGAAGCCGATCTGGAGCGGCTCGAGGATCAGCAAGATGTCCGCAAACAAGATGGCGGCGTCCACCCCGAGCTGGTCCACCGCGTCGACGGTGACCTGACACGCGAGCTCGGGGCTCTTGCAGAGGCCGACGAAGTCGACCTTCGCGCGGATCGCCTGATAGCTCGCCTGGTAACGGCCGGCTTGGCGCATCAGCCAGATGGGGGTGTGGGGGACCGGCTCGCGTCGGCAAGCCCGGAGGAACACCGCGTCGTCGCTCATCGTGGGCCCGAGCGTCGGTTCAACGCCGGGCGCCGTCAAGGAGCTGGACCTGCTCGCCCAGCACGCCGCCGATCGCGCGGCGGCGCTCGTCGGCGAAGCCCTGATCGCTGACGCCGTAGAGCGGGAGCACGCGGATGTCGGGGGCCGGGCCGTCGCGGCGCGACGACTCCCAGTAGTTGTTGTGCGTCCAGAGCGGGATCGCGGAGACCTCGCTGACGCGCACGTGCTCGCCGAGCTCGACGCCCACCCGCATCCACACTCCGTCGCGGGTCGCCGGCTCGCGCAGCGGGACGTCGACGCTGCGATCGCGGACGCCGCGCCGGTAGTGATAGCCCTGGTTCGAGATGAGGTTGCCGAGGCTGTAGATCACGACGGCCTCGCCGCGCGGCGAGCTCACGCGCTCGACACGCTGCAAGACGTGTGGTCCATGCCCGATCACGACGTCGGCGCCGTGGCGCACGAGCACCTCGGCCATGTGCCGCTGCTCGCTGCGATCATCGTGGCGATAGCCGAGCCCCCAGTGCATCGACGCCACCACCACGTCGGCCTGCTCGCGCGCCGCCGTCAACGCGGTGCGCGCCGCGCGCTCGTCCCACATCGCGATGCGCACCGCGGGCCGCCGCGTGCCGGGGTGCCCCTGGATGATCTCGGTGAACGCGACGAACGCGACCCGCACGTCGCCTTGCGTGACGACGATCGGCCCCGGCGCGTCGGCCGCGTCGGGCGCCGCGCCGACCGGCTCGATGCCCGCGTGACGGAGGTTCTCGAGCGTGCTCACCATCCCGGTGTCGCGCTGATCCCACGCGTGGTTGTTCGCGACGCTCAGCACGTCGAAGCCCGCGTGCGCGAGCGCGGTCGCCGCCTCGGGGGGAGCGCCGAGCCGCGGAGGATCGCCGCGCGTCGGCTCGCGATCGACGCTGAGCGGGGTCTCGAGGTTCGCGAACGCGATCTCGTCGTCCTGGATCACCGATCGCAGCGCGGAGAACAAGTGGTCGTACCCGCCGTGCGCGTCCGCCGTCTCGAGCAGCGCGGTGTGGAACAGGATGTCGCCGCTCGCGCCGATCGCGACGTGGCGCGGCGCGCTGCGATCCTGCGAGCGCGCGACGCCCGCGAGGACGAGCAGGCCGAAGCTCAGGAGCGCAGCCAGTCGGCCCCACCACGGCCGCGAGCGGAGCTGCCACGAACGGAACTGCCACGAACGGAACATCTGGCGCAAAGGTTCGGGCATCGGGCGTGGATGTCAAAGGAGTCGCGGGGGCGCCCATATTCCGATCGGTCTCCCGACGCGCGCCGGGCCGACGGCGCGGCGCGCGTGCAAGTCTGCCGCGCAAGCTCTCGAGCGCAGTGGCTCCCCGTCGGCCCTGCGCGGTCCGTCGGACAACGCGACTCCCATGGCACATCGACGAGAAGATCGTGGTCCCTCCCTGCCAGCGAGGCGCGAGAGCCGAACCGAAGCGCGACGAATCCGTCAGCACGCGGTCGCGGACGGTCACTTCGTCGGTTCGCTCGTGCTCGAGAGTCTTCGAAGCGCCCGGCCGGCATCTCGACGCGCTGCGCTAAGGCCGTCGGATGGGCATGCAGTTGGGAGGCGACACGCCGTCCACGGTCGACGACGCCCCTGCGAGCCACATGTCGTTGACCACCCAGGTGTAGTCGCCGGAAGCGAACTGCGCGCGCACCTCCGCGTCCATGGGCCACACGATGCACGTGCCGCTCGCGGCGCCGGCGGACGGGCAGCACGGGCCGAGCGTGACGGCGGCTTCGAGGTCCATGTCGTCCAGCCACACGCGGTACTGCTCGCGCGCTCCGGCGTCGTAGTGCGGCAGCCCCGGCCCGTGGAGGACGATCGGCGCGCCGTCGCAGCCTTCATACAGCTCGACGCCGTTGAGGCCGTCGATCGGCGGGTGAGAGTAGAGCAGGCCGCCGTAGCTCGCCGTGCCGTAGCACCCTCCCGTTTCGGGCATCCCCGCGTCCTCTGGCGGGGCGGCGTGAGGCGGGCCGGCGTCAGACGCGCCCGCGTCCACCATCGACGCCGACCCGGCGGGTCCGGCGTCGTCGGTGTCGAGGACGTGGAACTTGGTGTTGCATCCGATGAAGAGGAGCACCGCACAGACAAATCGTGTAGCCATGCCCCATCGAACCGCGACGCGCGCGAACCGGCTCACCCCCTCACTCATTCGAGCTCGACCTCCGGGCCGGCCCACGCCGCGAGCGAGAGCGCCTCGATGCCGAACGCGCGCTCCTCGTCCGCGAGCGCGGTCACCCCGAGCACCGCCACCCCGACCTCCACCCCGAGCGCGAAGCGGAGCGGACCGATCAGCCGCAACGCGACCTCGCTGGCACCGCTGAGGAGCAGGAACGCCGCGTCTCCCTCGCCTCCGGTCACGCCGGCCGACGAGGGTTCGCCGTTCGAGTACGCCCAGCCGAGCGCGACTCGAGGGCCGACGGCGAACGACCAGTCGCGTCCTCCGAGCGCCAGGTCCACGCCGACCGCGCCGACGAGCGCGAGCATCTCCACGTGGCCGAGGCGGTGGTCGATCGTCCCTCGCGAGAACCCCAGCGACGCGGCGAGCCGAATGGAGGGCGCCGGCGCGAGGGGGATCGCCACGCGGATCTGGCCACCGAGGAGGGCGAGGTCGGCGGTGGGGAAGCCGCGCGCCACGAAGGCACCGGCGAGCGTGGGCGCCCCTCCGTGCTCCGCCGCGTCCACGCTCGGCGGCGGCTCCAGCGAGGCCGGCCCTGGCTCCGTGCCCCCGCCCGCGGCGGCCTGCGTTCGCGATGCGATCGACGCGCGCGCCGCGGGCGGGGGCGCGACGGTGGACGGTCGAGTGGCGACCTCGGCACGATCGAACGCAGCCGGGGGACCCGCGAGCGCCGCCCAGCTCCCGCGCACCAGCTCCGCGACGCAGAGCGCGACGGTGCGGCTCCACGAGCGCTCGGGCACGTCGCTCAGATCGAGCTCGCGCACGATCGCGCTCTGGCGAGCCTGGTGAACGAGCCGCACGTCGAGGCGCAGGGGCGACTCCCGGATCGCGAGGTGGACGACGGCGACGTCATCGGGGCGCGCGTCCAGCGCGCGATGGATCGCGTCCACGCCGTCCATCCCGAGCTCCAGGCGCAGGGCGTCGATCATCCCCTCCGCGTCGAGCGAGCCCGGCTCGCCGTCGACGACGATCTCGATCGCGTCGGGGACCTCGGGGTGGTCAGCCTGCGCGTCGGCGCTCGCGGCCGCGAGGCCGAGCGACGCGAGCAGGTAGATCGACCATCGGGTGCCCCGGCTCATGGCGGCGACGCGAGCGCGCGCATGGCCGCAGCGCGCGGCCCGTTCGGGCTCGAACGTAGATAGTCGGCGGCCGCGGCGGAGGCACCCGCGGCGTCGCCGGAGGCGGCGCGCGCCTGCGCGAGGCGCGCGGTGGCGTCGCCCACGAGCGAGCGAGGAAGGGGCAGCGCGAGCGCGCGCTCGAAGGCCGCCGCCGCGGCGCGGGGCTGGCCCCGGCGATCCCGGATGCGCCCGAGGGTGAACGCGCCGAGCGCCGCGTCCGGGTCTTCGGGATAACGGTCCAGGAGCCGCTCGAGCGGAGCGAGCGCCGCCTCCTCGTGGCCACTGTGTCGCGCGACGTCGGCGAGCGCGAGCAGCTGGGCGGCGCTCGCCGTGGGGGTCCGCTCCGCGATGCCGCGCTCTCCGAGCACCCGCCACGCGCGCTCGTAGTCACCGCGCTCGGCCATCCGCTGCCAACCCATGGCGCGCGCCCGTGCCGCGTCGGCGGCCTCCACCTCGACGGGGAGCTGCACCGAGACGTCCGCGGGCGGCGTCACCGGCTCGCTCAGCTGGACCTCCTCGCCCCCGCGCAGGATGCGGACGCCGCCCTCGATGAGGTGGGAGCGCACCGACACCGCGCCCTCGTCCACCGTGACGCGCAGCGAGGTCGCGCCGCGCTCGAGCTCGAAGCGCGTGCCCACCACGCGGACCGTCGCGAGGCCACACTCGATCCACCAAGCGCGCGGCCCTCCGGGCCGGACCGCGTAGCGCACGCGACCCTCGTGGAGCGTCATCACGAAGTCGTCGGCGCCGTTCTCCACGACTTCGACCCGCGCGCCCGCGAGCGAGACGCGCGAGCCGTCGTCGAGCTCGACGACGCGCTCGCCCGCGAGCGAGACCGGCAGCGCGCCTCCGCCCGCGAAGCGAATCTCCCCGCGCGGAGCCGCCGTCTGCGCCGCGGGGGTCGGGTCACGCGACACGGCGCGCCCGCCAAAGTAGCCGAGCGCGAGCAGGGCGGCGGCCGCGACCGCGAGCCCCCCGGCGCGAACCGCAACGTCGCGACGGCGCCGTCGCGCCTCCCGGAGCCCGCCCACCCCGCGCCAGATGCGCTGCATCCGCTCGGGGCTCGTCCGGGCGACCATCGCGTCACCGATCCGATCGGGCAGCCCATGGCGCTCCGCGCTCATCGCGATCCCTCCAGGTGCGCGCGCACGACCGTGTCGGCCGCCTGGATGCGCCGCTTCACCGTCGCGAGGCTGCAGCCACAGGCGGTCGCGCACTCCGGAAGCGAGAGCCCCTCGACCTTGCGGAGCATCCACGCGACGCGCTCCTTCTCCGGGACGCGGGTGAGCGCCACGTCGAGCAGCGCGAGCTCCGCGCGCGACTCGGGGCTCGAGCCGGACGCGAGGTGATCGATGAGAGTGTCGGGCTCGGGGTGGCTGGCGATGCCGAGCAGGCGAAGGAGCTTGCGGCGTCGGAAGACCCGGTGGCACCGCCGCACGGCGATGGACAAAAGCCACGCGCGCAGCGAGCCGGGCCGGTCGAGCTGCTCGAGGCGCCGGAACGCGACCTCGAAGGTGTGCTGCACCACGTCCTCGGCGTCCGTCTCGCTGCCGAGCAACCGATCGGCCATCTGCGTCACCCCCGGCGCGTGCCGCAGGAAGATGGCTTCCTCGGCGCGTCGATCGCCGCGCAGCGCACGCGCGACCAGCTCCGGATCGCTGACGTCGTCGGCCGGCGGATCGACGACGGCGCGGAGCTTGGCTCGGGCGGAGGGCATGAGGCTCAGGCCATGG
Organism: Sandaracinaceae bacterium; assembly: GCA_050186575.1. Taxonomy (GTDB): domain Bacteria; phylum Myxococcota_A; class Polyangia; order Polyangiales; family Sandaracinaceae; genus JAUHXR01. The sequence continues at coordinate 2,167 of JBFWYI010000033.1, read as the reverse complement.
AACCACCAACCGGCTCAATCGGCTCAGCCGATCTCGAAGGTCGGTACGTATCGCCGAGGCCGAGGTGAAAGGTCATCGACCCGATCGGGGCGCGCGCACGGCGCGATGGAGCCTTCGATTCCACGCGGACCAGACCATCGCTCTCGAGTGGAGGGACGAGCTTCCTGACAGCACGGTAGCTGCCCTCGTCCGGCTCCGCATCGGCCCGCGATGACCGTGCCGCGCCTCAATCGAGCGGCGCGCACCCGATCGTATCGACGAACAGCCCCTCCGGCACCGCGTGCGAGACGAGCAGCTGCTCGCCATCGACCCACAAGCTCGTGCGGATCCCTTCGAACGGGCTCGCCGTCGACGAGCGGGTCACCGTGATCGGCGCGCTGGCGAGCCGGCCGTCCGCGTCGAGCAGCGCCATGCGCACGCGCGTCTCGGTCGTCGGGTCCCCGTGGACGCCGGCGTACTCGCTCCACACGATGGCCGCGTGCTCGCCGAGCACGACCATGTCCACCCACGAGAGGAACGGGCCGCCCTCCTCTCGACACGGAAGCTGCCACGGCGCGTCGTGCGCGTCCGAGCCGTCCTCGTGCATCACGCGCAGCCCCGTGCATTCGTGTGCTTGCTCGAGCCCCTCCGCAAACAGGATGGTCGAGCCGAGCCGCACGGCGCGCGTTTGGTGGAAACCGAGCAGGAAGTTGTCGAACCGACGGACGCGGCTGCCGACCGTCATCGGACCGCGGACGACCTCACCCTCGGGAGTGACGACGACGTAGCGCCGGGGAGATGAGAACATCGTCGCCGATAGCAGGATCCAGCTCCCGTCACATGGCGATGAGCGGGTCGGCGGCGATGCCGAGCAGCTGCGCGCGCGCCTGGGCCATCACGAAGATCGATCCCGCCACCACGATCGGCGCGCCGAGCGACCGCGCGAGGGCGAGCGCGCTCGGCACGTCGGGAGCACGCACATCGTCTGGCTCACCGAGCTCGTCCGGCGGCGCGGCGCGCTCCATCGGCACCTGAGTCAGCACCACCTGCCCGACGAAGGGGCGGAGGATCGCGAGCATCTCGTCGTGCGCCTTGTCGCGCATCGCGCCGAACACCAGCGTGCGGCGGGTGGCTTCCGCGGCGAGCGCGGCCGCGAGCGCGCGGGCTCCGTCGGGGTTGTGGGCGGCGTCGAGCAGTACGTCGCCGATCGTCTCGAGTCGTCCAGGCCAGCGCGCCGCCATGGCGCGCGTGAGCGCATCGTCATCTGCTCCCATCCGGATCAGCGCGGCGACCGCGACGGCGGCGTTCTCGTATTGGTGCGCGCCGGAGAGGGTCGGCTGCGACAGCGACCGCGCCGCGCCGTCGATCTCGATGACGAACGGTGCGCGCGATACGACGACCGGCTCGATCACCTCGACGTCGAGCTCGCTCGCGCGAGCGAGGATCGCGCCCTTCGCCTCGGGTAGTTGCGCTCCGAGGACGAGCGGCGCGCCGCGCTTGAGGATGCCGGCCTTCTCGCGCGCGATGCTCGCGAGGTCGGAGCCGAGGATCGCGGTGTGGTCCATGCCGACGCGGGTGATCACGGTGAGGCGCGGGGCGTCGAAGACGTTGGTCGCGTCGAGCCGACCGCCGAGGCCGACCTCGAGGACGGCGACCTCGACACGCTCGCGCGCGAAGACGGTGAACGCGAGGAGCGTGGCCGCTTCGAAGAACGTCAACGGTACGTGCGCGATGCGATCGCGGATCGACGCCCACGCGTCGACGAGCGCGGCGTGGGCGATCGGTCGGTCTCCGACGACGAACCGCTCGGTCAACGAGTGGAGGTGCGGCGAGGTGTAGAGCGCGCTTTCTCTGAGGCCGGCGTGGAGCATGGCGCTGACGCTGCCTTTGCCGTTCGTGCCGGCGACGTGGACGACGTCGAAGGAGGCCTCGGGGTGATCGAGGGCGTCGAGCGCGGCGTGCATGCGGTCGAGGCCGGGGGAGATGCCGCGGCGGGCGCGGTCGTAGAGCTCCTCGAGCATCGCGCGGTAGCCGGGGGGCTCGGTCGGCGGTGCGGTCGGCACGCTATGCGGCTTGCTCGTGTACGTGGACGTGCACGGGTACGTGCACGTCCACGAGGACGTGCACGTACGTCTCGGCCGGACGCGAACGAGCGGCGAACGGAGGACGGCGGATGGGGGGCGGGGAA
>JBFWYI010000032.1:0-92821 GCA_050186575.1 Sandaracinaceae bacterium | reverse complement strand
CGCGTGGGCACTTCGCCGCGCGGACCGTGCGGTACATCCCGAACGGTCTGAGCGTCGGACCGGGAGGACTCAGCGATGCGGCGCGAGGCGACCTTCGGAGGTCGGTCGGCGTGGGTCCAGAGGACTTCCTCTGGCTTCACGTCGGGAACTTCCAAGCGCCGAAGGACCACCCGAACCTCCTCCACGCGTTCGAGCAGGTCGTCGGTGATCGGCCCGACGCTCGGCTGCGCATGGTGGGGCTCGGTCGACCGCCCGCCCACGTGGCGGAGATCTTGGCGCGACCGGCGCTCGGACACGGTCGGTGTGCGCACTTGGGCGAACGCAACGACGTTCCGGACTTGATGCAGGCCGCCGACGGGTTGGTGCTCTCCTCCTCTTCCGAGGGACTCCCCAACGTGATCATGGAGTCGCTCAGCTTGCGGACGCCGGTCGTCTCCACGGATGTCGGCGGAGTCCGCGAGCTCGTCGAGGATCGGCGAAGCGGGATCCTCGTGCCGCCTGGGGATCACGGAGCGCTCGCCCGCGGGATGCTCGATCTGATGAGCCGCCCCGAGGACGAGCGCGCGGCGATGGGGCGTTCGGGCCAGCAACGTATCCTCGACACCTATGATCTCGACCGCGTAGTGGACGAGTGGGAGTCGCTCTTCGCTTCGTTGGCCACGGGTCGCCGCTGATCGAGCAGGAGAAGCATCAGCACGAAGAACGGCATCATCGGCGCCCGGTATCGCGAGAGCGAGCCCAGGTTGGTGCTGGCGATGCCGATGCCGATCCCAGAGAGGACGGCGAACGCGAGGCAAGCCATCAGCACCGGAGACGACAGCAGGCGTCGCCACACTTGAGCAGGGCCGAGCACCCAGAACACGCGGAGGAAGAGGAGCAGAAGCGCGGTGGCCTCCGCAGAGCTGACGAAGATCGCGGCGTTCGAGATTTCGAACGGAAACGGACGGAACCACGCCGAGACGAGGCCGAGCGGCGCGAACGCCAGCTGTCCGACCAGCGAGCGGTCCTGACCGCCTGCGCCGGTCTGGTAGTTGGACCCACCTTCGACGCGAGCGCCGAAGTACTGCTGCATCGCGGCCTGTTCGCCGAGGTTCTCGATGGAGTACTGGGGAAACAACGTTCCGAACGCGACCACCCCGACGACCGCGACGAGGAGGACGACGACGAGTCGGCCAGGGTGTACGCGGAAGCGGATCCCTTGCGTTCTGAGCCCGCGCTCCCAGTAGAACCAAACACTCGCGGCGATCACGGTCGGCAGGAGGAAATAGGGCTTCGCGAGGGCGACGCACACGACGGCTGGAATGCAGATGAGCGCGCCGTGGAGCTGCCTGCGCGCGATGGTCGACAGCCCGAAGCAGAGCCATCCGAGCCCGCCCATCGCGACCGCCTCCTTGACGAGGCCGCCGCACCAGAACGTCAGCGATGGGACGAACAGCGCGGCCAGGAGCGCGCGGAGCCGCTGCTCGGGAGCGAGGAACGGACGCAGGCCGACGTAGAGCGCGAGCTCGCCAGAGAAGGCGAACAGTCCGACAATGAGGTTTCCCGCCCAAATCGAGTTGACGGCCAACAGCAGGAAGGCCGCCGCGCCCGACATGCTGCCGGTGGGTGACCCGATGCCGAGCACGAGGAACGGGAAGTGCACTTGCTGTTGGAAGACGAGGAGGACGAGGTCCCACGTGTCACCACCCGCGTGGACGTAGCGGACGAGGAGCTCCCCTTGCCGAAAAAAGGTCACCACGTCGCCGATCCCGTACACCTCGACGATCACGAGGAGCAGGGCGAACGACGCGAGGACGTGGACGCCCAAGCCCGCCCAGATCCATGCCCTCTCGACGCGGCTCAGGCGGCGGACCGCCAAACCGAGCGCGAGCGACGTGACCAAGATGACCAGCAGGCACATGAGGAGGTGCCAGACGGCGGGACTCGACTCCCTCAAGCCCATGGCTGCGCGTCTCCTTGGGCAGCGCGAAATCGATCTTCGTACACGGCGGCGAGCGCCTCGTGGATGACTCGAGGTTGCAGCTCGTGAAGCGCCCGCTCTCTCCCCGCCTCGCCATGACGCCGAGCGAGCCCAGGGTCACTCAGATATCGGGTGAGCGCGTCAGCCAGCGCGGCGGGGTCTCGCACCGGCACCAGCGTGCCCGTCCGACCCTCGACCACAGCATCGACGCACCCATCGATGCGGGTAGCGACCACCGGTACGCACATCGCTCCCGCCTCGATCGGAACGTTCGGAAAGCCCTCCCGGTAGCTCGGGAGCGCGAGCGCACTCATCAGAGCGTAGTAGGGCGCGACGTCCTCCTGTTCTCCGACGAGGCGCACGCGCGTACATCGCTCGAGCTCGCGCCGGATGTCCCGAGGCACCGGGTCGCGGGGCTCGAACGGCCCGACGATCAAGAGGTGAGCATCGGTGAGCCGCGAGCGTATGGACCTCCACGCCATCGTGAGCTCGACAATCCCTTTGTCTCGGACCAATCGCCCCACGAAGCCAACGACCGGAGCGGTTTCGGGGATCTTGAGCTGCGCGCGCAGGACCGCGGCCCGGGGCCGAGCAGCGTTCGGGTCGAAGCGGTCGGTGCTCACCCCGTTCCCGCCAGGTCCGAGAACGAGTGACTTGTCCGCCGAAACGAGGCCCAGCGCGATCGCCCGTCGTCGCAGCGAGGGGCTCTGGCAGATGACGACATCGGCCAATCCGCAAGACACCCGCTCCGTAACCCAGAGTACGCCCCGCATCACACCGGCCGCACCTTGAACCGGCAAGCCACGCATGTGGTACAGAGTTCTGGGCACGCGGGCGGCGCGCGAGGCGGTCGTCCCCAAGAGCCCACCTTTGGGCGTCTGGGCGTGCACGACGTGCGGCGCCAGCCGGCGCAAGAGCGATCGGAGCGCGCGGATCGTTCCGGCATCGGTCAGCGGGGTGACCCGCCGCGCCATCGGCAATGGATGCGCGGTCGCACCCTCTTCCTCCGCGAAGCGATGGAGGAGCTCACCGTCGGAGCACACCACGTGCGTCTCGTATCCGCGCTCGCGCATGTAGGCCGGCTGCCCGCGCAGGAACCGGAGCGACTCGGGGACAGTCAGCACGTGGACGAGGCGCTTCACCGGCCCGGCTCCGCGGTGAGCCACGCCTGGAACATGAGCACCGTCCAGAGCTGATGCTGGACGGGGCGCTTGCCCTCGAGGTGGGTCGACCAGAGTACGCTCACGGTCTGCGCATCGAGCAAGCCTCGCTTACGAATCGCGAGGGGATCCAACAGCTCCTCCGCCCAGCCGCGAAGCGGGCCGCGGAGCCAGCGATCGATAGGGACGCCGAAGCCCATCTTCGGGCGCTCGAAGAGCGAGCGCGGGACGTGTCGCGCCAACACGGCGCGCAGGACCCGCTTGCCGACGCCCTTCGCGATCTTGTGCTCACGCGGGGTGCGCCACGCGAGCTCGACGACACGATGGTCGAGCAGAGGGACGCGGACCTCGAGGGAGACGGCCATGCTCGCGCGGTCGACCTTCGTCAAGATGTCGTCCGGAAGATAGCCGACGAGGTCCCGATACATGAAGTCCTCGCCGACGCTCGCGCGCGAGAGCTCGCGGTGCGACGGCGTCGCGGCGTCGGCGCCGGGGACGATGAGGGTGGGGTCGGGCCAGATGGAGGTGAGCCGGAGGTAGAGGGCGTCGCGGCTCTCGGCGTCGAGGAGGCCGGCGAGCTTGTGGGCCTTGTCGCCGGGCGTCCGCAACGGGACGTGCAGTCTTGCGGCGAGCGCGTCCCACTCGGCCGGGCTGCGCGAGGCGAGGGCACGGGCGACGGCGTGGCGCGCTGCGCTCGGGACGGCGCGATCGAACGCCCAGACGCGCGGACCCCAGAGGTGTCGGTTGTAGCCGCCGAAGAGCTCGTCGCCACCGTCGCCGCTCAACGCGACGGTGACGTGCTCGCGCGCGAGCTCCGAGACGAGGAAGGTGGGCAGCTGCGAGGAGTCCGCGAACGGCTCGGCGTAGATCGCGCCGAGGTCGCGCACGCGGCGCATCGCGTGCTCGGGGGTGAGCACGAGCTGGGTGTGGGTGGTGCCGAGGTGCTGGGCCACCGCCTCGGCGTGGACCGCCTCGTCGTAGCCGGCGTCTTCGAAGCCGATCGAGAACGTGCGGACCTCGCGGGGATCGCTGGCCGCGTCGCACATGAGCGAGGTGACGACCGAGGAGTCGATACCTCCCGAGAGGAAGACACCGAGGGGGACGTCGGCGACGAGCCGGTCTCGCACGGCTTCGCCGAGCTGACGCTCGAGCGCCTCGACCGACTCCTCGAAGGAGGCAGTGGCGGGGTTGTGCGCGCCCCACTGTGCGACCGACGAGGCGCTCCAGAAGCGTCGGGTGGGGGGACGCGCGGTCGGCGAGGGGTAGGTGACGAGGCTGCCCGGCGCGAGCTGCTCGACGTCGCGGTAGATGGAGCGGCCCTCGGGTAGGCACGCGTAGCGAAAGTAGAGCGCGAGGGAGGTCTCGTCGATCTCGCGCGCGAAGCTGGGTGCCCGCTCGATCGCGCTGAGCTCGGACGCGAACGCGAGGCCGCCTCGGATGCGCGCGAGGTAGAGCGGTTTGATGCCGAGCCGGTCGCGGGCGAACGAGAGCCGCCGCGCCTCGCGATCCCAGAGCGCGAACGCGAACATGCCGACGAAGCGCCCGACCGCCTCGCGCAAGCCCCATTGCGCGATGGCGGCGAGGGCGACCTCGGTGTCGGAGTGCCCGACGAAGCGGACGGCGTGGTCGCGCGCGAGCTCGGCGCCGATCGCGCGCGCGTTGTAGATCTCGCCGTTGTAGGTGAGGACGTAGCGCCCGTCGTGCGAGACCATCGGCTGCGCGCCGGCGTCCGAGAGGTCGATGATCGAGAGACGCCGATGGCCGAGCGCGACGCCGGCCCCCGGATCGGTCCATGCGCCGTGTCCGTCCGGCCCGCGGTGACGGAGCGCGCCGGACATCGACGCGAGCGCGTCGTCGGACGGCGCGGGCTCGCCGGGCAGGCCCCACAGCCCGAAAATCCCGCACACGCGCGCGCTAGCTCCCTCGAACCCCCACGCCCTCGTAGGTGAAGCCCTTGGCGCGCGTCCCGTAACCGCTCCAGATGTTGCGGCCGTCGAGCAGGAGGGGCTTCGCCATCAGCTGTTTGAGGCGATCGAAGTCCGGGTTCTGGTACTGGCGCCACTCCGTCACGAGCACGAGCGCGTCGGCCTCTTTGGCGGCTTCGTACGCGTCGTCGGTGAAGGTGACGCTGTCGCCGTAACGCTCCTTCGCGTGCACCGCGCCCTCGGGGTCGTGCGCGACGACGTTGGCCCCATCGGCGACGAGGGCGTCGATCAACGCGAGGGCGGGGCTCTCTCGGATGTCGTCGGTGTTGGGCTTGAACGCGATGCCCCAGACGGCGACGCGCTTGCCGCGGAGGTCGTCGTCGAAGTGCTTCTTGAGCTTGCGGAAGAGCAAGCCCTTTTGCCTCGTGTTGACGTTGTCCGTGGCGACCGCGAGGTCGAGCTCGAGGCCGTGGTCGCGCGCGGTGTGGACGAGAGCTTTTACATCTTTTGGAAAACAGGAACCGCCATAGCCTGGGCCCGCGTACAGGAACTTCGGGCCGATGCGGGCGTCGCTGCCGACGCCCGAGCGGACCTTGTGGACGTCGGCGCCGACCTTCTCGCAGAGGGCGGCGATCTCGTTCATGAAGCTGATGCGCATCGCGAGCATGGTGTTGGCGACGTACTTGGTGAGCTCGGCGCTTGCCGGGTCCATCCAGACCATGCGGTCCTTGTCGAGGCACAAGGGGTGGTAGACGCGCCGCATGACGTCCTTGGCGAAGGTGTCGTCTTCGTCGACGCCGACGACGATGCGGTCCGGCCTCATGAAGTCGTCGACGGCGGCGCCCTCCTTGAGGAACTCGGGGTTGCTGACGGCGTGGACGGGGACCTTGGCCTCGGCGACGAGCCGGCGGATGCGAGCGTTGGTGCCGACGGGGACGGTGCTCTTGGCGACGAGGACGCACTCGCGCTCGGCGTGCTCGGCGACGGTCTGCGCGACGGCGTCGACGGCCATGAGGTTGGCCGCTCCGTCCTGCCTCATGGGGGTGCCGACGGCGATGAAGATGGCTTGCGCGTCCTTCACGGCGCCGGGGACGTCGGCGCTGAAACGCAAGCGGCCTTGCTCCATGTTGCGCTGGATGAGCTCCTCGAGGCCCGGCTCGAAGATGGGGACCTCGCCGGCTTCGAGGCGGGCGATCTTGGTCTCGTCGATGTCGGCGCAGACGACCTCGTTCCCGGTCTCCGCGAAGCCGGCTCCGCTCACCAATCCGACGTAGCCGCTGCCTGCAACGACGATGCGCATGTCCTTCTAGCTCTCCTGAGGCATTTCCGCGTGCCCCGGGCCCAGTACGGTGTCCCGGAAGTACGCGATCGTTCGAACCAAGCCGGCTTCGAGGCTGACCTTCGGCTCGAAGCCGAGGCGCTCGCGCGCCAGGGTGAGGTCGGGGCGCCGGCGGGTGGGGTCGTCGGTGGGGAGCTCGCGATGGACGACCACCGCCTCCCGTCCGATGTGGGTGGCGACGAGCTGGGCGAGCTCGAGCATGCTGTGCTCGCGGTCGTTGCCGAGGTTGACGGGGCCCTGCTCGCTCTCGTGCTCCATGAGCGCGACGATGCCGTCGACGAGGTCGTCCACGAAACAGAAGCTGCGGGTCTGACTTCCGTCGCCGTAGACGGTGAGGGGCTGGCCCCGCAGCGCCTGGACGATGAAGTTGCTGACGACGCGGCCGTCCTCGGGGTCCATGCGGGGGCCGTACGTGTTGAAGATGCGGACGATGCGCGCGTCGACGCCGCGAGCCCGAAAGTCGACGCAGAGGGTCTCGCCGATGCGCTTGCCCTCGTCGTAACAGGCGCGCGGGCCGATGGGGTTGACGAAGCCGCGGTAGCTCTCGGGCTGCGGATGGACCCGCGGGTCGCCGTAGACCTCGCTGGTGCTCGCCTGGAGGAGGCGCGCTCCGGTCGCTTCGGCGCGCTCGAGCGCGTGGAGGACGCCGAGGAAGCAGGTCTTCGCGGTGAAGACGGGATCGCGCTGATAGTGCGGGGGGCTCGCGGGGCAAGCGAGGTTGTAGATGCGATCGATCGCGCCGAGGTCCGGCCAAGGCTCGTTGACGTCGGCTTGGAGGAATCGAAAGCGGTCGTCGCCGTCGAGGTGCGCGATGTTCTGGCGCCCGCCGGTGTAGAGGTTGTCGATCGCGACGACGCGATGACCGTGGCGCAGCAAGCGGTCACAGAGGTGAGACCCGACGAAGCCGGCGCCGCCGGTCACCACACAGCTGAGCGAGCCGCCCATTCGAGGGCTGCTCTTAGCGTGAAACCCGGGGCGCGGCACCTGGCGGTGCAAGATGTCGCGCGCCTCGGCTCAGACGGATAGGCTCCGATGGATGCTCGGGATGGTGTTCGCAGCGGGGCTGGGGACGCGGCTCCTGCCGCTGACGGAGCGGCTGCCCAAGCCCGCCGTTCCGCTGGTGAATCGGCCGCTCGGGGCGTACTCGATGGAGCGGCTCGCGGCGCTGGGGGTGACGCGGTGCGCGGTGAACCTGCATCACCTGGCGGACGCGGCGGAGGCGGAGCTGTCGGCGCACCGGCCGCCGTCGCTCGAGCTGACGTTCGTGCGCGAGGCGACGCTGCTCGGGACGGGGGGAGGGCTGCGCAACGCGGTGGAGCGGGCGCTGGCGGAGCAGCCGGATCCCGGGCCGGTGGTGGTGATGAACGGGGACATCGTGTTCTGGCCGGATCTCGAGGGAGCGCTGGCGCTCCACCGGTCGCTCGGGGCGCTCGCGACGATGGTGGTGCGGGCCGATCCGCGAGCGCGTCAGCTCGGGGCGATCGAGACGGACTCGGAGGGACGGGTGCGTCGGCTGCTGGGAGCGCCGGCGGAGGTCGCGGGGCCGCTCTCCGAGTGGATGTTCACGGGAGTGCACGTGCTCGAGCTCGATGCGGTGCGGAGCCTGCCCAAGGAGGGCTGCGTGATCCGGCAGGGGTATCGACGGTGGGTCGATGACGGGGCGGTGGTGGGAGGGTTTCCCGACGGGTCGGCGTGGCGGGACCTCGGGACGAAGGAGGCGTATCTCGCGGCGCACGTCGAGCTGCTCGATGGGTCCCTGCGTTGGCCCGGTCGCGCGCTCGAGGCGGTGAGCCCGGAGGCGCGGGTGGAAGGCGCGGAGCTCGATCGGACGGCGGTGGGCGCGGGCGCGACCATCGAGCCAGGGGTCCGGCTGTCGAGGTGCGTGGTCTGGCCGGGAACGCACGTGCGCGCGAGCGCGGAGGAATCGATTCTGACACCCACGCACACGCTCTCGGTCGGATGAGCGATCGGACGCGATACCTCCGTCGCGCTCGGGCCGTTGATCGAGGATGAGCACGCGATACGACTCGATCGGGCACGACTACGCGAGCCGTCGGCGCGAAGACCCCGAGATCCGGCGGCGCATCCACGCCGCGTTGGGGGACGCGCGGACGGTCGTGAACGTGGGGGCCGGCGCGGGATCCTACGAGCCGCTCGATCGCACGGTGATCGCGATCGAGCCGAGCTCGGTGATGGCCGCCCAGCGCGATCCGGACCGGCCGGCGATCCGGGCGAGCGCGGAGGCGCTGCCGCTCCACGATGGGTCGGTGGACGCAGCGATGGCCGTGTTGACGCTGCATCACTGGCACCCGCATCAGGAGCGGGGGGTGCGCGAGCTCTGCCGGGTGACGCGCGGGCCGATCGCGATCGTGACGATCGATGCGGAGGTATCCGGCCGGATGTGGTTGATGGCGGACTACCTGACGGAGGTGCGCGACCTCGACCTCACCATCTTTCCGCCGCCGGAGACGATCGCGGGGTGGCTCGACCGGCCGAGCGAGATCGAGGTGATCGAGGTCTCGCGCGATACACCGGACCACTCGCTGATCTCGTTCTGGGCACACCCCGAGCGGGTGCTCGATCCGGTGGCCCGCGCCGTCACGTCGGGGTTCGCGCGGCAGACCCCCGAGGTGGTGGAGCGGGTGGTGCGCGAGGTGGCGCGCGATCTCGGGTCGGGTCGATGGGAGGAGCGACACGGAGAGCTCCGAACGCGCACGCACTACGACGCGGGGCTGCGGCTGATCCACACCTGAGCGCTGCGGTCGCTCGTTGGCTCGGTCCGCGGTTCGCGGTAGGTACTCGCGGGTGAGCAAGAACTTCGCGCTGCTCGGGGTGGCCGGGTTCGTCGCCCCGCGGCACCTCGCGGCGATCGCACAGACCGAGAACCGGCTCATCGCGGCGTGCGATCCCCACGACGCGGTCGGGGTGCTCGACCAGTACTTCCTCGAGGCGAAGTTCTTCACCGAGTACGAGCGGTTCGATCGGCACCTCGAGAAGATGCGGCGGCGCTCCGAGGAGGAGCGGATGCACTACCTCAGCATCTGCAGCCCGAACTACCTGCACGACGCGCACGTGAGGTTGGCGCTGCGGCTCGGGGCGGACGCGATCTGCGAGAAGCCGCTCGTGATCAACCCGTGGAACCTCGATCAGCTGGCGCAGCTCGAGGAGGAGACGGGGTCGCGCGTCTACTCGGTGCTCCAGCTGCGGCTCTCACCGACGCTCCTCGCGCTGCGCGATCGGGTGCGCGCGAGCTCCGGACGCGCGCAGGTCGTGTTGACGTACGTGACCCGGCGCGGGGCGTGGTACGGGGTGTCGTGGAAGGGCGACGAGGCGAAGTCGGGCGGGCTGCCGACGAACATCGGGATCCACTTCTTCGACCTCTTGCTGTGGATCTTCGGCGCGGCGAGCTCCGTCGAGGTGCACGAGCGCGAGGCGGACCGGTGGTCGGGGTTCATGGCGCTCGAGCGCGCCGACGTGCGATGGATGCTGTCGACGCGTACGGCCGACTTGCCCGCGGCGAGCCGGGAGAAGGGCGCGGCGGCGTTCCGATCCATCACCATCGACGGCGAGGAGCTCGAGTTCTCGAGCGGGTTCGGGGAGCTGCACCGGCGCATCTACGAGGAGGTGCTGGCCGGGCGCGGATTCGGGATCGAGGACGCGCGGCCCTCCATCGAGCTGGTGCACCGGATCCGGAGCCTCGCGCCGACCGTGGCATCGACCGATCGCGCGCACCCGGGGAGCCACGGCGAGGCCACGGCATGATGATCGCTCGAGGCGACGAATCCGAGCCGCGCCGCGTGCACCGGAGCGAGGAAGGCGAGGGGAGCCGATGAGCGAGACGTACGTGCATCCGAGCGCGGTGGTGGACGAGGGCGCGGACCTCGGCGCGGGCGTGAGGGTCTGGCATTTCTGTCACGTCTCGAAGGGCGCCGTGATCGGCGAAGGCTCGTCGTTCGGTCAGAACTGCTTCGTGGCGCCGGGGGTGACGATCGGCCGGCGCGTGAAGGTGCAGAACAACGTGTCGATCTACGAGGGCACGGAGATCGAGGACGAGGTGTTCCTCGGGCCGAGCGCGGTGCTGACGAACGTGTCGAACCCGCGCTCGCAGGTGAATCGACGGGTTCTCTATGAGCGCACGCGGCTTTGTCGGGGCTGCACGATCGGCGCGAACGCGACGGTGGTGTGCGGAGTGACCATCGGGCGCTACGCGTTCGTGGGCGCGGGCTCGGTGGTGACGCGCGACGCGCCGGACTACGCGCTGATCCTCGGAAACCCGGGCCGCCGGGTAGGGTGGATGAGCCGCCACGGGCACCGGCTCGCGCTCGCGAAGGTGGGCGACGAAGCGGCGTGTCCGGAGAGCGGCCTCCGCTACGCGTGGACGGAGGAGAGCGTTCGCTGTCTCGACCTCGACGAGGACGTGCCGCTCCCCGACGCGCTCGCGATCGGCAAGACGTCTTACCGCGAGGTGGAGCGTGAGTGAGGAGCGCGTCCGGGTCCTCGTCGTCGGCGCGGGGGCGAGCGGGCTCGCGTGCGCGGATCACCTGGCACGAGCGCACGGGCTCGCGGCGGACGACTACCTCGTGTGCGACGCGGACAGCGAGGTCGGCGGGTACTGCAAGACGATCGCGAAGGACGGCTTCACCTGGGACTATTCGGGGCACTTCTTCCACTTCCGGCACCCCGAGATCGAGACGTACCTCGTCGACCGGATGGGCGGGCAGAAGGTGCTCGAGGTGGTGAAGCGCTCGAGCATCTACTGGAAGGGCGGGTACGTGGACTTCCCGTTCCAGAAGAACATCCACCAGCTCCCGCGGGCCGACTTCATCGACGCGCTCTACGACCTCTACTTCCGCGAGGAGGGCACGCCGGCGAGCTTCGAGGAGATGCTCTACCGGAAGTTCGGGCGCTCCATCGCGGAGATGTTCCTCGTCCCTTACAACGAGAAGCTCTACGCGACGGACCTGTCGACGCTCGACGTCGACGCGATGGGGCGCTTCTTTCCGTACGCCGACGTCGACGACGTCATCCGCAACTTCAAGGCGGCTGACAACGCGTCTTACAACTCGACGTTCACGTACCCCGAGGGCGGCGCGATCCAGTACATCCACGCGCTGATGCGCGGGGTGGACGCCTCACGGGTGGCGCTGAACGAACGAGTAGTGTCCCTCGACCTCGCGGGCAAGACCGCGCGCACGAGCCGGGGGCGCAGCGTGCGCTTCGATCACCTGGTGAGCTCCGCGCCGTTCCCCACGCTCCTCGAGATCGCCGAGATCGCGCATGATCCGCGGGATTTCACGTGGAACAAGGTGCTGGTGTTCAACCTCGGCTTCGACGCGAAGGGACCGCGCGACGAGCACTGGATCTACTACCCGCAACGCGAGCTGTCGTTCTACCGGCTGGGGTTCTACGACAACATCTTCGGGACCGACCGGCTCAGCATGTACGTGGAGCTCGGCTACCCGATGGGCGCGACGATCGACGAGGCGGAGATCGAGCGCGCGAGGCTCCGGGTGCTGGACGACCTGCGCACGTGCGGGATCGTGGACCGTCAACGTCTCGTGTCATGGCACACCGTGACGCTCGACCCGGCGTACGTTCACATCACGAAGCGGAGCGTCGCCGAGGTGGCGCGCGTCAAGGCGGATCTCGCGCAACACGGCGTGCACTCGATCGGTCGCTACGGGTCGTGGACGTACTGTTCGATCGAGGACAACATCGTCGAGGCGCGGGCGCTCGCCGACCGGATCGCGGCGGGCTGATCGGGATCTCCCTCGGCTGCCTGTACGATCCTTGCGCAGTCCGGCGCCCTCGACAGTGCTCGCGACCTGCGGCATCTATGGGGGATCGCGCGGGAAGGGGTGCTGCGCGACCGCTGGCTGACCCACCCCGCGGCCGGTGCCGGAGCGCGATCGCCTCCGGCGCCCCCTGCTCGTTCGACGAGATCCTCAGGAGTCCTCGATGATCCGCACGCTTACGCAGTCGCTCCTCCCTCGTACGACGTTCCTCCTCCTCCTCGCCGGTGCGGCGGGGCTGTCCGCGATCAGCGGATGCGACGCGGGCCCACGGCCACCCGGGCGCGACGCGGCGGCGGGCGATGCCGGCGCGGGGGCGACGTGCGTCGCGGGGAGCCCGGGCTTCATCTGCATCAGCGGCCGCTCCGTGCAGTGCCTCGACGACGGCTCCGAAGGGACGAGCACCGACTGCCTGGCGATGGGTCAGGTGTGCTACGGCGGCGCGTGCACGACGTGCGTGCCCAACACGTTCCAGTGCTCGGGCAACGACGTGCAGCGCTGCAACGCGGACGGCACCGGATTCACGACCACGATGACGTGCGACCCGGCGAGCGGGACGAGCTGCAACTCGACGACCGGATCCTGCTCGAGCCCGTGCGCGGACGCCGCGGCGTCCAACTCGTACATCGGCTGCGACTACTGGCCGACGCCCGCGATCAACGGCGTGTACTCGGGGTTCGACTTCGCGGTCGTGGTCGCGAACCCGCAGTCGTCGCCCGCGATGGTCACCGTGCAACAGGGCGGCAGCACGGTGTCGTCGGTGACGGTGGCGGCGGGCGGCCTCGAGACGATCCGCCTCCCGTGGGTCGACGCGATCAAAGAGCCCGGCGTCCTCGACGCCGAGATGATCTCGCACCCGCGCTCGGTCCTCGCGCGCGGCGCCGCGTATCACCTCACGTCGACGCTCCCGGTCACCGTCTACCAGTTCAACCCGCTCGAGTACCGCACGGCGGGAGACTGCCCGGACGGAACGGATCCCGATCCGACGGACGGCGCCTGCTACTCGTACACGAACGACGCGTCCCTCCTCCTGCCGACCCACGTGCTCACCGGTAACTACATTGCGTCGGCGTATCCGACGCAGTTCCAGCACGTGATGATCGACGCGGGGATCGGCGGCACGGCCGAGGGGTATCTGGCGACACCGGGATTCCTCGCGATCGTCGGGGTCGGGAGCACCCCGGTGATGGTCACGGTCAACCTGCGCGCGCACGTGGCGGCCTCGGCGGACGGTCAGGTCAGCGCGGGGACGCCCGGCTCGACGCAGATGTACATGCTCAACCCGGGCGACGTGCTCCAGCTCGCGAGCGGCGAGCCGCCCGCGTCGTGCACGCCGATCTCGAGCGACACCCAGAACGACATCTGCGGGCTCTTCCCGTGCACGCGGACGTACGAGTACTGCCAGGTGAGCGCCGACTACGACCTCACGGGGACCGAGATCCGCGCGACGGGCCCGGTGATGGTGCTCGGCGGGCACGAGTGCTCGTTCGTGCCGCAGAACCGGTGGGCGTGCGATCACCTCGAGGAGAGCATCTTCCCGCTCGACACGTGGGGCGACGACTTCATCGTGTCGGCCACCGAGCCCCTGCGCGGTGAGCCGAACCTCATCCGGATCGTGTCGGGTGCCGACAACAACACGCTCACGTTCGACCCTGCGGGCGCGCACGCGCCGGTGACGCTGAGCCGCGGTCAGGTGGTCGAGTTCGAGTCGTCGATGGACTTCCGGGTCAGCGGCTCGGCGGGCGCGTTCCTCGTCTCGCAGTTCCTCGTCGGTCAGGACTACGCGGGGATCGGCACGTCGGGCGCGGCGGGGCAGGGCGATCCGGCGATGTCGTTCGCGATCCCGACCGAGCAGTTCCGGAGCGAGTACACGTTCCTTGCTCCGTCCACCTTCGAGCGGAGCTTCGTGAACGTGACGGCGCCGACCGGGGCGAACGTGACGATCGACGGAACGCCGGTCAGCGGCTGGCGTCCGGTCGGCGGCTCGGGGTTCCAGACCGCGCGCGTCGAGACGGCCGGCGGCACGCACGCCATCTCCGGCTCGCAGCCGTTCGGGATCGTGGTGTACGGGTTCGGCTCGTACACGAGCTACATGTCCCCGGGCGGCCTCGACTTCGAGGCGAACAACCCGCACATCTGACCCGCGTCCGCGCGATCTGCGGTCGGGGTCGGGTGGCGGGGGGGGCGGGCCGAGCGCTCGGCCCCCGAGGCGCGCCATCGCGCGGTTCTTGAGTCCGAGGGCCATTCGACTCGCCGCGCTGACCGCACCGCGAGGGAGCGAGCGGTTCACCAGGTGCGGGGCGAGGAAGCTCGCGGGGCTGGTCGAGCCGTAGCGCTCGGAGAGGGCTCTCGCGACCCGGGCGCTCGCCGCGCCCAAGCGATCGGCGCGGAGCGCGTGGAGGACCTGATCCGCGTGGCCATCGCCGGCGTCGACCGCGAGGGGCAGCGTGTAGCGCGCCGCGCGCGCGAGCCCGTGGCGCTCGAGGTGTCTGGCGATGCCGCGGGGCGCGAGCGCGTAGCGGCTCGCGAGCGCGCCGAAGTCGCGGAGCTGCGCCTCGTTGTGCGCGTCGTTGCGGCCCTTGGCGAAGTTGCCGACGAGGTGGGCGTACACGTCGAGCGGGTCGGGGAGCACCACCACCGCGTCGAACAGGCGCTCGTCGAGCCGACCGCGCGTGAACAGGTCCGCCGCGCGGAGAGCGAACAATCCCGGCGGGAACAGGCGCACGTGGAGATCGAGAGCGAGCTTGCTCCCCGGTGACCGCGACGACACCGCGGCGCCGGAGAACGCGCCTTGCGAATATCCATGATCGCGCAGCGCGTCGACGCTCTGTCTCGCTCGTCCGGGCGGCACGAGCAGGTCAGCGTCCGCGATCGCGCGCTCCGCGGGGTCGCGATACACGGTGTGTTGGAGCAACACGCCCTTGAGCGGCATCGGGATCACGCCGATCCCGTTCAGGATCTTCACCGCGCGCACCAGCTCGTGGCGCGCCACCACCGCGGCGGCCAACCGCTCCGCCACGCCGAAGCGGCGGGGCGACATGGCGAGCGGCGGCGAGATCGTCACGGACTCAGCCTAACAGCCCCCGTCGAGAGAATCCCTCCGGCGAGCTGCGGGCAAGGCACGCGGCGCGCGGCGAACCAACGCTCGGGTGGACGGCGACCGCGAGCGAAGCGAGCGCCGAGCCGGGAGCAAAGGCGCGCGGAGCGCGGCGGAGCGAGCGGCGGGAAACAGAGCGGCGGAAAGCGTCAGCCCTTGCCGATCCACTTCGCGAGCACGACAGTCACGTTGTCGGGGCCGCCGTTCGCGTTCGCGCGATCGATCATCCGCGACACGCTCTGCTTCAGGTCATTGGTGCTCTGGCTGAGCTCCAGGATCTCGTCGTCGGTCACCGGACCGCAGAGACCGTCCGAGCACAGCACGTACGTGTCGCCGGGCTGTGGATGATCGAGGCGGGTGTCGACCTTGACGGTCTCCTTCATCCCGAGCGCGCGGACGATCACGTTCTTGTGCGGGAAGTTCGCGATCTCTTCCTCGGTGAGCCGCTTCATCTTGATGTAGTCGTTGAGCAGCGAGTGGTCGTCGGTGAGCTGCTCCATCTTGCCCGCGCGGATGCGATAGACCCGGGAGTCGCCGACGTGCGCGATGAGGACGCCCTCGTCGATCACGAGGATCGCGACGACCGTCGTGCCCATCCCGCGGAGGCGCGACTCGCGCTGTGCGGACTCGTGGATGCGGAGGTTCGCGAGCTTGATCCCGGTGATGAGCCGGTTCTCCTCGTAGCCTCGCGACTTGTCCATCTTGTACGGCCACGTCGCCTCGGGGTCGGCGCTCGTGGCCTTGAAGAACTCGCGCAAGGTGTCGATCGCCATACGCGACGCCACCTCGCCCGAGGCGTGACCACCCATACCGTCGGCGACGAGGTACAGACGCTCCTCGTCGATGACCTCGAAAGCGTCCTCGTTGTGAGTCCGCTTCATCCCGACGTTTGTGTCACCGGCTACTAGGACGCGCGCGCTGGAGCCCACAATCGGTATTCCTCCGGAATTCCAGGGTCGAACGCTACCAATCGGAAACTCGCAACGTCAACGGGTTTGAGCCCAGGCCCGAAAGGAAGCTCCGGACCCGCGTTGCCGGACCCCGCCGAGCCGTGGTAACGCGCGCTGCGTGAGCGGTGAGCTCGAGAGGGAGCTGGCGGAGCTGGCGCGGCTGAGCGCGGAGCACCTGCGGTGCGAGCTGGAGATGGCCAATCCCTATCTCGTCGCGGTGGAGCTCGCGGAGCTGGAGGCGTTGGGGGAGGGCGCGGAGCCGGCCAATCCCCGTGAGCTCGCCGTCGCTCCCGAGGCGGAGCGCGAGGCGCCCGCCCCCGCCGCCTCGAGTGACGACGTCCCGCGTCGCCTCGCCGTGGTGCAGGCGGAGGCGGCGACCTGTACGCGGTGTCGGCTGCACGAAGGGCGGACCAAGAGCGTGTTCGCGCGCGGCAACCCCTCGGCCTCGGTGATGTTCGTCGGAGAGGGTCCGGGCTACCACGAGGACCAGCGCGGGCTGCCGTTCGTCGGCAAGGCCGGGCAGCTGCTCGACAAGATGATCGCGGCGATGGGGCTCGGCGCGGACGAGTTCTACATCTGCAACGTGGTGAAGTGCCGCCCTCCGGAGAACCGCACGCCCAACCCCGACGAAGCGGCCGCGTGCTCGCCGTTCCTCCGCCAGCAGATCGAGCTGGTGAAGCCCGACGTGCTGATCGCGCTCGGACGCCACGCGGCCGAAAACCTCGGCTCGGCGTCGGCTCGATGGCGCGGGTCCTGGACGAGCGTCGATGGCATCCCGATGATGTCCACCTACCACCCCGCGTTCCTGCTCCGAAGTCCGGAGCAGAAGCGCGTGGTGTGGCAAGATCTCCAAGCCGTCGTCGCGAAGCTCGGCCGTGAGCTGCCCGCGCGACGCTAGACGTCGCTCCGACTCACGATGACACCGAATCCGAAAGGCGACCCTCGCCGGCGCAAGGATCCCGAGGCGCACCGACCCTCGCGCGACGACGAGGAGCTCGGCCTCGAGGACGACCTCATCGATGAGATCGATGACGGAGACGAGCGCGTGGGGCTCGACGACGCGGTCGGCGTGGAGGACGGGGCGCCGCTCTTCGATCTGGAGCTCCCGCCGGAAGAGCCGGCCGAGGAGGGCACCGACGACGGCGACCCCCTCGCCGCCGAGGGGCTCGACCTCGCGGAGGACGAGTACGGCTGGACCGACGACGGCCGCGGCGACTCGGGCGAGTGGGACGCATCGGAGCTCGATCTCGAGGAGATGGCGCCGCTCGGGCACGACGACGGAGGCGCGGAGGGCGTCGAGGAGGCGCTGGATCTCACCGGGCTCGGCGGTCCGTTGCCCGCGCTCGATCAGGAGGAGGTCGACGAGGCCGAGGAGGATCCATACGGCCTCGAGCTCCCCACGCTCTCGACCTCGGCCCTCGAGCTGCCTGCGGCGTACGACGGCGCCGTCTGTCGCGCGATGCGCCTCACGCCCGAGATCGGGATCCGCTGCGCGCTCGTGACGTCGCGAGAGGTGTGGGCGGTCGGCGACGCGATCTTCTCGATCGTCGACGGTCGCGCGGAGCGCGTGGCGGGCGCGGGGCTCGAGGAGCGCAGCGCGCTCAGCATGGCGGTCGGTGACGATGGGCATCGGCTCGTCGTCGGGACGGACCGGGGAGTCGCGCGCTCGGTGGATCGCGGTAAGCAATTTCAGTTGCTGAGCGCGCTCGCGAGCGACACGGTGCGGCTCCTCCGCGAGGAGGGCAACGACCGCATCTGGGCGTACGCCGGGGCGGGCGCGCTCCACAAGAGCGAGGACCTCGGATCGCTGTGGAGCGGACCTCTCCTCTTGAGGCCGGTGGTCGCGCTGGCCGGGCAAGCCGGCGGCGGCGTGCTCGCGCTCTGCGCAGGCCGGAGCGCTCCCCCGCAGCTCGCGCGCTCGAGCGACGGCGGGCAGCGCTGGGCGGCCGCCAACGTGCCGGAGCTCGCGCTGCCCGAGGATCCCGAGTCCGCCCGCTGGTCCCTCGCGGCGGCCGGCGACGTCGTGGTGCTCGCGTGCTCGACGGATCGGCGGGGGCCGCTCTTGTCCAACGACCGCGGGGTCAGCTTCGAGCGCGCGGTCGGCCTGCCTGCGGCGGAGGCGCTCGCGGTGCGGCGGGAGCGCGGCGGCGTGTCGATCTACGCGGCGCACCGTTCGTCGGACGGGCGCGCCCTGCTCGTGCGTCACCGGCCCGACGGCGGCGACGGTGGGACGCTGCTCGAGCTGCCGACCCCCGCTGCCTCGATCGAGCACATCGCGTTGGCGCCCGATCGAGGGGGCGCGCATGTCGTCTTCGTCGCGACCTCGGTGGGGCTCTACCGCGTGGAGCTCGACGAGGACGTGGATTGAGCGATCAGGGCAGCGCCGCCCGATCGTCGAGCCCCGAGGCGGCCGCCGCCCCCTCGTTCGCGGAGCGGCTCAAGACCGGGGTCGGCGGCGACGACGCGAGGCTGCGCGCGTCGCTCGAGCTCGCCGCCGACGCCGACGACACCGCGTTCGCGCGCGCGCTGGTCGAAGCGACCGCGAAGCGCGGGCTCGCCGACATCGCGATCGACCGGGAGGCGATCTCGGAGCCGCCCGCCGAGGCGCCGCCGCCGGCCGGCGCGGACTCGTCGTTCCTCGGGCGGCTCTCCGTCGCGGCGGAGCAGGGGTCGGAGCGGCCGGGCGTCGACGAGCTCGAGGACGTGCACACGCTCCTCGCGGTGGTGCGCGCGGGCACCCTCGCGCAGCGGCGCGCCGCGGTGCTCCGGCTCGGCTCGCTGCTCCATCTCGGCAAGCCGACGAACGAGGAGGTCCGATCGATCGCGACGTCGCTGCTCGGCTCGCGCGACGTCGAGATCGCGTTCGAGGTCGGCCGGGCGCGCGAAGCGCTGCCGGGCGCGCGGGGCCGCGAGGCGCGCCAGGAGCGCGAGTCGTTCGACGCGTTGATCCCGCGCGTGATCGCGGCGATCGACGACTTCTGGTCCGGGCAGTCGAACGAGGATCCGATCCGCGCGCTGCCGCCCGAGGACCTCGCGCAGCTGATGGTGCGCTTGCGCGACGCCCCGGAGGCGGTCGTCGCCCACATCGCGTCGGTGATCGACGGGAGCGACGGAGTCGGGGACCGCGACGCGCGTCGAGCGATGCTGAGCTCGGTGCGGCTGAGCGGCGATCCGCGGCTCGTGCCGACGCTGGTCGGGATCCTCGAGTCGCGCGTCGAGCTCGGCACCGACGCGGCGAGGGCGCTCGCGCGCATCGAGGACCCTCGCGTGCCCGCCGCGCTCGCGCGCGCGTACGATCGGAGCGTGGTGGACGCGGAGCGCGCGGTCCTCGCGGGAGCGCTCGGGATCGCGGGGGACACCCGCGCGCGAGACTACGTGCGGCCGCTCCTCGGGAGCGACGATGAGCGCGTGCTGTTCGTCGCGGTGCGCGCGATGGAGGCGCTCGCGACCGCGGAAGACACCGAGCGGCTCACCCCGCTGCTGACCCGGAGCGATCCGGTCTTGTTGTCACACGTGATCCGGGCGCTCGGTCGCAGCGGTGATCCGCGCGCGCTCCCTCCGCTGCTCGAGCTGCGGAGCGACGCGAGCCTCGCCGCGCTGTTCGGCGACATCGACGACGCGGAGGCGACCATCGCGGCCACGATGGAGCTGCGCGGCGAGGAGCGGCCCGAGGCGACGGAGTCGTTCGCGCTCCAGCGCGCCACCGCGACCGGGATGGCGCAGCGCGAGCGCGATCCGATCGTGGTGCGGCTCCAGGGCTGGTGGGACTTCGCGATCGGTCACCTGTGGCTCGGCCTCGGGGCCTCGCGCCGCGCGGTGGCGCGCTTCGAGAGGGCGGCGTCGCGCCGTCCCGGGTGGGCGGGGCCGCTCGCCGCCATCGCGCTCCACCACGCGCGCCAGCGCCGCGTGGCCCAGGCGCTCGGCGCGTTCCGGCGCGCGCTCGAGGCGGACAAGCGCTCGGTCGAGGGAAACCTCTACGCGATCCGCACGCTCGCCAAGGTGTTCCTCCGGCGCGCCGACGAGGTCGAGCGGGGGGGGCGGGTCGACATCGCGCGCGGGCTCATCGACGAGGTGCTCACGTTGGACCTGCGGCGGGTGCCGAACGAGCTGCGGTTCGAGCTGAGCCGGCGCCAGGAGCAACTCCGCTTGCGAGGTGCGGCGTGAGCGATGCGCTGCGCGAAGCGGCGGCCAAGGCGCTCTCGGATCTCGAGCCGCTGGACGGCAGCGCGGAGGTCACCCGCGTGACGCTCGACGTGAGCTGCGATGGGCGGAGCGAGCTGGTGAGCGTGACGCTGCGCGACGGAGCGATCGCGTGGACGTCGACCGGCGAGCCACTCGGACCGCACGCGCGCGCCGCGTTGCGTTGGCTCGCCGGCGGCGCGGGGGACGCGCGGCCGGCCGTCCGCACCGTCGCGTCGGCCGAGAGTCCGCTGATGAGCTGGACGCCGACCGATCCCGACGGGCCGCGGGAGCGACTCGCGGCGGCGCTCGAGGACGTGGTGACGACGGTGGTGCGCACCGGCACCGCCAACGCGAGCTCGCCGTCGATCACGGAGAGCCTCGAGCGGCTGAAGAAGGAGGCGCCGCTCCCGATCCCATCGGGCCTCGCGCGCTGGGCAGGACGCCTGCGCACCGCGCTCGACCGGGGCGACGATCCGCTCGTGGCGCGGCTCCTCTACGGCGCGAGCCTCTTCGCGCGCTCGCTCCGCGAGGCCAAGCCGAGCCGCGAGGCGAAGAGCGAGGTCGTGAGCTGGACGGGGACCGGGGCCGAGCTCACCGCGAACGAGAGCCTCAGCGATCGCACGATGGTCGAGGTCTCGCGCGAGCAGCTCGCGACGAGCGACCGCGGCGGCATCGAGCGGCGCTACCTCGCGGATCTCCAGAACGGCGAGATCTTCCGCGAGGAGCGCTCCCGCGCGGCCGCGAGCGCCTCGGTGGGCCCGTGCCCTCGGGTCGTGACGGTCGGGTTGGCGGAGGTCGAGGACGGGGCGAGCCCCCGGCGACTTCGACTGATGCAATACTCGGTGACACCGTCGATCAGCGCCGACGAGGTCCGCCGCCTCGGAGCCAACGGCTACCGTCGGTTCACCGCGCTCGCGGATCGCTATCGCGATCAGATCGCGGCTCACCCGGGGCAGGCGGAGCCGTTCGCGATCGTGGCCCCGCGTCGGTGGGACGCGAGCCCCGATCCGATGGCGTACGACGACGAGGGCGCCGCGATCGCGTTTTCGCGTGCGGACGATGGAGCATCGGTCGATGTGTTGTCACGGCTGATCCGTCTCACCCCGCTGTGGGTCGCCGGTCGCCTCACCGATCACGAGGGCGCGCTCATGATGGTGCCCTGCGCGGTCGGCCTGCCCGAGGGCGGCGGCGCGCGGCTGATGCGCCTGCGCTGATGTGGTTGCGCTGAGGTGGTCGCGCTGCTGCGGTCGCGCGGATCGGTCGGCGGAGCGCGGGCGCTATCGTGCGCGACGATGCGCGAGGATCCCCGCCACCGCGCCGAGGATCGCGACGGTGCACCCCTCGACGATCGATGCGGGGCCGAGCGACGCGGAAGGAGCGATCGCGAGCGCGTCGTAAGCCGCGCGGGCGAGCGCGAGCACCCCCATCGCCGTCGCACCGCTGAGGAGCGCGATCGTCAGCGTTCGGTCGACCCGCAGGACCTCCGGCGCGCTCACCCAGCGCTGGCCGATCCAGCGGGAGAGAAGCGACAGCGCCGCGATCGCGGCCGCGCACGCGAGGAGCCACGCCGCGCTGCGCTCGATCGCGGTGCGGGCTACCCCGTCGATCGTCTGGATGCCCACCGTGATCAGCGCGACGGCCGCGCCGACCCCGAGCGACGTCAGCGCGGCGAGCGCCACCGCCAGCGGTCGGGCGCGCGCCGCTCGCTTGGCCAGCGCGTCGGCACGCTCGAGGCTCCCCCGCGGGAGGATGAGCGTGCCCTGGTCCTCGGACGGCGGCGCCCACGCGCTCGGTGGGCTCGCGGTGTCGAACGCGCCGAGCTCCTCGTCGAGCACGAGCACGCTCGCGGGTCGTCCCGCCGGATCGCGGCTCATCGCGCGTTGCAAGACGACTTCCAGACCGAGCGGGATGCTCGGCTCGATCGAGCGAGGGCGGGGCGGTGCGTCGTGGAGCAGGCTCGTGAGGAGCTGCGCCGGCTCGTCGCCGGTGTACGGGCCACGCCCCGTGAGCATGCGGTAGAGGACCGCGCCGACCGCGTAGACGTCGGCGCGCTCGTCGACGCTCGCGCTCGTCCGCGCCTGCTCGGGCGCCATGTAGGCGGGTGTCCCGACCACCGCGCCGGTCCGCGTGAGCTCGCCGTCGTCCTTGAGCTTCGCCACGCCGAAGTCGAGGATCTTCACCGTCGTGCGACCGTCCGCGCCGCACGAGAGGAACAGATTCGACGGCTTGAGGTCGCGGTGGATGACGCCCTCGGCGTGCGCCGCGGCGAGGCCGCGACAGACCTGGCGCGCGAGCGGGATCGCCTCGGCGACGCTCATCTTGCCGACGCGATCCAGCCGCGCCTTGAGGTCCTCCCCCTCGAGCCGCGCGGTCACGATCGCCGTGCGGTCGTCCGGCGTGCGCAGCACGTCGACCACGTCGAGGACGTGATCGGATCGGATGCGGCTGAGCGCGCGCGCTTCGCGATCGAAGCGGCGAACGGCGTCTTTGGAGAGCGAGTGGCCCTCGTGGAGCACCTTGATCGCGAACATGCGATCGAGGCGCGCGTGCGCCGCCTCGTAGAGCCGACCCATCCCGCCGCGTCCCAACGTGCGTTGGATGCGATAGGTGCCAGCGAGGATCACGCCGAGCAAGGGATCCTCGAGCTCGCGATCCACACCGAGCGGCGTCGAGTCGAGCGGGCACACCGCGTAGTCGCTCGGGAACTCCTCGCCGCACGTTCTGCAGCGTCGGAGGGCGAGGGCGGGCGTCGCGAGGGTCGCCTCGGCGGGCTCCGGTCCGGGCGGGGCCTCGGCCGGTCGTCGCGCGCGCAGCTTCACCGCCTTCTGCGATCGATGGCGGCGCGGACGGGCGGGCTCGACGCGCGAGAGCATGGCCCGAAGCTACTCGACCGATGCGGTGGGACAAAAAAAGCCGAGCCTCGGCGGCACCGGCCGGCTGAGGTAACGTCCCGGCGCTCCGCCGCCTACGCTGCGGGACGAACGCGAAAGGGCGCGATGACTCACTACTACGATCGGGAAGACCTCGAGAAGTTCGGCACCATCGGTGACAACCGCCCCGAGCTCGCGGAGAAGTTCTTCGACTACTACGGCGCCGTCTTCGCCGACGGGGCGCTCACCGCGCGCGAGAAGGCGCTGATCGCGCTCGGGGTCGCCCACGCGATCCAGTGCCCGTACTGCATCGACAGCTACTCGAAGGACTGTCTGCGGAAGGGCGCGGACCTCGATCAGATGACCGAGGCGGTGCACGTGGCGGCGGCGCTCCGGGGCGGGGCCTCGCTCGTGCACGGGATCCAGATGCGGAACCGCGCCGAAAAGATCTCGATGTGACGACCGACGCCGTCCGAAAGACGAGGAGCCTGGCGTCGCGACGCTTGCCGCTCGCCGACGTCGACGTGCAGCGGGCGCGCATGCGGGAGGTCCCCGTGCCGCGCGAGTTCGACCAGGCGCTCGACGCGGCCGGCCTCTGGCCGCTCCGCCCGCGCACCATCGAGATCCTGCAGCTCAACGTGGGCAAGCTCTGCAACCAGACGTGCCGTCACTGCCACGTCGACGCCGGGCCCGATCGCACCGAGGTGATGAGCAAGGAGACGATGCAGCTCTGCCTCGACGCGCTCGCGCGTACGTCGATCGAGGTCGTCGACATCACCGGCGGCGCGCCCGAGCTCAACCCAGACTTTCGCTGGCTGATCGGTGAGGTGCGGGCCCTCGGGCGGCGGGTGATGCATCGCTGCAACCTCACCGTGCTCGAGACGCCGTCGCACCGCGACCTCGTCGGGTTCTTCGCCGATCACGAGGTCGAGGTCGTGTGCTCACTCCCGCACTACGCGCGGCTCTCCACCGACCGGCAGCGCGGGGACGGGGTCTACGAGAAGTCCATCCACGCGCTTCGTCGCCTCAACGAAGCGGGATACGGCCAGGCTGATCCGAGGCACCGCCTCGTGCTCGTCACGAACCCGGTCGGGGCGTTCCTCCCCGGCGAGCAGCGCGCGCTCGAGCGCGAGTGGAAGCGCGAGCTCCAGCGGCGCGAAGGGATCACCTTCGACGCGCTCTATTGCATGACCAACATGCCGATCAGCCGCTATCTCGAGTGGCTGATCGAGTCGGGCAACCTCGAGAGCTACCTGCAAGAGCTCGTGCGATCGTTCAACCCGGCGGCCGCGTCGAGCGCGATGTGCCGCAACACCGTGTCGGTCGGATGGGACGGGACGCTCTACGCGTGCGACTTCAACCAGATGCTCGAGATGGAGATCCAGGGGGGCCCGACCCACATCCGCGACTTCGACGTCGCGGCGCTCGAGGCGAGCGCGATCGCGGTGGACCGCCACTGCTTTGGCTGCACGGCCGGCGCCGGCTCGAGCTGCGGCGGCTCCACGGCCTGACTCGGCGACCCGGCCTCTCGCTCGCGCCACTCGTGCTGACGGGCGCGGATGTCCCGGTCGTCGCCACGCCGGAGACCGCCCCCGAGATCGCGGTGTTCTCCGCGATCGCCCATGGCGATGGTCCGGCTGGGTTCGAGGTCGCGCTCGCCGCGTTGGCGGCGGTCGCAAGGATCGACGAGGATCGGAGCGCCTACTACACTTCGCTCATCCTCGCCGCGCTCGGGAGCGCCGCGAGAGCGCGGTTGGAGGAAGAGATGCGATTGGGGAACTTCCCGGAGCCCACGGAGCTCGAGCGGCGGATCTTCCGGCGGGGCCAGATCGAGGGCCGGGTCGAGGGTCGCGCGGAAGCGGTGTTGACCGTCCTCGCCTCGCGTGGCTTGGTCATCGATCCCGAGCGGCGCGCGCGCATCGCTTCGTGCTCGGACGAGGACCAGCTCTCCCGGTGGTTGGCCCGGGTCGCGACGGTCGCGACGACCGGAGAGCTGTTCGACTGAGCACGGGCCGCGGGATTGCGGGGCTGGGGGCGGCGCCCTACGGTCGACGGCGTGACCGCGGCGCCCGGAACCGGCTGGCCCAAGGGATCGTTCGACGCTGCGCTGCGCGCGGCGGAAGGCGGCCGGTTGGCGCTCAAGCTCGAGGCGGCGTGGTGCTCGATGTGCACGCACCTCGATCACGATGTGCTCGACACACCGACGGGCGAGGCGCTGTTCGGATCGATGACTCGCCTCGCGATCGACTTCGACGCGCCAGAGGCGCGCGAGCTCGTGCGTCGGTACGCGATCCTCGATCTGCCGACCGTCGTGGTGGTTGGGCGGGAGGGCCGGGAGCTCGGCCGCGTCGTGGGGTACTCGGACTCGGCGGAGTGGGTCGCGCGCGCCCGCGTGGCGGTCTCGAGCGACGATCCGCTCGCCGAGGCGCGGGCGAGGGTCGCGGAGCGCCCGACCGATCCTTTCGCCCGGCTCGCGCTCGCCGAGGCGCAGCTCTCGATCGATGCCGGCGCGGCCGTGCCGGTGCTCGAGACGCTCGCGTGCACCGACGATCCCAAGCTCGCCCCGCGCGCGCTCTTCGTGCTCGGTCGCTATTTCGATCGCGCGCTCGGCGATCCGAAGACCGCGCTCCACATCTGGCGCGAGCTCGCGACGCGCTATCCGGCGGGCGACTACGCTCACGGCGCGGCGCTCTGGTACGCGAACGCGCACGCACAGCTCGGCGCGGCCGAGGTCGGCGCGGAGGGGCTGGGACAGCTCGCGCAGAGGACGCCGCTCCGCGCCGCCACGATCATCGAGTGGGCACGGTTCGTCGGTCGACACGGGATCGAGAGCCACCGGCAGGTCGTGATGGAGGTCGCGATGCGCGCGCTCAACAAGGCGCGAGGCCACGAGCGCGACGATCTCGAGGAGCTCGTGCTCCAGCTCGGGCGAGGGCTCGAGCCGGGGGCAGGGCGGAAGATCTGACTCGGATAGGGAGGAACGAACCTTGCGCAAGATGTACGTGTCGCCCCGAGTCTCATCGACCGCGCTCCTCTCGCTCCTCGCGCTGAGCGCGTGCGGCGGGACGTTCGAGCGTCACCTCACGTACGCGAACGTGGAATCACCTTCGATGCGCGGACGCGAGATGAGCTACGCGGTGTACACGCCGCCGGGGTTCGGCCCCGACGAGCGGCTACCCCTCGTCGTCTTCCTCCACGGTGGCGGCGACGACGCGCAGGTGTTCGATCGGTTCGCGCTCGCCGCGCGCCTCGACGAGGCGATGCGCGACGGCCGGGTGGCCCGGGCCGTGATCGTGGTCCCGCAGGGCGACCTCGGCTTCTGGGCCAACTGGTACGACGGGAGCGCGCGCTACGAGGACTGGGTGGTCGACGAGGTCGTGCCGCGCGTCGCGTACGACTACCACACGCTCCCGGCGCCCGAGGGGCACCACGTGATGGGCGTTTCGATGGGCGGCTCCGGCGCGATCCGCTTCGCGCTCCATCGGCCGGATCGCTTCGCCACGGCCACGTTCATCAGCGCACCGATCCTCGACACCGACGCGATGATCAACCTCGCGCAAAACCCGTTGCTCGTCCCGATCGTGCCGATGGACCGCATCTTCGGTCCGACGAGCGGCGAGGCGAGGGACCGCGTGGCCGAGGACGACCCGTTCGCCCGCTGGCGGAGCGACGCCGACCGCGGTGACATGCGGCTCATGGTCGCGTGGGGAGACGAGGACCGTGAGCCGATCGTGGCGACGGGGCGCCGCTTCGCCGACCACCTGTCCGCGCACCACGTGCGGCACGAGGAGCTGGAGTTCGAAGGCAATCACTCGTGGGTGAGCTGGACGCCGGTCATCCTCGAGGCGCTCGCGCGCATGGTTCCGCCGAGCCCGTGGGCGCACGCGCCCGCCGAGCGCGGGCGCGCGACGGCCGGGGCCGTCACGGCTCAGTCGCCCTCGCTCACCGGCGGCGGCTGAGGCTCGACCCGGCGCAGGTCGCCGAGGGTCGACCCGTCGTCGGACAGCGCGAGCGTCTCGCGCGTCGTCACGTGGCCCTCCTCGTCGAGGAGCTGGAGGGACAGCGCGCCTCGCTCGATGCGGTAGCGACCGACGATCGGCGCGACGCCGGGGAAGGGCTCGTCGACGTGCACGGTCCCGTCCGGCGCGAACGTGTAGCGAGTGCAATGCGTCTGTCGATGTGCGGTCCCGTACGTGCGCCCCTCGGCGTCGCGCATGCCGCACGCGAACGCCCAGCTCTCGGTGCAGCGCTGGTAGGTGACGGGAGCGGCGAACGCGGGGGCCGAGGTGGGAGCCTGCGCGGTGGCGGAGGCGGAGAGGGCGACGATGAACAGCGCGAGCACGGCGCGGGAGAGTCGACGGGTCATGGCGAGTCTCCGACGGCGGTCGCTGCGCGCTGGTCTGTCAGGATTCGTAAACGGCCGGGTGGAACGTGCCGCCGCTGACGCGCGTGGCCCAGCCGAGGTAGCCTGGTCCTCGGGGGACGGCCGATGCATGACGCGTGGAACATCGCCCGATCGATGTGTGGGCTCGCGGCGCTCGCGCTCGCCGCGTGCGACGACGGCGCCGCGGCTGAGGACGGCGGCGGGCGCGATGGAGGCCGAGCGCGCGACGGTGGCGTGGCCCTGGACGCCCCGGCCAGCGACGCGGGCCCGCGGCCCGACGCCAACCTCCCGCCCGGCTCGCTCCCCTCGGGGAACACCGGCATCGCGTCGCGCTACCCGGGCGACGTCGGGATCGGCGCGGACGACGACGTGATCTTCTTCGACGACTTCGAGAGCTACGGGAGCGGCGCCGACCTCGACACCAACTGGAACGCGGGCGTCTATTGGAACGCCGACATCGAGTCGGACCCGACGCACGTGCTCGCGGGATCCCAGTCGCTCCGGTTCACCGCGCCGCAGCAGACGAGCGAGCTGAGCAACGGCGTGGCGCGCACGGTGAGCCCCGAGCTCGACGTGTTGTTCCTCCGTTGGTACGCCGAGTTCGATCCCTCGTTCGACATCTGGGGATCGAGCCACAACGGCGGGGGGATCAGCGCGCACTACTTCGTCGACGGCAACGCGACGCCGGGCATCCCCGCGGATGGGATGAACAAGTTCCTCATCGAGTACGAGTGCTGGCGCGGGGAAGAGACCGAGGCGAGCCCCGGCAGCTTGAATGTCTATATCTATCACCCTGAGCAGCGCTCGCAGTGGGGCGATCACTTCTTCCCCAACGGCGAGGTCCTGCCGAACACGAGCATCCCGGGCGAGTTCGGTCCCATGTTCGTGCCGCGGACGAACATCACGCCGGAGCTGGGCCGCTGGTACAGCTACGAGGTGATGCTCCAGGCGAACACACCCGGCATGCGCGACGGTCGGATCGCGCTCTGGCTCGACGGCGAGCTCATCGCAGACTTCCCGAACCTGCGCCTCCGCGACGTCGCGTCGCTCACCATCGATCGCTTCGGGCTCAACCTCCACTCGGGGCAGAACCCGAGCGGCGAGACGCACAAGTGGTACGACAACGTGGTCGCCGCGCGCTCGTACATCGGCCCGATGTTCGGCGGTCGCTAGCTACGCGAACCGGGTGACCTTCTGGACGAACGACGTGTCGCCGATCTCGTCGCAGAGGGCCTCGAGCTTCGCGCGGTCGGCGCCGCGATACACGAGGTCGTCGAGCTCGCACGCGATGTCGGAGTCCGTGCGGAGCGTCGCGAGGGTCTTGTAGAGGAGGGCGGCCTCTCGGTTGTCGCGGAGGTTCTTCGCCAACGCGTCTTGCCCTCGTACTTTCAGCTTCCACGCCGCCGCGTCGTCCGGGATGTCCTCGATGCGGCCGTACGCGCTCAACACCGCCGCCGCGCTCTTCGCGCCCCAGCGCGGGATCCCGGGGATGCCGTCCGCCGTGTCGCCGACCAGCGCCAGGAGATCGGGGATCGAGCGCGGAGGCACGCCGTGCTTCTCGGTCACCGCGGCCTCGTCGAGCACGAGTCGCCGCCGTCGATCCCACAGCACGACGCGCTGCCCGACCGCGCACTGCCCGAGGTCCTTGTCCGGCGTCGCGATCACGACCTGCTCGACGCGGGGATCGTCGCGATAGCGCGCGGCGACGGTGGCGAGCGCGTCGTCGGCCTCGTGCTCGATCATCCGCCACGTCGCGAAGCCCATCGCCTCCGACGCGCGCTCGACGAGCGGGAACTGACCGTGGAGCACCGGGTCGAGGCCCTCGCCGGTCTTGTATCCATCGAAAAGATCGTTGCGGAAGCTCTCGATCACGGTGTCGAACGCGACGCCGACGTGCGTGACCTCCGGGTCCTCGAGCAGGAACAGGAAGCTCCGTAGGAGCGCCTTCGTCGCGCCGACCTCGCGTCCGTCTGGCGCGCTCGCGGGCGGCGCGCCGAAGAACATGCGGAACAGCTCGTAGGTCCCGTCGAGGACGTGGATCTTCACGTGTCGCGCCGGTGACCGACCACGGCGGTCTTCTCGTCGTGGATGGGGTCGTAGTCGTCGGCGGGCGACGCCGGCGGGGAAGGGGGCGGCTTGGGCGGACGGCGCGAGCCGCCGCGCACCGTCGGGATGTCGGCGTCGCGGCCGTGCGGCTCCGCGCGGGCATCGTTCTTGTCTCCCTGCAGCGTCTCGATGTCCGAGAGGGGCTCGTCGAGCTCTTCGATCTCTTCGACGGCGTCGGCGAGCGAATGCGCCGCGTTGGTCGGGCTCGGGCTGAACCGGCTGAACGTCGCGTCGGGGCCCAGCGCGTCGGCGATGAGGTTCTTGCCGAGATCGACGGGGCGCCCTTGGCTCTCCGGATCGAGGACGAACTCCTCCATCGCGCGGAGATCGCGCTCGATCTCCTCTTTCCACACCCGCTTCATGAAGCGCGACAGCTTGGTGCGCCGATAGCGCGGGTTGTGGTTGCGCAGGAATCGGAGCAGCGCGTCGCGAAACTCGATCGCCGTCTGATAGCGCGCGGAGCGCGAGCGGCTCATCGCCTTCTCGATCACGTGCACGAGCTCGTCCGGGATCTCCGGGTTGAGCTGCTGGGCGGGCGTCGGCGCCGCGTCGCGCACCGCGAAGATGAGATCGATCTCGTTGTTCGCGTGGAACGGCGCCGCGCTGGTCGCGAGCTCGTAGAGCACGCTCCCCGCGCTGAACAGATCGGAGCGCCAGTCGAGCTTGCGGCCGAACGCCTGCTCCGGGCTCATGTACTTGACCTTGCCCTTGATGATCCCGGTCTTCGTCTGGATGCGGTTGTGGCTCGCCTTCGCGATCCCGAAGTCGCACAGCTTGACCGTGCCGTCGTACGCGATGAGCAGGTTCGACGGGCTGAAGTCGCGGTGCACGATCTTGAGCGGCTGATCGTGATCGTCGCGCGCGACGTGCGCGTGATGGAGCCCGTCGAGCGCGCGCGCCATGCAGTACGCGATGTCGTCGAGCGCGGGCTTGAGCTTCATCGTCCGCGCACGCTCGACGGTGGACCGCAGATCCTTGCCGTCGACGTACTCCATCGCGATGAGGATGTTGTCGTCGACCTCGACGAGCTCGAACACCTCGGCGATGTTCGGATGCTTGAGGTGGCTGACCAGCTTGAACTCGTCGGTCAGCATCGTGATGAACTGCTGGTCCTCGAGGTAGTGCGGGAGCAGGCGCTTGATCGCGACGTCGCGCTTGAAGTCGTCCTCGTCGAACGTGAAAGCGCGGAACAGCTCCGCCATCCCTCCGAAGGCGATCCGTTCCGTCAGGTGATAGCGGCCCAGCCGTTTGGTGCGGCGGCGCATGCAGCGGGATCGAGAGTGCCTCACCGCGCGCGGGCATCGCAACCCGAGAAATCGGCCTCGGCGCTGCGGGCGGGCCCTGCTAGACCACCGCGATGAGGCGGCTGGACGAGGGAGCGCTGCGCGCGCTGCGCGAGGTCTGCCGCGTCTCGACCGATCCGAGCGACCTCGAGGGCTTCGGGGGCGACTGGACGCGCGTCCATCGACCGGACCCCGGCGCGATCGCGTTCCCTACCGAGATCGAAGCGCTTCGCGATCTGATCGCGCGCTGCAACGCGCTCCGCGTGCCCGTGGTGCCGTCCGGCGGCCGCACCGGGCTCGCGGGGGGCGCGGTGGCCAAGGACGGGGAGCTCGTGCTCTCGCTGAGCGCGATGAGCGCGATCGGGCCGATCGACACGGTGGGGCGGACGGTGCGCGTCGAGGCCGGCGCGATCACCGAGGCGGTGCACCACGCGGCAAAGGAGCGCGGGCTCACCTGGCCGGTCGATTTCGCGAGCAAGGGCA
This sequence comes from Sandaracinaceae bacterium, assembly GCA_050186575.1. Lineage (GTDB taxonomy): Bacteria > Myxococcota_A > Polyangia > Polyangiales > Sandaracinaceae > JAUHXR01. The sequence continues at coordinate 61,290 of JBFWYI010000032.1, read as the reverse complement.
GCTCGCAGATCGGCGGCAACCTCGCGACGAACGCGGGTGGGGTGAAGGTGATCCGCCACGGGCTCGCGCGGCAGTGGGTGCTCGGCCTCGAGGTGGTGACGGGCGAGGGCGAGCTCCTCACGCTCGGCGGCGCGCTCGAGAAGAACAACACGGGGATCGATCTCCGGCAGCTCTTCATCGGCAGCGAGGGGATCCTCGGCGTGATCGGCGCGGCGACGCTGAAGCTCGCGCGGCCGGCCGGGCAGCTCGACGTGTTCCTGTTCGGCGTGGCCGATCTCGCGGGCGTGCTCGCGCTGTTCGCGGCCGCGCGCGGCGGCCCGTTCGAGATCAGCGCGTTCGAGATGATGACCGATCGCTGCATGGCGCGGCTCGGCGCGCACCGCGGGCTCGCGCCGCCGCTCGAGCGCGCGTGTCCCGTATACGTGTTGCTCGAGGTGGAGGCGCCCGATCGCGCGGCGCTCGATGGATGGCTGGAGGCGCTGCTCGACTCCGAGGCCGTGCTCGACGGCACGTTGGCCGCGAACCGCGAGCAAGCGGCGCAGCTCTGGGCGCTCCGCGAAGGGATCAGCGAGAGCCTCTCGGCCACCGGGTTGCCGCACAAGAACGACATCGCGCTGCCGATCGCCGCGCTCGAGGGGTTCTGCAGCGACCTCGAGGCGCTCTTCGAGGCGCGCTACCCCGCGTTCGAGATCTGCCTGTTCGGCCACATCGGAGACGGCAACCTGCACGTCAACGTGATGAAGCCGGACGCGATGGACGAGCCGGAGTTCCTCGCGCGCGTCCATGACGCGGACGAGGCGATGTTCGCGCTGGTGCGCCGCCACGGCGGGAGCGTCAGCGCCGAGCACGGGATCGGCCTGTTGAAGCGAGAGTGGATCGGCTACACGCGCAGCCCGGCGGAGCTCGCGCTGATGAAGAAGCTCAAGGCCGTCTTCGATCCGAACGGCATCCTCAATCCGGGCAAGGTGCTGCCCGATTCCGCTCCTCTCCCTTGACGCTCCGCGCGCTTCTTGCGATCCAAGGAGCGTGATCGCCCGTTGCGTGTCGTGAAGGCGCGCTGAAGCGGTCGCGACGTCACATCGCCGCTGGCGATGGGAGTCCGTTCGCATTCGCGTGGAGGCTCGTGGCGTCGCGGTCGCGCTGGGCGGTCCGGCTCGCCGATGCTCTTCAACAGCCTCGACTACGTGCTCTTCTTCGCGCTCGTCTTCGTGGCGTACTGGGGGCTCGTGCGCGGAGAGCGGGCGAGCCTCGCGCGGCCGCTGGACCGCGATCGTCGCGTGCAAGCGCTGTTGCTGCGAACCGCGCGCATCGTCCTGCTCCTCGTCGCCTCCTACGCGTTCTACATGTCGTGGAGCTCGATCTTCATCGTGCTCGTCGTCTTCTCGACGCTCCTCGACTACGGCGTGGGCCTCGGGCTCGGGCGGGCGCGCCATCCGTGGGTCCGGCGCGCGCTCGTCGGGGTGAGCCTCGCCGGCAACCTCGGACTGCTCGGGCTGTTCAAGTACGCGGACTTCGCGCAGGTGGCGGCGCGCGACGTGATGGCGCCGCTCGGTGTGACGCTCCACCCGCAGCTCTTGGACCTCGTCCTGCCGGTCGGGATCTCGTTCTACACGTTCCAGACCCTCAGCTACACGATCGACGTCTACCGCCGGCGCATCGAGCCGAGCCGGAGCCTCCTCGAGTTCGCGACGTACGTGGCGTTCTTCCCCCAGCTCGTGGCCGGCCCGATCGTACGCGCGAAAGAGTTCTTGCCGCAGTTCACGCGCACGCCGCAGCTCGACGCGGGCCAGGCGTCGAGCGCGGTCTACCTGATCCTTCGCGGGATGGTGAAGAAGGTCGCGGTGGCCGACTTCCTGGCCGTCTCGATCATCGATCGTGCGTTCGACAACCCGGGGGCGTTCAGCTCGGCCGAGATGTGGCTCGGGGTCTATGCGTACACGTGGCAGCTCTACGGCGACTTCTCCGGCTACACCGACATCGCGCGGGGGAGCGCGCGCCTGCTCGGCTTCGAGCTGCCGGAGAACTTCGACCGGCCGTTCAACACCACGGGTCCGATGGAGTTCTGGCGTCGATGGCACATGACGTTGTCGCGATGGGTGATGGACTATCTCTACATCCCGCTCGGGGGCAACCGCGGATCGCCCGCGCGCGCGTACGTCAACTTGTTCCTCGCGTTCCTGATCATCGGGATCTGGCACGGCGCCGGGTGGCCGTACATCCTGTTCGGCCTGTGGCACGCGGTGGGGGTCACCCTGAACCGCTACTACCGCCACTGGCGCGAGGCGCGCGGGCTCTCGTCGGCCCCGCCCGATGGCGGGATCAAGCGCGTCGCGCTCGTCATGATCTGCTTCGCGTACTTCCTCCTCCAGTGGCCGGTGTTCCGCTCGCCGAGCCTCGAGCGCATGGGGGAGGTGTACGGGCGCCTCTTCGCGGGCGACTGGCTCTCGCTCCGCGCGAGCCCCTGGGTCTTCGTGGTGGTGGCTGGCATGACGTTCCTCCACTTCTGCCCGCGCGCCTGGGTCGACACCGCCGAGCAGCGCCTGCGCACCTTGCCGTGGCCGCTCATGGGCGTGCTCGTCGCGCTGGTCGCGGCGTTGCTCTTGCGCGTCTCCGCGGGTCAACCCGCCCCCTTCATCTACTTCCAGTTCTGAGGTCCACGATGAGCGAGTCCCTCTCCCGCCAACCTCCCATCACCGCGCAGGACGACGCCGACCTCGAGTCGCCGCTCCCACCGATCGACGGGGTGCGTCGCGCGGCGTGGATCGCGCTGGTCGCCGCGGCGGTGGCGGTCATCCCGTACCTCGTGCCAGGGCTCGAGCCGTACCGCGCGTGGGTCCCCGGCGAGCCGGTTCCGCTCGCGCACATCGTGGAGGATCAACCCTCGTTGCGGAGCGGGATCGCCGCTCTGACGCGGCGCCCCGCGTTCCACGACGACGACACCTTGATGCGCCGCGCACCGCTCCCCAGCGCGAGCGACGACCGACCGCGCCAGGCGCGACGCCGCGACGAGGACCCGGGCGAGCCGGAACGACCTCCGCTGCCGAGGATCCCAGCCGAGGAGTTCGCCGGGCTCTCCCGCGGGATCGACGACCCCACGGGAGCGATGAACCGGTTCTACGCGCGGCTCGGGCGCGTCGCGCGCCGTGAGCCGGTGCTCGCCCGGATCAGCGTGTACGGGACCTCGATCAACGGCGCGGACCGCGCGACGTCGGTGGTGCGCGCGCGCATGCAGGCGATCTTCGGCGACGGCGGCAAGGGCTGGGTCCCCGTCGCGCCGGGGTGGCGCTACCAGCGACATCAAGACGTGCGGTGGACATCGGACCACTGGGACACCTTCGTGGTGAACCGCGGCGACGGGCCCCTCGACCGCTACGGGTTCGGCGGCGTGGTCGCGATCAATCGGCACCGGCGCGCCATCTCCACGTTCGAGACGACGGACGAGGCCCCCGGCGACGCGGTCAGCACGTTTCGCGTGTTCCATCAGGCGTGGCCCGAGGGCGGCGAGCTGTCTCTTCAGCTCGACGACGAGCCGCCGCGGATCGTGAGCACGCGCGCCGACGAGGTGGAGGATCGGGTGGAGACGATCCGCGCGCGCGACGGGGCGCATCGCCTGACGCTCCGCGCGCACGTGCCGGACGGACACGACGACGAGGCTGGCGAGGCGCAGCAGGACTTGCGACTCTACGGTGTGGCGATGGAGCGCGCAGGGCCCGGCGTGGTGGTGGACGGGCTCGCGCTGATCGGCGCGTTCACCCGCGTCCTCCGCCTGTTCGACGACGATCACCTGCGGGCCCAGGTCGCGCAGCGCGAGCCCGACCTGGTCGTGTTCTGGATGGGGGCCAACGACGCGGTGAGCCAGTCGGTGCCCTATCTCCACGACCAGTACGTCGGCTACTACCGCCAGATCGTCCGGCGGTTTCGTGCGGGGCGACCAGGCATGAGCTGTCTCGTGATGTCGATCCTCGACAAGGGCGAGCGCGTGCGCGGTCACATCCGCACGCGCGACCGCGTGCCCGAGCTCGTCGACGCGCAGCGCGAGGTCGCCGTCGCGGAAGGGTGTGCGTTCTTCGATGCGTACCGCGCGCTCGGCGGGTCCGGGACGATGCGGCGCTGGTATCAGGCGAGCCCGCGGCTCGTCACCGCCGATCTCGGACACCTCACCGACGCCGGCTCGCGCGTGACGGGCACCGTGCTCTACCGCGCGCTCATCAAGGGCTACGACGATTGGATCGCGGACGGTGAGCCGAACTGAGACGATCCCCCTCGCGCTGATCGCGCTCTTCTTTCTCGTCGCGTCCGCCGCGCCGCTCGGCGCGCAGGAGGGACGCGCTCCGGGCGCGCGCGGCGGCCCGCTGATCCGGCCCTCGCCGATCGAGCTGCCGGAGGCGCTGGACGCGTTCGTCGCGGCGCTCGCGCGACGCGAGACGGACCCGTCCGCCACCGTTCGCGTCTTCCACTACGGTGACAGCAACATTGCGGCGGACCTCTTGACCAAGGTCGTCCGCGACGGGCTCGGCGCGCGCTATGGGTCGTCCGAGGGCGGCTATCTCCTGCCGGTCGGCGTCGGGAGCATCCGGCGCGGTCGCGTCGCGCACGTCGAGCCGCGCGGGCTCTGGCAGACGCGGCGTCGCGGCTACGTGCGCGACTTCGGCGTGTCCGACGGACGCTACGGGCTGGCGGGCGTCTCTGTCGAGGGGGCGCCGGGCTCGTCGCTGGCGGTGCGCGTGCCCGAGGACTCGTGCGGACGTCGGCTCGAGGTGCACTCACTCGCCGACACGCCGGGGCACGTCGAGGTGCGCGTGGACGGCGCGCCGATCCCCGCCGTTCCGGCCGAGGGCGGGCTCGCGTTGGTACGCGCCGAGCTCGACGGCGCATCCCACGACGTCACGGTGCGCGTGGTGGGAGGCAGGGCCCGGGTGCTCGGGGTCGTCGTGGAGCGTCCCCACGGGCTCGCGTACGACGTGTTCGGGATCAACGGGCATCGCGTGAGCGCGATCAACGGTTGGGACGAAGCGCTCCTGCGCGCGCAGATCGCGGGGCGCACCCCCGACCTCGTGATCCTCAGCTACGGGGGCAACGAGGCGATCGATCGAGGGCTCCCGCTGGGTACATACGAGCAAGAGTCGTTTCGTGCCGTCGCGAAGGTGCGCGGGCTCGCGCCGGACGCGAGCTGCCTGATCAGCGCGCCGCTCGCGACGTTCGAGGAGCACGCGCCGCGCATGCGCGCGGTGGCCGCGATCCAACGCCGGGTCGCGATGTCGCTCGGCTGTGCGTTCTGGGATCCGAGCCAGCTCAGCGGCGGTCCCGGGAGCCTGATGCGGTGGGCGCGGTTCGAGGGGATGGTCGCGCGCGACCGGCTCCACTATGGCCCGCGCGGCTACGGGATCGTCGGCGCGGCATTCCTCCGTGCGTTGTGGGTCGCGATCGGCGAGCGCTCCGGCGCGGTCGCGACGCCCCGCTGAACCGACCCGGCGCGAGACGACGCGGCCGACCGCGAGGGCTGCGCGATGGCCTGCGCGCGCTCTCGTCCGTGACGCGCGCGGCTCAGAGGTCGAGCTCGAGCCCGATCCCGAAGCTGGCGATCGGGAGACCGTAGGTCGCGCGGAAACCAGCGCGGAAGCGGAGGTCGTGCTCGGGGAGGGCGGCGCCCACGGCCGCGTCCGCCCGGATCGCGAGCGCATCGATCAGCCGCACGCTGAACGCGACGCGGAGGTACGGCACCGCGGCCCAGGTGGTGCGTTCGCCGTCCAACACGGTCGGCTGCACTGCGAGCCCGATCGCGGCGCGCAGGGCGACCGGCTCCGCGTCCTCGAGCAGCGAGGCGCCGAACCCAGCGCCGAACAGGCCCGTCCAGAAACCGAACTCGAAGCGCTTCTGCGCGAGGTACGCCTCCGGCAACACGACTTGTGCGAACAGCTCGACGTACGCGCGCCACACCACGCGGACCTCGCCTCCGATCGCGAGCGCGAGGAGAGGGTCGATGCCGCCCGGGCTGAGCTGCGCCGACGCGAGGAGCCACGCAGAGAAGATCGGGGCCCGTGGCGGCGCGGGCTCGTCGAGGGCGTCCTCGGCCGGAGCATCGGAGGCGGGCGCCGCCGCGAGATCGGCGCGCACCGCCTCGACGACGGCGAGCGCGAGGCTCGGATCGTCTCCGCCGGCGCGGGGCCACGTCCGGGGGGGCTCACCGACCGGCACGTACCGGACCTCGCCCGGCGCGACCTCGATGCGCGGCAGGTCCGGGTCCGCCGCGGCGCCCCGCTCGAGCCCCGCCAGCGCGAGCTCGCGCGCGACGCGCGCCGTCAGCGTGTCTTGTTCATCTCCATCGAGCGCGACCCGGCCCTCCGCGCGCGCCACGCTCGGCACGAGCGCGAGGAGGCACGTGATGAGGAAGCTCGCCGCTCTCATGGACGCGCGTCGAGGATCGACCGCGCGAGCGGAGCATGCGCGCCCTCGGGAAACCGCGCCAAGTAGCGCTCGGCGCTGGCTCGCGCGGAGGGGCCTCCGGCGCGTCGATCGATCTCGAGGATCCGACCCATCGCGGGCTCGACGAGCGCGCCGCGCGGGCTCTCCCGCGTGTAGCGCGCAAACCACATTCGAGCCTGTGCGTCGTCGCCGCGCTGGAGCGTCACCCGGCCGAGGAGGAACGAGGTTCGCCCGCGCTCGCCCCGCGCGCGGAGATCGGTGAGGACCCGCGCCGCCTCGTCGAGCCGGCCGGCGTAGCGCGCGCGATCCGCGGCCGCGTAGAGCGCCTCCACCTCGCTCCGATCGACTCCGCCGCTCGCGGGGCTCTCGGTCGCGGGGCTCTCGGTCGCGGGGCTCTCGGTCGCGGGGCTCGGCGCCTCGCGAGGAACTTCGCCCGGCCCGTCCGCCTCGGCGAACGCGCCGGAGGGCGCCGGCTCGTCGGTCTGCGCGCTCGCCCGGTCCCCGTCCGCGTCGGCCCGCGGATCGCTCTCCGCGCGGAGCACCAGCTCACCGCGTCGGATCCGCAGCTCCTCGCCGGCGACCACCGTGCGCGGCTCGCGGAGCAGCCCGCCTTGCACGCTCACCGCCCCTTCCTCGACCGCGCACCGCAGCGACTCCGCCTCCGCGTCCCACTCCAGCTCGAGCTCGGTGCCGGTCACGCGGACGACGTAGGGTCCGGCCTGAACCTCCCATCGCGACGTGTCGCGGTGCACGACCCAGGCGTGCAATGATCCTTGCTCGAGCTGCAACGTCGCTCCGTCCGGCTCGAGCGCGCTGACCCGGGCGCGCGACGCGGTCGCGATCACGACGCGCGTACCCTCGGAGAACGCGAGCTCGGCGGGCTCGGTCGGCGTGGACAGCCAGTGCGACCCCGCGGGCGCCGAGCCGTCGATCCGATAGGTGAGCGGGGTCGCATCCGGCGTGAGCCCGCGCCAGGCGAGCAGCGCGATGGCCACCGCCGCGAGGCCGAGCGACGCGTAGGCCAGCGCAGAGTAGCCGGGAGCGGAGTAGCCCCGCGCCCTCGCGGGACGACGACGAGGCTCTCCGATGCGACGCCGCGCCGACGCGATCGCGGCGTCGTCCGGCCCGTCCGCGGACGCGACCGCCTCGCTCAGCGCGCGCAGGCGCTCGTTCATCGGGTCGTCCATCGCCCCCCCTCGGTGAGCCACTCGCGGAGCACCGGATCCCCCTCGGCGATGCGCGTGAAGCGCGCCTCCGCGGTCGCGAGCCGGCGCTTCACGGTGGCCAACGAGACGCCGCGCGCCTCCGCGACCTCGGCGAGCGAGAGGCCCTCGAGGTGGCGCAGCGCGAAGCACACCCGATGCTCGGCGCCCAGGCGCGACAGCGCGGCGTACGTGGCGACGAACGCGGCCCGCACCTCCGGGTTCGCCTCGATCGAGGGAGGCTCGGGGATCGCCGCGGGCTCCCAGAAGAAGAGCCAGCGCCGCGCGCGGCGCCGGCGGATGGTTCGATAGGCGACGTTCGCGGCGACGCTCCGCATCCAGCCGGGGAGGGCCGCCGCCTCGCTGAGCTGAGGCAACGAGGCGAGCGCCTCGACGAAGGCCTCGTGGATCAGGTCCGACAACTCGTCGTGCTGTTCACGACCGAGGATCCTGCGCAAGGTACGTTCCACGAGCGGGACATAGCGATCGAAGAACTCCCGCTCGAGGGCGGCGCGCCCCGAGTCCGGACGCTCGCCCCGAGCGCGCGCGTCGAGGAGCGCGGCGACCAACGCCTCGTCGGACACCGGCTCCTCCGGCCCGACGAGCCGGAGCGCGGGGAGGGGGCGACCCCGTTCGGCCATCGTCCTCATGGTGGCACGAGCGAGGTGACGGCCGGCCGATCGAACGGCTCAGAATTCGCGGTACCGCGCGCAAGCATCCGAGATCCATCCGAAATCGCGGTGGCGAAAATACCTGAGCCGTCCGAGGGCCCGGAGGACACCTCCCTCGCACCATGCAGGGAAACCCCGCGAATCGACGAGTCCGTCGTGCCGTGCTCCTCGCGGTCGCACTCGGCGCCGCACTCGGCGCCGCGCTCGGCGGCTGCGATTCCCCCGCCTGCTCGCTCGAGGACGTGGGTACCCGCGCGGGGTGCGACGAGGGGTACGTCTGTGCGGAGGTGTCGGGCGGCGAGCCGACCTGTCTCGCGCAAGTCGTCGTGCGTGGGCACGTATTCGACGCGCTCGATGGCGCGGCGATCGCCGGCGCGACGGTCGTCGCGATCGACGCGGACGGCGCGGCCCGCTCGACGAGCGTGCGCACCGCGATCGACGGCAGCTACGAGATCCCGGTCATCGCGGTGCGCGACACCGAGGGCGTGCCGATCGCGGAGCCGATCACGCTGCGCTCCGACGCGGCGGGCTACCAGACCTTCCCCACTGCGCCCCGCACCGCGCTCCCGATCGATCTGAGCACGGCCGTCGCGGAGGAGGCCGGCTCCGGATACGTGGTCGAGGGCGTGGTGACCGAGATCGCGCTCATCCCGCTTCCGCCGGGGGCGGGCACCGCGACGATCAGCGGCTCCATCGCGCACGCCGACGCAGGTGGCGCGTTGGTCGTGGCCGCGCTGGGCGCCGCCTCGGTGTCTTCGGCGATCGCCGACAAGGACGGCGCCTTCGTCCTGTTCAACGTTCCCGCGGGCGACGTCGTGCTCGACGGCTATCGCTCCGGTCTCAACGTCGAGGAGCAGACGGCGTCGGTCGCGGCGGGCGCGGTGATCGACGGCGTGGTCCTCTCCGCGAGCCGCGACGGACTCGCGTCGCTCAGCGGATCGGTGAACATCGTCAACGGCGGCGCGTGCCGCTCGACGAGCGTCGTGCTCGTGGTCGAGTCGACGTTCCGCGAGAACGTGGCCCGCGGCGAGGTCCCGGCGGGCCTGCGCGTCGGCGACGTCTCGGGCGCGTTCACCATCGAGGACGTACCGCCGGGTCGCTACGTCGTGCTCGCCGCGTTCGAGAACGACGAGTGTGTGCGCGATCCCGATCCGTGCATCGCCGGGACCGACATCGTCCACGTGGACGTGCCGAGCCAGACCGATCTCTCGGAGTCATTCAAGGTGACCGGCGCGCTCGCCGTGGAGAGCCCGGGCGCCGATCACATGGAGTCGATCTCCGACGCGCAACCTACGTTCCGGTGGGAGGACGATTCCTCCGAGCAAGGCTACGAGCTCCGCGTCTACGACGCGTTCGGTGAGCTCGTCCACGAGGATCTCGATGTACCGTCGGTGAGCGGCGGGGACGTGAGCTACGTGTGGTCCGACGCGAGCATGATGCCCGGCATGGTCTACCAGTTCCGCGTGTGGAGCTGGCGCCGCGCCGAGCGCTGCTTGATCTCGTCGACCGAGGATCTCGAGGGTGTGTTCGTCTACGAGCCATGATCCCGCGCGGGAGCGGGCACGAGGAGGTAGCGTGAGAGGACTTTTCGATCGCTCGTTCGGGTGGATGCTCGCGGTGGCGCTCGTCGCGTACGCAGGCGGCTGCAGCTGCGATGATCCGACGGGCGATGACGGCGGCACGCCGGACGGCGCGACCTCGATGGACGCGGCGGGGCGCGATGCCGGCGATGGGATCGACGGCGGGACGGGTAGCGACGGCGGGGGCGGCGCCGACGGTGCGATCCGCGACGGCGGCATCCTCATCGTCGAGGACGGCGGCGGGACGTTCGTCTGCTACGTGACGTCGTGCGGCGGGCATCTCAACGACTGCGGTGACTGTATGGACAACGACGGCGACGGTCGCGTGGACGCGCGCGACCCGGAGTGCCTCGGCCCCTGCGACAACACCGAGGGCCCGATCCTGCTCGCGGGCGTCGGCGGCGAGACGGGCGGCCCGTGTCGCTCGGACTGCTACTTCGACTTCGGCAACGGGTCTGGCAACGACCGTTGCAGTTGGGACCATCGCTGCGATCCGCTCGAGGCGGCGCCCCGCTACGATCCCGAGGGGATGGGCTGCGCGTACGATGCCTCGCGCGTCGGCGGCATGACCTGCCCGACGAACCAGCCGATGAGCTGCCTCGATCGCTGCGTGCCGCTGACCCCGAACGGCTGCGATTGCTTCGGCTGCTGCACGTTCGACGCGATCCATGGGCGTCCGCAGGCGATGGGCGGCGAGTGGGTCTGGATCGGCTCCGTGATGGACGGCACCAACACGGGCACGTGCACGCTCGCCGACGTGACGGACGTCGACGCGTGTCGGCCCTGCACGCCGGTGGCGGACTGCTTCAACGACTGTGGGGACTGCGAGCTCTGCATCGGTCGCGACACGCTGCCGCCGGAGTGCACGCCCGGCTCGACGGACGGAGGCGTGCCTCCGATCGACGGCGGCGGCTCGCGGTGGGACGGCGGCGTGCCTCCGATGCGCTGCCCGGCGGGCGTCCAGGAGTGCGGTCTGCCGAGCGATCCGAACTGTCCGCCCGACTTCTACTGCATCACGGGGTGTTGTCAGTCGATCATCATCTGATCGACTCACCGGTTCGAGCGCGCGGCTCGCTCAGTAGAGGAGCCGCGCGCGGATCGTGGTGGCGAGCTGCGCGATGTCCTCGAGGATCGCCGCGCCCTTGCCCGCCGCGACGTCCATGAGGAGGTAACCGAGATGCTCGTCGGTGCCGAGGACCTGGCCGATCACGTTCGCGCCGTGGCTCGCGGCCACGCGGTGCACGTCGCCGAGGACGCCGGGGACGTTCTTGTGCACGTGCTGGATGCGCTGCGAGCCGGGCTTCACCGGCAGGTCGACCTGCGGGAAGTTGACCGCGCCCTGGGTCATGCCGGTGTCGAGGAAGCGAACCAGCTTGTCGCCGACCTCCTGCCCGATCGCGACCTGCGCCTCCGACGTCGAGCCGCCGATGTGCGGGCTCAGGATCACGTTGGGCAGTCCGCGCAGCGGGCTCTCGAACCCCTCGTCGTTCGTCTTCGGCTCCTTCGGGTAGACGTCGACCGATGCGCCCCCGAGGTGACCGCTCTTCAGCGCCTCGGCGAGCGCCTCGATGACAACCACGTTTCCGCGAGACAGGTTCAACAGGTACGCGCCGGGCCGCATCGCGGCGAGCTGCGCTTCGCCGATCATCCACTCCGTCTCCGGGGTGGCCGGCACGTGGAGCGTCACGAAGTCCGCGCGTGACAAGAGATCGTTCAGGTCTGCGGCGGGGGCGTTGTTGCCCATCGGGAGTTGGCTCGCGATGTCGTGAAACACGACGTGCATCCCCATCGCCTCCGCGAGCACCCCGACCTGCCGGCCGATGTGGCCGTAGCCGACGATTCCGAGCACCTTGCCGCGCACCTCATGGCAGCCGTCCGCCGTCTTCTTCCACACGCCGTCGTGCATCTCGCGGTTGCGGTCGCCCATCTGGCGCGCGAGGAACACGACCTCGGCGATCACCAGCTCGGCCACGCTGCGTGTGTTGCTGAACGGCGCGTTGAACACCGGCACGCCGCCCGCGTTGGCCGCCTCGAGCGCGATCTGATTGGTCCCGATGCAGAACGCCCCGACCGCGCGCAGCGCGTGCGCCGCCTCGAGCACGACCGGAGTGATACGCGTCTTGCTTCGAATACCCAGCGCCACGCAGTCGCGCGCCTCGCGCGCGAGGTCGGCCTCGCCGAGCGCCTTCGAGAGCAGGTCCACCTCGTAGCCAGCCCCCTCGAGGATCGCCATGGCGCCCGGATGGATGTTCTCGAGGAGGAGGATGCGTCCTTTGTCGCTCACGGGAAGAGGAGGTAGTTCCCCGGATCGGCGCGGTCAAATCGGACGCGTCAGTGGAGCAGGAGCTCGAGCCGCGGACGCGCGCGCGGATCGCGATGGTACGGCGACGCGAACGTGAGGGCGGCGTCGTCGGTGCGGACGATCAGGTAGAGCTCGCCCTCGCCGGCCTCGCGCGCGGCGTGCGTCACGTCGAACCGCAGCGTGCGGGGAGGTCCGGGCGCGACGCGGCGCGCCGCTGCGGCGAAGCGATCCGGCGCGTGCCCGCCCCGCCGTGGGAGACCACCGCCGACGAACGGACCGGTGCGCTCCACGAAGAGCGAGCGCTCCGCGTCGCCGCGCTCGGCCGCGTCGTGCGGGTGAAGGACGAGGAGCGCGCGCAGGATCCGACTCGCCCCGGGGAGCGGACCGAACGCGAGCAACGCCTCGTGCCCATCGCCGACCGCGAGCCGATCCGTCAGGGTCGGGGCGCCGGTGACGCCGTGGTCGCGCGCGAGCACCCATCGCGATCGCGCGAACCGCGCGCCGGTCGGCTCTCGGAGGCGAGCGCAGCGACCGGCGAGCCCGCACACGGTGGGCGCGGGACAGTCCGCGCGCGTCGCGCAGGGCTCGGGACCTCCGCACGCCGCGAGCAGCGCGAGGACGAGCGCGATCGGCACGACCGGGGGCCACTTCGCGTTGACGCTGGTGAATCCGCCCACGGGTGGACCATACTCCGGGCGCACCGGAGAGCCCGGAGGGAAGATGCAGAGAGAAGGCGACAAGACCATGGCGTGGCTGGCCGCGTCGATCCTCGCGCTGGCCGCAGCGGGCTGCGGCGGAGACGAAGGCTCGAGCACCAGCTCGAACACCGTCGGCACGCAGGAGCCGACGGCGAACCACGAGGAGCCCGCCGAGCCCGATCCGCCGGCCGGACCGGTCGCCGAGGATCCGTCGTACGAGCTGCGCGCGACGCCCGGCGGCCCCTACACCGCGGGCGAGGCGGCGACGTTCCAGATCCAGCTCACTCCGCGCGGCGTGTATCACGTCAACCAGGATTTCCCGATGGAGATCGCGCTGAGCGGACCGGACGGCGTCACGCTCCCGAGCGCGCCGCTCGGCAACGGCGACGCGGCGGAGTTCACGGAGGGGCGCGCGCGCTTCGACGTGCCGTTCACCGCGACGAGCGCGGGCGAGAAGAACATCACGGCGGAGGTCGACTTCGCGGTGTGCACCCCCGAGTCGTGCTTCCCCGAGCACCGTACGCTCGCGTTCGCGGTCAACGTCCAGTAGCCGAGATCATCGATGACCGACTCGCGAGAGCGCCTCAGTAGGATCGGAGCCGTCGTCAAGGACCGCTTCGAGTCGCAGAAGCGGGTGCTCTCGTTCGATCAGTACCTCGAGCTCCTGACGGAGAACCCGTGGCGCTACACGCGTGACGCGGCCCGCTACGTCCGAGACTGCGTCGACTACTTCGGCACCGTCGATACCGAGCAGGGCGGGCAGAAGATCCGTCGCTATCGGCTCTTCGATCTCGAGTTCGATCGGAACCCGAGCTCGGCCGACGGCCGCCACGACTACCTGGTCGGTCAGGAGCGGCTCCAGGCGAGCTTCTATCGGATCCTCCAGAACTTCGTGCGCGAGGGCCGGGTCAACCGGCTCATCCTGCTCCACGGACCGAACGGCAGCGCCAAGACGACGTTCGTCAACTGTCTCATGCGCGCGCTCGAGCACTACTCGCGGCAAGACGAGGGCGCGGTCTATCGGTTCAGCTGGATCTTCCCGCGCGGCTCCGACGGCAAGACGATCGGCTTCGGCTCGCGCGACGATCACCTCGCCCCCGGCGAGAGCTTCGCGCACCTGCCGGACGAGCGGATCGACAACAAGCTCCAGAGCGAGCTGCGCGAGAACCCGATCCTGCTGCTCCCGCTCGAGGAGCGGCGCCGCCTCATCGGCGAGCTCTACGACGCACGCGGACTGGACACGCCGCCGCCGCACACGATGCTCGCCGGGCAGCTCGGCCACAAGAACCGCCTCATCTTCGAGGCGCTGCTCACCGCGTACCGCGGCGATCTCTCTCGCGTGCTCTCGCACGTACGCGTGGAGCGCTACTACCACTCGCGTCGCTATCGACTCGGGGCGGTGTCGATCGGTCCGGAGATGGCCGTCGACGCGAAGGAGCGACAGATCAGCATGGACCGCTCGCTCGGCGTGCTGCCGGCGTCGCTCAGCTCGCTCTCGCTCTACGAGACGATGGGCGAGCTGGTCGACGCGGCGGGCGGCATCCTCGAGTACAGCGATCTGTTGAAGCGCCCCCTCGACGCGTGGCGGTATCTCCTGATCGCGATCGAGACGGGCGAGGTGTCGCTCACCTATTCGCAGCTCCCGCTCAACACGCTCCTCATCGCGACGAGCAACGAGCTCCACCTCAACGCGTTCCGCGAGCACCACGAGTACCGGAGCTTCCGCGGGCGCCTCCAGCTCGTGCGCGTCCCGTACCTCCTCGACTATCGGCGCGAGCAAGGGATCTACGAGGCGCAGATCTTCCCGCAGGTGGACCGCCACGTCGCGCCGCACTCCGCGTACGTCGCCGCGCTGTGGGCGACGCTCACGCGCATGCGCAAGCCGCAGGCGGACGACTACGACAAGCGCTCGCTCGGCGAGCTCGCCGCGTCGCTCAGCCCCATCGAGAAGGCCGAGCTCTACGCGGACGGCGCCATCCCCGCGCGCTTCAGCTCCGAGCAGGTGAAGGATCTCCGCGCCGGCATCGAGACGATCCGCCACGAGAGCGACACCTGGCCGAACTACGAAGGCCTGACCGGCGCGTCACCGCGCGAGATCCGGACGCTCCTGCTCGACGCCGCGCAGGACGGCGGATACCGGTGCCTCTCACCGCTCGCGGTGCTCGAGCACATCGAGAAGCTCTGCGAGTCGGACGACTACGAGTTCCTCCGCGAGAAGGCGGAGGACGGTTACCACGATCACGTCGGCTTCATCGCGGTGGCGCGCGAGCGGTGGCTCGACCGGGTCGATGAGGAGTTCCGCAACTCGACCGGCCTCGTCGAGGAGACGCAGTACATCGATCTCTTCGATCGGTACATCGAGCACGTGAGCTACTGGACGAAGGGCGAGCGCGTGCTCAACCGCGTGACCGGCGACTACGAGGAGCCGGACCCGAAGCTCTTCGACAGCGTGGAGACGATGCTCGACATCGAGCCGAAGGACCGCGAGACGTTCCGCAAAGATCTGATCAGCGCGGTGGCGGGTCACTACATCGATCACCCCGACGAGGCGGTCGAGTACGCGCGCGTGTTCCCGCAGCATCATCGCAAGCTGCGCGAGGCCTCGTACGAGCGGCTCAAGAAGCAGCTCGCCGAGATCGCGGGCGACGCGCTGGGGGTCCTCGGCGAGGACGAGGTGCGGATCGAACGGATGGGCGCCGAGCGGGCGGCGAAGGCGCGCGCGACGCTGAGCTCGCTCTACGACCGCTACCACTACGAGGCTCCGTCGGCCTCGGACGCGATCGAGGAGCTGCTCCGTCGGCGCTACGCGAGCTGAGGGCCGAGCTGAGGGCCGAGCTGAGGACAGGATGGCTTTCGAGATCGACAGCGTGAAGATCGTGAGGGTGGTCCCGCCGAAGGTGGATCAGGTCTCGGCGCGGGCCGACTCGCACTGGGATTTCTCCGGGCCGGACGGCGTGGTGTTCATGCGCGCAGAGCTGTACGCGGGCCAGGAGCAGTGGGGCGTGCGGGTGCACGATCGCGCTCCCCAGCTCGACGACGACGACATCCTGCGCCTCGTGGCGCGGCTGCTCGTCTGGCACGCCAAGTGTCCCGCCGACACCGTCGACGTGGTGCTCGGGCGCACCCACGAGCATCACACGATGGTGAAGGTCGGGGCCGACTTCGTGTGAGGCTCCACGTGCTCGGCTCGGGGACCGCGATCCCCCATCGCGCCCGAGGAGCGAGCGGCTACGCGCTGGTGGCCGACGACGGCACCGCCTGCCTGATCGAGTGCGGTCCGGGGAGCACGCGGCGCTGGCCCGAGGCGGGGATCACGTTCGACACCGCACGGATCGTGGCGGTGACCCACCACCACCTCGACCACTGCTGCGATCTGTCGGCGGTCTTGTTCGGACGCCTCGTGACCGAGTGCACGGCGCCGATCACGCTGATCGGTCCGGTGGGGCATCGCGCGCACGTCGCGGGGCTCGAGGCGGTGCACGGGGCGTGGGTCGACGCGGGCCAGGCGCCACGCGACGTGGTCGAGCTCGACGATGGCGACCGCGTCGAGGTCGGACCGTTCACCATCGCGGGCCGCGAGGTGCTCCACCTCAAAGGATCCCTCGGCCTGCGCGTCGAGGCGGATGGCGCGAGCGTGGCGTTCTCGGGTGACAGCGGACCTTGCGATGCGTTGGTCGACCTGTGCCGGGGCGTCGACGTCGCGCTCCTCGAGTGCAGCTACCCGGCGGACCGCGAGACGAAGCGGCACCTCAACGCGCGGACGGCGGCCGAGGTGGCGGTCGCGGCGGGGGTGCAGGACCTCGTGCTCACGCACTTCTACCCGGAGTGCGACGGGGTCGACATCGCGGCGCAGGTGCGCGCCGCGGGCTACGCTCAGCGCCTCCGCCTCGCCGAGGACGGAGATCGCTTCGAGCTCGGCTCACGAGAGGGATGACATGGCGGTGCGCCTCCACATCAACGTCGATCACGTCGCGACGCTGCGAAATGCCCGCGGGACGGCGTACCCCGATCCGGTCGAGGCCGCGCTGGTCTGCGAGCGCGCGGGCGCGGATGGGATCACCGTGCACCTGCGCGAGGACCGACGTCACATCCAGGACCGCGACGTCGAGCTGCTGCGCAAGCTCGTGAAGACGCTGCTCAACCTCGAGATGGCGGCGACGGACGAGATGGTGGCGATCGCCGAGCGCATCAAGCCGGACCTCGTCACGTTGGTGCCCGAGCGGCGCGAGGAGCGCACGACCGAGGGCGGGCTCGACGTGATGG
Organism: Sandaracinaceae bacterium; assembly: GCA_050186575.1. GTDB lineage: Bacteria > Myxococcota_A > Polyangia > Polyangiales > Sandaracinaceae > JAUHXR01. The sequence continues at coordinate 44,151 of JBFWYI010000032.1, read as the reverse complement.
GGCAGGGCGCGCGCCTGCGATCGATCAAGGCGCGGCTCGACGAGGCGGGGATCGCGCTGAGCCTGTTCATCGATCCGGATCCCGCGCAGGTCGAGGCCGCCGTCGCGCTCGGCGCGCACGCGGTCGAGCTCCACACGGGTGACTACTGCGAGGCGGAGACCGACGAGCACGCCGAGGTGGAGCTCGAGCGGATCGCGAAGGCGGCGCGTCGCGCGGTCGCGCTGAACGACGACATCACCGTCGCGGCGGGGCACGGTCTCAACGTGCGCAACGTGGCGGACCTCGTCGGCGCGGTGCCCGAGATCGAGGAGCTCAACATCGGCCACGCGTTCATCGCCGACGCGGTGTTCGAGGGGCTCGACGCCGCGTTCGATCGGCTGCGCGAGGCGATCGACCGCGGCGAGAGCGAGCGCGAATGAGCGTCGCGCTGCTCTCTCGAAGCTCGTCGCGCGCGTTCGACGCGGAGCGCATCCGAGCGGGGGTGCCGGGCAGCCTGCTCATGGAGAACGCGGGGCGCGGCGCGGCGGAGGTGCTCCTTTCGCGGCTCGGCGACGCGCTGGCGCGCCCGGTGATCGTCGGCGGCCTCGGGCAGAATGGCGGCGACGCGTGGGTGGTGGCCCGGCGGCTCGTCACGCTCGGGCACGCGCCGCGCTGCTTCGTGCTCGGCGCGCGCGACAACGTCAGCGGCGACGCCGCGATCGCGATCCGCGCGCTCGAGGCGCTCGGGGTGAGCGCGATCGAGATCCGCGAATCGCAAGACGCGTTGCATGCCGCGCTGCGCGACGCGAGCGCGATCGTCGACGGCGTATTCGGGACGGGCCTCGATCGCGCGATCGAGGGCTGGCGCGCCGCCGCGCTCGCCGCGATGGCAGCGAGCGGCGTCCCCGTGTTCGCGCTCGATCTGCCGAGCGGGGTCGACGCGGACACCGGAGCGGTCCACGGCGTCGCGGTGCCGGCGCGCTTGACCGCGACCTTTGCGGGCTACAAGCGTGGCCACCTCACCGGCCCGGGCCGCGGGCTGAGCGGCGACGTCGTGGTCGTCGACATCGGCGTCCCGCCGCCCCCGGCGCACGATCGGGTGCTCGAGCTCGCCGACGCGGCGGCGTGGCTGCCCGCGCGCGCGAACGACGCCCACAAGGGCACGGCCGGGCACGCGCTCGTGCTCGCGGGTGAGGCGGGCAAGAGCGGCGCGGCCCTGCTCGGCGGCCACGGTGCGCTGCGCGGCGGAGCCGGCCTCGTCACGCTGGCCGTCCCCCGGAGCGCGCAGTCCGCCTACGACGCGCGCGTGCTGGAGCTGATGACCGCGTCCGTCACCGACGCCGGATCGATCCGCGCGCTCGCGGAGGGCAAGCGCGCGGTGGTGCTCGGCCCGGGCTTCGGCCTCGAGCCCGAGCGGCGGTCCCTCGCGGTCGAGCTCGCGCGAACCCTGGAGCCCGTCACCATCCTCGACGCCGACGCGCTCACCGCGATCGGGGGCGACCTCGGCTCGCTCTCCGGCGCGCCGCTCCGGGTTCTCACCCCGCACCCCGGCGAGGCGGCGCGGCTCCTGGGGTCGACGACCGAGGCGGTGCAAGCGGATCGGTTCGGCGCCGCGGCCGCCCTCGCCGAGCGGTCGGGGCAGCTGGTGGTGCTGAAGGGCGCGGGGACGATCGTGGCTCAGGGTGGACGGTGCGCGGTCTGCCCGCTCGGGACGCCGGCGCTCGGGGTCGCGGGGACGGGCGACGTCCTCGCGGGGGCGATCGCGGCGGTGATCGATGGTTCGGCGGCCTTCGAGACGGCCTGCGCGGCGGTGTTGCTCCACGCGAGGGCGGGGGAGCTCGCCGCGCACACCGACCGCGGGCTGCTCGCGCGCGAGGTCGGGGATGCCCTGCCGGTGGCCCTCGCCGAGGCTCGGTTGACACGCTGACACACGGGTGTGGGCGAGCGAAGACAAGCTGTCGAAGAGAGCGTCGAAATGACGCAGGCGTAGCGGCGAGACGCGGTTGGTCCGCGCGTTGCACATGGGGTCCGCCAGGAGGAACCATGACGCCGACGACCACGCCGTCCCCGACGACCGTGCGCCCCGCGCGCCGCGATGCTGCACCGCGCCGGAGCGCTGCGCAGCGCGAGGAGTTCGACCGCGAGGTGCTGCGGCATCGGAGCGAGCTGCTCGGCGCCGCGATGCGCCTGAGCGGGTCGCGCGCCGCCGCCGAGGACCTCGTCCAGGAGGCGATCCTGCGCGCGTGGACGTTCTGGGATCGCTTCCAGCCCGGCACCAACGGCCGCGCGTGGATGCATCGGATCCTCGTCAACACGTTCATCAACGGCTACCGGCGTAAGCGCCGCGAGCGCGAGATCCTGAGCGAGATCGAGCGGCGCGAGCGCAAGCCGTCCGTATGGGATCGCTCGGTGCGCCCGGTGCCCGGCGAGGACTTCTCGGACGAGGTGAGCGCGGCGCTCGCGACGCTCGCGCCGGAGTTCCGGCAGGTGCTCGTGCTCGTCGATCTCGACGAGCGCTCGTACAAGGACGCGGCGCAGACGATCGGCTGTCCCATCGGGACGGTGATGAGCCGGCTCCACCGCGCGCGACGCGCGATGAAGGCGCAGCTCGAGGAGTACGCCGAGGCCGAGGGGTACCGGACGGCGGCGTAGGGCAGCGCGGCTGGGGTTGCGCTCCGGTCGTGAGTCGCTCTGTGCTCAGCACATCGCGTGGTCGGCCGCGGCAGCTCTCGCGCGGGCACGGGCACGGGAGCGCGGCGGCCCTATGGGCCTCGCGCTCAGGGGCAGCTGGCGTTCTGCATCCCCGGCGTGCCAAGGTAGGGGCCGCCGGCCGCCATCGAGTACACCGAGGTCGAGTCGCACCAGCTCGAGTCGCCGAGCGAGGCCGTCTCGGGGGCGGTGCGCGCGAGCTGCCGGGACGCGGCGCGGATGTAGTCGGTGGATCCCCAGTCGACGCGCGCGACCTCGGTGCCGCCGTTGAGGACCGAGATGGAGCCTCCGCCGTTCGAGAACGCGAGGCTCGGCCCGTAGACGTAGTCCGGGCCGAGGTCATGGTTCTCGGTCGCGTCACCGCTCTGTCCGAGCACGAAGAAGCCGTTCGCGGTGACAAAGCCGCTTGTGATGGTGTGGCTCTGGGAGCCCGAGCGAATCTCGAGGCCGACGAGGCTGAGCGTGCACGGGAGCTCGTTCTTGATCTCGAACCACTCGCCGCGGTCGCCCGAGCCGGACTGAGACGAGACCATGATCTCGCTGATCGTGATCGAGGCGGGGCTCGCCGCGCACGAGCCAGCGTCCGGCATCGGGCCGGCGTCGCCCGGTCCGCCGGCATCGCGCGGAGGACCGGCGTCGCGCGGCGGTCCCGCGTCGCCGACGGCGCCGTCCATCCTCGGACCGGCGTCCCGCGGACCGCCCGCGTCGCGGCTGCCCCCGTCGCGTCGGGGGCCCGCGTCGCGCGCGGGGGTGCCCGCGTCCACGTTGCCGCCGCCGTTCGCGCACCCCGCGACCTGCGCGAGGCCCACCGCGAGCGCGAGACCGAGGATCGCCGTGCGGGCCGAACCGAGCATCGCCCGCACTATAGACCACCGGTCGGCCAGCGACCTCGTTTCGGGTTCGGCCGGGTCACGGTGAGCCGCAGCCCCGGACCGAACCGGCAGGAGCGGGGGGTGCAAGAAGGAGGACGCAATCATCGTTTACCGAGCCGTGCGCGCTGCGGCTCCTCTCCTGCCCACCTCACCGCGTCCGGTTTGACGCATGGCCGTCCCGAGGGTCGAATGGGCGCGTGGACGAGCCCCGCGTCGCGTGGTCGATCGAGGACGAGCACCTCGCGCTCGCAGCGCGCGCGGTGGCGGAGCACGCGGTGCGGACCCGTACGGTCCCTTGCGCGCCCCTCGGCGACGGCGCGTTCCTCAAGCTCGAGAACGAGCAGCGCACGGGCTCGTTCAAGCTGCGCGGCGCGCTGGCCGCGCTCGCCTCGATCCCCGAGGATCGTCGATCGCGAGGCGTCTTGACGGCGTCGGCGGGAAACCACGGCTACGGCTTGGCCGAGGCGGGGCGACGGCTCGGCGTACCGGTCACCGTGTTCGTCGGCGCGCACGCGCCGCGCATCAAGCGCGAGGGTATCGCGGCGGCCGGCGCGGAGGTCGAGGTGGCCGACGCGGTCGGCTACGACGCGGTCGAGCTGCGCGCCAAGGCGGCGGCGCTCGAGCGCGGGGTCCCGTTCGTCAGCCCGTTCGACGATCCCTACGTCGCGGCGGGCAACGGCGGCACGATCGCGGCGGAGCTGCTCCTGGACGTGCCGGGGCTCCGCGCGATCATCGCGTCGGTCGGCGGCGGCGGGCTCGTCGCCGGGATCGCGGCGGCACGGCGTCACGCGGGGGCGCGCTTCGAGCTGATCGGCGTCCAGAGCGAGGCCTGCCCGGCGATGGTCGAGAGCCTCGCCCGCGGCGAGGCCATCCTCGAGATGGAGGGCGCGCCGACCCTCGCGGAGGGCCTCGAGGGCGGGGTGTCCGCAACCACGTTTGCGATCGCGCGACGCGAGCTCGCCGCGATGGAGGCTGTCGCCGAAGACGCGATCGCCGACGCGATGCGCTTCGCCCACCTCGAGCTCGGGCTCTCGATCGAAGGCAGCGCCGCCGTCGCGCTCGCGTACGCCCGCGCGCACGTGGGCTCGCTGCCGCGGCCGTTCGCCGTGATCCTGAGCGGCGGCAACGTCGACGACGAGCGCCTCGGCGCGCTCGTGGGCTCCCGTTGACGCGTCTTTCTGGCCTCCCCATAGTCTCCGCCTCCCGGAGGACCCGTGACGAAGACGTACAGCGATCTGCTGCAAGAGGTGCGCGGCTCGGTGCGCCAGATCGAGCTCGACGCGCTCAAGGCGAAGCTGGATCGCAAGGAGAGCTTCACCCTCGTCGACGTGCGCGAGAAGGACGAGGTGCGCCAGGGCTACATCCCCGGTGCGGTGCACATCCCGCGCGGCTTCCTCGAGATGCAGGCGGAGTCGCGCCTCCCCGACAAGAACGCGCCGATCGTCGTGTACTGCGCGGGCGGGATCCGGTCCGCGTTCGCGGCGAAGAGCCTGATGGAGCTCGGCTACTCGAACGTCGAGTCGGCCAACCCGGGCTACGGCAAGTGGAAGGACAACGGCTACCCGACGGAGCGGCCGCCCGAGCTGACGAGCGAGCAGCTCGAGCGCTACTCGCGGCACCTCTTGTTGCCGGAGGTCGGGGAGAAGGGGCAAGAGAAGCTGCTCAAGAGCCGCGTGCTCCTCCTCGGCGCGGGCGGGCTCGGGTCGCCGGCCGCGCTCTATCTCGCGGCGGCGGGCGTCGGCACGCTGGGCATCATCGACAACGACGTGGTCGACGCGTCGAACCTCCAGCGGCAGATCCTCCACGGCACCTCGCGCGTCGGCGTGCCCAAGGTGGAGAGCGGCGCCGAGCGCCTGCGGGACCTCAACCCCGACGTGAAGGTGATCCCGTTCCAGGAGCGCCTCACGAGCGACAACGTGGATCGCATCCTCGATCAGGGCTGGGACGTGATCGTCGACGGCCTCGACAACTTCCCGACCCGCTACCTCGTGAACGACGCCTCGGTGTTCAAGGACGTGCCGGTGGTGCACGGCAGCATCTTCCGGTTCGACGGGCAGGTCACGACGTTCTGGCCGAAGAAGGGCCCGTGCTACCGGTGCCTGTATCCCGAGCCTCCGCCGGCGCACCTCGCGCCGAGCTGCGCGGAGGCCGGCGTGCTCGGCGTGCTGCCGGGGATCATCGGGACCATCCAGGCGACCGAGGCGATCAAGATCGTCCTCGGCCAGGGCGAGCCGCTCGTCGGGCGCCTCTTGACCTACGACTCGCTGAAGATGCAGTTCCGCACCCTCAAGCTCCGCCGCGACCCCTCGTGCCCGGTGTGCGGGGAGCAACCTACCATCCGATCCTACATCGACTACGAAGGCTTCTGCGCGCGCTGATCCCTCTCGACGTCTGCAACATACGGTGCGAGCCTACGTCGTGGCCATCGACGTCGGTGTGACTCCGGTCATCGAGCCCGTGGAGGGCTACGAGCGCGACGGCGAGTGGTACGTCGCGTCGAAGGACCGCGCCGACCTCGCGCTGTTCGCGCATCCGGTCCCGCGTCCGTTCGGGATCCGCGACCAGCTGCGCGTCGACTTGAAGGCGCGCCCGACGCAGATCGCGTACAGCGTCTTGCTCGGTCTGTTCGTCGGTGGCTTCATCCTGTCGCAGTGGTGGATGAGCATCTTCGCGGTGTTCGGCGTGCTCTTCCTCGCGCGCTCCTTCCTGGGGCAGATCCGACAGATGCGGCACGGCGTCCTGAGCACCGCGCGGATCGTCGAGATCCAACACGACTGGGGGCCCGGGGCGGCCAACGAGGGCGTGATGGTCGATGGTCGACCCATGAACGTGAGCTTCGACCCGCGCATCCTCCGCGCCTTCCTGGCTGCGGGCTACGAAGCCGAGGCGCGCGTCGTCTACGCCGAGGAGCGCAAGCCGGTCGCGGCGGCGTTTGCCTATCGCCCGGTCCGACCGGCGTAGACCGACCGGCTCGACGGGAACTCCGGCGGGCCGGCGCTGCTCCGGGTGGGATCCGCCGATCGCGTGGTCGGCGTGCTCTCGAGCTCGCTCGTGGGCGGCGGACATCGACCCGCCACCGCCCACGCCGCGACGTTCGTGCCGCGCAACGCGGAGTGGATCCGCGCGGCGATGCAGCGGGCGGGTAGCCAGGCGAGTGACCGCCGATCGGCCGATCTGCAGCTCGATTAGCCACCCCGCGGCGCCCTGAGCCACCCCCCTCGAGGTTGGCGCGTCCCTTGCGGTCGGGCCGCTCATGCCGACCCGCCGTCTTCGCGCGCTCCCCATCCTCCTCGCTCTGGCCGGAGGCGCCTGCGCGTCGCCGACCGTCGATGGGTCCGTCAGCGCGCTCGAAGGCACCCGCGAGGGCTACGGCGTCCTGCGCCTCCTGAACGACGGGGAGGGCACCGACCTCGCGTTCCTCGACGACACCGTCGCGCTCGATCGGCGCGCCGCCACGAACCTCATCGCGCACCGCGACGGGGACGACGAGACGTTCGGCACGCCCGACGACGACCTCTTCGACACGATCGCCGAGGTCGACCTCGTCCGCTACGTCGGTCCGTCCACCCTCGCGACGCTGGTGGAGTTCGCGCGCCTCAACGACTACGTGCCGGGAGACAACGCCATCCTCGGCACGTTCGACGACGTGGAATTCACCTACCTCGAGGCCGAGCGGGTGCTCGAGCTCGTCAACTCCGCTTCCGAGGCCGACCTCCGGGCGACCGGGATCCCCTCGCGCGCGGTCCCGTCGATCCTCGAGGCGCGCCCCATCGCGACGATCCCCGAGCTCGCCGGGCTCTACTACGTCGGGACGCGGACCCTCGAGATCCTCCTCGAGCAGGTGGCCGACCCCGCGGGCGGCGAGCCGTGCATGGACAACTCGGTGTGCTCGGAAGGTTTCCGGTGCACCGGCCGACCGCAGGGCATGGGCTGGGGCCTGTGTCAGGACATGCGCCCGTACGACGGCATGCAGGAGCCCTGCGACGCCGACGCCGACTGCGCGTCGCCGCTCGTGTGCATCGCGCAGACGGTGTACGAGCGCGGGTACTGCGCGTACGCATGGATGCGCGACGACTTCGAGGACGGCGGACACGCGAGCATCCCGGCCGTGGTGATGACCTCGCCGATGGGCTTCGGTGTGACGGTGTACGGCCAGGCTAGCGTGCCGGAGGACATCGTGATCACGCTGAACGTGACCCACAGCGATCCGAGCAGCCTCTGGATCGGGCTCCAGCCGCCGACCGGACAAGAGCCGGTGACGCTCTATGACGGCGCCACCGCCGGCGGGCCCATCCCGCACGAGATCGTGGACCACTCCATCTATCGCGACGACGCGGTGAACGGGATGTACACGCTCCTCATCCAGAACGTGGGCGGCCGGGGCACCGGCAGCTTCGACGGCTTCACGCTCCACGTCAGCTCGCGCTGGGACTGAGCGCAGGAACCCGCGTCGGCCGAGGGTGTCATCGGACGCATGCCCAAGGCCGACCCGGCGCACCGCCGGACGCGATCCGCGCCCCCTCGAAGTGTCTCGGCCCTGGTATCGTCGGCGCCGATGCGCCGTACGACCGTCACGCTCATGTGGCTCTCCCTTCTCGGCGTCGCCGGGTGCGACAACGAGCAGGGGCTCAACGAGCGGCGGCACATCCACCAAGACGACGTGCCGGCGGTGAACCGGTTGATCCGCGACGACCTCGATCGCGGGATGAGCGGCACCCAGATCGCGGCCGAGCGCTTCGCGCGCGGGTTCCTCGTCGAGGACCACGAGCGGCGCGAGCACGAGATCCGCGGGGTGCTACGTACCTTGCGGAATCCACAGCGGCCGCAGCGCGCGATCCCCGATCTCATGGTCACGCCGGTCACGTTCATCGCGGCGGTAGGGCGCGACGGGCACGTCATCGCGCGCGACATCGAGCCCGACACGATGCGCGGCTACGACCTCGCGGAGGCCGTGCCGGTGGTGCGGCGCGCGCTGAACGAAGGCGTCTCCGGGTTCGCGCTGAGCCGCATCCCGAGCCTCGATCCGGACGAGCCCCCGTCGGTCACCGTGGTGTTCGCCGCTCCGTCGCGCCACGACGGCGAGGTGGTCGGCGCGATCGCGGCGGGCCTCCCGCTCTGGCGGATCACCCAGCAGATGAGCCGGCAGCTCCAGCTCAACAACGCCGAGCGCGTGCAGCGCGGCGAGCTCGTGTGGGCGCTCATCCTCGACGGCGACGAGCAGCACTATCACGGCGGCTTCCCGCCCGACCTGCGCGAGCTGATCCCGAACGCGGAGCTCCGCCGCGAAGGCTTGGCGACCAGCCCGGGCGGGTTCACCGGCGAGGTCCAGCAGTACGGGCGCTGGTACGGGTACGGCGTCTTGCCGGTGCCCGCGATCGGGCCCGACGTCACCGTGATCCTCTTCCGCAGCGATCCCTATCTCTGACGCGTGTGCGATCCGCCGAGGTCGGCTACGGTTCCGCCATGCGCATGACGTGCAGGCTCAAGGCGTGGGTCGCGGGCGCGTGCCTCGCGCTCCTCGGTGGGTGCGGTGGCGAAGAGTCGTCGACGCCGACGTTCGACAACGAGGGCGTCGTCGCGACGGGCGACAACGCGTCGCTCGACGACTGGCTCGGGCCGGGGAGCGGCGGAAGCGGGGCGGCGAGCCCGCACGAGAACGTCGACCCGATGGCGGGCATGGGTCCGCACGGCATGGGCGCGGACCCGCACGCGGGCGTCGATCCTTCGGGCGGCGAGCCTCCGGGCGAGGACGTGCTCACCGTCGAGGGGACGATCCGCGAGCGCCTCGACGCGGCGGGCTTCACGTACTTCCGCGTCGAGACGAGCGCGGGCGACGCGTGGATCGCGACGATGAGCCCGACCGTCGACGTGGGCGCGGAGATCACCGCGGCCGGAACGATGATGCACGACTTCCGGAGCAACGCGCTGAACCGGACGTTCCCCTCGCTCCTCCTCACCGCGAGCGTGAGCTCGGGGGACGGCGCGCCTCCTTCACCGCACGGGACGTTGCCCCCCGGTCACGGGTCGACCGGCGAGGGTCCTCCGGGTCAGACCGGCCTCCATGCGCCGAACCCGCATGCGCCGAACCCCCACGCGGGCGGCGATCCTCATGCGCCGGCGGATCCGCACGGGGGTGCCCCGCCGGCGAGCCCGCATCAGGGGATGCCCAACCCGCATGGCGCGAGCCCCCACTGATCGCCCGACGGCGTCGCGCCATCGTCGGCTTCATCGCGAGATTCGAGCCCTCGAGGAGCGAACGCCCGCGCGCACCGAGCAGGGGATCTGACCGCGCGGCGGGTCTGTCGCATGTTCGTGGAGCGCGGCCGTCGCCGCCGCGGGTCTCGACGTCAGGGGCGCGGCGGCGTCCAGGCCATCTGAGGCTCGACGCGGAGCCGGCGGGGCGTCAGATCCGGCCCCGTGACCTGGCGGTTCTGGATCGATCGAGGGGGCACGTTCACGGACTGTGTCGCCGTCGATCCCGGAGGCGCGCTGCATGTATCGAAGGTGCTCTCGTCCGACGACGCCCCGATCCGAGCGATCCGCGGCGCGATGGGGCTCGCGGACGGCGCGCCGATCCCGCCGTGCGAGGTGCGGATGGGCACCACCCTCGCGACGAACGCGCTGCTGGAGCGGCGGGGCGCGGACGTCGCGCTGTTCGTGACGGATGGCTTCGAGGACCTCCTCGCGATCGGCGACCAGCGCCGCCCCTCGCTGTTCTCGCTGCGGATCGAGAGGCCAGCGCCGCTCCCCGCGCAGGTGATCGGCGTGGCGAGCCGCGGTGCTCCGGATGGCTCGGTCGTCGCGCGCGGCGACGTCGCGCCGCCGGACGGCCTGCGTACGTGCGCGGTCAGCGTGCTCCACGGCACGCGGTGCCCCGAGCTCGAGCGCGCGATCGGCGAGCGGCTGCGCGCGGCGGGAGCGACGCACGTGTCGTTGTCGCACGAGGTCGACGCCGAGCAGGGCTACCTCGCGCGCACCGCGACGACGGTGGTCGACGCGTACCTGGCTCCGGTGCTCGACGGGTACCTGCGCGCGCTCGGGGCAGCGCTGCCGAAGAGCGAGGTCCGGCTCATGCAGTCGAGCGGGACGCTCACCGCGCCGGCGCGCTTCCGCGGGCGCAACGCGGTGCTCAGCGGTCCCGCTGGCGGCGTGGTGGCGGTGGCGGAGCTCGCGCGGGCGCTCGGGATCGAGCGCGCGATCGGCTTCGACATGGGCGGCACGTCGACCGACGTCTGTCGCTACGACGGCGAGCTCGAGACGGTCTACGAGACGGAGGTCGCGGGTCTCACGCTGCGCGCGCCGGCCATGGCGATCCACACGGTGGCCGCCGGCGGCGGTTCGATCTGCGAGGCGGACGGCTGGCGCCTCACGGTCGGGCCGCACAGCGCGGGCGCGGATCCGGGCCCCATCGCGTACGGCCGCAGCGACGCGCGCGCGATCACGCTGACCGACGTGCAGGTCGCGCTCGGCCGACTGCTCGGCGATCGGTTCGCGCTCCCGCTCGATATGGACGCTCCTCAAGGCGCCTTGCGTGAAGCGGCGCGCGAGACCTACGGCGACCCGGATCGCTGGGTGGAGCTCGCGCAAGGATTCTTGCGCGTCGCGATCGCGCAGATGGCGGAGGCGGTCCGGACGGTCACCGTCGCGCGCGGTCATGACCCGCGCGACCATGGCCTCATCGTGTTCGGCGGCGCGGGCGGACAGCACGCGTGCGCGGTCGCGCGCGAGCTCGGGGTGCGCCGCGTGCTCGTGCACCCGCTCGCGGGAGTGCAGTCCGCGCTCGGGATGGGTCTCGCGGCGGAGGGGTGGCACGGCGAGGCGGACCTCGAGTCCGTCGCGCTCGGGCCGGGCTCGGTCGAGGGGGACGCGCGCGCTCGCCTCGCGGCGGCGCTCGACGCGCTCGCCGCCCGCGGCGCGGAGGCGCTCCCGGGATCGACGACGCACCCGCGCGTGGATCTTCGTTACGAGGGGACCCACGCCTCGTTCGCGTTGCCCGCGGACGACCTCACCACGCTCCGCGCGCGCTTCGACGATCTGCACGCGCGCGAGCTCGGCTACGCGCGGCCCGAGCACCCGGTCATCGCGACCACCGCGCGGATGGAGCGGCGCCGGAGCGCGACGGCTCCCTCGCTCGGCGCGTTCGCGCCGACGGACGCCCTCCGCCCGATCCGCACGACGCGCGCGTTCCTGGGCGACGCGTGGCTCGACGTGCCGGTGGTCCACCGCGAGGAGCTCCCGGAGCGCTTCGTGGGCCCGGTCATCGTGCTTGAGGACACGGGGACGCTGGTCGTCGAGCCGGGATGGCAGGCGCGCGTGATCGCCGGCGCGGACCCGATCGCGGCCGGCGCGATCGAGCTCACCCCGACGGAGGCGCTCGCGGGCGCCGCGCTCGAGGCGGACGAGCGCGATCCCGTCACGCTCGAGGTGCTCGGCCACGCGCTCTTCTCGATCGCGGAGCGCATGGGCCACGCGCTCCAGCGCACCGCGATGAGCACAAACATCCGCGAGCGGCTCGACTTCTCGTGCGCGATCTTCGACGCCGACGGCATGCTCGTCACGAACGCGCCGCACATCCCGGTGCACCTCGGCGCGATGGGCGAGACGGTGCGCGCGGTGTTCGAGCGGCACCCGCGCCCCGAGCCGGGCGACGTGTTCGTCAGCAACGATCCGGCGCTCGGCGGCAGCCACCTCCCCGACATCACGGTGGTGAGCCCGGTGTTCGATACGCAGGGCGAGTTGCGATTCTTCACCGCGAGCCGCGGTCATCACGCCGACGTCGGCGGGATCACGCCGGGCTCGATGCCCGCCTTCTCCACGCGCATCGAGGAGGAGGGCGTGGTGTTCCGCGCGCTCCGCATCGTGCGAGCGGGCCGGCTCGATCGCGACGCCGTGCGGGCGGTGCTCGACGCGCCGCCGTACCCCGCGCGACGGCCCGACGAGAACCTCGCCGACCTCGAGGCGCAGATCGCGGCGAACCACGCCGGCGCGCAAGGGCTCTTGCGGCTCGCCGAGCGCTACGGCGCGGATCTCCTCGCGAGGACGATGAAGCGCCTCCAGGACGACGCCGCGGCCAAGGTCAGCGCGGCGCTCGCGCGGCTCGGCGACGGCGAGCGCACGTTCGAGGACCGGATGGACGGCGGCGCGCGGATCCGCGTGCGTATCGCGCTGCGAGGCGGTGAGATCGACATCGACTTCACCGGCACCTCGCCCGAGACCGAGGACAACCTCAACGCGCCGCGAGCCGTCACGGTGGCCGCGGTCATCTACGTCCTGAGGTGCCTCGTCGAGCATCCGATCCCGCTCAACGCCGGGTGCCTCCGCCCGGTGCGGCTCACCATCCCGCAAGGGAGCTTGCTCGACCCGTCTCCCGGCCGCGCGGTGGCGGCGGGCAACGTCGAGACCTCGCAGCGCATCGTGGACGTCCTCCTCGGCGCGCTCGGCGCGGCGGCCGCGAGCCAGGGCACGATGAACAACGTCACGTTCGGCGACGCCGGCTTCGGGTATTACGAGACCCTCGCTGGCGGCGCGGGGGCGGGGCCCACGTTCGACGGCGCGAGCGCCGTGCACACCCACATGACGAACTCGCGCATCACCGACCCCGAGGTGCTGGAGGATCGCGCGCCGATCCGGCTCCTCCGCTTCGCGCGGCGCCGCGGCTCGGGCGGCGTGGGCGCTCACCCGGGCGGCGACGGCGTCGTGCGCGAGTACGAGGCCCTCGCGCCGCTCACGTTCAGCGTGCTGAGCGAGCGTCGCGCGGTCGCGCCGTTCGGCCTCGAAGGTGGCGGCGACGGCGCCCGCGGCCGCAACGTGCTGGTGCGCGGCGACACGGTCGAGGAGCTCGGCGGGCGCGCGCGCATCGAGCTCGCCCCGGGCGACCGCGTGCGCATCGAGACCCCCGGCGGCGGCGGCTACGGAGCTGCGCGATGAGCGGCTGGTGGGCGCGCGTCAAAGGGGTCGTCGTCAACCGGATTCTCGGACTCCACGACACCCCGCACCGCATCGCGTGGGGCGTATTCCTCGGCTTCGTCGTCGCGTTCTCGCCGACCGTGGGGCTCCAGATGGTGATCTACCTCGCGGTGGCGACGGCGCTCCGCGCCAACAAGGTGAGCGGTCTCCCCGTGGTGTGGCTCACCAATCCGGTCACCCTCGTGCCCGTCTACTACGCGTGCTGGCGCATCGGCGCGTTCGTCCTCGGCACCGACGACGACCCGGCGCGCGGCGAGCGCATCATCGCGCAGCTCATGGGCGCCGGCACCGAGTGGGCGTGGGGCCGCCTCTTCGAGGCGGAGTTCTGGCGCGAGCTCGGCCGCACCCTCGTCGACCTCGGCGCCGAGCTCTGGCTCGGAGGCTTCGTGGTCGGCGTCGCGCTCGGCGCGTTGTTCTATCCGATCACCATCGCCGCCGTGCGCGCGTATCGCCGCGCGATGCCGGGTCGCTGATTCGATCCGAACGGCTCCGCTGCCGAACCGATCCGAACGAACAGCAGAACCGATCGAACAAAACCGGAAGGAGGGAAGGGGTGAAGGAGGGAAGGGAAAGATCGAATTGAATCGAGCCTTCTCGCCTTCGATCTCTTCTCTCCTTCCGGTTGCCCGCCGCAGGCGCAGGCGAATGGATCCGAACAGAACCGGAAGGAGAGAAGGGTTGAAGGAGGGAAGGGGTTGCCCGCCGTAGGCGCAGGCACAGGAAGCTCATCGCTCGAAGTGGCCCCCGCGCCCCGCGCCGCCCGCGAAGCGCGCGACGGCGGCGACCATCTCCGGATCGGCGAGCGACGCGAGGCCGAGCTCGATCTCGCGTCGCATCGCCGCGTCGTGATCGCGATCGAACGACTCGTACGCGCTCCGCCGATCGTTCTTCATGCACGTCTGGGGGAACCCCGCGATCGTCCGCGCCAGCGCCTCGGCTTCCGCCCGCGCCGTGCCTGGGGCGACCACGCGGTTTGCGAGCCCCATCTCGAGCGCCTCCTCCGCGGCCACCGGTCGACCGGTGAGGATCAGATCGAGCGCGCGGCTCAGCCCGATCAACCTTGGCAGCCGCACCGTGCCGCCGTCGATCAACGGCACGCCCCAACGTCGGCAGAACACCCCGAGGATCGCGTCGGACTCGACGACCCGCAGATCGCACCACAGCGCGAGCTCGAGCCCGCCGGCCACCGCGTGCCCCGCGATCGACGCGATGACCGGCTTGTCGAGCACCATCCGCGACGGCCCCATCGGCCCGTCGCCAGAGACCTCCACGCGGTTGGGCGTCCCCGCCGCCACCGCCATCAGATCCGCGCCCGCGCAGAACGTCCCGTGCTCACCGTGGAGCACCGCCACCCGCGACTCCTCGTCGCGCTCGAACGCCTCGAACGCTCGCGCGAGCGCGTCCGCGGTCTCGCGATCGACCGCGTTGCGACGCGCGCGCCGATCGAGGACGACGGTGGTGACGGGACCCTGGCGTTCGACGCGCACGCTCATGCGCCGAGCCTATCGCGCCCGCGTCGACCGCGCCTCGACTCCGCGGTCTGAGCCCGCGCGACACGACCTGGCAGTGGGACACCGGCACTCACGGACTGGGGCGGCTCGACTACACGGTGAGCCCCGACGGACACGTCGCCGACCATCACTACGACGCGCACGAAAGGTTGACCGGCGAGACCGTGGACGGGCGCCAACTCCACTACGAGTTCGATCCGGCCACGGCCGGCGGGCGGCGCTCCAGTACCCTCGGTGGGCGGAACGCGGTTGCGCAACGTCTACGAGTACGAGGACGGGTACCTCCGGTCGATCTCGTCGTCGAGGAGCGACGAGGGTCGAGATCGGGATCGAGGGCGTCGATCAACCCGTCGCGATCTCCGTCGCGAGGGTCTAGGACCGCGCTCTAGAGTTCCATCACATCGATCCCGACCGCCGGCTGGTAGGGTCGCGCCGTCATGAGGGGTGCGATCATCGCGCTCGCGTGTCTGTGGGGCTGCTTCACCGCGACGGCCGCCGCGCAGGACGTGGAGCCGCCGGAGATGTCGGGGCTCGTCTCGGCGGGCCGGGCCGACTGCTCGACGCCGCGGCGGGCGCTGTCCACGTGGCTGGCGAACCTGCAGGAGGAGCAGGAGCATCCGGCGCAGGCGACGCGGTGCTTCGACTGGGCGGGCGCGGCCGTCACCGATCACGATCAGCAAGCCACGTTGGCGCGGCATCTCAAGCGGGTGATCGATGCGCGCGGGCTGTTCGTCGAGATGGAGGACATCCCCGACGAGGAGGAGCCCGAGGGCGTCGACGAGGTCGCGCCGTTTCCGAATCAGCTGCCCTTACTGACGCTGGTCCGGGAGGGCAGCCAGTGGGTGGTATCGGACGCGACGATCGCGCGCATCCCGCGGTGGTATCGCGAGACGTTCGCGTTCGATCTCGAGAGCTACGTGGACTCGGCGCCGCCGTGGATGCGCGCGCGGGTGCTCGGGATCGCGGTGTGGCAGGTCATCGCGCTCGCGCTCTTGCTGCTCGTCCTGTTCGTGCTCCGGCGGCTCATCACACAGGTGCTCGCGCGGCGCGCGGCGAAGCTCCTCGCCCGGCTGGTGACGAACCTCGACGCGGTGCTCCTCGAGCGCGCGGCGAAACCGATCGGGACGCTCATCGCGGTGCTCGCCGCGATGTGGGCGATCCCGATCCTCGAGCTCGGGGTCGGCGCGAACCGCGCGATCATGTTCGGGCTGCGCGTCGCGATCGGCGTGACGTCGGTGGTGATCGTCTACCGGCTCGTCGACGTGGCGTCCGACGTGTTCCAGAAGCGCGCGGGGGCCACCGAGACGAAGCTCGACGACCAGCTCGTCCCGCTCGTCCGCAAGTCGGTGAAGGTCGTGACGGTGGTGCTCGGTGCGATCTTCGTGCTGCAGAACATGGACGTCGACGTCGCGTCGCTCATCGCGGGCGCGTCGCTCGGCGGGCTCGCGTTCTCGCTCGCCGCGCGCGACACGGTGGCCAACCTGTTCGGCAGCCTGAGCATCTTCGCGGACCAGCCGTTCCAGGTCGGGGACTGGGTGGTGATGCAGGGCATCGAGGGGGTGGTCGAAGAGGTGGGGATGCGCAGCACGCGCGTGCGCACGTTCTACAGCTCGCTCGTGTCGATCCCGAACTCGAAGGTCGCCGACGGCGTCATCGACAACTACGGCCTCCGCAAGGCGCGGCGCTGCTACCTCAAGCTCGGCCTCCAGTACGACACCAGCGTCGAGCAGATGGAGGCGTTCTGTGATGGGGTGCGCGGGATCCTTCAGAACAACCCGGCGGTGAAGAAAGACGTCTATCACGTCTACTTCAGCGGGTTCGGCGACAGCTCGCTCGAGGTCATGCTCTACTTCTTCTTCGACGTGAAGACGTGGGCCGACGAGCTCAAGAACCGGCACCTCGTGTTCCTCGAGATCATGCGGCTCGCCGAGGCGCTCGGATGTCAGTTCGCGTTCCCCACTCGAACGTTGCACATCGCGAGTCAGGCGGCGCCGGCCGAGCTCGAGGCGCCGGAGGTGCCGTCGATCGACGAGATGGGCGCGGCGGTGATCGGCTTCGGTCCCGGCGGCGCGCTCGCGCATCCGGAGGGGCCGCGCATCAGCCACGGCTTCTACGCGGGCGGCGCGCCGGCCCCGCCCAAGGATCAGGGCGAGGATCCGGACGCCGATCTCGCCGATTCTCGCGAGTAGGACGCGGGTCTCCGTCTCTTTCCGGGAGACGAGGAGAGTCGGAGACGAGGAGAGTGCGTTCGCTTCGCGAACGCGGAGCACGATCTCGTTCTAGATCCCGCAAACCTAATTCATCCCCCGCGGCGGCGCAGCCGACGCACTCTCCTCCTCTCCCCGTCTCCTCTTCTCCCGGCCGCCCGCCGCAGGCGCGCTCACGAACGCCGAAGCCTCAGGCAGGCTCGTCGACGATCGGCGCGTCCAGAGGCTCCTCGGCGCGGTCGTGATCCGGATCGAGCTGCTCCGCGATCGTCGAGAGCAATCCCGACGTGGCGCGGAGGGTGACCGCGCTCGTCTCCAGCGCGGCGCGGCCCGCGTTGAGGCCGTGGACCGCCCACAGGCGACCGACGTCGGTGAGGGTGCGGACGGCGCGCTCGGCGGTCTCGGCGATGCGGGGATCTCGGTTCGGGCTCGTCTTCGTGTCTTCCATGGCGGCTCCTTGGTCTCGAGGCGCACGCAGCTCCACGGTCTTCGTTCGACCGTAGGGCGAAGCGGGCGCGCGTCAGCGGTGGGGGTCGACGTCCGGACGTCAGTCCGAAGGTCCGGGGACGAGGCGACAGCCCGCCCCGAGGAACACGCGGCGGCCGGGCTCGTCGAAGAGCGCGCGCGAGGCCGAGCTGCCGGCGCTCAGCGGGCGGCCGCACACGGTGCACGCGGTGTCCGTCGCGACGACGAGCGACTGGTAGCCGTAGACGCCATCGAGCACCGCGGGCGCGCTCGAAGGGCAGGGCGCCTCCGGCGGCTCGACGACCTCGGCGTCTTCGATCGGCTCTTCCTTCCGAGCCGGCTTCGCGACCCGCGCGCGGAGGTCGGAGCGTTGGCGGGAGAGCCGCTCGGCAAAGCCTTGCAACTCGCCTTGCGCTATGTCGCCGACCGCGTCGACCGCTTCGACCGCGTCCTCGAGGATCGCGCGGACCACGTTCGAGACGGGCACGCGGAGGTTCTTCGCGAGCTGCTTGAGCTCCTGCTCGAGCACGGCGGGCACGCGGGTGTGGAGCACGCGCTCCTTGGGCGCGCGGCGCCGGTCGTCGCGGGGTTCGCCGTCGCGGGGTTCGCCGTCACTTGGTTCGCCGTCGCGGGCCTCGCCGTCGCGGTCGTCACCCTCGACCGAATCGTCCTTCGAGTCACCGTGTGTCACGGTCCTGGTTATGTGTCACGTCGTACTACGAGTCAAGGGTTTTGTATCACAACGTGTGTCGCTCCCACGCCGTGGCATTCCGGTGTGATTCTGGGTATGGTCCGCCACCGTTCGCGAGGAGACGTCGCCCCATGGTCCCACCCACGCGCTCCCTTCTCCCGAAGCACCGCCTCGTCCGGGTCGTCCTCGGGATGGCGCTCGTCGCGCTGCTCGGCGCGCTCCTCGGCGGCTGCCCCGTGTTCACCCGCGGCGGTGACGCACCGCCCGAGCCGAGCGCGGCAGAAGAGTAGGCATGGCCGAGACGGCGGGATCGATCTCCGGGCGGCGCGCCGCGCAGCTCGTCGCGGTCGCCGGACCTCTCGTCCTCTGCGATCAGGCGACCAAGGCGTGGGCCGAGGCGAGCCTCGCCGGGCGCGCGGAGGAGCTCCCGGTGATCGACGGCGCGGTGTCCTTGCTCGCGGTGCACAACCCGGGCGCATTCTTCGGCCTCGGCGCCTCGCTCACCGGCGAGGTGCGCGTCGCGATGTTCGCGTGCGCGACGCTGCTCGCGACGGCGCTGATCGGTGGGCTCCACCTGCGGAGCCGTCCCTCGCAACGCGTCTTGCGGATGAGCCTCGGCCTCCTCCTCGCCGGTGCGGTCGGCAACCTCATCGATCGCATGCGGATCGGCGAGGTGATCGACTTCCTCCATCTCCGGCTGATCGGCACCGCGGAGCAGGTCACCGTCAACCTCGCCGACGTCTTCATCACGGCCGGTCTCGCGCTGGTCGTCATCGACGCGCTGCGCGCACGACGCGCCGATCGAGATACCGATCCGAGCGAAGTCGAGGGGCGCGACGCGCGCGCTACGATCCCATCGCAGGGTTCCCCATCCCGAGGTCTGAGATGAGCAAGAGTGACGCTCCGCCGCCGGCCAAGCCGCCGCTCACCCCGCGCTCGCTGCAGGCGCTCGGCATCGCCATCGTCGCGACGATCGCGCTGCTCGGCGCCGATCTCGGCAGTAAGGAATGGGCGAGCAGCGCGCTCTCGATGGAGCACCCGGGCACCCCGCCGGCCGTCTGCGAGACGCCGGGTCGCAATCAGCGGATCCGCACCGAGCCCTTCGTGATGATCCCGGGCTACCTCGAGATGAGCTACGCGGAGAACTGCGGCGCCGCGTTCGGCCTGTTGAACAACGCGCCCGACACCGTGCGCATCGGGCTGTTCGGCCTCGCCGCGGTCGCCGCGACGTTGATCTTGTTTTTCATGTTCTACCAAGGCCGCGGCGGACCCTGGTTCGCGTACAGCGTGCCGCTCATCGTGGCCGGCGCGGTCGGCAACCTCATCGATCGCATCCGGCTCGGCTACGTCGTCGACTTCATCCGGTTCCACCTCGAGGACGGCTGGGAGTACCCGACGTTCAACGTCGCCGACATCACGATCACGGTCGGGGTGGCGATGCTCGTGATCGACGGGTTCATCCAGGAGAAGAAGGAGAAGGAGCGCGCGGCCGAGACCGAGAAGGCCGAGGCGGCGCCCGCGCCGTCGAGCGGCAAGCGCGGCAAGAAGAAGCGCAAGCGACCTTCCGCCGAGGACGCGGACGCGGCGCGCGAGAGCTGATCGATGATCCCGCAGTTCGGCGAGGTGCTCGGCGAGCCGGTCCCCGCGTACTTCGCGATGTTGATCTGCGGGTTCGCGACCGCGATCGGCCTCGGCGTCGTGTGGGCGCGAAGGAGCGGCTTCGATCACGACGTCGTGATCGACCTCGGGCTCGCGTGCCTCATCAGCGGGGTGGCGGGCGCGCGGATCCTCCACGTGCTGGTGGACGGTTTCTTCTGGGACTACGTGCACCTCTGCACCGATCCGTCGCTCGTGAGCTGGCAGATCACCCGCGGACAGTGCACGCAGCTCGAGGGCATCTGGGACGCCGCCGCGCAGGTCTGTCACCCGGCGGAGGGCGACTGCTTCGCGTGGGCGAAGTTCTGGCAGGGCGGGCTCGTGTGGTACGGCGGGCTGCTCGCCGCCGGCGTCTACGGGATTTACTTCCTCTGGAAGGAGAAGTTCCCCGTCCTCAAGGGCATCGACATGACCGGGATGGTGATCCCGCTCGGCGTCTTCTTCGGGCGGCTCGGCTGCTGGTTCGGCGGCTGCTGCTACGGCGTCGAGAGCGATCACTGGACGGCCGTGTCGTTCCCCGCGTGGTCACCGGCGAGCGAGGCGCAGTACCGCGCCGGCGAGCTCCTGAGCCCCGGCTATCCGTCGCATGCGGTGTTGCCGACCCAGCTCTACGAGGCGATCGCGTGCCTCTCCATCGCCGCGTTCTGCACGCTCGTCTTGCACCCGCGCAAGCGCTTCGATGGGCAGGTGTTCGTCGTGTCGATGGGGCTCTACGCGGTGGCCCGGTTCTGTCTCGAATTCGTGCGGGACGACGACCGCGGCGCGCTCCTCTGGTTCTCGACGAGCCAGTGGATCGCGATCGCGATCGTGTCCGGCGCCGCGTACGCGTACCTGAGGCTCGCGCGCTTCGGAGCCGAACGGCGCGCGCTCGCGTACGCCGAGCCCGTCGGGGCCGCGCGGCCGACCAGGTCAAGCAAGGAAGACGAGTAGTCGTGCCGTGAGCCTCGAGCCTCGCCTGTTCGCGCTGGCCGGCATCGTGTTCGCCGGGTACGTCGTGCAGACGGTCACCGGCTTCGGGAGCGCGCTGGTCTGCCTCACGTTCGGCGCGCTGCTCTATCCGATCCCGGAGATCGTCCCGCTCATCGTGCCGCTCTCGTTCGCGCAGAGCGTCTATATCGTCGTCCGGCACTACCGGGACGTGAACGTCCGCTTTCTCTTCGTCCGCATCCTCCCCCTGATGGGCGCGGGCGTCGGCGTCGGCATGCTCATCGCGCACGCGTATCACGGCGACGCGCTCCGCTACGCGTTCGGCGGCTTGGTCCTCGTGCTCTCGCTGCGCGAGCTCTACGTCGCGCTGCGCCGTGAGGCTGCGCAAGCGCCGTTGCCGCGCGCGGCGTCGATGGCCGCGATCTTCGGCGCAGGGATCACCCATGGCGTCTACGGCGCGGGCGGTCCGTTGCTCGTCTACGCGACGAGCCGCGAAGGCCTGGAGAAGGGCCCGTTCCGCGCGACCCTCGGGGGAGTCTGGCTCGTCCTCAACGCGATCATGACGACCGCGTTTGCGTTCCGAGGCGTCTACGACGTCCCCCACCTCACCTCGCTCGGCGTGATGCTGTGCGCGATCCCGTTCGGCATCGCGGTCGGCGAGGTCGTCCACCACCGCGTCGACGAGCGCCGCTTCAAGATCGGCGTCCTCGCGCTCCTCACCCTCGCCGCGCTGAGCCTCTTCGTCGCCCACTGAGGAACGTCGCCTGGCTCTCGCAGGCTGCTGAAGAACGCTCGGGTTCTTCCGCAGCCCGCTAGAGCTGGGCGGCGTGGGTGACGATGCGGCCGACGAGGCCGTAGCGGACCGCGTCCTCGGCGCTCATCCAGTGGTTGCGGTGGAGGTCGGCGGCGATCGCGTCGATGCTGCGGCCGGTGGCGTCGGCGAAGATGCGATGCAGGCGGTCGCGCATCGCGGCGACCTGGCGCGCTTCGATCTCGATGTCCGCCGCGGTGCCGCCGAACCCGCCGCTCGGCTCGTGGAGGAGGAAGCGGGTGTTCGGCAGCGCGAAGCGGCGCTCGCGCGGGCACGCGGCGAAGATCAGCGCGCCCGCGCTCGCGACCCAGCCGGTACCCAGCACGCTCACCTCGGGGACGATGAAGCGGATGACGTCGTGGATCACGTCGCCCGACTCGACGTGGCCGCCCGGAGAGCTGAGGACGACGCGGATCGGGTCGTCGCTCGACGCGGCGAGCCCGAGCAGCCGGGCCGCCGTGCGTTCGGCCAGCTCCGCGGTGATCTCGCCGAACACCAGCACGGTGCGGGCGGTGAACAGGCGCTCGTCGATCGCGCTCGGCAGCGCGGGGGAGGGCTCGGTCATGCGCGCAGCGTCCCTTGCATGCCGCGAGGACGCCATGTCCGAGGCGCTCGCCTCTTTGTCCGAGGCTCTCGATCTCGCACGACCGACTGGACGCCGGGGGAGCTGCCGCATCAGGCTGCGGGTATGTCGCCCGCCCCGCTCCGCCTCGTGCGTCCGCCCGCGCTCGAACGAACCGCGCTCGATGGAACGGCGCTCGAACGAACCGCGCGCGATCGAACCGGGCGCGATCGAACCGCGCTCGATCGATCCGAAGGCGATCGACCTCCGACGCGCGACGCGGCCATCGAGCGTGCCAAGGCGGTGCTCCACGACGAGCTCGCCGCGCCCTGGACGGTGCAGAAGCTCGGGCGGCGCGTCGGGATGTCGCGCCCCGTCCTCGCGCGCCGCTTCCGTGACGCGACGGGCGTCTCGCCGATGCGCTACCTCGCGGAGCTCCGGCTCGAGCGCGCCGCGCGCCGGCTCCGCGAGTCGGAGCGGACCCTCGCCGAGGTCGCGCTCGAGGTCGGCTACCGCTCCGAGTTCGCGTTCAACCGCGCGTTCAAGCGCCGCTTCGGCGTTCCGCCCGGCACGTTCCGCAAGGCGGGCACGTTCGCGCCGACGATGCGGCTCGCCGCGTAGCGAGGGCCCAGCATCCTCAGGCATCGCGGGGCCGCCGACGGCTCGACGCGGCCGGATGCCGCGGACGAGATCCATCACGGTCCCCGGCCCGCCCGGCTGCTAGCCTCCTCGCTCTCACGAGGAGCGGCGGATGTACGACCTGAAGATCAAGGGTGGAACGATCGTGGACGGCACGGGGCGGCCATCCTACTCGGGCGACCTCGGCATCACGGACGGCCGCATCGTCGCGGTCGGGGACGCGCCCGACGCGGCGAAGGCGACGATCGACGCCGACGGCGCGCTCGTGACGCCCGGTTGGGTCGACATCCATACCCACTACGACGGTCAGATCAGCTGGGACGCCGACTTGATGCCGAGCTCGATCCACGGCGTCACCACCGCGGTGCTCGGATCGTGCGGCGTCGGGTTCGCCCCCGTGCGGCCCGCCGATCACGCGCGCCTCATCGAGCTGATGGAGGGCGTCGAGGACATCCCCGGCACCGCGCTCAGCGAGGGCATCACCTGGGGCTGGGAGAGCTTCCCCGAGTACATGGACGTGCTGTCGAAGACGCCCCGTGCGATCGAGTTCCTGTGCCAGGTCCCGCACGACGCCTTGCGCGTCTACGTGATGGGCGAGCGCGCCGCCTACGACCAGCCGGCCACCGACGAGGACGTCGTGGCGATGCGAAGGCTCCTCCGCGAAGCCCTCGAGGCGGGCGCGGCCGGGTTCTCGACGGGGCGGAGCGACAACCACCGGAGCGCGAAAGGCGAGTGGACACCCGCGTCCGAGGCGGCGGCGGAGGAGCTCGCGGGGATCGCGGAGGCGTTCGTCGGGCTCGACCACGGCGTCCTCCAGGCCGTCAACGACTTCAACATCCTCCAGGGCGACGAGCACTTCGATCGCGAGTTCGACGTGCTCCAGCGCATGGTCGAGGCGGCGGGCGGGCGGCCGATGAGCGTGTCGACGATGCAGCGCGACCACTCGTCCAAGCAGTGGAAGCGCATCTTCGATCGCGCGCAGCGCTGCCAGGACCAGGGCCTCGACGTGCGCTGTCAGGTCGCCCCGCGCGGCATCGGCGTGATGCTCGGGCTCGAGGCGACGTTCCACCCCTTCATGGGGTTCCCGACCTACAAGCGGATCCATCACCTCCCGCTCGCCGAGCGCGTCGCGCGCCTGCGCGATCCGGAGACCAAGGCGCGGATGCTCACCGAGAAGAGCGAGCAGGTCGCCGGCGATGGCTCGCCGATGCCGCCCCTCGCCGACTTCTTCCTCGCGAACCTCGACATGGTGGCGATGCGCCTGTTCCGGCTCGGCGAGCACCCGAACTACGAGCCGTCGGTAAAGGACAGCTTCGCGGCGGAGGCGATGCGGCGCGGCGAGCCGCTCCTCTCGCTCATCTACGACGCGATGCTCGAGGACGAGGGCAAGGCGCTCCTCTACTTCCCCGTCTACAACTACAGCGGGATGAACCTCGACGTCGTGCATGACATGTTGACGCACCCGCTCGCGCTCCCCGGGCTCAGCGATGGCGGCGCGCACGTCGGGACGATCTGCGACGCGAGCTTCCCGACGTTCCTCCTCACCCACTGGGGCCGCGATCGCGAGAAGGGGCGCATCCCGATCGAGCGGCTCGTCGAGATGCAGGCGAGCGACACCGCGCGCTTCATCGGGCTGACCGACCGCGGCCGCATCGCGGAGGGGCTGCGCGCGGATCTCAACGTGATCGATCTGCCCAGCCTGTCGCTCGAGCACCCCGTGATGCAGAAGGACCTCCCGGCCGGAGGCCAGCGGCTCATGCAGTACGCCAAGGGCTACGTCGCGACGCTCGTGGGCGGTCAGACGATCGCCGAACGAGGCCGTCTCACGGGGGCGCGCCCGGGCGGCCTCGTCCGCGCGGGCCGCTGAGCGGGGGTGGAAACGGCCTCGGACCCCCACACTTGCGGGGTCGTGCATTCGATCCGAGACACGGCGGCCCAAGACGTGGCAGTGTCCCGGCCCTCTCGAGACGGAGGGTGAGAATGACGAAGACGAACCTGTTCCAGGTGGTGCTGTTCCTTGCGATGACGGGCCTCATGGGCCTGATCGGCGGTTGCGGCTCGGAAGAGTCGGACACGACCGAGGCGACGGAGACCACCGAGACGAGCGACGACACGGCCGACGAGGCGCCCTCGGGCGGCGGCGGTGGTGGCGCGTGCTCGCGCATCGCGGCGTGCTGCCGCGCGTACGTGGAGGCGATGGGCGGCTCGGTGCCGGCCAACACGTGCGACGCGTACAACCAGGTCCAGGGCATGCCCGAGACCTCGTGCGAGCAGACCATCGCGGGCTACCGCACCGGTCTCTCGGCGATGCAGAAGGCGATCCCCGCCGACTGCAACTGAGCTCGTCTCGCGACGGCCGTCGCCGCGGCCACGGTCATCTCCTAGGAGATACCCACGCGGCGGCGGATCGCTTGCGCAGCGAGTCGACCCGAGTTGAGGTGAGGGTGCGTGCGCGTGCTGCCCGCAACCCTCTCGCTCCTCTGCGTCGCGGGGGCGCGCGCGATGGCGCAAGACCGCGCCACGCTCGAGGCGAGGCTGGAAGAGCGACCCGACGACACGGGCCTGCTCTGCCAGGTGGGCTGGGCGCGCTTTCAGGACGGCGCAAGCCCCGCTGCGGCCGCAGAGCTGCTCGATCGCGCGACCGCCGTGCTCGGTGCCCCGCGCACGCCGGCTACGATCGTGCGTTGCTCCTATCCGCGTCGCGGGGGGGCGCACCTCTCACCCGCGACGGGTTGAGCGCAGGGCGGGGCGAGAGCGGCGCCGCGCGAGCCGATCGAACCCGATCGCGTCCGAGCGCGCGGGGCTGCGCCCGAGGCATTGGGCAGCGCCGGAGGGCCTGCTAGAACGCCGCTCATGTTCGAGGCCGAATCCCCCAAAGTCGATCTGGTGAAGCTCGAAGAGTCGCTCCTCGCCTTCTGGGCGGAGGAGCGCATCTTCGAGCGCTCGGTCGAGCAGGCGAAAGATCGCCCCCGGTTCGTGTTCTACGAGGGCCCGCCGACCGCGAACGGCATGCCGCACCCCGGGCACGTGCTCACGCGGGTGATGAAGGACATCATCTTGCGCCATCGCACGATGAAGGGCGCCTACGTGCCGCGACGCGCGGGCTGGGACACCCACGGCTTGCCGGTCGAGGTCGAGGTCGAGAAGGCGCTCGGGATCAGCGGGCGGCCGGCGATCGAGGAGTACGGCGTCGAGGCGTTCAGCAAGCAGTGCATCGCGTCGGTGTTCAAGTACATCGGCGAGTGGGAGCGGATGAGCGCGCGCATCGCGTTCTGGGTCGACCTGAGCGCCGCGTACGTCACGTTCCACCGCCGCTACGTCGAGTCGGTGTGGTGGGCGCTCAAGACGCTCTTCGATCGCGGGCTCCTCTATCAAGACTACAAAGTCGTCTGGTGGTGGCCGCAGGGCGGCACCGCGCTCTCGAGCGGCGAGGTCGGTCAGGGCTACGTCGAGGTCGACGATCCGTCGGTCGTCGTGCGCTTCCAGTCCAAGGACCACGCGGACACCAGCTTCCTCGCGTGGACGACGACCCCATGGACCCTCTCGAGCAACGTGGGCCTCGCGCTCGCGCCGTCGCAGATGTACGCGACGGTGAAGCTCGCGGAGACGGGCGAGAAGCTCGTGCTCGCCGAGGCGCTGGTCGAGAAGCTGTTCAAGGACAAAGAGCATTCCATCGTCGAGGTGAAGCCGGGCCGCGACTGGGTCGGCGCGCGCTACGAGCCGCTGTTCGCCTACGAGGCGCCCGAGGGCGGCGATCCGTATCGCGTGGTGGGCGGCGACTTCGTCACGCTCGACACCGGCTCGGGGATCGTCCACATCGCGCCCGCGTTCGGCGAAGACGACTTCCGCCTCGCGAAGGAGCAGAACCTCGGGTTCCTCCAGCTCGTCGCGCCCGACGGCACGTTCGTCCCCGCCGTGACGGACTTCGCGGGTCGCTTCTGCAAGGAGGCCGACCGCGACATCATCCGGCACCTCAAGCGCAGCGGCGCGCTCTTCAGCGAGGAGGTCTATCGCCACGACTACCCGTACTGCTGGCGCAAGATGGACGACCCGCTCATCCAGTACGCGCGGCGCTCGTGGTTCATCCGGACGACGCAGGAGATCGGCCGCGTCATCGAGAACAACCAGGCGATCCACTGGGAGCCCGCCCATATCAAGGACGGCCGGTTCGGCGAGTTCCTCAAGAGCAACGTCGACTGGGCGCTCTCGCGCGAGCGCTTCTGGGGGACGCCGCTGCCGATCTGGATCAACGACGAGACGGGCAAGATGGACGCGATCGGATCCGTCCAGGACCTGATCGATCGCAACCCGGACGCGTTCGCGCACTTCGCCGCCGCGAAGGCCGCCGATCCGAGCCTGCAAGACGACTTGGCGGTCCACAAGCCGTGGATCGACGCGGTCACGTTCGAAAAGGAAGGCGAGCCGGGCGTCTATCGCCGCGTCCCCGACGTGATCGACTGCTGGTTCGACTCCGGCTGCATGCCGTTCGCGCAGCACGGCTACCCGCACCAGAACAAGGAGCTCTTCGAGGAGGAGTTCCCCGCCGACTTCATCACCGAGGCGCTCGATCAGACGCGCGGCTGGTTCTACTCGCTCCTCGCGATCAGCACGCTCCTCTTCGAGGACCAGGACTACCCGCACCCGTTCAAGAACTGCACGGTGCTGAGCCTCATCACCGCCGAGGACGGCAAGAAGCTCAGCAAGTCGCTCAAGAACTACTCGCCGCCGCAGGAGATGTTCGATCGCTACGGCGCCGACGCGGTGCGTTGGCTCTTGTTCTCGACGTCGATCCCCGGCCAGAGCGCGAAGTGGTTCGACGGCGGCGCCAACGACGCGATCAAGGACTTCCTCCTCAAGGTGTGGAACGTCTACACGTTCTTCGTCACGTACGCGCGCATCGACGGCTGGGATCCGAAGGCGCCGCGGCCCGCGCTCTCCGCGCGGCCCGACATGGATCGCTGGATCCTCGCCGAGCTCGACGACACCGTGCGCACGGTCGACGAGGAGCTCGGCGTCTTCCGCACGCACCCGGCGGCGCGGCGCCTCACCGACTTCGTCGACGCGCTGAGCAACTGGTACGTCCGCCGGAGCCGCGCGCGCTTCTGGGCCAAGGGTGACTCGGCCGACAAGGCGGCCGCGTTCGCCACGCTCTTCGAGGTGCTCACCGACCTGTCGAAGCTGCTCGCGCCGTTCACCCCGTTCCTCTCGGAGCGGCTCCATCAGAACCTCGCGCGTCAGCTCGACGGCGCGGAGCTCAGCGTGCACCTCGAGGCGTACCCCGCGCCGAGCGACGCGAGGAAGGACGACGCGCTCCGGGCGGAGATGAACGGTGCGCGCGCCGTCGTCGCGCTCGGCCAGCGGGTCCGCGCCACCCACAAGCTCAAGGTGCGACAGCCGCTCGCCGAGGCGATCGTGGTCGTCGCGAGCGACGAGGAGAAAGCGCGGGTCCTCCGGTTCGCCGACGCGATCCAGGACGAGCTCAACGTCGAGGCGGTGCGCGTGACCGATCAGCCGGGCGAGTACGTGGACTACGTGCTCGTGCCGAACTTCCGCGTCTGCGGTCCGCGGCACGGAAAGCGTGTTCCGTTGATCAAGAAGGGTCTCGAGGGCGCGGACGGCGGCGCGCTCCACGCGCAGATGAGCGCGGAGGGCAAGGTCACCGTGCAGCTCAGCGACGGACCGATCGAGCTCCTGCCCGACGAGATCGAGATCCGGCTCGCCGCGAAGGACGACTTCGCGGCGGCGGCGGAGTACGGGCGGGTCGTCGTGCTCGACACCCGCGTCACCGACTCGCTCCGCCGCGCCGGTCTCGCGCGCGAGGCGGTCAACCGCATCCAGCGCGCGCGCAAGGACCTCGAGCTCGAGTTCGAGGATCGCGTCGACATCGGCTACCGCGCGAGCGGCGAGCTCAGCGCCGCGCTCGACGAGCACAAGGCGAAGATCATGAGCGACGTCCTCGCGCTCACCATGACCGACCACGACATCCCCGGCGCGGCGCGCTTCGACCTCGACGTCGACGGCGAAGGCTTCGCGCTGTGGATCCGGAGAGCCGAGGCTCAGCCGGGGAGCGCGCCGTGAGCGCGCGGATCCTCGACGGCAAGGCGATCGCGGCGAGCGTCCGTGAGGAGGTGGCCGCGGACGCGAAGCGCTTCCTCGAAAAGCACGGGCGGGCACCCGGCCTCGAGGTGGTGTTGGTCGGCGACGACCCGGCGTCGCAGGTCTACGTGCGCAACAAGGAGAAGGCGGCCACCGGCGCGGCGATCCGCGGTGCGGTGCATCGATTGCCCGCGACCACGTCGCAGTCCGATCTGATGGCGATGGTCGATCGGCTGAACCGCGACGACACCGTCGACGGGATCCTCGTCCAGCTCCCGCTGCCGGGTGGCCTCGACGAGCGCGCGGTGACCGACGCGATCGATCCAGCAAAGGACGTCGACGGCCTGCATCCGCTCAACGTGGGTCGCCTCGTCGGCGGCCGGCAAGGACTCTTCCCGTGTACGCCGCGTGGGTGCATGCGTCTCCTCGCCGAGACGGGCGTCCCGCTCCGCGGCAAGCGCGCGATCGTGATCGGTCGGAGCGCGCTCGTCGGTAAGCCCATCGCCCACATGCTCCTCGCACAGGACTGCACGGTGACGATCGCGCACTCGCGCACGGAGGACCTCGGCGCGCGCACCCTCGAGTCGGACATCGTGATCGCGGCGGTCGGCCGTCCGGGCCTCGTCCGCGGCGAGCACGTCAAAGAGGGCGCCATCGTGATCGATGTCGGCATCAACCGCGGCGCCGACGGGAAGCTGTGCGGCGACGTCGACTACGACGCGGCGAGGGAGCGCGCGAGCTGGATCACCCCGGTGCCCGGAGGGGTAGGGCCGATGACGATCGCGATGCTGCTCCGCAACACCGTCGACGCGGCGAGCCGGCGCGTCCGCTGACGCCGCTCCACCTGTCGTACCGGTGCTCCCAGCTCACCTGGAGGACGCGCAAGATCGGGCTGATGAAGCCGATGGAGGCCACGGTCATCGCGATCACATCACTCGCCCGCCGCGAGAAACACCGGCCCGCGCGGCCCGTGCGGCTCATCCGTCTGCAACGCGGCGCGGCCTTTGCTCCACTGAGCACGACATGTCCTCGTGGGCTCGATGGATCCTCGCCACGCTGGCCATCGTCGGCTGCTCGGAGGCCCACGTCGAGCCGACCGTGCACCTGCGCGTCGACCTCGAGCCGGTGAGCACCGCGGAGCTGGACCTCCTGATCCTGATGGACAGCTCGAGCGGCTTCGTCGAGGAGCAGGTGAGCTTCGTCCGCGAGGTGCCGGCGCTGATGGACGCGCTGGGCGAGGACGCGGACGGCGACGGACGGCCCGACTTCACGAGCGTCCACGTGGGGGTGATCACCGCCGACATGGGCTCGGGCGGCTTCACCGTCCCGACCTGCGAGAATCGGGACTTCGGCGACGACGGGCGGCTCCGCACCTTGGGCAACCTGACGATCGAAGGCTGCGTCGAGAGCTATCCGTCGTTCGTCGACTACGCGCCGAGCGGCGGTCCCGCGCCCGCCGCCGTTCCCCAGGCCCTCGAGTGCGTAGCGCGCGTCGGCGCTGGAGGCTGTGGTTGGGAGCAGCCCCTCGAGGCGATCCTGAAGGCCCTCTCGCCCGGTGAGCCGCGCGGCTACACGGCGCGCGGCTATGTCGCGCCAAGCTTCTTCATGAACGCGACCGGCCACGGCGACGGAGCGAACGACGGCTTTCTACGCGATCGCTCCGTCCTCGGGATCGTGTTGCTCACCGACGAGGACGATTGTTCGGCGCGCGACCCCGACCTCTACAACTTGAATAGCGCGACGTACTCGGCGGATCCGAACATTCGTTGCTTCATCCATGAGCCGCAAGCGCTCCACACGGTCGAGCGGTACGTGGACGGCTACGCCCAGCTCCGTCGCGCCCCCGGGCGCGTTGCGTTCGTTCCGATCGTGGGGGTGCCGTTGGACCTCGCGCCGTCGGGCACCGACCGCGCGGACTTCGCTCCCCTGACTTCGGACGATCCGGCGGTGCGCGACGATCGCCTGGAGCCGCGGGTCGATCCCGCGAGCCCGGATCGCCTCGTGACCTCCTGCGACGAGCCGGACACGGGCGTGGCGCTTCCGCCTGTGCGCATCCTACGGGTCGCGGAGGGCCTCGCGCGGGAGGGAGCGCGCGTGTCGGTCGCGTCGGTATGCCAGACCGACCTCGGCGGCACGCGCGAGGTGATCGTGCGGCGGCTTCGCGAGGCGCGCGCGGCATCGTCGTGCGTGCCGGTCTCGCTGCTCCGGAGCGCCGACCTGCGCGTCCCGTGCGACGTGCACGCCGTCTTGCAGCCCGGTGAGTCCTGCGACTCAATCGAGGGCGCGAGCCCCCACATCGTGGATGGCGTCGCCGAGCAGCGGGACGGCGGTCCCGTGTGCGTGCTCGATCAGCTCCCGTCGAGCGCGACGGGGCCGGCACCCAGCGGGGTCGGGTGGTACTTCGACACGATATCCTCCGAGGTCATCGCCGAGTGCCCGCGCGCTCCGCGCCGCGTCGCGATCACCGCATCGCTCCCCGCCGACGCGGCCGTGGTCTTCGACTGCAGCACCCCGCTCTCCTCGTTCCACAGTCCCGCCGGCGCGGCGCTCGGCGATCCGTGCGACCCCGCCGAGCTCGGCGGCACGTGTGCGAGCGTGAGCGTCTCCGGGACCTCGTTCGTGTGTGACCCGGTGGAACGGACGTGCGGCGTCGGGTGCGGGGTCGACGCCGACTGCGTGCGCGCGGGGCTGTTCGACTTCAGGTGTGACCCATTCGTGCGCGGTGTGTGTGTCGCGCCGGAGGACGAGTGATGACGGGCGGGATGGGGAGGCGAGCGATGGGGTTTTGGCTGGCGACGATCGTCGTCGCTGGCTGTACGGAAGCGGCTCCGCCGGACCCCATCATCGCGTTCACGCTCGAGCTCGACCCCGCGTCGACCGACGAGCGCGGCGTCTGCCGCATCGAGTGCGAGAGCCACCGGGACTGCCCGGCTCATGGCCTCGTGGGATGGCGCTGCGACGACCGCGGCTGGTGCTCACCGCCGTGAGGCGGAGCTTCATGTTCACGCGCGGACCGCGGAGGCTTGCAATGCGGAGGCGTGTCGCGTCCACTGAGCAGGCCGTGCGTCACCTCGCCGTGCCCGTCGCGCTCGTCGCGGCCCTCGTCGCCTGCTCGAGCGACACGACGCAAGCGCCGGTCGTCGACTTCACGCTCGATCTCGCGCTCGAGACGACGGACGAGCTCGACCTCCTGTTGATGATCGACAGCTCGAGCGCGCTGAATGAGGAGCAAGCAAACTTCGCGCGCTCCTTGCCCAGTCTGATCAGCGGGCTCTCGGCCGACGCGGACGGCGACGGGCAGCCCGCGCTCTCGAGCCTCCACGTGGCGGTGATCACCGCCGACATGGGGACGGGGGGCTTCACCGTGCCGACCTGCGCGAACCCCGAGCTCGGGGACGACGGGCTGTTTCGTACCGAGGGCAACCCGGCGCTCGCCGGCTGCGCGGGGACCCATCCTTCGTTCGTCGAGTTCGCGCCCGGGGACGACACGGCGACCGAGGAGGTGACGTCGGACGTGGCCTGCGTCGCCTCGAACCTCAGCGGCTGCGGGTTCGAGCAACCACTCGAGGCGATCCTCAAGGCGCTCTCGCCCTCCCAGCCGCGCTCGTACACGGCGCTCGGCTACTCGCCGCCGCGCTTCTTCATGGACACGACCGGTCACGGCGACGGTCCGCACGACGGGTTCCTGCGTGACGGGTCGGTGTTGGGAATCGTGTTGCTCACCGACGAGGATGACTGCTCCGCCCGCGATCCCGAGCTGTTCAACCCGAACAGCGCGACCTACACCGCCGACCCCAACGTTCGTTGCATCGTCCACGAGGCGCAGGCGCTCCATCCCGCCGACCGCTACGTCGAGGGTTTCCTCGCGCTCCGGCGCACCCCCGGGCGCCTCGTGTTCGTCCCGATCGTCGGCGTCCCGCCCGACCTGGCGCCGCCGGACGCCGATCGGCCCAACTTCGGTGCGCTGGTCTCGAGCGATGCGTTGCTCCGCGACGATCGCATGGAGCCACAGCTCGATCCCGCCAATCCACAGCGCTTGGTGGCGGCGTGCAACGAGCCGGCCACCGGTCTCGCGTATCCCCCTGCGCGGATCATGCAGGTCGCCGAGCGCCTCGACCGCCGCGGCGCGCGCGTGTCGGTGGGCTCGATCTGTCGATCCGATCTCGGAGGCACGGTCGCGGTGCTGACCCGGCGACTCCTCGAAGCGCGCGAGACGACCGCGTGCCTGCCGCTCGCGCTGGCGCGGAACGCCGACCTCCGCGTGCCGTGCGACGTCTTTCTGGTCCCGCCGCCCGAGGTGTCGTGCGAGGAGCTCGAGGGCGCATCACCCCATCTCGTCGATGGCATCCCCGAGCGCCGTGACGAACGCGCCGTCTGCGTCCTCGACCAGCTCGCCGCGAGCGCCACCGGCCCCGCGCCGAGCGGGGCGGGGTGGTACTACGACACCACGTCTCCGGAGCTGCTCACCGACTGCCCGGGCTCTCCACGACGCATCACGATCTCTGTCCCGCTCCCGGCCGACACCCGCACGTTCCTCGAGTGCACCTCGTCGCTCGCCGCGTTCCACAGTCCGGGCGGGGCCGCGCTCGGCGATGCCTGTGATCCCCTCGCGCCGCCCGACGGCACGTGCGAGACCGCGGCCGCCTCGAATGCGCCGCAGTTCACGTGCGACCTCGTGGATCGCGTATGCAGCGTACGTTGCGCGGTGGACTCGGACTGCAACGCGGCCGGGTTGTTCGGATTTCGCTGCGACCTCCGACCGCTCAGCGAGCTCGCGCCCGATCGATTCGAACCGACCGATCCGACGCGTCGCATCTGCGTGCCGCCGGAGGGCGGCTGACCGAACGCGGATCCGCATGGACCGCACGCGGGATGACGATCGCGCGCGGCTCAGCGCTCGCGGCGGTCGAGGAGCTGGCGGTAGTTGCGACCCTGCGGGGAGTTCCCCCACCGTCGGACGAAGACCAACATGTGCGGCACGGCCTGCTCCGTCCGGCCCTGTGCGCGGTGCGCCTCGATGAGGAGCGCGGTGGCGGACCGGGTACGCGCGTGTCCTTCGAGCAGCCCGATCATGCAAGGATTGTCCCCGCGGGTCGCGCACTCGCGCGCCCGTCGCTCACGCGACTCGTCGTCGGGCTCGGGCTCGTCCGCGGGCGGGACCGCGCGGGGCTCCGCGGTGCCGAGGGTGTGCGCAAGAGCGTTGGACAAGCGGACGACGGATCGATGCGCGCACGTGACGAAGAGATGGGGCAGCACGCACGGTCGATGTCGTGGATGCAAGCGATCCTCCGGTCGTGCCCGAGATCGATCGAGCAAGCTTCGTTTAGCCGGGCTCGCCCGTGGAGTCGAGCGCGTCGGCCAGCGCTTCGAGCAGGTCCACCCGGCGGAGGTACGCGTCGAGGGAGCCGAGGCGGGTCTCGTCCACGTCGATCTCGACGACCCCGGCGCGAAGGCGCAGGTGGTCGCCCGTCTTCGCCACCGCGAGGAGCGCGTCGCGGACCGCGGGGCGCGTGAGAAGCGCGCGGATCGCCGGCTCGTCGTCTCCCTGGATGAGGAGCATCCGGTCGAGCGCGTCGTCGCCGAGGACGATCTCGGCCGCGCGTCCGACCAACGAGATCGCCGACGGGTCGTCGTAGCGACCGTCGTACGCCACGCGCGGCGCGCCGTCCGCCGCCGCGTTGTGGCGGAACGGCTGGGAGTGGGCGTAGAGGCCGCGCGGGTAGGGCGTCGCCACGCGGGTGTGGAAGCGGATGTACTCGTCGTTCGTCGATGCGAGCCGCGCGCGGCCGACCCGGACCTCGCGGCCGCTCGAGGCCGCCGCGCGGAGGAGCACCGGCCCCAGCCACTCGCCGCCCCCGCCTTCGGCGCTCGTCCATCCGGGGGACGCGCCCAGCGCACGGAACGCGGCGGCGCGCCGGCGCACCAGGAGCACGAGCAAGAGGAGGCCGCCCGCCACGAGCGCGCCGCTCGTCACCACCACCGCGATCAGGATCAGGTCGTCGTTCATCGCGGGCTCGAGCGAGCTCAGCGCATCAGATGCTCGAGCAGGCGATCGAGCTCGTCGTAGCTCGTGTAGTTGACCACGAGCTTTCCTTTGCCCTTCTTGTCCTCGACCGCGACCTTCGCGCCGTGGTGGCGGGTGAGGCGCTGCTCGAGGTCGCGCACGTTCGCGCTCTTGCCCTTGGGCTCGGACTTGCCGTCGGCGGCCTTGGACTCCGCGCGCACTCGCCGCTCGGTCTCGCGGACGCTCCAACTCTCCGCGACCGCCTTGTCGGCGAGCCGCTTCATCGCCGCGACGTTCGGCGCCCCGAGCAGCGCGCGGCCGTGGCCCTCGCTGAGGCGCGCCTCCTCCAGCATCGAGAGCACCGACTCGGGGAGCTTCAGGAGACGCAGCGCGTTCGCGACGGTCGAGCGGTCCTTGCCTACCCGCGCCGCCAAGGACTCTTGCGTGTATCCATGCTCCTCGACGAGCCGGGAGAACGCGCGCGCGGTCTCTATCGGGTTGAGGTCCTCGCGCTGGAGGTTCTCGACGAGCGCGGCCTCGAACGCCTCTTGGCTGTTGAGCTCCCGGACGAAGATCGGCACGCGGGTGAGCCCGGCGCGCTGCGCGGCGCGCCATCGGCGCTCCCCGGCCACGATCTCGAAGCCGCCCTGGGCGCGCCGGCGTACGAGGATCGGCTCGAGCACCCCGAGCTCTTTGATCGACGCGGCGAGCTCGTCGAGCGCCGCGTCGGCGAAGCGCGTCCGCGGCTGCTCGCGGTTCGGGTGGACCTCTTCGATCGCGGCCTCGAACCCCGCTCGGGACGCGGGCTCCGGGGTGGCGGGGCGCGCGGCGGGGAGCATTCCGTCGAGGCCTCGCCCGAGACGCTTCTTGCTCACGCTGACCTCGGTCTCCTTCGTGGGCCTACGCCGCCTCGGCCGCGTCGAGGATCTCGCGCGCGAGGTTCAGGTAGCCGTGGCTCCCACGCGAGCTGGCGTCGTACAGGATCGCGGGCTTGCCGTGCGATGGCGCCTCCGCCAGCCGCACGTTGCGCGGGATCTTCGTCTCGTACACGCG
This sequence comes from Sandaracinaceae bacterium, assembly GCA_050186575.1. Classification (GTDB taxonomy): domain Bacteria; phylum Myxococcota_A; class Polyangia; order Polyangiales; family Sandaracinaceae; genus JAUHXR01. Next base: position 8,003 of record JBFWYI010000032.1, on the reverse strand, counting down.
GAAGTGTTTTTGCACCTCCTGCGCGACCTCCTGGCTCAGGTTGCTGCGGGGGTCCCACATCGTGAGGAGCACGCCGTCGAGCTCGAGCCCGGCGTTGAGGCCGTTCTTGATGCGCTCGATCGTGTCGGTCAGGTCGGAGAGGCCCTCGAGCGCGTAGTACTCGCACTGCAGCGGCACGATCACCGCGTCGGCCGCGGCGAGCGCGTTGATCGTGAGCACGCCGAGCGAGGGCGGGCAGTCGATCAACACGTAGTCGTAGTCGTCGCGCACGCCGGCGAGCGCATTCCGCAGCCGCTCGAAGCGCGCCTCGTCGTCGACGAGGTCGAGCGCCGCCGCCGCGAGGTTGGGGGAGGACGGCGCGAGGGTGAGCAACGCAAGATCGGTTGCGCGCTTGATGTCGGCGAGCGTCGCGTCGCCGAGCAGGAGCTCGTAGGTGCCGCGCTCCACGCGCCGGTGAGGGTGGCCGAGCCCGCTCGTCGCGTTGCCCTGCGGGTCGAGGTCCACGAGCAACACGCGCTGCTCGGCGATCGCGAGGCTGGCCGCGAGGTTCACCGCCGTCGTCGTCTTACCGACGCCGCCCTTCTGATTGGCGATCGCGACCACACGTCCCATCGGGTCAGCCGGTCTACCAGGGCGGGGACCACGGAGCAACGCAGCCCGGCGCGCGCTTTTTTGGAGCCGCGATCGACGAGTGGTACAAGGTGTTCAGATGTAGGACAAGGTGGTTGACTGTGATCCAAAAGACGCTCCCTGAGAGCCCGACCCCGATCCCCTCGCGCAACGTGCTGGGTCGCGTCCAGCTCAAGCGGGTGCTCCGACGCGAAGCGGGCTTGGCCCCCGGCGCGACGCGGGTGCTCGAGGAGGTGTTCTGGCGTGGACCGTCCGCCGCTCGTCCCGAAGCCACCGTCCTGCCCCTGCGCAGGCGCGAACCCCCAAACGGCCGATTCCAAGAGGAGAGCTGACCACGATGGCCCTGCCGAAACGCTACCAGACCATGGAGGAGTTCACGCGTGAGGAGCTCCGCACCGAGCGCCGCATCGGGTGGTCGCTCGAGGATCTCGAGGCCGACATGCGCCTCGGCCGCCGCGCCTACGAGGAGAGCGAAGAGCCCGAGGAGCTCAGCTTCGAGTGATCTGTCGGTCGCACGCGCGTCCCCTCCCTGACGCGCGGTGACCTCGGCGTGAGCGTCGCCCCGCTCACGCCACACCCCATCGAGGCCCCGCGCGGTCGCCCCCGCGCGGGGCCTCACCTATTTCGGCGAGCCGGCTCGCGCTTTTCGAGGCGTGCTATCAGTGGGCGATGCGCGCGGTCTTGGCGGCGATCGTGGTGTCGACGGCGTGCTCCGGCGATCCGGGGGACGTGACGGTACAGCCCGAGCCTCCGCGCGCCGAGGAGTACCGCTCCGAGCGCGTGCACGAGGCGATCGAGGCGGCGGCCGAGGTCGTGCAAACGCGCGGGTTCGGGACGCAAGACGACGCGTGGCGCGGCTTCCTCGTCGAGCACACGGCGGACGTGCGCGAGCGCTCGATGCGATCGGGCACCTGCTACGTGGTGCTCGCCGCCGGCTCGGCCGCGATCCGCGAGCTCAACGTGCGGATCTACGACGGCGAGGGCGGCGAGGTGGTCGAGGACGGGATCGACGGGCCGAACGCGGCGCTGCGGTTCTGTCCCTCGCAGTCCGGCGTCTACTACGTGACGGTGCGCGCGTCGGCGGGGAGCGGGCTGATCGAGATGCGCACGTTCCGTGGACCGACCGGGCTCGCGATCCGCGTCGACGATCTCTTCCAGCCGACCCCGGCGGAGAGCAACCGCGAGCTGCGCTGATGCGCGCCTGCGTCCTCGTCGCCGCGCTCGCGGTGGTCGCATGCGCCGGGCCGGCCGCCGAGCCGGAGCGCCCGCTGTCCGGGCTACCGGATCAGGAGGGCCCGCTCGACGCGCTCAACCGACGCCACGGCCGACTGCGCCAGCGCATGGAGACCCGCGGCTACGGGGAGCGGATCGCGATCACGCGCGCGTTCGTGCTCGAGGATCGCGGGATCGCGTTCCCGCTCGACCTCCGGACCGACGCGTGCAGCACGGTGGTCGCGCTCGGCGGCGGCACGATCCGTCAGCTCGAGCTGACGCTCTATGACGGCGACGGAAAAGAAGCCGCCATCGACTCGGTCGAGCAGGAAGGCGGCTTGCTCCATGTCTGCCCGCAGGCCGAGCCGGGGCTCACGCTGCGCCCGTACTACCTCGAGGTCCGCTCGATCGAGGGGGAGGGCGCGGTGATGCTCGCCCACTTCCGGAGCGAGCCCGGTCACGGCGAGGGGTTCGACGGGCTGTTCGAGGGGGTGCTCGCGCCGCGCGTCCCGTTCCGCGACGTCGAGGAACACCTCGCGCGCAGCCGCAGCACGCTCCGCGCGCGGGGCTTCTCCGCCGTCGGCGATCCCACGCTCGCGCGGGTGTCCGAGGGCTCCGTGGTGCGCGCCGCGGTCGGGCTGGCGGAGGGGCATTGCTACGTGGTGGTCGGCCGGAGCGGTCAGGGTGTCGGCGACATCGACCTTTTCTTGCTGGACGCGGCCGGCGTGGAGGTCGCGCGCGACCTCGGCGCCGACGCGGAGCCGTCCATCGAGCACTGCCCGCGGAGCAGCGCGCGCTACACGGTAGAGCTGCGCGCGTTCGAGGGGGCGGGCGCGGTGGGGATCATGGTGATGGGCGCGCCCCGGCCCGACGCCGAGCCGACCGAGCAGCCGGGCGTCGACGAGCCGGCGAGCGAGGCGGGCGATCCGTCGCTCGCGCTCGGGGTGCTCGCCGCGCCGCTCATGAGCCGCGGGTTCAGCGCGCCGATCTACGTCGCTCGCGACGCGGCGATGGTGCCCGGCGAGGTGCGCACCCACGAGGTGGTCGTCGGCCCGGGGTGCGCGTTGATCGCAGGCACGGCGGCGGACGACGGGATGGATCTCGACCTCTACCTCGCGGACGCCTCGGGCCGCGAGATCGATCGCGACACCGCGGTGCACTCGACGGCGCGGGTGCGCGCGTGCCGACCCCAGGCCGACGTGTTGCGCGTCGCCGTCAAGGCGTATGGACGCGACGGAACCTACGCGCTCGCGGTGCTCCGCGCGCCCACCAGCGTCGACACGATGCAGGAGCTCCGGCTCGAGGAGGCGAGCGCACCGTATCGCGCGCGTCAGCTCGAGGCGCGCACGCGCTGGGAGGCGAGCCTCGACACGGGCGAGCGCTTCACTCGACCGGTCGAGGTGCCGCAAGGCGGCTGCGTGGCGGTCGCGGTGGCGGGCGACGAGGGGGCGGTGGACGTCGACCTGTTCCTCCGAGGTCCCGACGGCGCGCTCGTTTCCAGCGAGACGGGGCCGGCGCCGCACGCGGCGGTGAGCCGCTGCGCGGAGGACGGATCGGAGCAGCTCACCGTCGAGGCGCTGATGTATCGCGGGTCGGGGCGCGTCGTGGTGCTGGTGATGCGCACGTCCGGCTCGGAGGAGCCGGCGACTACGCCGCCCGCGGGCGCGGTGGTGCCGGCGGGTACGAGGACCGTCGCGCCTCGGACGGGCGGCGCTCCGCCCGCACCGGCGGACTCGGACGCCGACGACGTGTCAGGCGAGACGGCGCACTGAGGAGCGAGCTGCCGTTCGGCCGCGGCGCGACCTCGACGGCTCGCCGCTACACCTCGAGGCGGATACCGCCCGACGACGACGTGGTCGTCTCCGGTGGGCTCGACGGGCGGTCGCCGCGCGCCTCCCCGCAGCCGAGCGACGCGTTCGCGAGGATCACCTCGCAGAGGTCGCCGAAGTCGTAGCCCGCACCGGCCGCGATCTTCGGCAGGAGCGAGGTCGGGGTGAAGCCAGGCAGGGTGTTCACCTCGAGCACGTACTCGTTCTCGCCTTCGGTCACGAGCATGTCGACGCGCGAGTAGCCGGTCACGCCGAGGCACGCCGACGCGCGCTCCGCGATGTTGAGCACGCCCTTGTAGCGGGTCGGCGCGAGGCGAGCGGGGAAGTGATACTCGCTCTGCCCCTTCTGGTACTTGCTGCGGTAGTCGTAGAAGTTGCCCTTGGGCGCGATCTCGATCGCGCCGAGCGCGCGGCCATCGAGGATCCCGACCGCGATCTCACGGCCGCCCACGAAGCGCTCGACCAACACGGACCGGTCGTACTGCGCGGCGTCACTCAACCGCGCGCGCAGCTCGCTCATGTCCGACGCCTTGCCCGCTCCGACGCTCGAGCCCGCGCGCCGCGGCTTCACGAACACCGGAAAGCCGAACGAGCCGTGCATCTCCTCGAGCGAGCCGAAGTCGTCCTGCTCGATCGTGTAGTAGGGCGGTGTCGGCACGTTGTAGAGGCGGAAGAGCTCTTTCGCCTTCAGCTTGTCGAACGCGAGCGCGCTCGCGAGCACCCCGCTCCCCGTGTACGGGATGCCCATCAGCTCGAGCATCCCCTGGACGCACCCGTCCTCGCCGTACGCCCTGTGCAGCGCGATGAACGCCACGTCGATCGGGTTCTGTCGCAGCACGCGATCCAGGTCGCGGTCCACGTAGATCCGGGTGACGTCGTGACCGCGCGCGCTGAGCGCCGCCGCGACCGCCTCGCCGGTGGAGAGCGAGATCTCGCGCTCCGATCCCAGACCACCGAGCAGCACTCCGACTCGCTTCGACTCCGTCATGCTCAAACCGCTCCCATCCGCTCGTTCGCTCGCCGGTCCCCGTGGACCCGCTCTTGGGTCTCGAGGTAGTGCGAGCCCCGAGCCAACCCCCCGGATCCCGAGGATCGCTGGGGGATCGACACCCGCGTGTCCGAGCCGGCGTGTCGCGAGGCCCACGTCGTCGCGTCTCGCTCGGCCCACCGGCTCCGCGCCCGGAAGGGCCGGAAGAAGCGGGCGGACGGTGCGTGACAGCGCTTCATCGGACGGACACCCGGATACTCCGCCCCTCGACGCACGGTCAAAAAAACGCCGAGGAGCTCCGCGGGCCGGCCTTCGTAGCAGCGGTGGCCGCCGCGCACAATCGCCGTGTGCGGGGCGCCGCCCTCACTGGGCGGCGTACTGGACGATCGGGTAGTCCACGAAGCCGCCGTTTCGGCTGATGATCCGTACGGGGACGACCGCGCCGCGCTGCACGGTGAGGGCAGCCAGAGCCTGGGCGGGCATGAACACCAGGTCGGCTTGCTCCTCGCCCCCGGCGTGCCGGCAGCGCACCGTCATCCGGTTCTGGACGCCGGCCGGGTAGCTCCGGCGACGGCGATCGTTGGGGCGCACGAGGTCGATCTCGTCGGCGGCCGCCACCGCGCAGTCCTGGACGGTCCCGATGAGGCCCGGATCGTCGCGGACCAGGGTGAGGTCGAACCCGTTCGGCACCGCGGTGGGCTGCGCGCGCGGCGGGATCCGGGCGAGCTCCGGGTTCTCGCCCTGGAGCTCGACGAACTGGACGATCGGGTAGTCGGCGTACCCGCCGTCGGCCGCGAGGATCCGGACGCGGACGCGCCGGCCGCGCCGGATCGCGGAGACGTAGGACGCGTCCTCGGGGCTGAAGATGAGATCGGCCCACCCCTCGCCGGTCGGCGCGTAGCACTTCACGGCGAGGCGCTGGGCGGCGTCGAGCTCGTAGCGATGGTCGCCCTCGTCGTGCACCGCCTCCGGCCGATTGCTGTAGATGACGTCGCACGGCTGGACGGTGTTGAGATGGACGCCCGGCTGGACCCGCGCGAGGCGGATGTCGAAGCCGGCGCCGGGGGTTCCGTCGGCGCCGCCGGTGGGTTGCACGGCCGGCTGCTCCGGAGCGATCGGTCGTCGCGCCTCGGTCGCCGGATCGCCGGGCGTACCCGGCTCCTCCCGCCGCGTGTGGTGAAACGGGTTCACGCAGCAGGCCCCCAGCAGCAGCGTGGCTCCGAGCAGCAGGGTGGCGAGCGCCGCGGTCAGCGCGCGAGCGAGCACGCGAGCGGGTTACGGTCCGGACCTCCGGGTGTCAAGCGCGCCTCGATTGCGCTGGCGGAGGGCCAGTGTTATTGACCCGCGCCGCGCCGATCGGGTCTTGTGGCGTTCCACGGACCACATCGACGGCCGCGCCCCGGGCGCGAACGAGCGCGGGCGCGCCCCGGACGGCGCACAACATCGTCAGCGGGAAACCACGGAATGACATTCACCGAAGCCGCCGTAGAGGTGCTGCGCCTCGTAGGGCGACCTCTGCATTACAAGAAGATCGCGGAGATCGCGATCGCCAAGAACCTGCTCTCCCACGTCGGCAAGGCGCCGGACCTCACGATGAGCTCGCGGCTCGCGACCATGGTGAAGAAGGACCGTGGCGGAGAGCCCATCATCAAGGTCAAGCCCGGCATCTTCGCGCTGCGGGAGTTCGATGAGGCGGCGCTCGCGCTCGCCGACGCGGACTTCGACGTCGACATCGCGTCGCTCCCCGACATCGAGATCCCGAAGGGCGCGGAGACGGAGGAGGAGGAGGAGACGAACGGTGAGCGCGTGCGCCTGCCCGGCTCCGACGTCTTCCCCGAGGAGGAGGACGACGACGAGCCGATCCTCGGACGCGCCGACGAGGAGGACGGGAACGGCGGCGGCGGCGGCGGCGGGGACGACGACGGCGACGACGAGCGCGGCGGCCGGCGCGGACGACGCCGCAAACGCCGAGGCCGCGACCGCGATGGAGATCGCAACGGTCGTGACCGGGATCGGGATCGTGACCGTGGGGATCGCGACCGAGGGGATCGTGACCGGGATCGCGACCGGGATCGGGACCGAGACAGGGATCGTGATCGAGACCGCGGACGCGATCGGGACCGAGGGCGCGAACGGGGCCGTGGACGCGGGCGCGATCGCGACCGGGACCACGATCGCGAGCGCCTCGACATGCACCGCCAGCCCGAGGAGGGCGATCCGGCGGGCCGCGATCTCGCCGACGCCGTCGCCGTCGCGCTCTCCAACGCGGATCGCTCTCCGCACTCGTTCGCGGCCACCGCCGAGCTCCTCATCCGGCGCGGGCGCCTCTCCGGCAGCTCGGCCGCGCTCGCGCCGACGGTCGCCGCCGCGGTCCGCGCCGATCGCGCGCGCGGCAAGAGCGATCGCTTCCGTCTCGTCGACGGCCGGCTCGCGCTGAGCGAGTGGTACGTGCCCCGCGAGGCCGCGCGCCTCGAGGGCGACCTGCGCCGCACCCTCGGTCGCCTCCGTGCCGAGACGCACCGCGCGTTCCTCCAGAAGCTCACTCGCTTGCCGGCCGCCGGGTTCGTCGAGCTCCTCGCGAGCTGGCTGAACGCCGAGGGCATCGGCGCGCTCCGCGCGGTCCGACGCCCCACGAGCAGCGCCCACGAGCTCCACCTCGCAGGCTCGCTGAGCCACGGGCGCGAGGACGTCCGCGTCGCCATCGTGGTGATGCGCGATGGCCGCGAGCTCACCGGCGAGACGATCGTGGACGTGCGCGGCGCGCTCCATCACTACGGCAACGCGAGCATGGCGTGGGTGATCGCGATCGGTCGCGCGACGCGGATGGCGCGGAGCGAGGTCGAGGTGAGCGGCGCCCCCCCGGTGGTGCTGTTCGATGGACCGGCGCTCGCCGAGTCGATGGAGCGCCACGGGATCGGGATCAAGATCGCGTCGTTGCCCCTCGCGCGGATCGATCTCGATCTGCTCGACGAGCTGCGCGGCGAGCCGGAGGCGCCCGAGCGCGAGGAGCGCGGTGGTCGCGGCCGTGACCGGGACGAGCGCCCGAGCCGCGAAGTGCGCGAAGAGCCCCGCGAGCGTGACGCCGAGCCGACCGAGGAACGCACCGAGGTCGAGCGAGCCGACGGCGAGCGCGAGGAGGAGGACGAGGAGGGCGGTCGTCGCCGTCGTCGCCGTCGCCGTCGTCGTCGTCGTCGCGGCGGGGAGGACGAGGCGGGCGAGGCGAACGAGTCGAGCGCGACCGGCGAAGCCGATGAGGACGCCGCCGACGCGGACGAAGACGCGCGCGGCGACGACGCGGCCGCCGAGGGCGAGACGGTGAGCGAGGACCGCGGCGACGCCGAGAC
>JBFWYI010000031.1:88387-93005 GCA_050186575.1 Sandaracinaceae bacterium | reverse complement strand
CACCCGTGCCACCGCCGGTGCCGCCACCCGTGCCACCGCCGGTGCCGCCACCCGTGCCACCGCCGGTGCCGCCACCCGTGCCACCGCCGGTGCCGCCACCCGTGCCACCGCCGGTGCCGCCACCGCCGCTCGCGTCCTGGCCACCGCCGCCGCCGGTGCCACCGCCGGTGCCACCGCCGCCGGTGCCACCGCCGCCGCCACCGCCGCCGCCTCGACCGCCGCCGCCGCCGGTCGGCTGGCGCCGCTCGACGAGCGTGAGCGTCACGCGTGCGACCATCCGATCCCCATCGACGCTGAACGCGTCCGGCTCGACGCTCTGTGTCCCCCGCGCGTAGCCGTTCGCCGTCGCGGCGAACGAGAGCGCCGCCGTCGGCGGGCGTTGCAAGGTAAACTCGTTGCCTTCGGCGGTGACCCCCCGCGGCGGCGCGACCCGAGCGCTGTCGGGCTCGGTGGTCACGATCACGACGTAGGGCATCCGCTCGAGCGTGAGCGCGACAGGATCGTTGTCACCCTCCACGGCGGTCACTTCCTGGGTCGCGCGGACGTAGCCGTCCTGTGTGGCCGCGACGGTCGCCGCCTCACCGATCGGCAGATCGACATCCACCGGGCTCGCGCCGATCTCCTCCTCGCCGACGAACACGGTCGCGCCTTCGGGCGTGGTGGTCACGTGCACGCTCACCGTCGGGGTCGGCTCGACGTCCTCCGTCGTTCCGTCCTCCGTCGTTCCGTCCTCGGTGGTTCCGTCCTCGGTGGTTCCGTCGTCGGTGGTTCCGTCGTCGGTGGTTCCGTCGTCGGTGGTCGTGTCGGTCGTCGTGTCGGTGTCGATCGACGTGTCGGTGCCGCCTCCGCCGAGCCCGTTCGGGTTCATCTGGAGCCACACGATCACGGCGACCGCGATCGCCGCGATGATCGCGAACACGATGAGGCCGGTGCGAGACTTGTCCTCGGTCGGCTCGGGCTCGGGCTCACGCAGCGGGCGTCGGTTGCTCTGCGACGGATCGGGCCGCGGCTCCGCACGCGGGGCCTCGGACCGCCGGGTGGCCGCGGACGCGGCGGGCGCGGCCGCCGGCCGGAGGGGGACCGGCTCCGGCTCGTCCTCGGGCTCCTCGATCGGCTCCTCGGCGCGCATCGGCGGAGGCGCCGGGATCGGCGGGTCCGGCTCCGGGTCCATCGCGGGCGGCGGCGACGAGAGCACGTCGTCCAGCTCCGAGTCGATGTCGAGCGCGCTCGGCGGCTCCGGCTCGGGCGCCGACGGTTCGGCCGGCTCGTCGTCGAAGAGCTGCTCCGAGATCGCCGGGGCCGCGCCGCCCGCCTTCGCGCGCGCGATCGCCTCACCGAGCTCCGGATCGTCGTCCGCGCTCGGGATCCCCATACCGACCAGCGTCTTCTTGATGCGGGGGCGACGCTTCTTCTTCTTGGCGGCCTCCTCGCGCTCGCGCTCGATCTCTTCGGTGCGACGGCGCGCCTCCTCGGCTCGCTCCTCGGCTTCCTTCTTCGCGCTCGACGCGTTGCCCTCGGCCAGCGCCGACGCGAGGAACTCGCTCGCGTGACGGACCTGCGTGCGGTCCTCGGGAGCCGGCAACTCGGATTGCGGTGTCGTATCGGGGAAGAACCCGCCGCTGCTCGGCTTGGACGGCGCGCGCTGCCCATCTTCGAAGCGGCCTGGCGCGTCGCCGCGCGCGGTCACCATCTTCTCGACGAGACCCCGCGACTCGGGATCCATCTTGATGAACTTGATGCCCATCCCCGGCGGCTCGTCGCTGCTGCCGTCGCGCTTCCACACCACGCGGCCTACGCCGTGGATGAGGCGCGACTCGTCCTTGAGCTGAAACTCGAACTTCAGCAGCGTCCCCACCGCCATGGGGGACTTCGACTTGATGAAGATTCCCCCCCGGCTGATGTCGACGCTGTACTGCTCGATGAACTCATCGAGGGTCGCGCTCTTGAATCGGACTTTGAGTGAGATCGGGGCGCGCTTGTCTTTGCGCGTGTCGGCCATCTGCCTGCTCCAATGCGGAACCCGGGGATTTTTCGGCCCCCCACTGTACCCTCCGGCCCCGAGCGATCACAACAACTTAGCCGCGCCCCGGCGCGCCCAGACGGCGGGTCCGATGCGTTACTGTGGCGACCCCGTGTCGCCTCCCTCCGAGCCCCGGATCTACCGCGTCGCCGAGCTGAACCGGCGGATCGGGCTCGCCCTCGACAAGTGGAACGAGGTCTGGGTCGAGGGGGAGCTCAGCGATCTGTCGACGGCGACCAGCGGGCATCGGTACTTCACGCTCAACGACCCCCTCGAGGCGGCGCAGGTCCGCGTCGTGATGTACGCGGGGGACGCCCAACGCAGCCGCACCCGGTTCGCGGACGGCGAGCGCATCCGCGTGCGCGGGCGCTTCAAGCTCTACGAGCCGCGCGGGTCGCTCCAGCTCGTCGCCAAGCTGGCGCTCCCGGTGGGCGATGGAGACAAGCGCGAGCAGCTCGAGAAGCTCAAGCGCAAGCTGCACAAGGAAGGTCTGTTCAAGCCCGAGCGCAAGCGCCCGCTGCCTGCGATCCCGCGGGTGGTCGGGCTCGTCACGAGCAAGCACGGCGCGGCGTGGCGCGACGTGGTGCGCGTGTTGAGCGCGCGGGTGCCGGTGCGGCTCATCATCGCGGACTGCCGCGTCCAGGGAGCGGACGCCGCGTGGACGATCGTGACGGCGATCCAGCGCCTCGGTCGCTTCCCCGGCGTGGACGTCGTGATCGTCGCGCGCGGCGGGGGAGCGAGCGAGGACCTCGGCGCGTTCAACGAGGAGCCGGTCGCGCGCGCGATCGCGGAGTGTCCGGTGCCGGTGATCACGGGGATCGGTCACGAGGTCGACGACACGATCGCGGACCTCGTCGCCGACGTGCGCGCGGCGACCCCCTCGAACGCGGCGGAGCGGTGCGTACCGGAGCGCGCCGCGGTGCTCGAGCGCTTCCTCGACGCGGAGCGGCGCGTTCAGCGCGCGCTCGAGGGATGCGTCGGCCGTCAACATCTCTGGCTCGAGCGACTCCACCGTCGGCTGAGCGATCCGCGACCGCTGCTCGGGCGCGCGCGGCACGAGCTCCTCCCCGCGCGACACCGCGCGGAGGCGGCGATGCATCGGAGGATCGTGGGGCTCCGGCAGCGGCTCGTCGCGCTCGTCGGTCGCCTCGAGCGTCGCGCGCCCCGCGCCGACCTCGCGCGTCAGCGCAACCGCTTCGCGTTGCTCGAGGGTCGGCTCGCCGACGCGATGCCACGCCGCATCGATGGGCTCTCGGCGGAGCGACGCGCGATCGACGCTCGGCTCCGCGTCGCGATCGAGCGGGCGATCGCCGACGCGCGCTCCACGTTGGCGGAGCGCCTCGCGCGGCTCGACGGGCTCTCTCCGCTCAAGGTGCTCGGCCGGGGCTACGCGATCGCGCTCCTCGACGGACGCGCGCTCCTCCGCGCCGGCGACGCGAGCGTGGGGGACGCGCTCGAAGTCCGGCTCGCCGAGGGGAGGCTCGAGGCGCGGGTCGTCGCGATCGACGAGGAGCGCACGTGAGCGAGGCGAGCACGTCGCTCGTCGGTCTGCTCGGCCACCCGGTCGCCCACTCGCGCTCGCCGCGGATCCACGCGGCGGGGCTCGCCTCGCTCGGCGTGGACGCGCGCTACCTCGCGTTCGACGTCGCGCCGGACGCGCTCGGCGCGGCGATGCGCGGCCTCTCGGCGCTCGGCGCGCGGGGCTACAACCTCACGATCCCGCACAAGGTCGCGGCGATCCCGCACCTCGACGCGATCGACGACTCGGCGCGCCGGATCGGGGCTGTCAATACGGTGTGCCTCGTGGGTGGACGCGCCGAAGGCACGAACACCGACGCGGCGGGCCTCGCGCGATCGCTGATCGAGTCGGGCGTGGAGCTCGATCGCGCGGTCCCGCTCGTCCTCGGGTCGGGCGGAGCGGCGCGCGCGTCGATCGTCGGGTTGGCCGACGCCGGCTCGGGGGTCGGCGTAGTGGCGGCTCGGGACCTCGCCGCGGCGCAGGCGATCGCGGCGCTCGCGCCGGGCTGGCGCGCGATCGCGATGGGCTCGGCAGGTGAGCTTCGAGACGCGCTCGCGGAGAGCGACGTGATCGTGCAGGCGACCAGCGCGACGATGACGGCCGACGCGGACGCGTTCGCACGGTCGATCCCGTGGGACGCGCTGCGCTCGAGCGCGGCGGTGACCGACCTCGTCTACGCGCCGTTCGGCGGCGGCGGTGCGGACGCGACGACGGTGCTGGAGGCCGCGCGCGCGCGCGGCGCGCGGTGCGTCGACGGCCTCGGCATGCTGGTGTGGCAGGCCGCGCTCGCGATCGAGGCGTGGTTCGGGGCTCTCCCGGACGTCGGAGCGATGCGCGCGGCGCTCTAGGCGGGCAAGGATCGTTGCCTCGTCGCCCGTGCTCGTCGCCCGTGGTCGTCGCCCGTGCTCGTCGCCCGTGCTCGTCGCCCGTGCTCGTCGTCCGTGCTCGTCGCCCGTGCTCGTCGTCCGTGCTCGTCGTCCGTGCTCGTCGTCCGTGCTCGTCGTCCGTGCTCGTCGTCCGTGCTCGTCGTCCGTGCTCGTCGTCCGTGCTCGTCGTCCGTGCTCGTCGTCCGTGCTCGT
>JBFWYI010000031.1:0-88377 GCA_050186575.1 Sandaracinaceae bacterium | reverse complement strand
CCGTGCTCGTCGTCCGTGCTCGTCGTCCGTGCTCGTCGTCCGTGCTCGTCGTCCGTGCTCGTCGTCCGTGCTCGTCGTCCGTGCTCGTCGTCCGTGCTCGTCGTCCGTGCTCGTCGTCCGTGCTCGTCGTCCGTGCTCGTCGAGCGTGTACGAGGACGTGCACGAGTACGTACGAGTACGTGCACGTCCACGAGGACGTACAGGAGCACGCGCATGTGACGAGGACGTACAGGAGCCGTGCATGTTACGAGGACGTACGCGCACGTGCGCCGGGAGAGACGCTCAGGCCGCCTAGGCGTGGACGCGGGCGCCGGTGATCCTCGGCTCTTCTTCCGCCGCCGTCGGATCGGCGAGCCCGAGCTCCTCGAGCGGGTCACCGCTCCACAGGCGTCCGCGGAGCATCAGCGAGTACATCTTGAAGTCGCTGACCAGCGACCACAGCGGGTACTTGAACGTGGCGGGGGTGTTCTTCTCGTAGCCGAAGTGCCCGATCCACGCGCAGCCGTACGCGAACACGACGCCGGCGGGGAACAGCATCGGCGATCCCACCGCGCCCGCGCCGAGCATCCCCGCGACGTGCTTCAGGTTCGGCCGCTCGGACTCGCCGCGGCGCATCCCGTCCGCGAGCACCGCCGCGAAGCCCGCCATCGCGGGGACGAAGGTCGCCGGCGTGGTGAGCGCGCTCCCGACGACGGACGCGAGGAAGCCGCTCGTGCCGACGAAGTGGAGCCGTCGCGAGCGGGGATCGCGGTGCTCCGACAGATAGAAAGGCCAAAACTCTTCGTAGCTCTGGATGCGCTCGTCGCTCATGGCCGGGGAGTCTACCCCCGGCCGGCGCGACCTCAAGCGACCGATCCGCGTCGACGCGGCGGCTCGGGGGATCCGCCGTGTCCGCTCAGCGCACCTGCACCGACGTGACGAGCCAGCGCTGGCCGTCGCGGGCGAGCGCGACCGTCGCGTCCACCGTGTCGCCGTCGGCGCGGGCGCGCATCGCGATCAGCGCGCGGTCGCCATCCACGCGCACGGTCCGCTGCACGACGTCGAGGTTCGAACCATCGAGGGGCGACAACGCGTCATGCACGGCGTCCGAGAGGTCCGCCTCGTCGCCATCGCGGAACCGCTCGGTGCGTGCGCTCCGATCACTCACCGACACGGTCGCGACCTCCGGATCGCTCCATCGCAGGACCCGCTCGGCGCCCGAGCCGTCGGCCAGCGCGTCGGCGAGCTCCTCGATGCGCTCGTCGTCGGACTCGACGAGCAGGTCGGTCATCAGCGCGCCGCCGCCTGCGATCGCTGCGACGAGGGCTCCGTAGATCACGAGGCGAGAAGACATCGTCCTCGGTATGAGCACGGCGCGTGCCGAGCTCGATCACCCGAATCGGTCGCGGATCCGACCCATGCGCGCGCGTGACGACTGACATTCTGGCAACCGCTCCGTCGAGGCGGCGCCAAGCTGGCAGCTACTTCTTCTTCTTCTTCTTCGTGCGCTTGCCGGTGCCGCTGCGCGCGGGTGAGGCGGCTGCGCCGGCGGTCGCTGCCACCGGTTCGGGCGTCGGCGCGACGAGCGGGGAAGGCTTCTTGCTCAGCTGGTGATAGAGGAAGCCGACGATCGGCACGAGCGCGAGCGAGATCCACTGCGACGTGGAGAAGCCGAAGTACTCGCCCCGCTCCGGATCGTCGCGCACGTACTCGATGAAGAAGCGCCACACCCCGTAGAGCCCCGCGACGATCAAGATGACTTGTCCACGAAACCGGCGGCGCTGCCAGACGGCGAACGCGATCGCGGCGAGGACGAAGCCGAACGCCGACTCGTACAGCTGCGTCGGGTGGACCGGCAGGCTGTAGCGGGCGAGCGGCGAGAGGTCGTACGTGGTGACGTGGTGCACGAACGCGGGGGAGCCGTCGCCGTTGTCCCAGTGGGGAAACGTCCCCCAGTCACGGAGGAATTGCGGCGCGCTCTCGGTCAGCGGCGCGCCGAAGTCGCAGCCGAACAGGTAGCAGCCGATCCGCGTGAACCCGAGCCCGAGGCCGAGGGTCGGCGCGGTGACGTCGGCCCACCCGAGCAGCGTCGCGTCGTCGCGGCGGCGGAGATAGAGCCAGCTGCCGAGGAGCCCGCCGAGGAAGCCGCCGTACGCGACGAGCCCGCCCGAACGGAACGCGAAGAAGTCGGAGAGCTGGTGGAACTCGTCCGGGTTCGTCGCGACGTAGAGCACGCGCGCCATGAGGAGCGCGACGAGCGCGGTGATGATGAACGTCGTCCCCATCACCTCGCGCGTCAGCCCCTCTTTGCGCGTGCCGAGGTACATCACGACGTACCAGGCCACGACGAGCGACGTGCCGAGCATGACCCCGTACGAATAGACGGGGAGCCCGGCGACCTCGAACAGGACGGGATGCACGCGCGCACCGTAGCAGCGGGCACTCGGCGCACCAGGTTCTCCGGCGTGTGCGGGCTCTCGATTTGGCGGTACGGTTCGCCGTGCCTCGATCGTCGCGCGCGTTACTCTCGCTGCTCACGAGCGCGCTGCTCGGTTCGATGACCTGCGCGTGTGGCGCAGCCCGCGTCTCGGCGACGGATGCGACCGAGACCGCCGAGCGCCCGCGTGAGGAGCTGCGTTGCGGACCGACCGAGGCGCGGCTCGGCGATCGCTGCTTCGCGGTGGAGGGCACCCGCTGGTGGTTCGTGACCGACCTGCCGGTGGGAGGCCACCGCGAGTTCGAGCTCGTGCTCGCGCCGGGCGGGCGCGCGGAGGTCGGCGACCCGGTGGACACGACGCCGGACAACGACGGGTGGTCCCAGTCGGGGACGCAGGTGACGATCACGATGAACGATCGCTTCGTCACGTACAGCGCGACGCTCACCGACGATCGCGTGCTGCGCGGTCGCGGCCTCAACGTGAACGGGCTCAAGTGGGACTTCGTGGCGACGCGTCGTCCATGAGCGCGCGGAGCGCGTCGGCGGTCGGCGGCGCCAGCGGCGGATCGATCGCCGTCTCGAGGCACGCGGCGGCGAGCCCCCGCACGAGCTCGCCCTCACGCTCGACCAGCGCGTCGAGCGCGTCGGCGAGCTCCACGGGCTCCTCGCGCCAGCTCGCAAACGCGCCGGACAGCCGCGCGGGGAAGCGCTCCCGCCGGATCGCGCTCCAGATCGCGAACGCGACCTGTCCGCCGAGCGCGTCGGGATCCCCCTCGAGGACACCGAGCACGACGTCTTCTAGCAATGATACTTGCTCAGGACGATGGATCGGGTCGAACCGCTCGGTCAGGTAGCGCTCCGTGATCAGCACCTCCCAACCGAACGGATACGCCGCGTCCTCGCCGTCGAGGTCAGCCGCTTCGAGCAGCTCGCGCACGCGGTCGACGTCGATCGCGAACGCGGCGAGGTGGATGTATGGCGCGCCGTGCTTCTGCGCGAGCGCGCGGTCCATGATCGTCGCTCGACCGAGGCCGACCTCGGACGCGCTGACGACGGGAAGGCCTCTCTGGCTCACCGCGCCAGCATGGAGGAGCCGCCGCGCGCGGCCAAGCGGCGCGTGAGCGGCCTCGCGATCACGCGCACCGCGGCCGGCGTGCGCTTCTCCGTGAGGGTGGCGCCGCGCGCCAGCGCCGACGCGATCGGCGGGGTGCACGGCGACGCGCTGCGCGTGAGGGTGAGCGCGCCGCCGGTCGATGACGCGGCGAACCGCGGGGTCGTCGAGCTCCTCGCGCGGGCGCTCCGCGTCCCCAAACGCGCGGTCCGCATCGTGGGCGGCCACGCGAGCAAGTCGAAGCTCGTCGAGGTGGACGGCGTCGAGCCGGCCGCGATCGAAGCGCTCGCTCGAGCCGCGCGGCCCCTCGTACCGCGGTACTAGCCGCGAGCCTCCGGCGACCACTCCGCGAGGAACGCGCGCGCCCGGTCCAGCTCACGTCGGGACAGCGACGGCGCGAGGTGGCGGAGGCCCTCCTCGGCGTCGCGGAGCACGCGCCGCCGATCGAACTGCGACTCGCGAACGACTCGCTCGAGCTGGAGAAAGAGCGTCGCGTTGCTGGGCGCGACGAGGATCGCGATGCGCTCGAGCCTCGAGTTCATCTGCTTGAACAGCGAGACGAGGCGATCGGTGACCTCCGGCGGGTAGACCTTCACCGGGCGGTGATCGGCACAGAGGACGAGCGCGTTCGCGTGCGCCTTCACCTCGCTAGCGAGCGCCGCGCTGTAGGCGTCGGCCTCCTCCGCGCTCCACAACCCGAACACGCGCGCCTCGAGGAGGCGCCCTTCGCGTACGGCGATCTCGTAGCGAGCCGCGTCGCCCATCGCGCCTACGATGCCACGCTGGCCGCGTGAGCGCCGGTTCGCGTCGACGGGCCGGGGCCTGCCGTGCCCGTCGACGCTGGGGTTCGCCGTCCCCGTTCGGTGGAACCGACCCCAGCCGGGCGCTGCGTTGTGCGTCGCGCGTCGCGGGCATGCGGCGTGCACAGGACGAGTCGCATGACGCACGCACGCGTTCTCGGTTCGGCGCTCGCGCTCTCCGTCGTGGCTGCGGCCGCAGTAAACCTTGCGGGGTGTAGTCCGCCGACCGGCGGCATGCCCCGTCCCGATCCGACGTCTCCGACGTACTCGGATGCGGGTCCGAGCGCCGCGGCGGAGGAGTGCAACGGCGCGGACGACAACGGGGATGGCAACGTCGACGAGGGCTGCCCTTGCACCGCGGGGGCGACCCAGGCCTGCTTCGTCGGGCCCGCGTGGATGCGAGACGTCGGGATCTGCACGTCGGGATCGCAGACCTGCATGGCGAGCAGCTCGGAGTTCTCCCACTGGGGCCCGTGCGTCGGCTCCGGCGCGCCGTCGTCCGAGATCCCCGACAACTGTGTCGACGAAGATTGCAATGGCGACATGCCGGGTTGCGGCGAGGCCTGCGCGGAGATCGAAGTGTGCGGCAACGGGATCGATGACGACTGCAACGGCTTCGTCGACTGTCTCGACGTCGCGGCGGGCTGCGATTGTCCGGGCACCGACCCGTGCGCCGCGGACCCGAGCTCGTGCAGCTGCGTCGAGGGCTGCGTGCCCGGCACGTGGCGCTACTGCGACGAGCCGCTCTACTGCAACTGGGGTCGCCAGGACTGCGCGCCGGACGGAAGCTGGGGCGCGTGCACCGAGACGAGCGTCCCGCCCGCCTGCGACGGAGGCTACTTCGACTCGTGGTATGACCCCGACTGCTGTGTCTCCGCCGGCTTCTGCTGCCAGAACTTCGGGCACGACCCGGCGCTCGACGATGACGCGAGCGTAGGGAATTGCGCGGGCGTCAGCGACACGGTCTGCTCCCCGATCTGATCGCGAGCCCGGCATCGCGGGCGGCTCGGGGCGACGGTTTTCCGCCCTCGCTCGTTCCCATCGTGCTCGTTCCCATCGTGCTCGCGCTGGTCGGGCTCCTCACCGCGTGCGGATCGCTCGAGTCGACGGAGCTCCCTCGGGCGATCGCGTTCGGTGAGACGTTCGATGCGCCCGATCCGAACGACCCGCCGGGCGCGACGTGCGTGGACGTCACCCCGATGCACCGCGTCTGCTTCGGGGACGATGGCGCGCCGATCGGCGTGCATCCGCGCCCTTCGCCGAGCGGCGTCTCGGTACCGCCCGACGGCACGCTGCGCTGCGACGGATCGCGCGACGCGCGGCGGTGCACGTTGGTTCGCGAGCGCGAGCTGGTGTGCGATACGCGCGAGTGCACGCAGCTCGCCCCGCGCGTCCCGAGCGATGGCGAGCAAGAGTGCGCCGACGTGCACGGCGTCGTGCTGTGCCGCGGGTACGGCCCGCCCGCCGGCGAGGTGGCGGGGCAGGACGAGCCAGGCTGGCGATGTGGGACCGGCGAGCGTCGCGTGTGCGTCGACCTCGCGCCGGATCTTCCGGACCTCGAGTCCGCGTACGACTGCGGCTTCGTCCATGAGCCGGTCTTCCTGCGGCGCTGCCGGCCGGGCCCCGCCGCGCGGCTCGGCGCGGTGTGCACGGACGACGCGGCGTGCCCGGAGGCGCTCCTCTGCGTGGACGGTCGCTGCGTGCCTCGCGCGCTCCCGCGCGGCGAGTGCTGGACGGACCCCGACTGCCCGGAGGGGCGCGAGTGCGTGCTGAGCAACTGTCGGTGACGCGAACGATCGGCCTCGTCGCGTTCCTGACCGCGTGCGGCGGACCGCACGGATCGCCGCCGCTCGCGCTCGAGGTGTCGCTGCCCACGTTCGACGGCTTCGAGACGTCGCCGACGGCGATGCCCTCGCTGCGCCCCCAGGGCGCCATGCTCGGCGTCACGCGACGCGGCCCCGCGCGCTACGTCATGTTCGTCCGCGGCGACGTGGAGGGCCCGCTCACCGTGGAGGCGGACGGCGCCTGCCCCGCGTCGGTAGGGCCGGACGTGCTCCAAGACGCGCGGGATCACGGCTCGGCGCTCATCGTGAGGATGGGTCCCCGCTTCAGCGTCGAGGGCGAGCGCGCGCAGGTCGGGTATGGAGCGCAGGTCGTGTTGCGGATCGAGAGCGCATGCGCGAGCGGCGCGACCTTCCGCGTGACGCCCGACGGGCCGCCCCTCGCCGAGCTCGCGGTGTCGGCCGACGGCCGCACCATCACGGGCCGCATGCCGACGATCGAGGAGGCGGGCGTGTCGATCCCGTCGCTCGGCGTCGTCCCCATCTCACCGCGTACCCGCGCCACGCGCGCGCTCGTCGTCGAGATGCACCGCGGGGAGGCGATCGACCGCGCGCGGATCGAGATCCACGCGGCGGCGCGCGCGACGGGCGTCCCCTCGGTCGCGCTCGGCGCGCGGGTCCTCCTCGCGGGGGACGCGCTCCGCGTCGAGCTCCAGCCGCGCGGCGCGGGCCCCTCGCTCGAGCCGATCGGCGCGGGGCTGTACGCGTTCGTGGCGGATCGCGCGGGGCGCTACGCGTTCGCGTCGGACCGTGGCGCGTCGGACCGCGGCGCGTCGTTCTCCGTCTTCGCCGGAGACTACGCGGCCACGCCGCTCGACTGTGGTCGGAGCGACTGCCACCGCGAGATCGCGGAGCGCGCACAGCGGAGCCCGATGACCACGATCTTTGCGAGGCTCATGGACACTCCCTCCTACGAGCCGCGCTGCGCCGTGGGCTGCCACACCGTCGGCGACGTCGGCGTCGACGACGGCGGGTTCGTCGCGACCGCGCGCGCGCTCCGCGTACCGATTCCCGCGCACGGCGAGCCCGGCGCCTACGACGCGCTCGGACGATCGTTGCGCCGCCTCGGCGGCGTGGGGTGCACCGCGTGCCATGGGCCGGGCGCGATCCCCGAGCCGGCCGCGCGCGAGCGGGTCCTCGCGGCGGACGTGTGCGCCACCTGTCACGACGCGCCGCCGCGCTACGGCCATGTTCGCGCCTGGGCGAGCGGTCGGATGGCGCGCGCGGACGTCGAGATGCGCACGCGCCTCGAGCCCGCGTGCGCGCGATGCCACACCACGGCGGGCTTCCTCGGCGTCGCGCTCGAGGGTCCCCGCGCGTCCGTCGGCATCGCCTGCGCGGCCTGCCACGCGCCCCACGCGGAGGAGTCGGTCGGCGCGCTCGTGCGGGTGGTCGACATCCCGGCGCAGCTCGCCGAGAGCGCGCTCACCGAAGGACCGACGCGGATCTGCGCGTCGTGCCACTCCCCGTCGGCCGACGAGCTCGTGCCGAGCGCGAGCGCGTCGGCGCTGCTCGCCGGTCGCTTCGGGCTGCGCGCGGACGGAACGCCGATCGACGCGGTCGCACCGCACCGCGCGATCGAGCGCGGGTGCCTCGCGTGTCACGGAACGTCGTCGCTCGCCGATGTCGAGCGGGGGGCGGGTCACGCGTTCGGCGTCGACGCGTCGGTGTGCGAGCGCTGTCACGCGTCGGGTACGGCGGACGAGGCCGCACCGCTCGCCGCGCGCGCCGCCGAGCTCGAGGCCCGCCTCGTCGCGCTCGGACCGACGGCGCCGGAACGAGGCGAGGCGTCGGAGCGCGGGCCCGCGACGGAGCTCGAGCGAGCGCGCTACGACCTCGGCCTCGTGCGCCTCGATCCCGGCGCGTGGGCACACGGCGGAGGCTACGCGAGGGCGGTGCTCGACGAGGTCGAGGCGATCGTCGCGCGCGCCGAGGCGCGGTGACGATCGCACATGGCCTTGCGGTACCTGCGCGGACGGACGCGGCGAGGCATGGGGAGGAGCGGCGGGCGGCCCCCGGTCAGTGTCCGGCCGCCTCGATCCACCTTCTCATCGCGCGCGGCGCCGAGGCGATCGCGTCTGCGTCGTCCGGCGGTAGCGGCGCCGTGCTCTTCGTGGACCAGAACAGGACGGGCCCGCGGCGCGCATCGACGGCGGCGGCCGCCTTCGCGCTGTAGGTCGTGTCGAGCTCGAACCCTGCGTGCTCGCGCCACCACGCGATCGCGCGCCGGCCTGCGTCGGTCGGTTCCCCATAGCCGCCGCCGAGCTGAGAGCCATCCACGATCAGCCGCGCGGCGAGCGTCCGCTTGTCGAACGCGAAGCGCGGCTCTCCGCTGAGGCTCGCGAGATGCGCCGCCGCGCGATGCGCGAGGCCGACGATCCGGAACGCGCTGGTCACCGGCCACGGCGTCACCCGCACGGCGCGGAGGGTCGGAGGCTCGCGCCAACCGATGCCCGCGTACGCCGCGAGGCGCATCCCCACGAGGAGGCCGGCGCTCGTGCAGGTGGACCCGACGCCCACGACCACCTCGCGCGGTCGTGCGAGCGCTCCGTCCGCCACTTGTCGTGCGAGCTCTACCCCCGCCGACACGTACGCGAGCGCGCCCTCGGGCGTCGCTCCGCCGGGGACCATGAAGTACGAGGAGCGATCGGTCCCGCGCGCATATGCCATCGCGAACGGGAGGAACGACCAGTGTGGGATCGCGGTGAGGTGCGGACGCGCCGACGCGATCGCTCGCGCGTTCTCCAGCGCGGCCGGCGAGGCGGGCTGGGGGAACAGGATCGCGCCGCCCTCGAGGCCGACGCGCGGCGCGTGGAGGATCGCGGCGAGCGCGTGGTTGCTGCCGAACGCGCCGGTCGACACGACGCGGCGCTTGCCGAGCGCCTTGGCCTGGCCGAACAGCGCCTCGAGCGTGCGAACCTTGTTGCCGCCATAGATCGGCGAGCTCAGGTCGTCGCGCTTGACCCAAACGTTCGGCGCGACCTCCTCGACGCGCGTCGGCAGCTCGCCCAACGCGCACCACGGCACGCGATCGCGCGGCACCCACTCGAAGAGCGGGCGCTCGGGCGACGCGGTCGGCGTCGCTTCGTTCACTCGGCCGGCGCGCCGGCGTCCGGGGGCGCGGCCGCGTCCGTCTCGGTGGCCGGCTCGCGATGGGAGAATTCGTCGCGCGCGGTGCGAAGCGCGGTGAGGACGGTGGGGGACGTGCGCTGCGAGTCGAGCTCGAGGTCGGGCTGCCGCTCGAGCGCGAGCGTGAACGCGCGCACCGCGAGGTCGATGCGATCGAGCGCGACGTAGGCCACGGCGAGCTCGCGTTGGATCGACACGACCTGGTTGCCGGTGAGCTCGCTCGCCCCGAGCAGCCGGTTGCCGAGCGCGACCGCCTCCGCGAACCGTCCGTGCACGATGTCCTCGTGGAGCGCGGGGAGCTGATCGTCGATCTCGTGCTGGACGTCGCGCACCGTCCCCGCGTTCGGCTGCGCGCCGGTCGTCGTCTCGATCAGCTGGCGTCCCTCGTCGCTGAGCACGAGGTCCGCGAGCGGCACGAGCACGATCTGACCGCGCGAGAGGCGCTGGCGTCGGAGCGAGTTGAACCGCATCAGCCGCGCCGCCTCGTTCTGATCGCCGTAGTAGAGCTGCGCGACGCGCCGCATCGTGTCGGCCTGCCGCGCGACGTGCCGGAGCGGATACGGGATCAGGAGCTCGGCTCCCACGTCGGGCTGGTTGCCGCCCGCGTCGGGGTTCGCCTCGATGAGCGCCGAGACGCGTCGCGGATCCCCGTAGTGACGCGTCGCGATCTGCGCCCACGTCTCGCCTTCTTGCACGCGGTGATAGGTGACGCGCGGGATCGCGAGCCGCAGCCCCACCACGATGGCGGCGCCGCCCTGCGTGGTCAGGCCGTTCTCGGCCACGAGCACGCTCTCGCGTCGCGGGTCGCCGTAGTAGCGCTGTGCGATCGACGCGAGCGTCTCGCCGGGGCGCACCACGTGGATGTGTGACTCCGCGTCTTGCGCGTGCGCATCGAGCGCGCCGCCGAGCAGCGACGCGGCGACGACGAGCGCCGAGGCGCCACGCGCGATGGCGCGGGCGATCATCGGGGCGCCTCCGGAGCGCTCTGGTCGGCGGGGATCGGCGGCGGGTGCTCGAGATCGATCTCCAGGAACAGCGTCTCGCCCGGTTGGATCTCGATCCGGCGGCTGTACTCGGGGAGGAAGCTGTTGCGCAGCTCGAGCCAGTGACGCCCCGCCGCGAGCGGGACGGTGCGCGCGCTCGGCGTCGTCAAGACGAGCTGCCCGTCGATCACGACCTCCGCCCACGGCTGGACGACGAAGCGCGCGTAGCCCGGGTTCTCGGGGAGGGGGAGGCGCGGCTCGTTCGACGGGAAGCTCTCGCCATCGGAGGTGAGGTTGCCGGCCGCCGCCTGGATGCCTCCACCGGCCCCCACGATCAGCAGGAACAAGAGCACGTTGATCGCCCAGGTGACCCAGGTGCTCGGCCCGTCGTCTCCCCCGCGGCGTGTGCGGTTCGGCGTGCTCGCGGCGAGGATCTCGTCGGCCTCGTCCTCGCTCACCACCCCGAGCTCGCGCAGGTACATCACCACGCGCGCGTTGTGGTTGATCGGCACGCGCGCGCTCAGGAAGTCCATCAGGTCGTCGATCAGCGCCTGCGTCGTCGGATACCGGTTCGCCGGCATCTTCTCCATGCAGCGCCCCATGATGTGCTCGAGCGCGCGCGGCACCTTGGGGTTCACCTTGCGCGGGCTCGTGTAGCGATCGAGCCGGATCTTCTGCATCACCGTGCGCGCTTCGTCCTCGACGAACGGCTTCTGCCCGGTGGCCATCTGATAGAGCACGATGCCGAGCGAGAAGATGTCGCTACGGAAATCGAGCTTGTCGCCGAGGATCTGCTCCGGGCTCATGTAGCTCGGCGTGCCGAGGCCGGTGCCGGTCTCCGTCAGATCGCTGAGCTTGTCGTCTCGCGCGATCCCGAAGTCCATCAGCTTCACCTCGCCGTGCTTGCTGATCATGATGTTGGCCGGCTTGATGTCGCGGTGGATGATTCCGCGGAAGTGCGCGTAGTCGAGCGCGCGGGCGACCTGGAGCGCAATGATCGCTGCGATCTCCACGGGGAGCTGCGGCGTGATCTCCATGAGGTCGTACAGGTCGATGCCCTGCACGTACTCCATGATGATGTGCATCGTCCCGCGGTCTTTGATGAAGTCGTAGACGTGAAGGATGTTTTCGTGCTGCAGCGAGGCCATGAAGTGCGCCTCGCGCTCGAAGCGCTTCGCAAAGCCACTGTCGACCGCGATCGATGGCTTCAGGGACTTGATGGCCACCTCGCGGCCCAGCGGCTCCTGGACGGCGCGGTAGACCACCGCCATCCCGCCGCTGCCGATCTCAGAGAGGATCCTGCAGTTGCCGATACGGTCGACCAAACCGGCGAGAAGGGTGTCAGCCACCCTCCGGACTGTCAACGAAGTCCCCTGATTTCAAAGCGTTGGGGCGCGCTTCCTCGACGGTGCGGACAGGGTCCGCCGACCTGGTCGCCCGGGGCGCCTGGAATCTCGATCCGCCACCCCCGATCGGGGGATCGCCGCCGGAGAGAATTCCATGAATAGAAGAAGCGCCAACCTTGCGTGATCCCCTTCGGCTCACCCTATCACCCCTGGTTTTCACGGGGTTTACACTATCCGTCAGGCGCCCCGAGCGCTCCGCTGGCGTCTGGAGCCGCCACTTTTCGCGCCAGATTGTCACAATCAGGTCCGTCATTTGTGTTATCTTCCGCGGCGCAACTCGTGGCACACCCCCTGCCTCACGGAGCCCGACATGAGCCCCTCCCGTCCACCTCGAGCGATCCGCGGTCTGCAAGAAGCTGGTCTCATGCGCGACGTGAGCGAGAGCGAGGCCTGGCGGATCTATGACGCGGTCGGCCGCTCGGCCGCTCCGTCCGCGCTGTTGCGCCTCTATTACGCGGCCGATGGCGACCCGGTGGAGTCGCTCTGGCGTCGGCAGAGCGATGGCTACGCGGAGGTCGAGCACGTCGATCATCCCGAGGCCGTCGTCGAGACGCTCTCGCACGCGCTCCCGGAGCTCGGCGCGGTGCGCGTTCGGCTTACCCGCGAGGCGCTGATCCTCGCGACCGAGCGCCACACCGTCTCGGTCTCGCAGGTCGTCCGACACGCGCGCGTGGCGACGCGCACCCGCAAGATCGCGCTGTCGCGCCCGCGCCACGTCGTGCAGGGCGTGAACACGCTCCTCTCGTACGAGGATCAGCCGCGTCGCTTCATCGAGCTCGTCGCCAGCCATGGACGCCACGCGTTCGCGGCGGCGGATGGGCTCTCGGCGCGCGCGTTGCTCGAGCAGCGCGCCACGGTGCACGCGGATCTCGACGCGCTGATCTCGTTCGCGGGCTGGGATCGCGGACCCTCGATCCGCGCCGTCGGCTGAGCGGCCTCACGCCCGATCCGAGAGCGTTCGCACGCGCCCCGGCGCGTCACACGTCCGTCGCGTGCGCGTCATGAGCCGCAACGCAAGCGACGGCGTGTCGACCCGCGGCTGACACATTTGGGTCACGCCATCCGCTTACTCCTCTCCCGGAGCGAGCGGGCCAAGTGTTCAGCGACTTCGACGAGAGCGCGCAGAAGGAAGGCGGTGGCGGTCGAAAGACCGCGTCGCTCCTCATCGCGCTCGGGATCTTCGCGCTGCTCGGCGTCGCCCTCGCCGCGGCGTTGGCGATCCGTCACGAGATCCAGCGCCGCGAAGAGGAGCTCGCGGTGCAATTCGCCGTGCTCGATGCACCCGAGGAGGAGCCGGAGCCCGAGCCGGAGCCCGAGCCCGAGCAACCGCCCCCGCAGCGCCGCGCGCCCGCGGCGGCGATCGACGGACCGCCCACCTCGATCCCCGATCAGCGCCCCGTGGAAGCGGACGGCGAGCTCAGCGAAGCGGGCGAGACCGGTCCGATCGGGGGCACCGTCGACGGCGTGGAAGGTGGGACGGACATTGCGCCTCCTGCGCCGGTGGCGCCGCCCGCCCCCGAGCCGCCGCCTGGACCGCCGCGTCCGCCGCGCCCTCCACCCCAGCAGGAGCGCGTCGAGGTGCAGGCGCCGCGGCGAATCGCCGGCTGCGACACGCCCGAGCGCCCCGCGAGCCTCGAGGGCGCGACGGCGGAGACGATCCGGATCCGCGTGCGCGTGGTGATCGGCCCCGACGGTCGGATCATGCGCGCGACGGTGACCGAGGGACACGCGCTGATCCCCGACGAGACGCTCTTGAGCTGCGTCAACACCCGCATCTACGAGCCGGCGACCCTCGAGGGCACGCCGGTTCCCTACGTCATGACCTACGTCTTCACGTTCCGACCCGACGTTCTCTAACGAGTGACCTGCTCTCTGGCCGAGGAGTAGACAATGGAAATCGATCTTGCGGAGCTCTGGGGCAACATGCCCGTCCTGGTGAAGATGGTGGTGGCCGTCCTCACGATCCAGGCCCTCGCCACTTTGTACGTGCTCGTCGATCGCCTGCTCTTGTTGGTGAGCTCGACGAGCCGCTCGCGGAAGTTCGCGTCCGAAGCGGGCGCGAAGCTCGCGGCGGGCCGCTTCGACGAGGTCGTGGCGATCGCGAAGAAGCACGAGCAGAGCCACCTCGCGAGCTTCATCGCGGATGGCACTACCGTGTTCCTCGCTCGGATGAACGACGGGCTCGGCCGCGAGAAGGCGGCGGAGTTCGCGAAGCGCGCGCTCGAGCGCAAGGGCGAGAACCTGAGCGAGAGCCTGAACCGCGGCCTCAACATCCTCGCGTCGACGGGATCGACGGCGCCGTTCATCGGGCTGCTCGGCACCGTGCTCGGCATCCTCAACGCGTTCCGCCTCATCGGGGAGGAGAGCTCGGGCGGCATGGCCACGATCGGTCCGGCGATCTCGGAGGCGCTCGTCGTCACCGGGTACGGCCTGCTCGTCGCGATCCCGACGGTGCTCGTCTTCAACTGGCTGAGCGGCCGCATCGCCAAGTACGAGGCGGGCCTCGCCAACGCGGGCAGCGAGCTGGTCGATCAGCTCGAGGCCGACACGAAGACCAAGGTCCCGCGAGCGGAGAAGGCGCCGCCGCGCGCCGAGCACGCGCACGCGGTCGCCTGATCGGAACGCCGAACGGAGCACGCCATGGCTAGCCTCGGACGCAAGGGACGACGGAAGACCAAGCCGGAGATGAACGTCACGCCGCTCGTCGACGTGGTGCTCGTCCTCTTGATCATCTTCATGATCGTCATCCCCGCGTCGCAGGGCGTGCAGCTCGAGACCCCCGCCGTCTCGAACGTCGACGAGGACACCGACGACTCGATCCCGCCGATCGTCTTGTCGATCACCGAGCGCGGCACCTTCTTCATCGACGACGGGATGGTCCCCGACGGGCAGCTCACGCCGCTCCTCGTCTCGGCTCACCGCCACAACCCTCGCGCGCGGCTCGTGCTGCGCGGCGACCGCGCGCTCGGCTACGCGCGGGCGCGGGAGGCGTTCGCGGCGGCCCAGACGGTCGGGTTCCCCGGGATCTCGCTCCGCGTCAATCACGAGGAGACCGACTTGCGTCAGGCGCGCTCGCAAGAGGGGCAAGGAGACTAGCCATGGCGATGGACGTCAGCGTCGGGGGACCGAAGAAGAAGGGCGCGTCGGCGCCGCACATGAACGTCACGCCGCTCGTCGACGTCGTGCTCGTGCTGCTGATCATCTTCATGGTCGCGATGCCCTCGATGATGCGGTACTTCTGGATCCACGTTCCGGCCGCCGCTCAAGGGCAGGTCGAGCCGTCGAACCAGAACCCGCCGATCGTCGTCACCGTCAACGAGCGTGGCGAGCTCCGGATCAACCAGGACGCGTACCCCGACGCGGTGTTCGTGACGCGGCTCCGCCGCGCGCTCGTCGCGTCGGGAGATCGCAAGATTTATTTCGATGCCTCCGACGCGTGCCCGTTCGAGCGGGCCGTCGAGGCGATGGATCTCGCGCGCGGTGCGGGCGCGGCCCACATCGCGGTGATGACGCAACGGCTGCGCTGAGCGCGACGGCTCATGTCAAGGACGGCTCCGATGTCCCCCCAACGAACCTGGGCACTGTACGCGTGTACGCTGATCGCGCCGATCGCGCTCGGCGGTGCGTCTCCTGCCTTCGCGCAAGAGGCGCCGCCCACGCGGGGGGAGGCTCCCGAAGAGCGCGAAGACGAGGGCGAAGACGCGCCGCGTGACGACGCGGGGCCCGACTCGGACGAACCGGCGGAGCCGTCCGACCCGGCGAGCGACGATCCGTCGGACGAGACGGCGAGCGACGAAGAAGACAGCGAAGACGACGGAGCGGACGACGCTTCGGTCGACGACGAGGCGCTCGACGACGATGCGGTCGACGACCTCACCGTCCCCGACGCGCCGATGGCCGACACCGGGCTGCGCGGACGCGTCGTCGACTCGCGTACGGGCGAAGGCCTCCCCGATGCCGTCGTGATCGCGCGGCGCGACGGCGGCCTCGAGAACACGATCACGAACGAGACGGGCGGCTACGTGATGATCCTGCCGCCCGGCGCGTACTCGGTGCTCGCGTACACCGACCTCTATCACGGCGCGCGGATGCCGCGGATCGTCGTGCGCTCGGGGCGCTGGAGCGATCTGACGCTCACGCTCGATCCGATCGACGCCGAGGCGGTCGCCGAAGAGGTCGAGATCATCTACCGCGCCGACACGCGGACCGCGGCCGCGCAAGATCAGTTGCGAGCTGCGTCGGCGGGCATCGGCGAAGGCATGGGCAGCCAACAGATGTCGCAGAGCGGCGCGTCCGACGCGGGCGCGGCGGCGCGCAACGTGGCTGGCGTCACGCTCGAGGGCGCGAACCTCAACATCCGCGGGATGGGCGGCGCCTACACGCTCGTGCTCTTGAACGGCGTGCAGCTCCCGTCGACCGACCCCGACAGCCCAAACGTCGACCTCGATCTGTTCCCGTCGAGCGTGATCGAGAACCTCTTCATCTCGAAGGCGTTCCTCCCGAACCTCCCCGGCAATTTCGCGGGCGGCGTGCTGGATATCCGCACGGTTCGTTTCCCTCAGCGGTTCACTCTGGAAGCGGAGCTCGGTACGGGCGTCAATACGCTCAGCACCTTTCAGTCGATGCTCGGCTACCGGGGCGGCAGCCTCGACTTCCTCGGGATCGACGACGGAACCCGCGCGCTCCCGAGCGGACTCGACGACCGGCTCACCGTCGGCAGTCGATTCATGCCTGGCGCCTACACGAGCGATGCACAGATCGACGAGGTCGCGCGCCGCTTTCCGGACATCTGGAGCCCCAACCGCAGCCTGGGTGTGCCCGACGTCGACGCGTCGTTGTTGATGGGAGACTCGGTCGACCTCGGCGGGGGGGCGCGCTTCGGCTACTTGGCGTTCGCGAGCTACGGCTACGAGCAGCGGCGCACTACCGGCGTCAGTCGTCCCCGACCGACGATCCACGCCGACGACAACGGTCAGATCGAGGAGCTCGTCCTCTACAACGACTACCGGTACGAGACCGGGAGTGAGCAAGCTCAGTTGACCGGGTTTGGCACGGCGAGCCTCGAGCTCGGCCAAGATCACGTCCTCAGCTTCCTCACGTTCTACAACCGCACCACGACCGACGAGACGAGTCGGACCACCGGGCGCAGCGGCGAGCTCGGAGGGAGCCTCGAGCGTTGGCAGCTCCAGATGATCTCTCGGACCGTCTGGTTCAATCAGTTCCGCGGCGATCACCGCGATCTCTTCGGGAGTCACGTGCGCCTCCGATGGAGCGCCTACGGCGCGTATGCGGGCCGCGACGAACCGGACCGGCGGACGGTGGCCTACGGGACGCAAGGCATGATCACCGACCGCTGGCTCGAGAAGTCACAGTCCGGGGAGCGCTTCTACAGCGGTCTGACCCAGCTCGATTTCGGAGGCACCCTCGAGCTGCGCATCCCGCTGTGGAGTGAGGGCTTCGGAACGATCGGCGGCCAGGTCCGCAGCACGCAACGCGATCTCGCCAACCGGCGCTTCCGGTTCCTCCAAGCCGTCGACCCGGCGCCGGCCGACCAGTCCGTCTATCGCGCGCCGGCCGAGGAGGTCCTCGGGCCGGACGGGATCGGCTCGCTCGTGCGGCTCCGCGAGTACACGTTCCCGACCGACAGCTACAGGGGCGAGCAAGAGTACTACGCGGGCTTCGCGATGCTCGAGACGCCGATCGTCGACGCGCTGTCGTTTACCGGCGGAGCGCGCCTCGAGGCGTTCCACCAGTATCTATCCAGTCGGAGCGCGGTGCCGAACGAGTCGGACCTCCCGCCCGATCCCGACGCGCAGCTCGACCGGACGGATGTCGACGTGCTGCCATCGGCCACGCTTCGGCTGGAGGTGGCCGACGGAATGTTCTTGCGCGCCGCGTACGGGATGACGGTTCGCCGGGCCAACCTCCGCGAGCTCGCCCCATACCAGTACTACGACTTCATCAACGACCGGAACATCAGTGGCAATCCGGCCCTCCAGCGAACGCTCATCCAGAACGCGGACCTGAGATGGGAGTGGTTCTTCGGCGAGGGTGAGCTCCTCGCGCTGAGCGCATTCTACAAGTATCTGGATCAGCCGATCGAGCTGCAGATTAGGAATTCGACGAGCGGAGATGCCGCCTACAACAACGCGAGCTTTGCCCACAATGTGGGCGGAGAGCTCGAGCTTCGCTTCAACTTTCGCCACCTCGCGCCAGAGCTCTCCTTCCTGACCTTCAATGGCACGTTCGCCGCGGTGTGGTCGGTGACGACGCTGCCCGATGCGCTGGCGGGGTCTGCCAGTGCGGAGCGCCCGTTGTATGGCCAGTCTCCCTACGTCGCGAACATGTCACTCGTCGCTGACGAGCCCGGCACGGGCTTGTCCGCGAGCTTGGTCTACAACCTCACCGGAGATCGACTGACTGGTGTGGGCGTCCGGGAGAACGGAATCCTGTATCCCAACATCTTCAGAGCTCCTTATCACTCGCTCGATCTCATCCTCGGCTGGCAGTTTCACACGAACTGGCAGATCAAGTTCAAGATCCGAAATCTGCTGTTTCAGCAGCAGGAGTTCCATCAAGGCAGCTTCCTGATTCAGACGATAGACCCCGGAGCGGCGTTCAATATCGGGCTCGAGTTCACCCAATGAACGACGGGGCATCGTACGGAGGAATGATGAATATCCGAATGTGGCGCTTGGTTCTCACTTTGGGCGGCGCCTCCGCCCTCCTCCTCTCCGCGTGCGACGACGGAGATCCCGGTACGGACGCTGGGTCTCGTCGCGACGGGGGGGGTAGCGACACCGACGCGGGCCCGCCTGGCGACGGTGGCACCACGACCGGGTCGTGCTCGGACGAGGCCAACGTGCAGTTCGTGACCGGCGAGATCAGCTCCGACACGACGTGGAGCTGTCCGAACCTCTACGTGCTGCAGGGCGCGGTGTTCGTCACGAACGGCGCGGTCCTCACGATCGATGCGGGCGTCGAGGTGCTGGGCGACACATCCGGCGCGAACGCCGCGTCGCTGATCGTCACGCGCGGCTCGCGCATCGAGGCGAACGGGACCGCCGCGGCGCCGATCGTGTTCTCGAGCGGCGCCAACATCGGCAGCCGGGCGAGCGGCGACTGGGCCGGCGTCGCGCTGCTCGGCTCGGCGACGACCAACACCGGCAACGACTGCAGCATCCCGGGCGCGTGCATGGCCGGGACCGGCGACTTCTTCGAGAAGAACATCGAAGGCATCCCGGTCACCGACGTTCGGGGTTTCTATGGCGGCGACGACGACAGCTCGAGCTGCGGCACGCTGCGCTACGTCCGGATCGAGTTCGCGGGTCGCGAGCTGAGCCCGAACAACGAGCTCAACGGGCTCACCCTCGGCGCGTGCGGAAGCGGCACCACGATCAGCCACGTGCAGGTACACCGCGGCAAGGACGACGCCATCGAGCTCTTCGGCGGCACGGCGAACCTCGATCACATCGTCTTGACGGGCGCGTCGGACGACTCGCTCGACTTCGACGAGGGTTGGCGCGGTAACGCGCAGTTCGTGGTGATCCACCAGTACCCGAGCCTCGGCGATCGCGGCATCGAGTCGGACAACCTCGGGAGCAACGAGGCGGCGGAGCCGCGCACCGAGGCGAACCTCTGGAACTTCACGATGATCGGGACGAGCGACAACAAGTGGGCGCTCCACCGTGAAGGGATGCTCGGCATCATGGGCAACTTCGTCGTGACGGGGTACGGCGCGCCGGTGGACGTCAACGCGAACACCGAGGATCCGAACAACTACTGGCCGGCGCGCTTCGTCTATCAGAACGGCGTCTTCAACATGAACGGCGCGTTCCCGCCCGAGGATCTCGACGACGCGGGCGTGTGCACCGAAGCGATGAGCAGCTGGACCGGCTCACCGGCGTGGGTCGACGCGTCGTGCGACGATCTCTCCTCTCAGCCCGATCAGCAGAGCCACTACGACGACGTGGCGAGCGATCGGCGCGACGACGACTTCGGCTTCGACGAGTCGGCGCTCCTCATGGCCGCCGAGCGCAACAACACGTTCGATGTGGATCCCATGTTCTCGAGCGTGAGCCCGGCCTCGCCGAGCTTCGTGCCCGGCAACGCGTCGCTCCCCGCCGGCGGCACCCCCGTGTTCAACGCGAACGCGCCGAGCGGCTTCGGCGACACCAGCGCGACGTACGTCGGCGCCATCGATCCGGCCGGCGACGACTGGACCGAGGGCTGGACCGCGTACCCCACGAACTGAACGATCACGCTCGGGCACACCCCGCCGAGCGCCTCTTCCCGTAGAAGGCCTCGCACCCTCGTGGTGCGGGGCCTTCGTCTTTCGCACTTCAGGCCGCCGCGAAGCGCAGGCCCGCGTAGACGAGCCACGCCGCCGCGCACGCGGTCCAGTGGAGGCCCACCGCCGCGGCCGCGCGACCCTTCCTCAGCACGTCGGCGAAGAGCACGAGCGTCAACACGATCGCCAGCGTAGAGGCCGCGATCTCTCCGATCCAGAGCGCGATGTGGTCGGTCATGAGTCCTCCCGGTCGTCCTCGGCGTGGGCGTGTCGTTCCTCGCAACGCGCGTCCTCGGGGATCTCGGTCATGCGCGCGTCGAGGCTGACGTCGCCCGAGAGCAGCCCCCCGATGACGTCGGTCGTGACGCCGAGCACGGCATCTTCGGCTTCGCCCCCCGTCCACATGCAGATCATCAGTCCTCGGCCGCTGTCCTGCGGTGCGTGGCCCGCGAGCCCGACGTCATGCCCCAGCACGCGCGCGTCGGTCGCGAACGACACGAACCGATCGGACACGGGAGAGATCCGGAGGGTCAGCCCGTCGATCCGCGCGTCCGGCACGAGATCGTGGTTCATCCGGAAGTTCCCGCTCACGGGGTAGAAGCGGAGCTCGATCTCGCTGCCACGCTCGATCCAGAGGTGACCACGCCCGTGCGCGCCATCGAGCCGCGCGACCGCGTCGCCCCAGCTCAGCATCGTGGTCAGGTTCTCGAAGCGGATGTCGTCGATGTCGAGCGCGTTCGTGCCCTGGCCGTGCGGCGCGCCCTGACCGCCGCCCTCCATGGACTTCGGCGACTCGAACGCCTGCTCGATCGAGCTGAGCCGTTGTCCGTCCCTGCCCGAGATCCAGATCTCACCGCGCGTGACCCACGCGCGATCGACCACGAAGCCGAGGTTGGTGACGCAGCCAAACAGGTTCGGCTCGAGCTCGACCGATCGCAGATCGAGCACCGGCGTGTGCTCCGGCGTCCACGCGCGCAAGCGATCGGCGTACAGCCGACCGTGCGCGAACCGAACCCCGTCGACGCGGAGCTCGCCGCGGATGTTGGGCCGCACGATCGCGTGGACGAGGTCGCGCGCCGCGAGCCCGCCGGCCGGGGTGCCGAGGTGGTACCAGGCGCTGGCGATCGCGATCGCGACCGTCAAGACGACGATCCCAATCCATCTGAGCGCACCGCGTGCAAAGGAGGCGAAGGTCACGCCCCGCGCACCGCATCCGGCGTGCCATCGGTCGTCGCGTCATGCGGGCGCCCGCGATCGGGGCGCGCCTCCCCGCGTGGCGCATCCCGCCACAGGGCGAGCTGCGCCAGGGGTGTGGCTCGGCCGCGCCTGGACGTGCCTTCAAGAGGTTGCGCATCCCTCGTCGTGACCGGCCCCGGCGGAGACCCGTCGCGCACGGTCATGCTCGGTCCGGGGGTGAGGCGCGAAGAGATGCGCTCTACGGGCAGGACGCCGGCCGCACGAAGTCGAGGCGGCCGAGGTGCCACGGGATGTCGCCGTAGTTGGAGGTCCAGTCGGCGTTGAGGACGCCCTGCACGACGAATTGCAGGTTCGAGGGATCGACGAGGACGCGCTCGTCGTAGCCGGCGCGCACGAGCTCGCCGTGGCTGTAGGCGTCGGTCCAGTGCGCGCCGACGTCCGTGACGTTGCTCGGCCCGGCGAACGGCTGTCCCAGGGTCGTGGCGAGCGGGGTCCACGCGCCGTCGAGCTGGTCGGCGATGTAGGCCTGATAGTAGCGATGGCCCGAGCCGCCCTGCGCCTCCGCGATCGTGAGGTAGCGGCCCTCCCCCATCAGGGCGTAGGTGTGCGTCGCCTCGAACAGGTCGCTGTGGAGGGCGAGCTCGACGGGCCCCCAGCCGGTCGGGAAGTCGGCGATGGCGGTGGACGTGCGCCACAGGTCGCCGTCGTCGGTCGTAAAGAACAGGTACGCGCGCGTCGCGTCCGCGATCACCCAGAAGTCGAGCCCGACCTTGCCGGTCGGGGTCTGCATCACGCCGAGCGACGTCGCGGGCGCCCAGGACGTCGGATCGCCGATGTCGTCGGTGGTGGTGTACGCGGCGCCGTACGGGACGCCGCGCGCCATGTTGGCGAGCTGCAGCACCATGTACCAGCGGCCCTGAGGCGCGAAGTAGAAGACGTCGGGCGCAGCTTGGTAGTCGTCGGTGAGATCGAGGAAGGTCCACGTCGCGCTCAGCGCGTCGGGCCAGTCGACGAAGGACAGGTAGCCGATGTCCGGCGATTGCCCCATCTGGCGCATCGTCGTGAACACGTGATGGCGGCCGCCGTATCGAACGATGGAAGGATCCTTGACGGCGTGGTACGGCGCCGGCGGGAGCACGAGCGGGCCGGTCGATGTCCACGCGAACTGTCCCGCGAGCACCTCGGCGACGGCCTCGGGACACCGTGCGCCCGCGTCCGAGCCCGCATCGGGAGAGGGGAAGGTCGCGTCGACCGGCGGACCCGCGTCGCGATCGGTCGAGCCGGCGTCGAGGCCCGCGCTCGCGTCGCGGGGTCCCGCGTCGATGCCCGGAGGCCCTGCGTCGTCCGGCGCGACGTCATCGCAGCCCAGCGATCCGCAAGTGAAGAGGGCGAGGAGGAGCGCACCGCGATGCGCCTGTGAGGCCATGCGCACAGCGTACGTCCGGCCGTCGCGCGGTGCCCGGCGCTCAGCGCTGCTCGAGCCAGCCGAGGAAGTCCTCTGCGACCGCGCGGGTAAACGGGACGAGCGCCGGCTCCGAGGCGGCGTCGAACGCGCCGAGGAAGCTCTGCGCGAAGACGCGCTGCACGTCGCGGCTCGGGCCTTCCATCCCGAAGTACACGGGTGCCAGGCGGTCGATCGCTTGCTCCACCCGCGCGCGGGCGAGTCGGCTCTCGTCGCTCGGCGCGTCGGTCCGCGCCGCGCCGACCGGCACGTCGGGCGACGCGTCGATCCCGTAGTCTCGCGGCAGCGTCCGCCGCACCGCGATCAGCGAGCCGTCCGTCGCGGACAGGCTCACGACGAAGCGCGGCGCGTAGATCGCCAGGGACTCCCCGTCGTCCGAGCGTGCGACGCGGCTCGCGAGGAACGCGTAGCGCGCGACGCCGTCGTCGGTGCCGAGAGGGATCGGAAGGCTGACGCGGGCGCCCGCTCCGAGGAGCGTGGTCGCGCTCGACTCCGCGCGAGGGAGGAGCCGCGCGAGCGGCAGGAGCACGGAAGGTTCGCTCATCGGTCCCTCTCTCGATGCGACGCGATCCAGGAGAAGAAGCGCCGGCCGAGCGATCGCTCGAACGGGAGGAGCGGTCCCTCGCCGGTGGACTCGAGCGCGCCGAGGTAGTCGTCGATCCGCGCGTCCAGCGCGTCGTCGTCCAGCGCGGCCTCGTCGAGCGATGCGACGCCGAAGAACGCCGGCGCGAGGGCGTCGATCGCTTCGCACACCGCGTGTCGCGCGGCGCGGTGCTCGTCGGACAAACGGACGTGCGGGGGCGGTTCGAAGCCGAGCGGTGCGTCCGCGTCGACGTCGAGCTCGAAATCGGCGGGCGTGGTGCTGCGGAGCTCGAGCACGAGCCCGTCGACCGCCCGCAGCGTGATCACGGCGGCGGGCGGGAACAGGCTCGGCGGATTTCCGGCGACCACCACCTCGGCGCGTGCGAGCAGGAAGGCGTAACGCGCCTGCTCGAGGTCCTTACCGAGCGGGATCGGCGAGCTCGTCCGATAGGCGGGACCGAGCTGGCGCGCGCCGTAGCGCTCGGCCTCGCTCAGAAGGAGAGTTGCGGGATACAGTGTGGGCTCGCTCATGGCGTCCTCGCAGACTCGAGCCAGAGGAAGAAGTCGGGGGCGGCGTTGCGGATGAGCGGGTAGCCGATCGGTCCGGCGATCGCGTCGTAGATCGCGAGCGTCGTCCGCATGAGGTCACCGGCGCCGCTCGAGCGCGCGCCGAACGGCTCGATCAGGTCGACGAGCGCGTCGGTGAGCTCCACCGCCGACTTCGTGTAGCGGTTGGCGTCGTAATGGGGCGGCATCACGTCGGAGCCGAGCGAGCCGTGGGGTCCGGGGCCCGGCGCGGCGGTCGGCAAACGCCATAACGAGACGAGCTCGGTGCTGGGCACGTCGAACGTCGCGGCGTGGCTCGGCGCGAACAGCAGCTTACCGTGCGGCATACGGAGCTGCATAGGACAGATGAGCAGCGCAGGTCGTGGGATGCCCTCCGACGAAAGGAGGAAGGGGAGCGAGGGGGCGCTACCAGGCACGAGCAAGCAAGCGGAGTTCATCCGCCGGTACATGTCGAGCGACATCGCTAGACGTCCTCCGTCTCTCGTCGGTCGGCCACCACGGGGTGTCGTTCGTCCATCATCTCACCAGATCGGGTTCGTCGTGACCACCGGACCATACGTCGGGTTGCCGCCCGTCATCGTCTGCTCCCAGCCGTTGACCGCGTTCTGGAACACGTTGGCCGGTACCCGCTGCCCGCACTGGCCCGCGCCGGAGTCATTGATGTAGTACGCGGTGATGTTGCCTCCGTCGTCGTACTCGATGCCCGTTACGTTCACCGCGTGGGGTGCCGGTGAGCTGGGCGTGAAGTTGATGGTGGTCGGCCAGAGCTGCGCCGCGTCCAGCGCGATCACCGATCCCTGACCGTTGGCGATCGCGTCGGCGAACGCGGGCGACGTCACGCTCGTGAGCTGAGTCGTGGGCACGCCGTTCGCTCCCATGATCGACTGCCACTGCTGAGGAAACGCGCCTCCGTCGTTGAACACCGGCACCGCCGAGGTGAGATCGGAATCGGTCGCCCATCCATTCGTCATCGCCTGGGTCAGCAGCTGGTCCTCGGTGATCTGTGAGCCCGTCGCGGCCTGGATGAGCGTGCGCGACGACTCGACACCGCAGTTCGAGTACGACTGTTGCACCGGGTTCGTGCCAGTACGGCCAGCGCGCATCGCCTCGCAAGCAATCTTGCCCTTGAACACGTTGCCCGCGGTGCCGGCGAGGCCGATGAGGACGGTGCCCTCACCCACCACGATCGCGCCGCCGTGCGCGGTCGCGTCGGTCTGGCGCGCCGCCGCCTTGCGCTCGATGGGGACGCACGGCGCTCCGCCCGAGATCGTGTCGAGCGGCCCGTTGCACACGCAGGAGTCACCCTTGCGCGCCGCGAGCGGTCCGCCGATGTAGGTCCGTCCACACGACGTGCACACGGGGCCACCCACGTGGGGCGGCGGGGTCACCATCGGGCACGAGTGGAAGTCGCCGATCCGCGCCGCAGGCTTACCGCTCATCGGGATCTCCTCAGCAATTGATCTTCACCATGGGGCCCTTGATCTCGATGATCCCACCGGGATCGAACGTGATCTTGCCGGGTCCGTTGGTGAGCTCGATTTCGCCGGTGTCCTTGAGCGTCAGCTTCGATGGACCCGCCACGAGCTCGATGGTCGGCGCCTCGCGCCGGATCAGGACGCCCGCCTTCTCGACGGACTTCAGACCCACCGACAGCGTGTGATCGCCGATCACGTTCA
This sequence comes from Sandaracinaceae bacterium, assembly GCA_050186575.1. Classification (GTDB taxonomy): domain Bacteria; phylum Myxococcota_A; class Polyangia; order Polyangiales; family Sandaracinaceae; genus JAUHXR01. The sequence goes on along the minus strand of JBFWYI010000031.1, from coordinate 62,917 downwards.
CGGTCGAGTTGGCGCCGACGTTGGTCTGGCTCATCCCGCCGATGCTCACCGCCTGCGAGCCGCCCACCGTGAGCGCGCGGTTGGCGCCGACCGTCAGCATCTCGTTGGCGCCGACCTGGCGCATCCGATTGCGGTCGACCTTCTCGCTCTTGTCGCGCTTCACCTCGCGCGCCATGTCCTGGCCGACGGTGACCCGCTCGTCGACGCCGACCGTGCGGGTGCGGAACCGCACGACGTCTTGCGACTCGTCACGCTCCACGCGGCGCGTCAGGTCGTTCTTGATCAGCGTGTTCCAGTCGCGCTGGCCGTGGAGCCAGATCTCTTCGAGGCCCGCGAGGTCCTCGAAGCGGAGCTCGTTGAAGCCGCCGCCGCCCGGGCTCGAGTTGCTCTTGATGGTCATCCGCGTCTTGTTCGCGGGGTAGTCGAGCGGGATCGGGTTCTCGCCGTTGAAGATCGCGCCGTAGACCACGGGCTGATCCGGATCGCCGTCGACGAACGTGACGACCACCTCCTGACCGATCCGCGGGACGAACGTGAAGCCCCAGCCCGGGCCGCCCATCGGTTGGATGACGCGGATCCAACACGAGCTGTGCTCGTTGCGCTCGCCGAGGCGATCCCAGTGGAACTGCACCATCACGCGGCCGTGCGGATCGGTGTGGATCTCTTCGCCGGAGGGCCCGACCACCGTCGCGGTCTGGATGCCGTGGATCCGCGGTCGGTCGCGCACGCGGTCGGGCCGCCACGGGACGTCGCTCGGGATCAGGCGGAAGCGGTTCTCGTAGGTGAGCCCCTCCATCGACGCGCCCTGCGCGCCCGTGCCCGAGGTGGCGCGGAAGCGATGCTCGACGCGGACGACGAGGTACTCGCGATCGAGCTCGGGCGCGGGGTGGCCCTCGAGCGAGAAGCGCGCGCCGGTGCGCAACGCGGCCGAGGAGGAGCGACCCTCCGCGGCGGAGCGATCGCGTCGCTGGAGCTCGCCCAGCAAGGTCGCTTGTTGTCCTACGTCGCTCGCCGCGTACCCGCTCATCGAGAAGCCCGTCATCGTCACGTGGTGCCGAACCTCGTACGACTCGAGGGACGGCCCGCCGTCGGTCGCGTCGACCTCGCTCTCGAGCAGGAGCGAGGGATGCGTCCAGTCGAAGGCGCGCACCGCGACGCGCGTGCCGGTCATCCGCCCGACCGACTCGAACGCGAACACGCCCTCGATGTGATCCACCCCCGCGTCGACGCGCTCGGTGAACACGAGCGAAGTGCCGCGCTCCGATCGGATCTCGGGGTGTTGAGGACCCCGGTCGGTGAGGCGCATGCGCTCCTTCTCGCCCTCGTGCTCGAAGAAGTAGGTGATGCCCTCCTCCTCCATGAGTCGATGCACGAAGTCGAAGTCCGTCTCGTCGTACTGGACGGTGTACTCGCGGGGCGGGTACGCGCGGCTCAGCGTCAGCTCCACGCTGCGCTCGAAAGGCGCGAGATCCGCCGACAAGACACGTTGCAAGATGTCCGGCACGGTGAGGTGCTGGAAGATGCGCGTGTCCTTCTTGTGCAGCGTGGCGCAGAGCGCGGGCTCGATGATGAGCTCCGCTGCGCTCGCCTCGTCCTGACGCAAGCCGTCGCGCACCTCGGTCACGATCCCCGCGAGGCGCTCCTCCACCCCGCGCCTGCGCAGCACGATCGCGGCCGACTTCCCGACGAAGCGCTGCGCGCCCGCGCTCCCGTCGGGATGCGCGATGCGGAGCGTCGCTCGATACGGCTCGTTGAGCGTCTCCGTCCACTCGGCGTGCATGAGCCGCCACCCGTCAGCGCCATCGCATACGAAGGCGCCTTCCATCCTCTCGGATGAACTCATTCTCTTCTCCTCCCCCGGTACCGATGCGCAGTGAGTTGCTAGCTCGCAATCCAAACTGCAACTAACGCGACCATTACAATCGAGCCGAGCGCCGCGATCGCGATCGCGACGTAGAACGCGTTGGACGAGAGTGCGCTTGCGATCTTCGACGATCGCGGCGTGTGTGACGAAGATGACTCTTCACCGCTCGCGTGCGGCGCAGCATCCGGACGCGCGACGGCCGGCAGCGCGATCATCGGCGCGGTGTGGATCGTCGAGGGGCGCGCGTGCGTCGTGCCCTCGTCCGTCGCCGGACCGTTCGCCGCCGCGAGACGGATCTGCGCGGCGAGGATCGCGTCCTGGTAGCTCGCGTCGAGCTCCGTGTCCTGTCCGACGGGCTCGTCGTACTGCGGGATCGAGCCGGGCGACGCGTCCGGCTCCGTCGTGTCCGGGAAGCGCATCGACGAACGCGCGACACCGCTCGCGATATTCTCCGACGGCGGCAGCGTGACGCGCTCCGGGAGGTGGTTCGGCACCTCCATCATCGGGAAGGTGGGATCCTCCACCGGCGGCTGCGCGCGCTCGGGCGCGACCGTCCGCGCCGGCGCGGGGATCGACGGCGCCTTCGGAGCCTCGGGCTCCTTCGCGGCGAAGCGCCGATGGACATCGGCGGCGGGAGCCGCGTGCCGCTGCAACGCGGATTGCACCTCGTGCATCGCCGGTCGACGCGCCGGGTCGCGCTCCCACATCACGCGCAAGAGCGCCGCGAGCTCCGGTGCGCGCTCCTCGACGTCGTCGAGCGAAGGCTTCTGCACCATCCCGATCGCGAGCCGGGTGCCGAGCGGGCTCCCCTGACGGAACGCGGGCGCGCCGGTCAGCGCCTCGAACAGCCACGAGCCGAGCGAGAACACGTCGGACGCCGTCGTCGGCGCGCCGGCGCGCGACGGCTCGACCATCTGTTCGGGTGCGACGTGCTCCGGGGACAGGTAGGGGGCGAGCTCGTCGAGCATCGCGCTCCTCCCCTCGCACACGAGGGAGTCATAGTAGACGACGAACCCGTCGACCGACGCGCGCCCATCGGCGCCGACGCGGAGCGCTTCCGGATGCAGCGCGCCATGCACCACGCTCGGGGCGCGCGAGTGGGCGTCGGCCAGCGCTCCCGCCAGCTCCGCGAAGATGCGGGCGACGATCGCGACGTCGAGCCGGCCGCCTTCGTCGAGCACCTCGGTGAGACGGCGCGAGGGCTCGAGCGGCTGGACGACATAGACGTGCCCATCGGCCGTCAGGCCGAAGTCGAGCAGCGTCGCGCCGCCCGGGCGCGGCCCGAGCGCGCGCAGCCCTTCGAGCTCGCGCAGGCGTACGGGGCGTACGTCGAGCGGCGTCGTGCAGCGCGAACGCCGCAAGCGCACCGGCCTCGCATCGCCTCCCGCGATGGCGAACGCCGTGAACGAAGGCACCCCTTCATCCAAGCGCTGGTCGATCCGGTAGTTACCGACCGCCTCCACCTACCCCACCCACCTTTTCAACCCTTCCTACGCGGGGACGTTGGAGCTCCCCCGCTTACAGTTGGGCTTACACCGCTCAGCGCGGGGACCACTCGCCGCGCGTGTAGAGCCGACCCGATCCGCCCCCGTCGATCGTCCGATCGCGATACGCGATCACCCCGCACGGGCCGACCTCCCGCGGGTCGGCGCCAGGGATCGGATCGACGGTCAGCCACCTCGAGCGACCCGACTCGAAGACCACCCAGAACGCGAACGGGGCGCCGCTCTGCCCCTGCCGGATCAGGCAACGCTCGAGGGCGGGTCGGCCGCGCGCGAGGAAGCGCTGCATCGCGCGTCGATCGGGCAGCTCGGCGCTGGTGATGCCGCGGAACACGACGTGCGGTGTCGATCCGTGCGCGCTCGACGACTCGTGCGAGCTCGTCTGGGGCTCGACGGGAACCGGCGCGACCGGCGGCAGCGCCTCGCTGGTGGGCGGCTCGAGCGGGTGCGCGTCGGTCGGGTGCGCGTCGGGTCCCTCCGACGACGTTGTCTGCGGCGTGAGCGGCTGCATCGGGAGCGGTCCGTTCGTGGGTGGCACCTCCGGGCGCGCACCGGGTGGCGAAGGACGCGGTGTCGACCCGAGCACGGGGGTCGGCTCGTCCTCCTGCGTGAGCCATTCGACGGTGCCCACCGCCGATGCGGCCGTCACGAACACGACGAGGATCGACAGCGCGACGACGACCCCCATCCGCCGCGCGGTGCGCGGAGGCGGCGATCCGGCGGAGGTCGGAGGCGCGAGGGCGGCCGCGGCGGACGGGGCGGCGCCCTCGGACGCTCTCCGCGTCTCGGACGGAGTCGCATCGCGGCGCACCTCGCGGAGCGCGCGCTGCGCTCGCTCGCGCTTCGCCCGGATGTCGTCGCCGAACCACGTGTCGACGCAACCCTCGATGTCGGCGCCTCCGATGCTCGGTGCGAGGTCGGCCTGCATCCGCTCGAGCGCCTCGGCCACCGCGCGTGCGTCGCTCGGGCGATCCTCGCGCTCCTTCGCGAGCAACGCGTCCACCAGATCGGCGAGCGCCGCCGGCGCGTCGGGTCGCGCCCCCGTGATCCGCGGCGCGGGCACGTTGAGGATGTGGCTCCGTACGTCGACGTCGTCCTCCGCGAGGTAGAGCCGCTGGCCGGTGAGCATCTCGAAGAGCACGATGCCGAACGCGAACAGATCCGTCCGCGCGTCGGGCGGCTCGAAGCGGAGCTGCTCGGGCGCGAGGTACGCGAGCTTGCCTTTGATCACGCCGGTGATCGTCTTGGTCGATCGACCGTAGCCCTTCGCGATCCCGAAGTCGGCGACGCGCACGAGCCCATCGAGGCCGACCAAGATGTTGTGCGGGGAGACGTCGCGGTGAACCAGCTCGAGCGGGCGGCCGTCGAGATCGCGCGCGGTGTGGGCGGCGTGGAGGCCGCGCGCCGCCTGGGCGCCGATCGCGATCGCGGTGGCGAGCGGGATGAGCGAGCCGACCGCGCCGTGCTCGACCAAGAGGTCGGCCAGGCTCGCGCCCTCCACATACTCCATGGCCAGGAACACGCCTTGCTCGTCTTCACCGGCCTCGAACACGCGGACGACGTGAGGATCGCGGACCAACCCCGCGAGGCGCGCCTCGTCGAGGAACATCGCGCGGAGCATGCGATCGTGCCGGTGCTCCTCACGGATCCGCTTGAGCGCGTAGAGTCGCGTGCGCTCGCCGTCGCGGCGCGCCGCGAGGTGCACCTCGCCCATCCCGCCGCTGCCGAGCATGAAGAGCGCGCGATAGCCGGAGCGGGACGCGGAGGAGCGCGGGGTCGGGGCGGGCGTCGCCATGGCTCGTCGGCGGCGGCAGGGTAACAGCGTCCACGGAGGTGCGCCGCCGTGTCCCGACGATCGTCACCGTGGCCGGGTCAAAGCGGCTCGAGCTCGTCGGAGATCGTCAGGTGGAAGTGGAAGCGGTGCAAGTCGTTGTGCATGCGCATCGGCGGCCCGACGTCGGACGCCATCCCCTGCTCGTCGAACCACGCGCGGAACGGCCGGATGATGTCCGGGTCGTTGTAGTAGATGCGGATGCGACCGCTCGCGCAGGTCGCGATGATCTTCGCGAGGTCGAGGACGCGGGCGCGGAGCGCGCGGACCTCGGACGGCCGGCGGTCCTCGTAGTTGTCGGGATAGCGGCCGCCGCCCTCGTTGCGCGCGATCATCGCGTCCAAGAGATAGAGGTCGACGTCGTGACCTCGATCATGGGTCTGGTGACGCGGGCCGGGCGCGTCGAGATCGCCGACCACCATGTGCTCGCCCGGCCAGCGCCGCGCGTACTCCTCGGCCGTGGCGAGGATCACCGAGACGAGCGCGGGTCGACCCCAGCGATGATCGTCGGTGGTGTTGCGCCAGATCTCCCAGGGCTGCCCCTCCTCGGGGACCGGCAGCTGCCAGCGACACGCGGGATACGCGCGCCCGCGATCGCACGCCGCGGAACGCGGGATCTCGGCCGTCGTCGCGCGACAGACGATCGGCTCATCGGGTGCGCGCACGAGGCGCCCCCGCGAGTCGGCGCGATAGCTCGCGTCGGGCGGCGCCCCCGCGTCGTCGGCCACCGGCTCGTCGAGCCCGGCATCGACGCCCGACGGAGCGGCGCTCGCCACGCCGTCGTCGCCACTCCCGATCCCTTCGCGCGCCTCGCCGACGAAACGACCGGCCACCGCGAGCCCGAGGGCGACGACGACGGCGCCTCCCATGGGCAGGGCGAGCCGCCGACCGCTGAGCTGAGCCACCGCGCAGGGGTAGCAGCCGTGCGCCGCGGTACCAAACGGGCGTCGTGGAGTATGGTGGAGGGCAGCGTGGAGGACGCGGGATACATCCTAGAGAACGCAAACCCCGTCGCGGCTTCGCGGCTCGACGTGCTCGCGTCCATCTTCGATCCGTGGACACGCGCGCACCTGGACGCGCGCGGCTTGTCGGCGGGTTGGCGGTGCTGGGAGGTGGGCGCCGGAGGCCCGAGCACCGTGCGCTGGCTCGCGGAGCGGGTGGGGCCGTCGGGCCGGGTGCTCGCGACGGATCTCGATCCGCGGTGGGCGGCGGCCGCCGTGGGGGCGAACGTGTCCGTCCTCGCGCACGACGTCACCGACCCGCCGCCGGAGTCGGGCTTCGATCTGATCCATGCGCGGCTCGTGCTGACGCACGTTCGGGAGCGCGAGCGCGCGCTCGGACACCTGGTGTCGGCGCTCCGTCCGGGCGGGTGGCTGGTGATCGAGGATCCCGATCCGGACTTGCTGCCCCTCAGCTGTCTCGACGGGCCCGACGAAGCGCGCGAGCTCGCGGAGCGGCTCCGGCGGTCGTTCCGATCGATGCTCGTGGCGCGCGGCGGTTCGCTCGCGTTCGGGCGACGCCTGCCCGCGCTCCTGCGCGGCATGGATCTCCAGGACGTCGAGGCGGAGGCGTTCTTTCCGGTCGCCCATCCCGCGCTGAGCGTCCTCGAGCGCCTCACCTACGAGCAGGTCGGGCCCTCCCTCGTCGCCGCCGGGTTGGCCTCCGAGCAGGAGATCGCTCAGCACCTGGCGAACGTCGCCGCCGGCCTGGTCACCCCGTTGATGGCTCCGCTCTTCACGGCGTGGGGCCGGAAGTAGACCGTCGCGATCGAGCTCGCGACGAGAGCGCTCGCCCCGACCTGCGGGGTGAGCGCTTCGAAGAGCTCGCGAGTGCCGACGAGTGGAGTCGAACCACTGACCTAGCGCGTATGAAACGCCCGCTCTGGCCACCTGAGCTACGTCGGCGAAGGCGGCGGAGTATTGGAGAGCCCCGGGCGGCTGTCAACGCGGTCCGGGGGGCCCCACCGTGACGTTTCGCGCACCGTCTCGCGGGCGCAGTCGGACTCGGATTACACGGACACGGACACGGAATCGGAATCGGACTCGGAATCGGACACGGAATCGGAATCGGACACGGAATCGGAATCGGACACGGACACGGACACGGACACGGAATCGGAATCGGAATCGGACACGGAATCGGACACGGAATCGGACACGGAATCGGAATCGGAATCGGAATCGGACACGGAATCGGACACGGAATCGGAATCGGAATCGGAATCGGAATCGGACACGGAATCGGAATCGGAATCGGAATCGGAATCGGAATCGGAATCGGAATCGGACACGGAATCGGAATCGGAATCGGAATCGGAATCGCAAACAACCTTGCGGTCACTCCGCCGCGCTGAGGACCTCCACGTCCTCTGGTCCGATCACCTTCGCGTCCGCCGGGCTCGATCCCTTCGCCACGCGCGCCAACAGCGCAGACAGATCGATCCCGCTCACTCCCTCCACCACCGCGGGCAGTTGGGCGATCACGTTCGCGACCGAGCCGGTGATCTTCTCGACGCCGGTGCCGCCGTCGCCGCCGCCGACGAGGACGATGCGATCGATCTTGCCGAGGGGAGCCGCGACCGCGCTCGCGATCTCGGGGAGACGCTCGATGAGGAGCTGGCCGAGCGCGGCGTCGCCGTACTGCTGCCATGCGAGCGCCTTCTCCTGCATGCCCACCGCCTCGGCGTGGAGCTTGGCCGCGAGGCCGTCCGCCTCCGCGATGGCCAGCGCACGCGCGCGCTCCGCCTCGGCCGCGCCGCGCTCGCGGATCACGCTCGCCTCCGCGAGGCCGCGCGCACGCTCGGCCGCCGCGTCCGCCTCCGCCAACGCGAGCCGCTCGACGCGCTGCGCCTCGGCCAGCGTCTCGATCCGGCGCCGCTCGGCGAGGGCCGGCTTCTCGATCTCGAGCGCGAGCTCCTTCTCCCGCTGCTGGATGCGGAGCTCCTCGAGCGCGAGCTGCTCCGTCATCACCTGCTTCCTCTCGCGCGCCGCCGCGAGCTCGTACGCGAGGTCGCTCGACGCCTTCGCCTCCGCGACGCGCGAGCCGAGCGCGTGCAGGCGACAGTCCTTCTCCGCCGTCGCGTCCGCCACCGCGACCTCGCTCGCGATCTGCGCGAGCCGCGACTCGCGCTGCGCCGCCGCGCTCGACACCTTCGCCTCGCGCTCCGCGCCGGCGCGCCCGACCATCGACTCCTTCTGCGCGTGCGCCTCGCCGAGCTCCGCGTTCTTCTGCACCTCGGCGAGCTGCGGTCGGCCGAGCGCCTGGAGGAACCCCGACGGGTCGCGCACCTCGCGGATGGTGAAGCTCACCACCTGGATGCCCATGTTCGCGAGGTCCGCCGCGGTGAGGCGCTGCACCTGCTGGGCGAACGCCTCGGGGTTCGCGTGGATCTCTTCGAACGGCATCGTGCTGATCACCGCCCGCAAGTGACCTTGCATCATCTGATGCGCGATGTCGTTCATCTCCGCCGCGCTCTTACTGAGGAACATCTCCGCCGCCGTCGCGAGCGCGCCGAGGTCGTCGCTCCGCACTTTGATCTGCGCGATGCCGTCGACGACGATCGGCACGCCGAACTTGGTGAAGAACTCCGGCGTACGGATCTCGAGCGTCATCAGCTCGACGCTCATCACGTCGACGCGCTCCTTGAACGGCACCACCAGCGTGCCGCCGCCGTGGTAGATGCGGAACGCCTTCTCGTGCCGCTCCCCCGTCGACGGATCGAGGTAGGTCCCCGGGCGCCCCGACACGATCAGCACCTCGTTGGGTCCGACCTTCCTGTACGCGCTCACCGCGAGCGCCGCCAACGCGAACAGCGCTCCCCCCGCCACCGCGAGCCAGATCAGCATCGTCATCGTAGGTTCCTTTCTTCAATCGAGCGAGGCGACGACGGCGACCCCGTCCTCGACCTCCACGACGACCACCGCGGTGCCTCGCGGCGCGCCGTGCGAGTCGTCGATCATCCGTGCCGGAATCGAGCTCGAGGCGCCGCGGCGCCGGTGCGCGATCCGCCCGACGCCCGCCATCGGGATCGCGGTGCTCACCACGCCGACGGTCCCGCGCCACGCGCGCTCCTGCGCGTCGCGCCGCTCGCGTCGCAGCCCGCCCGCCGCGAGCGCGCCGAGCACCATCACGAGCGTCGTCGCGCCCAACCCCACCGCCGTCAGCTCCGCGATCTCCATCGGCACGAGCGCGTGCTTTGAGAGCCGCGTGCCAGCCTGCGAACCCGCGAAGATCGCCAAATTCTCGGGGGATTCGCCTGGTGTTTTTCACCAGCCTGGTGGAGGATCCCACCTCGTGCCGCGCCGCGTCCTCGTCCTCGATCCGCCCGGCGGTCCCCTCACCGCGCTCGCCGACGCGTTCGCCGCAGAGTGCGAGGTGCGCCGCGTCCACACCACGGCCGAGCTGCTCGGCCGGCTCGCGGACGACGTCGATCTGGTGGTGCTCGACGACGCGCTCGGCGACGGCCAGCGAGCGGGACGCGACGTGCTGCGGGCGGTGCGGGCGCGCGATCCAGATCTGCCCATCGTGGTGGTGGCCGAGGAGGGCGGCGTCGACATCGCATCCGACGTGATCGAGGCGGGCGCGACCGACTTCCTCGTGCGCAGCCACCGCCTCGAGGAGCGCGTCGCGACCCAGCTCCGCAAGATCCGTGTCTGGGTACGCCTCATCGATCGCAACCGCGCGCTCACGCGAGAGAACCGCGCGCTCCGCGGTCGATCGATGGTCGGCGACTCGCCGGAGATCCGCCTCGTCATCGAGCGCGTGCGACGCGTCGCGAAGATCCCGCGTCCGGTGCTCGTGCTCGGCGAGCGCGGGGCGGGCAAGGAGCTCGTCGCACGCGCGATCCACGAGGCCTCCGAGCGCGACGGGCCGTTCGTGGTGGTGAACTGCGCGGCGGTGCCGGAGGGGCTGCTCGAGGCGGAGCTGTTCGGCCACGAGCGCGGCGCGTACACCGGCGCGGACCGGCAGGCCGAGGGCAAGTTCGAGGCGGCGGCGGGCGGCACGCTGTTCCTCGACGAGATCGGGCACATGACGCTCCCGTTCCAGACGAAGATCCTGCGGGCCGTCGAGTACGGCACGTTCCTCCGGGTCGGCGGGACGCGCGAGGTGCGCGTCGACACGCGGATCGTCGCGGCGACGAACGCGGATCTCCGCGGCATGATTGCGCAAGGAACGTTCCTTGCCGATCTCCATGACCGACTCGCGTTCGAAGAGATCCGCGTGCCTCCCTTGCGCGAGCGACCGGACGACATCGACCGGCTGGCCGATCACTTCATGGAGCGCTTCATGCGCGAGGTGCCGTCGTTTCGCGGTAAGCGCCTGAGCGAGGCGTCCAAGGCGGCGCTCCGCGGCTACGCGTTTCCCGGCAACGTGCGCGAGCTCAAGAACATGATCGAGCGCGCCGTCTATCGCGAGGGCGGCGACGAGGTGACGCCGGACGACCTCGGGCTTTCGACCGCCGCGCCTGCACCATCCGTCGCGCCGGCGTCGGGGAGCTTCAAGGCTCGGCTCGAGGCGCTCGAGCGCGAGCTGATCGCGCGGGCGATGGAGGAGGCAGCGGGCAATCGCGCGGAGGCGGCGCGCCGGCTCGGGCTGACCTACGACCAGCTGCGGCACTATCAGAAGAAGCACCGCCGCTGATCGAAGATCGCGGCGAGTCAGGGACAGCGCGGGAGCGCGCTCGCCTCCATCACCCACGTCTGCTCGCGCGCGTCGAGGAACGCGGGGCCCGCGTTCGCGAGGACGTCGCGGGCCGCCGTGCACGCGCTCGAGGTGGTCACCGCGTACTGCGAGGGGATGGGGTAGGGGGCGTGGTTGCTGTCCGCGTTCGCGTCGATCCCCGGGTTGCCGCTCTGGTTGCCGCTCGCGTAGAGGGAGCCGGTCGGCTCGCCGTACGCGCCGCGGGTGACGCCGTTGTCGGGCGAGCTCCCCGTCGTGTATGCGTAGTTGCCGACCGCGTTCGCCGCCGCGCCGTACGCGATGTCGATCCCGAAGCCCGAGCCGCTCCCGTCGTCACGGCCGAAGCGCCAGATGAGGTTGTTGACGATGTCCGCGTTGGGGTTGCCGACGGGGGTGTAGTTGCAGTGCACGAGCGGGCAGCGCTCGCCTGGCGTCGACGGGGCGCGCGGCGAGAAGAGGTTGTGGTGCACCGTCACGTTCTGCGCCGTGATGAGCATCGGCCCGGGTCCGCCCGTCGCGCTCGGACCCATGATGCAGTACTGCACCGTGACGTGGTCGCCGCCCGCGACGTCGATGTTGCCATCCGCGTTGTCGTACGAAGAGCAATTCGTGATCACGATGTCGTGCGCGCCGTCGAGCACGTTGATCCCGTCGTTGCCCGCGTGGATCGTCCGCACGCCCTCGAGGACTGCGTGGTGGGTCGACGCTCCGTCGAAGCTGACTACGTCGCCGCCCGGGCCGCCGCCGCCCGACGCGGAGCGATTGTCGAGCGTGATGCCGGGCGAGGGCGCGGTGCTCCCGAGGATCGTGAGGTAGCTGACCCCGATCAGATCGAGCCGCGTCGAGTGGATGGTGCCGCCGACGTCGAACACGATCGTGCGGTGCGAGCCGATGCCGTTCGCCAACGATCCCGAGCCCGACGAGTTGAGGTTCGTGACGTGATAGACGGGATCGCTCGGCGACGCGCCCGTCGCGAGGGCGCCGAAGCCTTCGTACGCGGCGGGCATCATCGTCGTGCCCGCGTCGCTGCCGCCCCCGCCGCCCGCGTCGGTCCCGCCGCCGCCCGCGTCGGATCCCATCATCGGTCCGCCATCGCGCCGCCGCCGCCCCGCGTCCGTCGCGTCGCCCGCGTCGTCGCCCGTGAGCGCGCCGCCGTCGTCCATCCTCCACGCTCCCGCGTCGACGCCGGGGGGCGCGTCTCCCGCGTCGCTCCCCATCCCCTCGACCATCCCCGTGCACCCGACGAGCGCCATCAGGGAGACGCCGACCACCAACGCGCGTTGCTGCATGGACGTGTGATGCGCACTCGGCGGGCCATCGCGAAACCCACGTGATCACCGGGTCGTGCGCGCGCTCCGTCGCATCGATGCGACGACCGTCGGATCGAGTCGACGGGACTAGAACGCGTCGACCGCGCTCAGCCGAACCGGGCCGTCGACCGCGTGCTCGCCGACGCGACGCTGGAGGCGAAGCAGACCCTGCGCGAACACCTTGAGCGACTGGAGCGCGAGGTCCGGGTGGTCTTCCCAGACGTCGATCGACACGTCGCGCCGCATCATCAGCGCGAGCAGCGGATCGATCACCTCCATCGTGTACCAGCGCGGCACGTAGCCGAGCGAGCACATGCCTCCCGCGAGGTCGCCGGCGCCGAGGTCCCAGGTCGTCCCGTCCTCCGCCGTGCAGCGCACGCGTCCGGACACGATGGAGAGCATCGAGTCGCCGGGGTCGCCGCATCGCCAGACCACGTCGCCCACCTCGTGCCGCAGCTCGCGCGCCGAACGGGCGAGCACCGCGACGCTGTCGATGCGACCGGCCATCGCGAAGTTGCTCGACAACACCAGGATGCGCTCGATCAGATCGAGCGGCCGCGGCGGTCGCGGTGGACCGACCTTCGCGTCGTTGGAGAACCCGCCGAGCGGGAGCTTCTGCCGGAGCGCGATGCTGCTCTTCGCCAGCGTCGACAAGACGCGGAGCAGGAGGATGAACCGGTCCTCGAAGATCTCTTCCATGTCGGAGTGCGCGAGCTCGAGCGCGACCGTCTCCTCCAGCGCGACGAGCTCGTAGCCGCGGCTGATCTCGGCGAACGCGGCGAGGCCGCCCACCGCGCTGTGCTCTCCGAAGCGACCCGTCTCCACGCCGTCGAGCGCAGCGCGCACGGATCCCGAGACCACGAGGAAGAGCGCGTCGGGCGGCTCGTGTGGATCGCAGAGGACATCGCCCGCCGCATAGCGGCGCGCCTTGGCCGCGTTCGCGATTACCGCGAGGTCCGACGCGTCCACGTCGCTCCATCCCGGGAACGAGCGCAGCGCGACGATGCGCTCCACGCGCCCGATCTCGACGTCAGACGAGGGCATTCGGCTCTGGGGTCGCGCGGCGTTGGGTCGCCTCGCGGAGGGTGTTGAGCGCGCGCGTGATCACATCCAGCGAGAGGCCATCGGCGAGCTCGCGCGCCTCGAGGAGCTGCTCTTCCACCTCGGTGAGCTCGAGCTCCGCCGCGTGGTATGCCGCGATCGTGCGCACTGCTTCGCTGGGGTCGACCACGAGCTCGGCGAGCAGATCCGCGTAGCGCTCGGGGAGGTCCGGCACGTCGAGCTCGCCGCGCGCGCGGGCCAGGCGCCCGCTGTCGTCCGCGTCGCTCAACAGCGCGTCGAGCGCCGGACCGAGCCGCGCCTCGACGAGCGCCGTCACGAGCTCGCGTCCCTCCGCGCGTCGGCGCCGATCCTCGTGGCGGAGCGCGTGCAGGATACGACGCAAGTCTTCGTGCGGGTGGACGAGCGCGATGAGTCGCACCGCGCGATCGATCGCCTGCCACTCTTTTTCGCCGAGCACCCTGACGAGCAGCTCGCCACCGCGCGCCTCCCGGTGGGTGTCGTTTCGGAGCGCCTCCTCGACGGCGAGGCGCGCGTCGAGCGAGTGGATCGCGCGCGCGAGGTTGTCCTCGATCAGCGCGCTCATCCGCTCCTCGTCGAACCGCAGCTCCGGCAGCTCTTCGCGCAGCGTGCGCAGGCCCCGCAGGCATTTGTAGCGGATCCAACCGTCGGGTTCCGTCGCGAGGTGACTGAACAGCGCCTCCGCCGCGTCGACGGAGAGGAAGCGACTGATGCTGCGCGGCACGTGCCCGCGCAGCCCGCGAGGGAGCTGGCCGCCGTGGAGCGCGTCGCGCAGCGCTTCGAACGCGGGGCGACCGAGCCTCACCAGCGCGTCGCGCGCCTCGCCGCGCGCACCGCGCGGACCGATCCAACGGATCAGCGTCGGGATCCCGTTCGTGAGGCGGAGGTCGCCCATCGCACGGGCGAGCGCCTTGCGCAGCTCGACCTCGGTCGCTCCCGCCGCCATCCGCTCGATGAGCGGGCCGAGGCTCGGATCGCCTTGCAGACGGATCGCGCGGGCGAGCGCGCGGTGCACCTCGGGATCTCCGTCGGCGACGCACTCCTCGAGCGCGGCCTGCGCGGTGCCATCGTCGTCGAGGCCGCGTGAGACGAGCGCGACCGTCACCACGGCTTGCTGGGAACGCGAGTGGCCGTGATCGAGCTCCAGCAGCAGCTCGGCCTTCGGCAGCTGTCGCGCGACCGCGTACATCGCGGCGGCCTGGATCTCCTCGTCGTGGCTCTCGAGGAGCCGGCGCGCGATGGGGACGTAGTCCACGCGATCGGTGCCCGCGAAGATCTCGAGCGTGCGCAGGACGACCGCGCGCGCCGGGTGATAGAGGAGCAGCGCAGGGATGACGTTGGTCCGCTGGTAGTCGACGAGCACGTCGAGCGACGCGAGCACCTCCTCGTCACGCGGGCTGTTGAGGGAGGTCATCAGCGACTCGAGCGATCCGAGATCGAGCTCGGGCACCTCGACCCGCGTCTCCACCGTGCCGCGGCGCAGGTTGCTACGGAACAGGTCGAGGTAGCGATCGCGGAGCATGAGCGCCGCGATGATCCAGAGCGCGGCGAGCACGATCACCCCGATCGAGAGTTGCCGCGACGTCACGCCGAGCGCCATCACGCCGAGGATCGCGAGTGATCCGGCGGCCTGACCGCCACGCTGGCCGAGCGCCTCGATCGAAGCCTTGTAGCGATCGCGCACCGCCTTCTCGAGCGGCAAGAACAGGAGCTCGAACGCGCTGCGGTTGAGCGAGTGGCGGAGCGCTCCGTCGGCGCCGCGTAGGAGCGCGGCCATCGCCAGCCCTCCGGTCAGGAGCACGCCGACCGCGCCCGCCGCAAACAGGATCGGCAGCACCGTGAGCGCGCGGGTCGCGCCGAGCGAGGAGAGGAGCCGCGGGGCGATGAGGAGCTGCACGATCAACGAGAGCGCGTTGAGCGCGACGTAGTACGCGCCGAAGAACGCGCCGAGCTCGTTCGAGGGCAGCGCGTCGGCGACGGTCGCCTTGAGGATGAAGTCGACGAGCACCGCGGCGACCGCGCTGAGCACGCTGAGCCACAAGAGGCGCGTGCCGTAGCTGCGCTGCGCGGAGTCGACGCGCGCGCGCCATCGCGCGAGGATCTTCTTGCTGGACGCCTTGGGGCGACCGAGGACGGGATACGCGAGGGTCGGAACGATGCCGGCGAGCCCGAGCAGCCCGGCCCCGAGGATCAGCAGCTCGCGAGGTGCCAAGTAGTCTTGCGCAAACGCAGCCGCCGCCGCGCCGAGGACCGCGCCCAAGGATCCCCCCGCCGCGATCCGCGAGTAGACCTGCTTCGCCTCGGCGACGGTGAAGATGTCCGCGAGGAGCCGCCAGAACTGCGCGACCGCGAACGTCGCGATCACGCCGGTCCACACGTAGAACGCGTGCGGGACCCACGGCAGCTCTCGATCGAAGAGCGTGTAGAACCCGAGCGTGCCGACCGCCGCGACGAGCAGCGTGCCCATCGACAGGTACCGGCCGTCCACGCGCGCGCTCAACCACATATCGAGCTGGGCGGCGACGAGCGCGGCCGCCGCGATGGCGATGTACGTGAACGGCAGCTGATCCGCGCCGAGGCGCGAGAGGAACAGCGCGTCTCGGGACACCTCGAGGATCGTGTGCCCGCACAAGAGCAGGAACAGCGTCCCCGCCGCGGCGAAGACGTAGCGGAGGCTCTGCACCTCGAAGTCGAGGAACCGGGTCACGCGTCGGGAGCATACCTGGGGCCGCATCGCGCGCAGCGCATCCCCGGGATCGAACCTGTGTGGGGCCGCTCATCGCGCCGATCGCACCGCGCGTCGGGGCATCGGGGGCGGGATCCTCGGTCTTGCGCAGCTACGGACGCGGGCCAGCGTCGCGTCTCACGGGCAGGGTCGCCTCCACGCGTCCGGGAACCCGCCCACGTCTTGCGCGGGATCGATGTACACGGTCGCGGCGTCGGGAAACTCCATCCGCGCCTGGATGGCGGTCCCGAACCGGTTCACGACGTTCATGAACGTGTTCTCCTCCACGCACACGTTGACGGGATCGCAGTCGGGGCGATAGCTCCCGTCGCAATACCACCACGTAAAGAAGATATGCGCGGTGGATCCATTGTTGTTGAACGTGTTTCCGCGGATCGTCCAGTTCGTGGTGCGCTCGCCCAGATAGAGCGCCTCCGAGTGATCGTCGGCGCAGAGCTCTTCGCGATTCGTGTAGTTCTCGAACGTGTTGTTCTCGACGAGCCAGTTGTCGGCTCCGCCCAACGTGTTCTGGTGGTAGAGGTTGCCGGTGCACCCGTCCTCCAGCGCGGTCCCGGCTCCCCCGGAGAAGTAGCTGTCGCGAATGACGACGTCGTCGCCGCCCGAGCTGAAGACGAACGGATCGCCGCGAACCGACCAGAGCGTGGTGTCCGAGACGATCTCCATCGCGCCGGTGAGATGGATCCCGCAGAGCGTGATCCCCGATCGCGGCAGCGGGTGCTTCTCGAAGATGTTGTCACCGAAGTCGACCGTCGCGCTCGCCCCCGCGGCCGGACGGACGAGCACGGTTCCCGGACCGAGCGCACCGAACAACGCGTCGAACTCCGCCGTCGTGTACGGGCCGTCCAGCTCGAGCACGTGATCGAACCCCGCGTCGGGCGGACACTCGCCGGCCGGTGGGAGCGCCGCATCGAGTTGGGACGCGTCGGAGCGCGCCGCGTCGAATCGCGCCGCGTCGATGCCCGCCGCGTCCACCCTCGAGCTCGCGTCGCGGCCGGCGGTGCTCGCGTCCATGTCGGAGGCGCCCGCGTCGGAGCCCTCCGCCGGCGACTCGCAGTGCGCGCTCGCGAGCGCGAGGGCCGTCCACGCGAGCGCCGACGTCAGGCGCAGCCAACCTCTCGGCACTCGACGAGCCGTGTTCACCTCGTGCATGTTCCCCCGTCGGCGACCGACCCGTCGGCGTACCGGATCGCGGCTCGAGGTGGCCATTACAGATCGTTCGCGGTCGCCCGCTTCGTGGATCCCGAGGGCGGCAGTAAGGTGGGCGGATGCGCGCCCTCCTCGCTTCGCTCGTGATCCTCGCCGGTTGTGGCACGCCGGCGCTCGGCGACGCGGGTCGACCCGACGCGGGCGATCCGGCGACGCTCGACAGTGACGGCGACGGGATCTCGGACCTCGACGAGGGACGCGAGACGCGGCGCGACAGCGACGACGATCGGGTTCCGGACTACCTCGACCTCGACTCCGACGACAACGGCATCCCGGACGAGATCGAAGGGACGCGCGACTGGGACCTCGACGGGACGCCCGACTACGCGGATCTCGACGACGACGGTGATCTCGTCTCGGACGCGAAGGAGATCGCGGGCTCGCCCGAGACGCCGCCCGACAGCGACCTCGACGGCGCGCCCAACTTCCGCGACGTCGACAGCGACAACGATCGGATCATGGACGGCGACGAGTTCGGAGCGGACTCCGACCGCGACGGCCTGTTCGACCACGAGGACCTCGACTCCGACGGCGATGGCATCCTCGACGTCGACGAGGCGGGAGACGACGACGTGTTCTCACCGCCGGTCGACACCGACGGCGACGCGATCCCGGACTTCCGCGACGACGACTCGGACAACGACGGGCTGAGCGATGCCGAGGAGCTCGCGCTCGGCACCGACCCTCGCCTCGCCGACACCGACGGAGATGGCGTCGCCGACCTCATCGAGTTTGCGGCGGGCTCCGATCCCACCGACCCGGACGACTCGCCGATGGCGGACGACACGTACGTCGTCGTCGTGCCGTACACCTCGCCGCCGGAGCCGATGCAGCTCGAGGTGCGCATCGCGCTCACCGAGCCGCTCGCCTCGCCCACCGACGTCTACCTGGTCCTCGAGCCGGTCGACGCGGAGGTGCGGAGCTTCTTCGAGAGCCTCGATGCCGACGCGTCGGGGGCCGGATGCACGGCGCGCGCGTCGGCCGACCGCGACAGCGTCCTGGGCGACGAGGCGTACCTCGCGGTCGCGCAAGACGACGTGCTGTGCTACCAGGTCGGCACGACCGAGAACACGTCGGACCCGGGGAGCCTCGACGGTGCCACCGTGTTCCACGGCGAGCTGGTCCTCCGCGACCTCGCGGGCACCGAGCTCTGGCGCCGGGGGCTCTACTACCTCGTGCCCGGGCGTCGGCCGGACCTCTGATCCGGCGTGTATGGCGTGCCTTAGCCCGCAGGATGCCTTTCTTTCCGATTCCGATTCCGATTCCGATTCCGTGTCCGATTCCGTGTCCGATTCCGAATCCGAGTCCGATTCCGATTCCGATTCCGTTTCCGAGTCCGAGTCCGAGTCCGAGTCCGATTCCGAGTCCGAGTCCGAGTCCGAGGCCGAGTCCGAGTCCCCCTTCCCACCGCTCCGGCGGCCGCTCGCGCCCCGTGCGCGGCTTGGTAGACTCCGCGCCCCATGGAAGCACGCGGCGACTACATCGGCGGGCGGTTCGCGCCGCCCGAGGGCGAGGCATTCGAGAGTCGGGATCCCTCCAAGGACGACGCGGTGGTGTTGCGCACCGCCGGGTCGACGAAGCGCGCCGCCGAAGCGTGCGCGGTGGCGGCGGAGGCGCAGCCGGCGTGGGCCGCGCTCTCGTTCGCCGAGCGCGTCGCCGCGCTCCATCGCTTCCGCTCTGCGATCTCGGCCCACGAGGCCTCGCTCGCGGAGGCGATCTCGCTCGAGATGGGGAAGATCCGGAGCGAGGCGCGGACCGAGGTGCAGGCCCTGGTGTCGCGCTTCGCGCTCGTCGAAGGACAGATCGCGCGCGAGCTCTCCGGCGGGTCGATCCCGGGGTTCTCGGACGAGGTGATCCGCTACCGACCGCACGGCGTCGTCGCGGTGCTCGGGCCGTTCAACTTCCCGCTCCACCTCTGCCACGCGCACGTGGTGCCGGCGCTGCTGCTCGGCAACGCGGTGGTGATCAAGCCGAGCGAGGTGACGCCGCTCGCCGGACAGCGCTACGCGGAGGCGGCGGAGAAGGCGGGGCTGCCGCCCGGCGTGATCAACGTGGTGCAGGGCGGAGGCGCGGTCGGCGCGGCGCTCGTGAGCGATCCTCACGTGCACGGGCTCGCGTTCACCGGGAGCTGGGACGTGGGCAAGCGCATCCGCGCCGCCACCGTGGAGCGGCCGGAGCTGTTGGTCGCGCTCGAGATGGGCGGCAAGAACATGTGCGTCGTGCTCGAAGACGCCGACATGCGGCAGGCCGTCCACGAGGTGATCACGAGCGGTTACCTCACGACCGGGCAGCGCTGCACCTGCTCGGATCGGATCCTCGTCCATGAGAGCCGCGTCGACGAGCTGGTGGATGGCCTCCGGACCGCGCTCGCGTCGCTGCCGTTCGGCGATCCGAGAGACCCGGCGAGCTTCGCGGGCCCGCTCGCCACGGCGCGGAGCAAGGAACGTTTCCTTCGCGCGCTCGAGCTCGCGAGGGCGGGCGGCGCCGAGGCGGTCGTGCCGGGCAGCGGGGCGGGCCCGGGTGCGTTCGTTCAGCCGTCGCTCCATCGGCTGGCGCCCGGTCAGCACCACATCGCCGGTTACACCGACGTCGAGCTCTTCGGGCCCGACCTCTGTATCGAGACGATCCGCGACGACGACGAGGCGATCGAGACGATCGACGCGTCGCCGTTCGGGTTCGCGATCAGCGTGTTCACCCAAGCGCTCGATCGCTTCCACCGCTACGAGACCGAGGCGCGGGTCGGGATCCTCAACCGCAACCGGAGCACCAACAAGGCGAGCCCGCGGCTCCCGTTCGGCGGGGTGAAGAAGAGCGGCAACTTCCGGCCCGCCGGCGCGTGGGCGGGGCGCAACTTGTCGTTCGTGATGGCAGAGATCCACAACGGCGCCGGCGTCTTCGATCGCCACGCGCAGATCGTCCCTCACCTCCCGAGCGCGGACCTCGATCGGCTCGAGGCGCAGCACGAGAAGGAGGAGCAGGAGGAGGCGGCGCGCACGCTGATCGAGCGCCCGCGTCCGATGGGCGTCCGGTTGCCGAAGGGCGGCGAGCTCCCGACCAGTAGCGCCTGGCTCGCGCGGTACTACGCGGGCGATCGCTACGTCGCCGGCGAGAAGAAGCCGCCGGTGTTCGACCATCTGCGGAGCGTCGGACCGTGGCTCGTCTCGATCGACGACGAGCCGATGAGCGTCCTCGACGGGATGAGCCAGACGGCGACCTCACCGTTCGGCTTCGCGCCGGACGCGGTCGTGCGCGCGTACATGGACGGCGAGATGGGCGAGGCGGTGCTCGCCAACACGGACACCACGGAGGCGGACGATCCGTACGTGCGCGCCTACGCCGACGTCCTTCGCGAGCGCGTCCCGACGCTTCCGCACGTGTCGTTCGCGAACAGCGGCGCCGAGGCGAACGAGAAGGCGTACGCGCTCTGTCGGCTGAACGCGCCCGAGACGGCGAAGAAGCTCCTCGCGTTCGAGGGGAGCTTCCACGGTCGCACGCTGCTCGCGCTCTACGCGAGTCACAACCCGCAAAAGAGATTGCGATTCGAGATCCCGGGCTACGAGGTGGACTACGCGCCGGCGCCCGCGATGGCGCACGGCGTCGCGGACGAGCCGAGCGAGCCGGCGGGGTGGATCGACGTGTGGGCCAAAGCGGACGGCGCGGCGGCGCGCGAGCGCTGGGGGTCGAGCGAGGACGCGCTCCTCGCGCGCGAGGTGAGCGCGCTCGCCGAGGTCGCCGAGATGCTGCGCGCGGGTGAGCACTTCGCCGTCGCGGTCGAGCCGATGCAGAGCGAGGGCGGTGATCGTTATCTCTCGTCGCGCTTCCATCGCGCGCTCCGCTCGCTGACGCGCGCGCGCGGCGTGTCGCTGATCGTCGACGAGGTCCAGTGCGGCCACGGCCTCGGTGGAGAGTTCCTCTGGCACCAGCGCTTCGGCTACGTCGACGCGAACGGTGCGCCCGACGCGCCGGACTGCGTGTGCTTCGCGAAGCGCGCCCAGCTCGGCGTCTGCCTGAGCCGCTTCGAGGATCCCGAGCCGACCAGCACGTTCGCGGCGTCGCTCGTGCGCGGTCGGCTGCACGCGGCGAACATCGACGCCCGCGACGCCCACGCGCTCGAGGCGCGGGTCGCGCCGCACCTCGCCGAGCTGGAGAAGCGCTGGGGTCACCGCATCGAGAACCTCCGCGCGCACGGCTATGCGATCGCGTTCGAGCTCGCGAGCCCCGACGAGCTCAACGCGTACCTCGGCCAGCGGTTCTGGCGCGGCGCGATCGTGTTCGGCGCGGGCACGCGCACCGTGCGCTACCGGCTCAGCACGAGCTTCGGCGAGCGCGAGGTGGCGACGCTGTTCGACACGATCCATCGCTCGCTCGCGTGGCTCGACGCGCACCCGAACAAGAAGCCGCCCGCGTGGGAGGATCCCGAGCGCGTGGCCAAGCCGGCGGAGCCGAAAGTCACGATCCGCGTGGCCCGCGCCGACGAGGCGGACGCGCTGTTGCCGTCGATGCTCGCGCTCGAGGAGCGCGTGTACGAGCCGGCCCGTCGCGACACGGAAGAGACGTTGCGCAAGGGGTTCGGTCCGGACGGAGTCGCGGTGGTGGCGGAGGTCACGCCCGAGGGCGAGGCGCCGCGCCTCGTCGGGATGGCGCTCGCCGCGCCCGCCGATGCGTTCCTGGACGTGCGCGGAGTCGGCGACGATCCGCATCGCGCCGACTCGCTCTACTCGATCTCGATCACGGTGGACCGCGAGCACGCGGGCCGGGGGCTCGGTCGATCGCTCAAGCGCGCGCAGCTGATGGCCGCTCAGCGCATGACGCGCGAGGACGGCTCGCCGCGCTATCGCCACGCGTGCGGGCGCAACCGCGTGCCCGACGCCGACGCGATGGGCCACATCAACGACGCGTTCGGCGCCTACACGGTGGAGACGATCGAGGGCGAGTACGGTGGCGACGGCGTCGCGCGTTATTACCGGCTGCCGCTCGGCCCGTTCCGCCCGCTGCCTCGTGCGGATCGCGGCGGCACCGGATCGCGCGTGGCGCTCGACCTCGATCTCGCGGGTGGCCTCGCCCGTCCCCTCCGCAACGTGCCTCTCTCGCTACGGACGCTGTACGAGGCGGGCGGCCTGTTCGGTCCGGCCGTCACCAAGATCACGCTCCTCAACTACCTCACCGCCGCGGCGGTCCGCGCGACCGAGTGGGTGGCCGCGCTGACCCCGACTTTGCCGCACGCGTTCCTTTGCTCCAGCCGCGACGAGACCGTCGACAAGTCGATTCGCATGCTCAAGTGGCATCGGCCGAAGGGCGCGGTGGTGATCGGGTTCGAGGGCGCGTACGTCGGGCACACCAGCGCCGGCGCGCGTTCGTTGAGCGATCCGCGCACCCACGCGGCGGGCCGACCGTACTTCGACTGGCCGAGGGTGCCGCACCCCGCCGAGGGCGTCGACGCGTCGATCGCCGGTCTGCGCGATGCGATCGCGGCGGCCGGCGGACCCGACGCGGTGCTCGGGGTCTACGCGTCGATCGTCGGCGAGCGCACCGGGCGCGTGATCCCCGATGCGTTCTGGGACGCGTGGCGCGCGCTCAAGAAGGAGACCGGGATCCCGCTCGTGCTCGTCGAGACCCCGAGCGCGTACTACCGCAGCGGGCGCGGCGCGTTCGCGATGTCGGGGACGGACATCGAGCCCGACGCGATGATCTGGTGGACGGGCGGTCAGCTCGGGTTCGTGCACGTGACGACGCCGTACAACGTGACGGCGCCGTTGACGCTCGTGAGCACGTGGGACGGCGATGAGCTCAGCCTGATCCAGATGCACCATCAGCTCCGCGCCGCGCGGTCGATCGACGTCGCGGCGGCGTCGGAGGTCCTCGAGCGCGCGTTGACCGGCGTGCCTCAGAAGGGGCTCGGCCTCTACCGCGTGATCGAGGATCCGGACGCGCGGATCGCGGCGCGCCTCACGAGCTCGAACATCCGGGTGCGCCGCTTCGCCAACGGGTGCGTCGCGGTCGTTCCGCCCCTCGACGACGTCGACGAGGTGGCGCGGCGGCTCCGCGCCGCGCTCTGAGGCGGACGGCGGATCGCGCAGCCGAGACACCGAGAAACGACGACGCGCCCGGCGACGGATCGCCGAGCGCGTCGGTGGGTGCTCGATCGATCCGCGATCAGCGCAAGAGGCGCAGGTACGCGATCGCGTCCTGTTTGTCCTGCTCGGTCAACGTGATCTGTCCGCCGATGAACGGGTCGTCGCGGAAGAACACCTCGTACTGATCGAGGACCGCGCGGAGATCCGCCGCGCTGTTGTCGTGGAAGTAGGGCGAGGTGTCCTCGACGCCCCAGAGCTGCGGCGTCTTGAAGAACCCGGCGAACGTATTGCGCGGCAGGATGAACGGCGGCGGCAGCACGGCTTCGTTGAGCAGCACGCCGGGATCGGTCGTAGCGACCGGAACGATGTTCCCGAGGCCGTCGTCGACGAGCAGGTTGTAGACGTGGCGGTTCAGGTGGTTCGTGCCGTGCGCCGGATCGCTGATGAACAGGGGGTGGAACCGCGTGCCCACGGGCGCGGGGAAGATGGCCGCGCCGTGCTCGTTCGTGAGGTTCAGCATCGGGCCGCTGTGGCAGAGCGCGCAGATGCCGTCGCGGCTCGGCGGGTTGAACGGTGCGTCGACGAACATGCGGCGGCCGCGCCGCTCCGACGCGGTGCGTCCCGGAGGCAGCGTCGGTGCCGGGCCCCCGCGCGAGAAGCGGAACAGCTCGAAGCTGCTGTAGAAGCGCGGCGCGATCTGCTGGAAGTCGGCGATCAGCCCGAGCTGCTCCGGGGTCGGCGCGACGGTCGCGACCGCGTGCGCGTTGATCGCGCCGAGCGCCTGGTCCTCGAGCGTCGGGTTGCGGAGGTCGTACATCAACGCGGGGTCGAGGCCCGGCGTGTTGAGCGTCGACGGGATCCCACGGAACACGGTGATCTGGCGGTTGCCCGGGTCGTCCGCGTTCGTGACGTACCAGGGCAGCGTCAGCGTGATGCGGATCGTCCCCTCGCTGCGGATGCGCGAGACGCCGACGCCGTCATCGTCGAGCGCGTCGTGCTGGAAGAGCTCGTCGTCCGGGTGCGTGCGATAGAGATGATCGATCTGCGCGAGCGTGAGCGTGCCCGTCGCGATCGAGTGGCAGGTCTGGCACGTGCGCCCGTTTCCGCCGAACGTCTCGTGGACGAACAGCCGTCTACCCTCCGTGAGCGCGGCCCCGGTCTCCCCGAGCGCGGCGCTGCTCGCACCGACCCATTCTTCTTCCAGCTCCGCGTCCGACTGCGCGCAGCCGACCGCCCCCATCATCGCCAGCGCGATGAGCCCCGACGTCCACTTCATCATGTTCGGCCCTCCCGAGCCGGCGATGGTACGGGTAGCCCGAACGCCACATCAAGGAACCCGCGTGAAGAACCCGTGCCGAGCCGGCGCCATCGAGGGATGCTCCGCGCGATGACGAACCCGCTCCTCGACGACGAGCTCGTGGATCTGCTCCTCACCGACGTCCACGATCTGCCGGGCCTGTTGCGCTGCCCCGCGTTCGAAGCGCACGACGCCGACACGGTGCGGCTCTTCGTCGACACCGCGCGTCGCTACGCGCGCGAGGTGCTCTTCCCGTCGTATCGCGCGCTCGACGTCGCGCCGTCGTTCGAAGACGGCGTGGTGCACACGCACGCGGACTTGCCCCGTCTGTATCGCGGCCTGACCGAGCTCGGGGTGCTCGGGGCGACGCGCCCGCTCGAGGCGGGCGGCCAGGGCGTGCCGCAGCTCGCGTTCGGGATCGCGAGCGCGTACCTCATGGCCGGTAACCTCTCGGTGTATGGGTATGCGGGGCTGACCTCGGGCGCGGCGCACCTGATCGAGCGCTTCGGGACCCCGGAGCTCGATCGCGCGTACCGCCAGCCGATGCTCGACGGGCGCTTCACGGGGACGATGGCGCTCACCGAGCCGCAGGCGGGGAGCAGCCTCGCCGACGTGACGACGCGGGCCACCCCCACCGACGACGGGCACTACCTCATCCGCGGCTCGAAGATCTTCATCTCGGGTGGTGACCACACCGTGGTCGACAACGTGATTCACTTGCTCCTCGCTCGCGTCGACGGCGCGCCCGAGGGCACGCGTGGGATCAGCCTGTTCGCGGTGCCGAAGCGCCGCCTCGAGAGCGATGGATCGTGGGTCGACAACGACGTCGCGGTGAGCGGGCTCATCCACAAGATCGGCTGGAAGGCGCTGCCGAGCCTCACGCTCGAGTACGGCTCTATGGGTGACTGTCGCGGTTGGCTCGTCGGCGAGCGCGAGCGCGGGCTGCCGCAGATGTTCCAGATGATGAACGAGGCGCGTCTCATGGTCGGCTGGAACGCCGCCGCCACCGCGAGCGTCGCGTACCACGAAGCGCGCGCGTACGCGCTCGATCGGCGGCAGGGCCGGCGCGGACCCAGCCACTCGGCGCCCGTACCGATCGTGGAGCACGCCGACGTCCGGCGCATGCTCCTACGCCAGAAGGCGATCGTCGAAGGCGCGCTCTCCCTCCTCGCGGAGACGGCGCGCCTCGCCGATCTGTCCGAGCACGCCGAGGACGAGGCGGAGCGCACGCGCGCGCAGCGGATGCTCGACGTGCTCACCCCGATCGCGAAGAGCTTCGGCGCCGAGTGGGGGTTCGAGGCGAACGCGCTCGCCGTCCAGGTGCTCGGCGGCTACGGCTACACGAGCGAGTATCTCCCGGAAGCGTTCTTGCGCGACCAGAAGCTCAACTCGATCCACGAGGGGACGACGGGGATCCAGAGCCTCGATCTGCTCGGCCGCAAGGCGGTGGCGCAGGGCGGCGTGGGCCTCGTCGCGCTCGGCGAGGCGATGCGGGCGAGCGCGGAGGCGGCGCGCGCGAGCGGGGTCGACGCGAAGCTGGTCGACGCGTTCCTCGCGCGGGTGGGGACGCTCAGAGAGGTGACGCTCACGCTCGCCGCGCGCGGCGGTCGCGGCGACGTCGACGGGATGCTCGGGCACAGCGCCGACTACCTCGCGATGGCGTGCGTGGTGTGCGTGGCGTGGCAGTGGCTCAAGATGGCCGGCGCCGTGGAGCGCGTCGCGGCGCGCCCGGCGCTCGCGGACGGAGTGCGCGCCGCGTGCCGCTACTGGATCGCGACCGAGCTCCCGCGCGTCGATCTGTGGGCCCGCCTCTGCATCGACGACGAGCGTTCGTACCTCGACTGGACGGTCTGATCGGCGCGATCGGGGCTGTGAGTCGCACCGCGTGACGCCCTGGCGCTCGGTGGGGCGAGGAGCCAGGATCCCCGCGTATGAACGAGCTTTCCCTCCCTCGGGCGGCATCGGCGCGCGTGCGCGGCCGCGCCCACGGGGAGCACTTCCGCACGCGCATCCGTGAGATCGCCTCGATCCGGACCGACCTCGTGCTCGAGCAGGGCCGCTACGCGGATCGCTCCGAGGTGGTCGACATGGCGCGCGCGCACCTGCCGATCCTCGAGGCGTTCGACGCGCCGCTCTACGACGAGCTGATCGGGATCGCCGAAGGCTCGGGCCTCGACGCGGCCGCGATCGTGGTGCTCAACCACTACACCGACCTCAAGGACGTCCCCGGCGCGAGCGCGCGGGACGGCGCCTCGGACGACGAGGACTGCTCGGCCATCGCGGTCGTGAGCGACGAGGGGCCGTTCATCGCTCAGACGTGGGACATGCACGGGAGCGTGGAGCCGTACGTCTGCATCATGCACGTCCCGTTGCAGGGCGATCGGCCGGCCGCCACCGTGTTCACGATCACCGGGTGCCTCGCGCTCGCCGGGCTGAACGCGCGCGGCGTCGCGGTGTGCATCAACAACCTGAAGAGCCGCGACGCGCGCGTCGGGGTGGTGTGGCCCGCGCTCGTGCGGCGGATGCTCGCGGAGCCGGACGCGGTCGGCGCCAAGCGCGTGCTCGACGGCGCGCGGATGTCGAGCGGGCATCACTATCTGTTCGCGGATCGCGAGAGGGTGGTGAGCGTGGAGACGAGCGGCACGCGGAAGGACGCGGTGATCGACGGAGCGTGGGCCGACGCGATCGGTCCGACCGGCGCGTACGTGCACACCAACCACTGCCTGAGCCCGCGGGTCGGCGAGGTGAGCTGGGTGGGTGAGACCTCGACCACCGAGGCGCGCTACGCCTGGCTCACCGAGAGCGTCGGAGCCGCGCCGATCCGCTCGCGCCGCGATGCGTGGACCCGGCTCGGCAGCCACGACGGATATCCGGGGAGCGTGTGCACCCACCTCGCGAGCCCGAGCGCCCCGCACGCGATGAAGACGTGCGGCGCGGTGCTCCTCGATCCCGTGCGCGTCGAGATGTGGGCGTGCCACGGTTGCGTGCACGACGCCCCGCCCGAGGTGTTCAAGCCGGAGGGGCTGAGCGCGGTCGCCCGAGAGCGCGACTCGAAGGGACACCGCGCGTGAGCGACGAGCCGTTCCTGTTCACGTGGAGCGCGCAGCGCAACGCCCGGGGCCTCGCGGTGGTCGGCGGCGAGGGCGTCTTCTTCGACACCGCGGACGGCGATCGCTGGCTCGACTTCGGGAGCCTCACCTACAACGCGAACCTCGGTCACGGCGATCGGCGGATGATCGACGCGATCGTCGCACAGGCGAACAAGTTTTGCTTGTCTATGCCGAGCGGCGTCTACGAAGAGAAGCGCGCCCTCGCGCGGCGGCTCCTCGCGTTGGCGGGCGAAGGGTTCACGAAGGTCTTCTTCACGCTCGGCGGCGCGGACGCGAACGAGAACGCGATCAAGATCGCGCGGCTCGCGACGTCGCGGCACAAGCTGCTGAGCCGGTATCGCAGCTATCACGGCGGCACGATGGGCGCGCTCTCGCTCACCGGCGACTACCGCCGACCTCCGCTCGAGCCGGGCCTCGTCGGCGCGGTGCGGGTCGACGATCGCGAGGGGACCGATCCCGACGCGTTCGCGCGCGCGCTCGCGTACGAGGGCAACGTCGCGGCGGTGTTCCTCGAGAGCGTGCCCGGCGCCAACGGCGTGTTGATCCCCCCGAGCGACTATTGGCCGCGGGTCCGCGAAGCATGCACGAAGCACGGTGCGTTGCTGGTGGCCGACGAGGTGCTCTGCGGCTTCGGTCGGACCGGGCGCTGGTTCGGCTATCAGCACTGGGACGTCGAGCCCGACATGATCACGCTCAGCAAGGGGATCACCGGCGGGTACGCGACGCTCGGCGCGGTGCTCATCCACGATCGGGTGGCGCGCCACTTCGAGGACCACACGCTCCTCGCGGGGCTCACCCAGTACGCGCACCCGCTCGGCATCGCGGCGGCGCTCGAGGCGGTCCGGATCTACGAGGCGGATGGGCTCATCGAGCGCGCGGCGACGCTCGAGCCGGAGCTCGCGCGAGGCCTCGCGGGGATCGTGGAACGGTGCACCGCGGTCACCTCGTCGCGATGCATCGGCCTCCTCGGCGCGCTCGATCTCGGCGCGGACGTGGACCTCGGCGCGCTCAAGAAGGCGCTCGAGAAGGAGCGGGTCCACGCCTTCGTGCGGACCCACGAGCGCGCGATCGTCGTGGCCCCGCCGCTCTGCATCTCCGAGGCCGAGCTGACCGAGGGTTGCGCCCGCATCGAGCGCGCGATCGCATCGCTCTCGCGCTGACCCGGGATTCGATCGGTTCGTCGTGATCGATCCGCTCGCCTCCCGGATACGGGGTGGGCGGAGGCGGGATGAGGGGCTTCTGGCTGTGCGCGATCCTCGCGCTGGGCTGCGACACGACCGGGGTGACGGAGCCGGACGCGGGATCGTCGACGACGGACGCGGGCACCGCGGGCGGCGCCGACGCGGGGCTCTCGATGGACGCCAGCGCGGACGACGCGGGAGCCGCATCGACCGACGCGGGCGCGACCGACGCCGGCGCGTCCGACGCGGGCGTGGATCCGGGCGAAGGCCCGGGGACGATCGTGGCGGTCGGCTGGCGCGAGCACACCCTCGCGATCGACACCGACGGGTCCGAGCTCTACCGACACGAGCAGACCTCGGCCGACCCGTACGATCACGGGCTCCTCTATCGCGACGTGGTCTACGGCGACGAGGGGTTCGTCGTCGTGGGCGACGCGCAAGTGTTGATCTCGCCCGACGGGATCGCGTGGGAGCGCGTGACGCGACCGAGCGTGGGGTTCCTCTCCGGCGTGGTGTTCGGGCAGGGGCGTTACGTGGCGGCGAACGACACGCCCGCGTTCAGCGACGATGGGCGAGCGTGGTCCGAGGCGACGAACCGCTTGCGCGGATCGGCGCGCGGGATCGCGTTCGGCGACGGCCTCTTCGTGATCGTCGGCGACGACGGGCTCACCGCGCGCTCGGTCGACGGCGAGACGTGGACCGACATTCACATGGCGGGGGGTGGGCTCCAGGACATCGCGTTCGGCGATGGTCGGTTCGTCGCGGTCGGTCATGGGGGTCGTCGCACGGTGAGCGTCGACGGCGTCACCTGGGACGAGAGCGACGCGGGCGGCGACTCGCTCCGCGCGATCGTCTACGCGCGCGGCGGGTGGCTCGCGGTCGGAGACGAGGGCGCGTTCAGCAGCCCCACCGCGGAGCCCGGCACGTGGACCGCGCACGGGGGACCGTCGTTCACGGGGGTGACGTTCGGCGGCGGGCGGTTCTGGGGGAGCGCCGGCTCCTCGATCTACGTGTCCGATGACGGCGCGTCGTGGGATCGCGTGGTCGGCGGCAGCTCGGGCCTCTGGGACATCGCGTTCCGGCCGCGCTGAGCAGCGAGGTCTAGATCGCAATGAACGTGTGCGTGTGATGTCTCATACCGGCCCAACGATCCCGCGCTGAGCCCGACGTTGGTCCCAGCGCGGCGGTGCGAACCGCGACCCGTACGTTGTACGCGATACGGTGAAACATCGTTGAAACGTTGTGAGTGACATCGCGGCCGGCACAGCCCCGAGGACACGCGGTCGGGCTCGTTCGGGTGGCGGCATGGTCGCTGCACTCCTCGTGGATACCTAGGAGGGCACCATGCGCATCCAACCGTTCTTCGACGCCCGCACGTTCACCCTGACCTACGTCGTCTACGACGAGGCCACCAAGGACGCCGTCGCCATCGACCCCGTCCTCGACTACGAGCCGATCGGTTCCTACACGTTCACCGAGTCGGTCGACCTCGTGTCCGACTTCATCAAGAAAGAAGGGTTGACGCTCCGCTGGGTGCTCGAGACGCACGCCCACGCGGACCACGTCACCGGCGCGGGCGTCCTCAAGGACCGCTTCGGCGCGAAGGTCGCGATCGGCGCGCCGATCACGAAGGTGCAAGAGACGTTCACCGCGCTGCTCGGGCTCAGCCACGTCGCGACGGACGGAAGCCAGTTCGACCGGCTCCTCTCCGACGGCGACACGGTCGAGGCGGGCAGCCTCGCGATCGGCGTCATCGCCACCCCGGGCCATACGCCCGCGTGCGTGACCTACCGGATCGGCGACGCGCTGTTCACCGGCGATCTGATCTTCATGGACGACTACGGCACCGGTCGATGCGACTTCCCCGCGGGCAGCGCGGCGGACATGTACGACTCGATCCAGAAGCTCTACGCGATGAGCGACGCGACGCGCGTGTTCCCCGGTCACGACTACCCGCCGGCGAGCCGCACGTGGAAGCACGAGACGACGATCGCGGCCGAGAAGGATCACAACCCGCAGCTCTCGGCGAAGACGTCGCGCGAGCAGTTCATCGCGATGCGCTCCGAGCGCGACCGCACCCTCAGCGCCCCGAAGCTCCTCTTCCAGTCCGTCCAGCTCAACATCGACGCGGGACGCATGCCGCCCGCGCGCGACGGCAAGCGCGCGATGGTGCTGCCGATCAACCTGTTCCGTCCCGCGGATGCGCTCGGCGTCCCGACGCCGAAGGGATCGCGCTGATGCAAACCGGGGGGACGTCCGCGCCGCTCCCGGCCAAGCCGGGCGCGGCGGCGCCTGCCGATCTCCGCGCCGTCCTCGAGGCGCTCGATCGGATCGAGCGTCGGCTCGACCGGATCGAAGGGACCGCCAACGGCGCGATGGTCGAGGCCAAGCACGCGGTCGCGATGGTCACCGACACCGCCGACCGCTGGATCGGTCGCATGCAGGCGGACGGGATCGATCTCGACGCTCGCCTCGCCAACCTCTTGCGCGCGGCGGAGCGGCTGAGCTCGGCCGAGGCGGTGGAGACGCTCGACGCGACGTTCTCGCACCTCAAGTCGATCCGCGCGGTCCTCGACTCGGGCGTGTTCGACCGAGAGAGCGTGCGGGTGGTCGCGCTGGCGGGGCGCGCCCTCGCCGACGCGGCCGCCGAAGAGGGCGAGGGAGTCGGCGCGTTCGGGCTCCTGCGCTCGATCGGCGAAGACGACGTGCGCAACGCGACCGGGCTCCTCGTGCGCTTCGCGCGACGGCTCGGGCGCGCGCTCGGACGAGACGGATCGCGCGCGCTGAGCGACGACAACGGAGGGGGAGACCGATGAGCGAGCACGACGTCTTGATCCTGGGTGGCGGCACCGGAGGTCTCACGGTCGCCGCGCGGCTCCTCGCCAGCCCGAGCCCGCCGAAGGTCACGGTGCTCGAGCCATCCGAGCGCCACTTCTACCAACCGCTCTTCACGCTGGTCGGCGGCGGGGTGGTGAAGAAGGAAGAGAGCATGCGCGCCGAGGCGGACGTGATGCCGCGCGGCGCGGAGTGGGTGAAGGACGCCGCGCTCGACGTCGATCCCGAGAAGCGCACCGTCACCACCGAGAAGGGCGACACGCTCCGCTACCAGACGCTCGTCGTCGCGCCCGGTATCCAGCTCGACTGGCACAAGATCGATGGCCTCGTCGGGCACGTCGGCAAGGGCGCGATCACGAGCAACTACTCGTACGACTCGGTCGATCGGACCTGGCAGCTGCTCAACGAAGTGGAGAGCGGCAACGCGATCTTCACGTTCCCGTCGACCCCCATCAAATGCGCCGGCGCGCCGCAGAAGATCATGTACCTCGCGGACGATCACCTCCGACGCCGCGGCGTGCGCGATCGCGTGAAGGTCATGTACGTCTCGGCCACCGCCGGGATCTTCGGCGTGAAGAAGTACGCGGCCGCGCTCTCGAAGGTGGTGGCTCGGAAAGAGATCGACGCGCGGTATCGCCAGGATCTCGTGGCCGTGCGCCCGAAGTCCAAGGAGGCGGTGTTCGAGAACCTCGACGACCAGAAGGAGCTCGTCCTCCCCTACGAGATGCTCCACGTCGTCCCGCCGCAGAGCGCGCCGGACTTCATCAAACGGAGCCCGCTCGCCAACGAGGGCGGCTGGGTCGACGTCGACAAGCACTCGCTCCGGCACGTGCGCTACCCCGACGTGTGGGCGCTCGGCGACGCCAGCAGCTTGCCTTGCTCACGTACGGGTGCGGCCATCCGCAAGCAGGCGCCCGTCCTGGTGGAGAACCTCTTGGCGGTGCGCAGCGGCGCCGAACCGACCGCGGAGTACGACGGCTACGCGTCGTGCCCGCTCGTCACCGGCTACGGCAAGCTCATCCTCGCGGAGTTCGACTACGACGGGACGCCCGTCGAGAGCTTCCCGTTCGATCAAGCCGAGGAGCGTTGGAGCATGTGGGCGATGAAGGTGTACGCGTTGCCCGAGCTGTACTGGAACGGGATGTTGCGCGGGCGCGCGTGACGGCTCACCACGCGCTCATCGGTCCGAGGTCCGTCACCTCGTATCCTGCGGCGCTCAGCGTCGCGGCCGCGCGCGCGCTGCGTCCGCCCGATCGGCAGTACACCACCACCCCGCGGTCGGCCGGGATCTCCGTCATCCGTCGGTCGACCTCGTCGACCGGGATGTTGATCGCGCCTTCGATGTGCCCCGACGCGAACTCCTCGGGGGTGCGCACGTCGAGGAGCGTCGCGCCGCTTTGCACCCGCTCGTGAGCGACGGCGCCGATCGACGGGCTACCCTCGCCGCTCGTCGAGGTGCCGCACGCCCCGGCGAGGGCGAGCGAGACCGTGAAGAACGCGAGGCGGAGCAACGGACGTGACATGAGACACCTCGGAGGTTGGCGGACGAGACGGCTCGTCGCGCGTGTCGACAATGTTCGTAGAGTCAGGTTCGTGGAGTCAGGTTCGTTGACTCAGCGATTCGTTGAGATCAGCGATTCGTTGAGATCAGCGATGCGGGAGACGGAGCTCGAGCAGCTCGTCGTCGACCCGCTCGTCGCGCAGCCCGCCGTAGATGAGGATGCTCTCTCGCTCCTCGTCGTAGGCCGCGATGTGGAACATCCGTCCCTCGGGGGACGCGCCGAGCACGGTGGGACGTTCGATCTGGAGCTCGGGGTTGAGCCGATCGCCGTCCCAGTACACGCGGTACACGTCGCGCGAGACGTCGCGACCGTCCGGGGTGCGCCCACCGAAGACGAGGTAGCCGTCGTAGATCCCGTACGGGCCCGACGGAGGCGTGACGGGCTCGATCCGCCCGGTGAGCGAGTGGCCGAACACCATGGGGACGCTCTCCCCACTCGTGGCGACCGTGCGCCAGATCTGCGGCGATCCGTTCGTGAAGCAGGCGTCGACCATCATCACGTCGTTCGTCGGCTGCCCCGTGTTGCTCTGGCCGCCGATGAGGAACGCGTTGCCGCTGCCCACGCTCATGGTGCGGCTGTCGAGCTCGATGACCGCCGCGTAGCGCCGCGCCTCGCTGTTCGTCATCTGCGCGCCGACGAACCACTCGCAGTTCGACCAGGGGGTGGGGCCCATCGGCGTGTCGCACTCCACTGCCATGGTGTCGGTCTCGTTGGCCTGCGTGTCGTAGAACCCGCCGCCGACCATCGCGAACACGTTGCCGCGCGCGCCGTCGCCGCACACGGCACGGAAGAGCGTGTGTCCGACCCGGTGGGCGGGCTCCATGCCCGCGCCGAGCGCGAGGGGCGCCCACCTCATGTCGCTGAAGCGCAACCAGTCGATGTCCATCGACGTCGTCGTGACGCCGTCGGTGAGCCCGCCGACCGAGAAGACTTCGTGCTGGCTATAGGGCGCGCTGGCGTCGAAGTTGAACCCCCAGCGCGGGCCGGGCCCCGTGCCGCCGACCGTGAGGCGCTCGAACTTGGTGCCATCCCACGCCCACGCGTCGCCGTTGCCCACGCCCGCACCGTCGTAGTCCTGCCGACCTCCGACGAACACCGCGCCGGGGATCCCTTCGCGTCCGGCCGCGACGCCCTGCTGGAGCGGCGGCGGCATGTCGATCATGGGACCGGTCACGGGGGTCATCGAGGCGTCGGTCGAGCTGACCTCGTGGAACGTCATGTCGAACGCGTCGAACCCGCGTGAGAAGAGGATCCACGTGTCCGCGAACGGCGCGCGCGAGTCGGCGAGACCGACCGGCTGCGGCGGGACGGCCACGCTCGCCGACGTGGTGGTGCTCGATACGTAGTCGCCGGTCGCGGGGTCGAGCTCGATGCGATCGATGGTGGTGACCGAGTTGACGACGCTGCCATCGTACGAGCTCGCTCCTCCGACGATGAAGACCGTGTGTCCGCGTACGATCGCCGAGCCGCCGAACCGCGCGGAGGGCACCGTCCATCCCGCGTCGACGAACCCGGCCTCGATCGCGCCGAGGTCCATCACATAGACCTCGTCGCTCCCGGTGATCCCGCCGATCCCGAACGTCGCGCCGCCCGCGAGGTAGAGCCGCTGGTGATCCTGGTCGAGGAACATGGTCGGGAGCGCCACGCCGCTGGCCCCGCGCGTCGCGGTCGTGCTCTCCCACGCGTTGGTGTCGAGGTGGAAGATCGCGAAGTCGTTCTCCACGACCTGCATGTCCTCGGGGCCCGACACGCCGCCGTAGAAGAAGACCACCTCTTCGTCGCTGGGCAGGCGCCCGCGCAGCACCGCGCTCGCGTCGCGCGGACCGGGCGGCGTGCCGGCGGTCGGCACCATCGCCCACGCCTCGGAGCCTTGGAGCACGCCCTGCTGTAGTGCCCACATCTGGTTGACGCGCATGTCGGCGCCGCTCGTCTCGACGCGCCCGCCGTAGAAGAGGATGCGGTCGTGCGACGGATCGGCGATCTGCGTCCCGCCACCCGGGGTCGGCTCGGCCCCCTGCACGCCGAAGAGCCGCACCCATCGGCCGCTCGTCCCGGTCGTCGGGAGCTGGTATTCCCACACCCCGCGCTCGGTCGGCCCCGCCTCGGCGCGCCAGAGGAAGCGCTGCCGCGTCGGATCGAACGCGGCCTCGCTGTTGCCCGCCAACCGTCCGTGCGAGGGGAGCACGACCTCCCACATCTCGTTGCCGATGACGTCGGACTGGATGATGGCCGGCCCGACCTGCCGCATCGTGGTGAGCGCGCCGTCGCTGAACGTCACGGTCAGCGTGATCGCGTCGCCCGCCGCGAACTGCCCGCTCATCAGCGTGAGCGCTTGCGCGGTGCCCGCCGTGATCGGCGAGTCGTTCTTGTACCACTGGTAGCTGACGGTGACCGCGTCGCGGTTCGGGTCGAAGTACGGTCCGACGATCGCGCTGATCGAGCTGTTGAGCTCGGGGTGGTAGCTCGAGAGGCCGACGCCGCTCGCCACCGGCGGAAGCGGATCGGTCGGCGGGCCCGCGTCGCCTGCGTCCGGGAGGTTGACGATCGCGTCGGGCCCGCCGTCGGGGATCTCGCCATCGTCGAGCGGTCCCGCGTCGCGCCGTCCGTTCAAATAATGGTCGGGGTCCACCGCGCAGGTGCATCCGGCCATCGCGCTCGCGAGCCCCGCGAGCGCCACCATCGTCCAGCCGAGGCGCATCAGAAGGTCCCCTCGAAACCGGTGCCGTTGAAGCGGAACGAAGCTTGCGCGTCGTCACTCGGCGACGTGATGCCGAGGACGAGCAGGACGATGCCAGCCGCGCCCGCGATGGCGCCGGTGATCCACATCGCGTCGGTGACCGTCGCGTAGGTGCGCAGGTTCGAGATGTCCGACTCCGCGCAGTTGCCCGCGGTGTAGCAGCCGTTCTCCACGCTCGACTGCTCGCTCAGGGTGAGCCCGCCGAACACCGCGGTGAGCGCGAGCGCGACGCCCGCGACGCCGAGCGCGACCGCGCCGCCGATGATGAGGCCCTCGCCCGCGCCACCGCCGCCGCTCGGTCCGGTATGGGGCGTCGGCGTCGTCGCGTGCGACGCGCCGTCGTCGGTGTGCTCGTCGGGATCGCCGGGATCCTCTTGGCCCTGCGCCTGCGCCTCCGCGCGCCGGCGGAGGTTCGCCACGCGCCGCAGCAGCGTGTCGCGGTTCGCGAGGTCGGGGCTCTCGTCGACGTAGCGCTGGAACGCGTCGGCCGCCTGCGAGAGGCGCCCGAGCCGCTCATAAGTCGTGCCGAGGTTGAACAGCATCGCGGTGCGCGGGCTGAGCGCGTACGCCTGCTCGAACTCCTGCTGCGCGCGCTCGTACGCGCCCTCCTCGAAGTACGAGCGACCCGACTCGAAGTGGAGCCGCGCGCGCTCGTCGTCATCGGTCTGAGCCCGAGCGGATGGAGCGAGCCCGGCTCCTCCGAGGAGCAGGGCGGTGAGCGCGACGAATCCAAGGCGACGTTCCATGAGGTCTCCTACGACAACGGGCCGGTCCTCAGCCAGCCGGGTGGCGACACCTTATCAGTTCCCGCGCGGCAGTTCTTCGGCCGGATCGCGCGCCCACGCACCATTCGCGCCGAGGCGAGCGCAGAGCCAGCGTCCGATGCGCTCGCCGGCCACGCGGTGTCCCTCGGCGTTCCAGTGACCGGCGCCCCATTCGGTGTTCTCGAACCCGTGGAGGTACGCGCGGTGCTCGAGGGCGTACGTCCCGAGCGGCGTGACCAGGCTGAGGACCGGATAGCCGTCACGCGCCCCCGCCTCGGCGATCCGGCGGTCGGGATACGAGAGATCGGGCACGCCGAGCGCGCGCGCGCTCGCGGCTCGCTCCTCCTCGGTCGGCGCGACCTGGATCGCGTTCGTGAGCGTGATCACCCCGAAGCGCGCGCCGCGCGCCGTCTCCTCTTCGTTCATGCGCGCGAGCAAGGCCTCGGTGCGCTCCCACGCCTCGCGCCACGCGGGCTCGGCCGGCGGCGCATAGATCTCCGAACGCAGCCCGAGCTCCGTCGCGCCGTCCGCGCGCGCCGAGCCCCCGTCGAGCGCGCGGCCCACGAGCTGCATCAGGCGCGAGCTCCGCCTCGCTCGACCAAGGAATGTGAGTTGCGCGCGGGCGGCGTACGCCTCGGACTCGCGGAACGAGTCGTCGAGCACGAGCCGGCCGTCTTCGATCGCGTAGTACGGCGCGGGGTCGCCGCTCGTGCGAAGCGCCGCGTGGTTGTCGGCGACGTCGTTTCCGCTCAGGAACGCGACGAGCACGACGTCGGGCTCCCATCGCCTCACGCGGTGCCGGAGGAGCAAGTACTCCTGCGCCGTCCCGTATCCCGCGACGCCGAACGCGAGCACCTCCGCCGATCCGACGCAGCGCTGGAGCGCGCGCTCGGCGTGCGCCGCGAAGCGCTCGTCCTCCTCGACCTCCTTCGCCTCGGTGTAGCTGTCGCCCAGGATCGCGACGCGCAGCGTGCCTTCCGGCGGAGGACCCGGCGCGACGTCGACGCCTCGAAATCCGTACGGTCCGATGCGGACGTCGGAGCGTCCTTCGCGCGTCCATGTGCCTTGCGTGTCCGGGATCGGCGCCCACCCGAGCACCGGATCGGGCCCGCGCAGGATCGGATCGCCGACGCCGAGCGCGCGCAGCGCGAGCTCCGCCAGCGCCAGCGACAGCACGGTGGTCAACGTGACGAGCGCCGCGCGGCCGACCCACACGCGCGCGTGCCGCTTGGCCGCGGGCTCGGCGGCCGATGTCGCGTCGGCCGCGCTCATCGCGTCCGGGCGGTGGCCGGCGCATCTGCCATAGTGCGCATCGCGATGCAGAGGGGCTCGCTCCCGAGTGGCTCGACGCGTGGCTCGACGGTTGGCTCGACGGTGCGGCGCTGGCTCGGCGCGTGCGCGCTCACGTGGACGATCGCGAGCGCCTCGGTCGGGCTGATGTCGAGCGGCTGCATCGCGCTGCCGGCCATCCTACCTCCGGTGAAGATCGCGGGGGGCTTCGGCGCGGCGGTCGGTAACCCGCTGCCCGACGACACCGGTGCGCCGCTCACCGACGCGGCGCCGGTCGCGTTCGGTCGCGTCGGCATCACGCCGCAAGCGCCGTGGCCGGAGCAACACCGCCGTCCGATCGAAGCCGAGATCGGCTACTCGTTCCAGATCTTCACCGACTCGCTCCGCCAGAACCGCAACCGCCACGGTGGCTACGTCGGCGCGAGCCTCCTGCTCGGCGACTTCTGGCTCGGCGCGAACCAGCGCGCGCGCGTGACGGTGCGCGGGTGGGGGGAGCTGTTCGCGCTCCAGGACCATCCGGGCGAAGCGATCGGCGGCGGCTGGGCGCTCGGCTTCGAGATCGCAGACTTCGCGCAGGTCGAGCAGACCTCGATCGACGGGCCGGGCCTGTGGGGCTACGCGTCGGGCGAGCTCGGCCTCGGCGGTGAGCTCTTCGGCGGCG
Source organism: Sandaracinaceae bacterium (assembly GCA_050186575.1). Taxonomy (GTDB): domain Bacteria; phylum Myxococcota_A; class Polyangia; order Polyangiales; family Sandaracinaceae; genus JAUHXR01. The sequence continues at coordinate 24,188 of JBFWYI010000031.1, read as the reverse complement.
TGTACACCGTGGACGGCCAGATCTACGGCACGTTCGGCATCGCGTTGACCGGTCGGCTGCCCGCCGCGTTCGGCGCGCTCGTCATCCCGCTGACCGGCAGCCTCTGAAACATCTCTCGTCGGCAAGCTGCTCGGCGCGAGGTTCGGAGCTATAGGCCCGGCGTGAGCTCGCTGCTCGAGAGATCGGCCGCCGACGGCGCGCGCAAGGTCGCGCTCGACTACCTGGCGGAGGCGCGCGCGGCGGCCGAGCACCTCGTCGATCCGCAGCACGACGAGGCGCTCCACGACTTCCGCGTCGCGCTCCGACGCCTCCGCGCCACGCTGCGCGCGTACCGATCGCTCGTCGAGGACAGCGTGTCGAAGAAGCTCCGCAAGCGCATCGCGAAGGTCGCCTCCGCGACGAACGGCGGGCGCGACGCCGAGGTGCAGCTCGCGTGGGTGGAGCGCGTCGCCAGCGACGTCCCGAGCGGCCACGCGCCGGGTACCGAGTGGCTCATCCAGCGGCTGACCCGCGAGCGCGACGAGGGCTACGCGCGCGTGCAAGAGGGTTTGCTATCGAAGTTCCGCGAGCTCGACGAGAGGCTCGAGCCGCGCCTGCGCCGCTACACGGTGGAGCGCGAGGTCGACGCCGGGCCCGACGCGGACCGCTTCGCCGGACGCGCCGCCGAGGCGATCGACGAGGCGCGCGCCGCGTTGAACAGCGCCTTCGCCCACGTGCACGGGATCGAAGACGAGGCGCTCGCCCACAAGGCGCGCATCCGCGTGAAGCGCGCGCGCTACCTCCTCGAGCCGTTCAAGGACGAGCTCGACGAAGCCAGGGGCGCGATCGCGAGCCTGAAGGCCCTCCAGGATCTGCTCGGCGAGCTGAACGACCTCCACGTCGTCCACGACACGATCGGGAGCGGGCTCGAGGACACCGCGCTCAGCCGCGCGCGGAGGTTGCGCGAAGCCGCCGAACGGCCCGACTTCGATCTCGATCGCACGCTCGCCGAGGACGAGCGCGCGGGGCTCCTGGCGCTGCTCGCGCGCGCGCAGGAGGAGCGGCGCGCCCGCTTCGCGACGCTGTTGGACGAGTGGCTCGGCGACGGCGGGCGGCTCCGTGCGCTCGACGGTGAGCTCGACGCGGTGGCGGCTGCGCTCCGGGCGCACGCGTCGCCGCCGCTGGAGATCGAGCGAAAGTATTTGCTCGACGGCGTCCCGCCGCGCTGCCGGGAGCTCCCGCCGGTCACCATCGATCAGGGCTATCTGCCGGGCCAGTCGCTCATCGAGCGCGTGCGGCGGAGCCGGACGGAGAGCGGGGTCACCCACGTCCGCACCGTCAAGCTCGGGCGCGGCATCACGCGCGTCGAGGTGGAGGAGGAGTGCGACGCGGCGACGTTCGAGGCGCTCTGGGCGCTCACGCTCACGCGTCGCGTGCGCAAGCGACGCTATCGCGTGCCCGAGGGCGATCGCGTCTGGGAGATCGACTCGTTCGACGATCGCGACCTCACGCTCGCCGAGATCGAGCTCGCCTCCGCCGACGAGGACGTCGCGCTGCCCGAGTGGCTCGCGCCGCACGTCGTTCGTGAGGTCACCGACGAGCCCGAGTACGTCAACGCTCGCCTCGCGAAGTAGCCACCGCCCCCAACGAGCGCCGCGCGCGGAGCCTTGATGTGCGCGGGCCGACCGATACACTCCGCCTCGCCCACGCCTCGAGGAGAACGCGAATGACAGAGAGCAGAGTCGCCGGAGTGTCGATCCTGGGTCCGGCCGAAGGCGCCGGCGCCGACATCCTCTCGGAGCCCGCGCTCGCGTTCGTCGCCGATCTCGTGCGTCGCTTCCGCGGCACCGTGAAGGAGCGCCTCGCCGCGCGCCGGACGCGCGGACCGCTCGGCTTGCTCGACGCGACGCGCGAGGTGCGCGAGTCCGACTGGAAGGTCGCCCCGCTGCCGAAGGACCTCCTGGATCGCCGCGTCGAGATCACCGGGCCGGTCGACCGCAAGATGATCATCAACGCGCTCAACAGCGGCGCGAAGTGCTTCATGGCCGACTTCGAGGACAGTAACGCGCCGACGTGGGCGAACTGCCTCGATGGGCAAGTGAACTTGCGCGATGCGGTCGCCGGCACGATCACGTTCGAAGACCCGGCGCGCAACAAGAGCTACCGCCTGAACGACGAGACCGCGGTGCTCCTCGTTCGCCCCCGCGGCTGGCACCTCGTGGAGAAGCACCTCCGCGTCGACGGCGAGCCGGCGCCGGCGGGGCTCGTCGACTTCGGGCTCTACTTCTTCCACAACGCGAAGCCGCTCTTGAAAAAGGGGAGCGGCCCGTACTTCTACCTCCCGAAGATGGAGAGCCACCTCGAGGCGCGGCTCTGGAACGACGTGTTCGTCCACGCGGAGGACACGCTCGGCGTGCCGCGCGGAAGCGTCAAGGCGACGGTCTTGATCGAGACGCTCCCCGCGAGCTTCGAGATGGACGAGATCCTCTACGAGCTGCGCGAGCACAGCGCCGGGCTCAACTGCGGACGCTGGGACTACATCTTCAGCTACATCAAGGTGAACGCGGACGATCCCGCGCGCGTCTGCCCGGACCGTGGACAGATCGGCATGACCCAGCCGTTCATGGACGCGTACACCAAGCTCGTCATCCAGACGTGCCACCGCCGCGGCGTCCACGCGATGGGCGGGATGGCCGCGCAGATCCCGATCAAGGACGACGCGGCGGCCAACGCGGCGGCGCTCGAGAAGGTCCGCGCCGACAAGCTCGCCGAGGTGAAGAAAGGCCACGACGGGACGTGGGTCGCGCACCCCGGCCTCGTCGCGATCGCGCGCGAGGTGTTCGACGCGCACATGCCGAACGCGAACCAGATCGATCGCGCGTGGGATGGTCCGTCGGTGGACGCGCTCGTCGCGAAGCTCCTCGAGCCGCCGACGGGGACCCGCACCGTCGAGGCGCTCCGGCACAACGTCCGCGTCGGCGTGCAGTACATCGAGGCGTGGCTGCGGGGCAACGGATGTGTCCCGCTCTACAACCTCATGGAGGACGCGGCGACGGCGGAGATCTCGCGCGCGCAGCTCTGGCAGTGGGTGCACCACCACGCGACGCTCGACGACGGGCGCGCGGTGGACGCGGCGCGGGTGCGCGAGGTGCTCGCCGAGCAGCTCGACGTGATCCGCGGCGAGATCGGCGAGAGCGCGTATGACGCGGGCGAATTCGCGGCGGCGTCGGAGCTGTTCGTCGAGGTGGCGACCGCCGAGCCGATGGTCGAGTTCCTCACGCTGCCCGCCTACGAGCGGATCGTCCTGCCCGAGGCGCGCTGAGCACCTGTCGTCGACACTACTTCGCTCGGCACCGAAGCGCCGAGCACGAGCCGTACCCGAACCGAGGAGACTCCGACCGTGTCCACCATCGCACCGATCGAACGCGACACCGACGACTGGAACGCGCCGCGCTGGAAGGGCGTCAAGCGTCCTTACACGCAAGCCGACGTGAAGAAGCTCCGCGGGAGCCTGCGCCTCTCGTACACGCTCGCCGACAAGGGCGCGCGCCGGCTGTGGAAGGCGATGGAGGAGAAGCCGTTCGTGCGGAGCCTCGGCGCGCTCACGGGAGGCCAGGCCGTACAGATGGTCCGCGCGGGCCTCGAGGCGATCTACTGCTCGGGCTGGCAGGTCGCGGCCGACGCGAACACCGCGGCGCAGACGTTCCCCGACCAGAGCCTCTATCCCGCCGACTCGGTGCCCAAGCTCGTCAAGCGCATCAACAACGCGCTCATTCGCGCCGACCAGATCGACGCGGTCGATGGCGTCGCCAAGATGGATTACTTCGTCCCGATCGTCGCGGACGCGGAGGCCGGCTTCGGCGGCCCGCTCAACGCGTTCGAGATGATGAAGAACATGATCGAGGCCGGCGCGGCCGGCGTGCACTACGAGGATCAGCTCTCGAGCGAGAAGAAGTGCGGCCACCTCGGCGGCAAGGTCCTCGTCCCGTCGAGCGTGTTCCTCCGCTCGCTCACCGCGGCGCGCCTCGCGTCCGACGTGGCGGGCGTGCCGACGGTGCTCGTCGCCCGCACCGACGCCGACTCCGCGAAGCTCCTCACGAGCGACATCGACGAGGTCGACAAGCCGTTCTGCACCGGAGAGCGGAGCCCCGAGGGCTTCTACTACGTGAAGCCCGGCATCGAGAGCTGCATCGCCCGCGGCAAGACCTACGCCCCGATCGCGGATCTCATCTGGATGGAGACCTCGACCCCCGACCTCGAGCAGGCAAAGCAGTTTGCGGAAGGCGTGCTCAAGGACTTCCCGGACAAGCGCCTCGCCTACAACTGCAGCCCGAGCTTCAACTGGAAGAAGAACCTCGACGACGCGACGATCGCGAAGTTCCAGCGCGAGCTCGGCGCGATGGGCTACAAGTTCCAGTTCGTCACGCTCGCCGGCTTCCACATGCTCAACTACTCGAGCTTCATGCTCGCGTCCGAGTACAACGAGCGCGGCATGAGCGCGTACAGCGAGCTCCAGCAACGCGAGTTCGCGGCCGAGTCGATGGGCTACACGGCGACCAAGCACCAGCACGAGGTGGGCACCGGCTACTTCGATCTCATCGCCAACCTCGTGAGCGGCGGCGAGACGAGCACGACGGCGCTCACCGGCTCGACTGAGGAAGCCCAGTTCTGATCGGGTAGAACGGCGAGAACATCGACAGGGTCCGCTTCCTGCGTTCCTGCCTTCCTCATCGAGTTTTCCGCTGAGGAATGCAGGAAGGCAGGAGTGCGTGGGTGGGTCGCGCCTACTCGTCGGCGAGCATGCGCTTCAGCGCCTCGTCAGCGAGCTCGGCGAGCTCGGCGTCCGCGTGATCGTCGGCGATCTGGCGAAGGGCGGCGAGCCGGGGTGTAGATTCGCAAGTCGTCTTCGCGCGCATCGCGGTCAATCGAGACATCGACTGAACGGCCGGGCTCGCATCGGGCACGAGGAGGCATGTTTACACGCATCGCCCCCGTGATCGTTCCTCTCGTGTGTATCTCGTGTACGAGCGAGACACCCTTTCCTGCGGCCGAAGAGGCCCGCTTCGCCGCGGCTCTCGCGGAGACGCGCGAGTCTCAGCAATCGCCGGGCGCCATCATCAGCGTCGACGACGGCCAGCATCGCTACGAAGGCGCGATCGGATGGGCCGATGAGGCCTCGATGCAGCCGATGCTCACCACCACCCCGTATCGCACCGCGAGCTTGGGGAAGACCTTCACGGGGGCGTTGATCCTCGCGCTGCACGACGACGGTCTGCTCTCGGTCGACGACCCGGTGTCGTCCTACCTGCCGAGCTTCCCGAACGGCGACGCGATCACGCTCCGCATGCTGCTGACGCACACCTCGGGCGTGCTCAACTACACGAGGCTCCCCGACTTCGCGACGCGTCGCTACACCGCCGACGAAGCGATCGCCGCGGCCAGTGAGCAGCCACTCGATTTCCCGCCGGGCACCGCGTGGAACTACTCGAACACGGGCTACTTGATCCTCGCCAAGATCGCCGAGCAACTCACCGGACGCAGCATGCCGGAGGAAGTGCAGGCGCGCTTCTTCGCCCCGCTCGGAATGACGCACACCTGGCCCTTCGAGGAGTCGCGCGTCGCCGAGATCGCGACCGGCTACCAGCTCCGGAGCGGAGCTGCGCAACCCGTGTCGTTCCTCGACGCCAACATTTATCCCGCCGACGGCGGTTGGGTCTCGACGGCCGGAGACCTCTTGATCTGGGCCCGCGCGGCGTTCGGAGGCGAGCTGCACAGCGAAAGCACACTTGCGACAGCGCGCGTACCCGAAGGTGGCGAGCTCCTCGACGAGATCGCGCGGTCGTTCGGCCTCGACAGCGGCGGCTACGCGCTGGGCTTCATTCAGGCGCACGATCCCGAGCTCGGCACGCTCTACGCCGGCGCCGGCAACGCGGGCGGGATGCGCACGTTCGTCGGGTACTTCCCCGAGCACGACCTCGCGTTCACCACGTTCGTCGACGTCGGTGACGGCACCGTACCCCTCGTCGAGACGTTGTCCGCGGTTCGCCCGATCCTGGGCGCGCTCCGCGCGCACATCGCCGCGCCCTGAGCGCGACCGCGAACCGCGGGGGACCGGACCGATGACCGAGTCCCGCCACGGGGGAAGATGCGATCAGAGCGCCGCGAGCGCGGCGTCGTAGTTGGGCTCGTGGACGATGTCGTCTACCAGCTCGACGTACGTCACCTTGTCGTTCGCGTCGAGCACGACCACCGCGCGGGCGCAGAGCCCCTTCATCGGTCCGTCGGTCATCTCGAGCCCGTAGTCGCTCGCGAACTTCGAGCGGAACGCCGACAGCGTCACCGCGTTCTCCACGCCCTCGGCGCCACAGAAGCGCTTGGCCGCGAACGGGAGATCCTTGCTGATGTTGAGCACGACCGCGTCGGTGCGCGCGCCCGCCTTCTCGTGGAACGTCTTCACGCTCTTCGCGCAGATGCCGGTGTCGATGCTCGGGAAGACGTTGAGCACCTTCTTCTTGCCCTCGAACGAGGCGAGGCTCGCCTCCGAGAGGTCCTGCTTCACGAGCGTGAAGGCGGGCGCCTGCGAGCCGACGGTCGGCAGCGCGGCGTTGGTGTGGACGGGGTTGCCCTTGAACGTGAGGTCGGCCATGTCGCGATGTCTCCTTTGGATGCGCCGCGTGCGGCGCGGAAGCGGGCGCTTCTTCTACGGCCCATGACCGTGGACCGTCAACCGGCGAACGCGGATCGTCACTGTCACCCGTCATACGTCGACGTGTATGCGACATCCACCACGCGTACGTCGACGTACGTCGACGTGCACGAGTACGTGCACGTGTACGAGGACGTGCACGTTGACGGGTCCTCTCAGGAGTCGGTATGGCGCGTCGCGCCCCATCTGCTCGATCGCTCTCCCGCCTTAGCGAGGGGTTCCGATGCCCGAGCTCGGCTGACGGCACCTCGGCTACCGTCCGCGGTTCGGAGGAACCGATGACCGATCCCGTCACTCACCGCTGCCTGCCGCGTCCCCGCTCCTGCCCCTCGAGACGCGACTGAACAACTACTCGCTACCGAATGATCCACGCGGCTGCATCGTCACGATCCGCCACAACAAGACGCCCGACCGCGAGGCGATGATCGTCGCGGCGGGGGTGCTGTTCTGGTTCTACGAGACGCTCGCTCTGGTTCGTGCCGTGAGCGCCGTCGCGCCTGGATCGCGCGCGCTCTCCGCGGATCGATGCTGACTGATCGCTGACGCACTCCCACGGGGAAGCCAGGTATCGTCGCCGACGGGAGGGGCAATGGCCGCGACTCGGAAGAAGAACCCAACCAGAAGGAAGCCGTCCCGTTCGAAGGCGGCGCCGCTCGCCGTCGGCGCGCGCGGAGTCGCACACGCGACGAAGACGTCGAGGAAGCGTCGCTTGAACGCAGCGGAACGGAAGGCGTACGACGCGCTCGTCGAAGATGCCAAGCGAGAGGTTCGTCGTCTCGTGACGACGGGCAAGATCGTTCCGCCGTCGCCGCCGTCGCCGGCCCCCGCGCGCGCGTCGAGGAAGGTGCGCATCGCGCCCCTCGCCGACCGCGATCGCATCGTGTTCGAAGGGTCGCCCTTCGCCGGCATCGCGCTCCCCGAGGGATGGTTCTTCCGCGAGCTCCAGAACTTCGGGACCGCGGGAGGCAACGTCACGCTCGACCTCGGCAATTTCGGAGGCCTCCAGACCCTCTTCATCGACTCGTGGACCGAGACCGAGATCCGCTGCCACCTCCTCGGCAGCTTGAGCTCAGTGCGTCCCGCGAAGAACTGCGACCTCGTCGTGCTGCGCGCGGATGGCAAGCACTCGAACGTGTGGCTCGTCGACTTCTCGCCGAAGTGGACCGAGTGGACGTTCACCGCCTACACGTTTTGGGGAAGCACCGTCTTACTTCGGCATCTCGGTGAACGAAACCCTTCTCGCTGGAGAGCACCTCGGTGATCCGGATTTCCACATCTACTCCGTCAGCCTCGAGCACGAGGGCGCTGGTTGGTCCGAGCTCCGCGCACGCTTCGCGAGCGGCCGCGACCTGAACCAGGGATATCACTGCGGCGTGCCGTTCCTCCTGTCGGCGAACCTCTACTTCCACTACCGCGTGCGCGGCCCGCGCGGCATCCAACCGCCGCCGTTGCCCTCGGGACTGTCACCGTGGTCGGAGCTGATCACGTGGCCGTGAGCTCCCCGCTCGAGGATCGTTCACGCGTCCGAACCTTGCGCCAGGGCGGCGGTGTCGGCGTCGCGACGAACGCCGCGAGCCTGACATCCTGCATGGACGTCGGCTCGCGGCGACAGAACCTCATCCCTCAAACGGGGCAAGACCGGCAGGGGCGAACGGTGAACCCGTAGCCAGCCAATCCCGCCTCGGCTAGCATCCTTCGAACTCGATGCGGCTAGCTTCGTGGGGGATCCTGCTCGGTATCGTCCATGTCGGGTGCAGCGGGCCCTCGACCGGTACCGACGCAGGAACTCGAGACGCCGGTGTCGACGCGACCGCTCCGTTCGACGCGGGCCGAGACGCCGGCGCGAGTGACGCGGGCTCCGATGGCGGAGGCGATTCCGGATGCGCCGATCCCGACCGAGACGGCGACGGCTATATGGATCCCGCGTGCGGTAGTGGTGAGCGGTACACCGACTGCGACGACGACGATCCGCTCCGCAACCCAGGGATGCGGGAGGTCTGCGACCCGGCCGACGTCGACGAAGATTGCGATCCGTGTACGGTCGGCGGTGACGCGGACAGCGACGGGTACGTCAATAGCAATTGCTGTAATGATACCGATGCTCTCCCCGAGACCTGCCCGTCTGGTCACCTCAGACTCGACGGCCGCCTGGTGTGCGGCTCCGATTGCGCCGACACCAATCCCGCGATCCATCCGGGCTCGACGGAGGTGTGCAACGGCGTCGACGACGACTGCGACGGCTGGTCCGACAGCTCGACGCCGGTCCTCGTCTACATCGATGTCGACCGCGACGGCCACGGCGACGCCACACCCGGTGCGCCGACGAGGACGGACTGCACACCTCCGACGGGGTACGCGCCGTTGGCGGACGACTGCGATGACTCGGATCCGCTCATCCACGCCGGCGCGCCCGAGGGGTGCAACGGCGCCGACGACGACTGCGACGGACGCATCGACGAGGGCGGCCCGGGCGAGGGCCGCGCGTGCACTGGTCCGACCGGGGCCTGCGCCATCGGTGCCCGAACCGTCTGCTCGATGGGGCACCTTCTGTGTCTGCCGGGCGGGGTGCCACGTGCGGAGGACTGCAACGGCGCCGATGACGACTGCGACGGCTTCGTCGACGAAGCGCTCTCGCGAGGCTGTGCGGACAACGCGTGTGGCGCGACCGGCGGCCAGCAGCGCTGCGCCGGCGGCGCGTGGACGACCTGCGCGTATGGCTCGTTCCCCGAGCGGAGCTGTCCGACGGATCCATGCGGAGTCGCCCCCCCTCAACGCTGTCAGTCGAACGGTATGTGGACGGACTGCGTCTACGGTCAGGCGAGCCGCGCCTGCGCCAATGCCTGCGGAGCCGGCCTCGAGACGTGCGACCCTACGACCGGCGCGTGGAGCAGCTGCCAGGTCGCGCCGACCGTGGTGGCCTGCCCGGGCCACTGCGAGGCCGCGCGCCTGGGCTGGACCGTGTCGCTCGCGAGCTGTGCGGGCGGTGTCGCCGGTGCGTGCATGGGTTTCTCTCGGTCTGGGCCAGCGTCGATCCAGTGGACGATCCCGGTGCCGCGCGCCCGAGAGTGCAACTACGCTCTCGATTATGCACCGGTCGCCGGCGGCGGGTTCGCGCTCTTCGCGACCCCCGACCGACTACCGTCCATGACGGCGCCCTGTGCGGCAGGCGAGGGAAACACGCTCGAGCTGGAGGCCGGTTCCTACGAGGCATGCGCCACTGCCTACTACCTCGATCGCGGCGCGCACCCGCGGGTCCGCGCACAAGGTCCGACGGTCGGCGCTACGTCGACCTCGGAGGTCACGCTCACGGGTGAGCTCTGCGGGCTCGGCGGCGGGTGCGCAACGATTTGCACGCGCTTCGACACGACGGGATGTGGGGCGGTTGCGATCGACGTAGTGGTCGACTCGCCAGCCTCACTGCCGCAGTGCTTTGCCACGCAAGACATCTATCGCGACGAGTGCGTGACGGTCCTCGGTCATACGTGGTGCGACCGCGTGTTTGATCGTCGTGAGTGCGTCGATATGGGCGCGACCTACGCAGGGCCGGGTACGCGCGAGATGACGGTTCGCCGGCTTCCCTGAGGGAGTTTCCACATGCGTGCAGTAAGAATCGTTCCTCTCCTCGTGATTCTCATCGCGTGCTCAGAGGGGCCCGGCATCGTCGACGGCGGAGGAACGGACGCGTTCGTGCGAGACGGGGGCAGTGGCGACGCGAGAAGCCCGATCGACGCGACGCCAGGCGAGGACGGAGGTGGCACGGACGCGGGCACCGACGACGCCGCCATCACCTGCCCGGTCGGTCAGACCCCTTGCGGCGTCACTTGCGTGACCCTCGAGACAGACCGTACCAACTGCGGCTCGTGTGGCCGTCGCTGCGCCGCTGGTGAGGTCTGCACCTCCTCGGAGTGCCGAATCGACTGCTCGGCACCGACCGTTCCCTGCACCGACCCGAGCGGCGCATCGTACTGCGCTGATCTCTCGAACGACGAGGCCAACTGTGGTGCATGCAACCGTGCGTGCGCGCTGGGCTGGAGCTGTCTCTCGGGCGACTGTCAGCTCGTTTGTCCGATGGACGAGATCGCCTGCGATGGTGCTTGCGCCAACCTCCAGACCGATCCGCACAACTGCGGCGCTTGTGGGACGAACTGCGATCGTGCTCACGGCGTCGGGGTCTGTCGCGATCGCACGTGCGCGCTCACATGCGAGACCGGCTACGGGGACTGCAACGCCGACACCGACGACGGCTGCGAAACCAACGTCTACACGTCGAGCACCCACTGCGGCACCTGCAGCAACGCGTGCGTGCTCCCGTTCGCGACCTCCGCGTCGTGCACGACGGGCAGCTGCTCGGTCGACACGTGTGCGCCGGACCGCGGAGACTGCGACGGGATCGGGTCCAACGGGTGCGAGGTCGACCTGCGGACTGACACCGCCCACTGCGGCAGCTGCGGCAACGCCTGCGTACCCGGATTCGAATGTCTGGGCGGCGCATGCCGCATCCGACCGGTCGTGGGCGGCGCACCGGGCTTCTCCACAGCGGGCGTGTGCCCGGGTGGACCGTTCATCGGTGGCACCAGTTTCGATGGACCCAACGCGGCTCTCGATGAAGACAACCGTGTGTACGTCGTCCTGCCTTGCTCGAGCTCGACGAGCCAAGGCGTAGCGGTTTACGTCAGTGAAGACGGCGGCGCGAGCTTCATCGGTAGCCGGTTGAGCGGACCGAGTCCCCGTCTAGTGCGGACGTGGGGCGTGGGGGTGAGCGCCGAAGGGAATGGCCACGCGGTTGTCGCGTCGCTCAGCGACGCGAGCATCGGGGGTGGGCTCATCTGGACGACGACGGACGGCGGACGCGTCTGGAGCGCGGCGCAGGTCGTGCCCCTCAGCTCGGGTCCGGATTGGTACTTCGGCGAGTGGGAGACGTCGCGGCGCAGCTCGCTTCTCTTGTCCGACGACCGGATCCTCGTGGCGGACGCGAGCGGGGTCCATGCGCGCGATTTGAGTGGCGGGACATGGACCCACACCAGCGGCCTGCCACTCATTCTCTCCTCGGGTACGGCACCGGGCGTGGTGTGGGCCCATCCGCTGTCGCCAAGCGCGACGACGACCGCGTATCGTTCGGACGACGGGGGGGTCACGTTCGGTCCCCCGCTCATGTTCAGCTTCGGCGTACAGGCCGCGATGAACGGCGAGTTCATCGGTGTGCGCGGCAGCGCGTGGTACCGAACGTCCGATCCCGCCATCGCCGCCTCCATCGGCGTCACGGCGAGCCCCGACCCCTCACTACGGTCTGCGCTCGTCGCGGACGACGGCACGGCCTTCGTGGTAAGCGCAGCTCCGCCGTACACCCTCTACCGGATTCCGCCCGGGCGATCGGCTCCCTCCTCGTCGAGACCCCTCGCAACCAGCGGAACTAGTGCCTGGCCTTGGCCGCCCTCCCAAGTCGCGCACGGCGCGGACGCGATCCTCCTCAACAACGGCCAGTTCATCGCGGCACCCTGAGCTCAGCACGAAGGCACCTTGCGAGGCCTCGGTCCAAGGACATCAGGATAGGACCCGAGGCAAGGAACCGGGCCATACGCGGTGGAACCGCTGCGCCGAGACGCGACGAGCCCGACGCCCATCGGGCGCCGGGCTCGCAGTCGATGGCAAGACAACCAGACGGCTACGCCACCGGCTCCTCGAACGGATTCCCCGTGTCCGGCCGGTTCGCGCCAACCGTCACGTCGTCATCGGTGGGCTCGCCGACATCCGGCTCTTCGATGGCCTCGTCGATGTCCTCACCCTGACCGCGCCGCTGAACGCGCGTGCGCGGTAGCTGTCGAGCGGCCCCATCGCGGCCGAGAAGCGGCGGACGGACTCCTCGTCGTTGCGGTCGGTCATCCCCGCCATGAGCCTTCCGTAGTACGCGATGGCGTCGGAGAGCTCGGCGATCGCTCGCGCGATCGCGCTTGGTGGCCCGCCTTTGCGGCGTCGGCTCCGCGCCGATGAGGTCCGCGTAGGGCGCGTGGAGCTCGTCCACTCCCAGCGGCGGACCTCGGGCGGTTCGCCGTGGAGATCCGCACGCGCAAGCTCGCGTCTCGCCTCGCTGTCCCGCGCCGTGAGACGAGATAAACGACATTTGATTACAGGATTTGAGCTCGCCGCATGCTACGTTGCCCGCATGCTGAACACATGCCCAGTTATCAGCCTTGGCGAGCCCGCCGACATGGACGCCGTGGAGGCCGAGCTCGCGACCTTGGAGGCGAGCATCAATAGCGCGATTCATCGGCGGCTCTATCTCATCCGCCTGATCGATGAATCGGGCCGGTGGGCGCAACAGGGGTGTAAGAGCTGCGCGCATTGGCTGAGCTGGCGGCTCGGGATCCACTCGAGCACCGCGCGCGAGCAGGTGCGGGTCGCGAAGAAGCTGGCGGAGCTGCCGCGGCTCGACGAGGAGCTGCAGCACGGGCGGGTGACGTACTCGCAGGTGCGCGCGATCTGTCGGGGCGCCACGCCGGCGAGCGAAGAGGCGTTCATCGAGATGGCGAAGAACACGACCGCGTCGCAGCTCGAGCGGATCGTGCGCGGAGTCGAGGGCACGCGGGCGCTCGACGAGCCCGACGACGCGAGCCGCGCGCCGTCGCGGTGGGTGTTCCAGCGGCCGATGAACGACGGGTCGTTTCGAGTGGAAGCGCAGCTCCGCGCGGACGAGGCGGCGCGCGTGATGGAGGCGATCCGCACGATGCAAGAGGTGATGCGGCAGGAGACGCGCGGCACGATGGATCCGGCGGACACGGCGTCGCTCCCGATGCCGACGCTGGCCGACGCGCTGGTCCGCATCGCAGAGCACCTGGAAGCGACGCTGACGCAGAAGCCGTCGTCGCGCTCCGGCGCGGACCGCGCGTGCGTGATCGTGCACTTCGCGGAGGACCGGCTTGCCGCGTTGAACGCGGTCGCATCGAGCGCGGCGACGTCGAGCGCAGTCACATCGAGCGCGGCGACGTCGAGCGCAGTCACATCGAGCGCGGCGATGGCGGCGGCTGATTCCGCGGAAGCGAATGCGTCGGCCGCGGGGACCGACGGCGACGCGTTCGGTGATTCCGCGGAAGCGGGTCGCTCGACGATGTGGGTCATCGGTCGCGATGCGCCGGCTGATTCCGCGGGAGCGTCTACGTCGGAGCAGACCGGGCCCGGGCGTGGCGCGCGGCGTGATTCCGCGGAAGCGTCGCGCTCGACGAGCTGGGTGACCGACCGCGACGCGCCGACTGATTCCGCGGAAGCGTCCGGCGTGCACCCGCTCGAGCCGGTGCCCGATGCTCTCGCTGCTTCCGGACGAGCGCGATGGGCGGCCACGCTGGACGACGGCTCGCGGATCTCCGTCGAGACCTTCCGCCGTATCGCGTGCGACTGCTCGCTGATCGGAGTGAAGCACGACGCCGACGGAGACCCGCTGGACGTGGGCCGCCGCACCCGGACCATCCCGCCCGCGCTCTGGCGCGCCATCGTCCTGCGCGATCGCGGCTGCGCGTTCCCCGGGTGCACGAACGATCGGTTCCTCGATGGCCATCACATCGAGCACTGGGCGCAAGGCGGGGAGACCAAGAAGAGCAACCTCGTGTGCTTGTGCACGTTCCACCACCAGCTCGTGCACGAGGGCGGGTTCCGCGTGCGCACCGATGAGCAAGGCCGCGCCGCGTTCTTCGACAGAGCGGGTCAGCTGGTACCGACGAGCGGATGGACCGCGCCGACGGAGACGCCGCTCGAGCTGCTGAAGCCGATCCAGGATCGCCAGGTCGAGCTCGCGATCGACGACGAGACGGCCTACCCGATGTGGGACGGGAGCACGCCCGACTACGACCTGTGCGTGTGCGCGGTCCTCGGCGTCGAGCGGAGAGCGCGGCAGGCGGAGGCGGAGAGGATGGCCCGAGGCGGCGCAGACGGATCGGTCGGAGGCGCTCGGGACCCCGCCCTCCGTGAGCCCGCGTTGACCGAGCCGCCGGCGGCGGACGTCTCGTAGTCGCCGTCGTTCGCGGAGCGATCCACCGACATCGACCGACGCGCGGCGGCTCGCCGAGGCGGCGCGGCATCGGTCGGTCGTCACGCACGTTGCGCGTCGTCGCGCGCTCTCGGAGCCCATCCGCCGCGGGTGAACGCTCGGGGATAATTCCGGATATCCCCGACCGGTTTAAAAATCGTCCGGGGATAATTCCGGATATCCCCGACCGGTTTAGAAATCGTCCGGGGATAATTCCGGATATCCCGGACCGGTTTTAAAATCGTCCGGGGATAGTTCCGGATATCCCCGAAGGGTTTGGAGGATCGTTCGGGGATAATTCCGGATATCCCCGACGGGTTTGAAAATCGGTCGGGCATAGTTCCGGATATCCCCGCCGGCTTCCGCGCGGGCCCGGAGATGGGTCCGAGCTAGGCGCGCGGAGATTCCCGACGCTCGCGGAAGCTCCGACGTGCTGGAGGCGCAAGCGCGAGACCGCGGAGGGAGGGCGCAGGGGTATCGGCGGCCGATGGCGACGTGAGGAGCTCGGCCACCCCCTAAGCAATTATCGGCGCGTGAGGTCGTGGAGCGGCGGGTCCGCGAGAGGGCGCTCGACGTGCGCCGCGCAACCGGGACGGAGCGCTCATGGCACATGTGTCCTCGTCGGCCGTCCTACCGACAGAGCCAGAGGAAATTCGGTCCGCCGCCCACGGGCGTCCAACCCGGGGGAATCGGAAAACGACCCTCCGGATTTCGGAGGTGATTGGGATCGCGCGCGTGCGAATACCTCCTGTTCTCCACTTGGTAGCACTCCCTCATCCCGCCGGTCTGCGCGCTGGCCGTGCGGTCTTGAACGAGCATCGCGCCCGAGGCTCCGCAGCCGATCGAGAGCAGGACGATCAGGATGAGCTGCAAGTTGGTGTTCTTCATCATGGTGGGGGACCTCCGGGGTCGAAGTGTGCCACCGCGCCGAGTACGGGGAGCACTCCTCCCGTGCGCCCTTCACCCCACTCGGCAACGCGCGCTGCGGTGCACGTGACTCACATGTCCGACCGCCAATCACGTGATCGACCATTGTTGATCTGCAGCGTTGAGAGCTCCGACCCGACGCGTAGGTCGAGGTGTAAGTCGTGTGTACATTTGACGTGTCATCCGCGCGGCCGACGCTTCTCTGAGCTCCGCCGTCTGGATGCAGCCCTCGATCGCGAGATCTCCTCTCGGCCGCGCCGACCGTGGGACTGCGGACAGCAAGGCTCGTGTTGAGGAGTGCGCTGCCGTATCCTGTGCCGCATGAAGGAGACGATCCCCGAGCGGTTCGGCATCAAGCCACACGCGTATCGCAGTCGGGCGAACCGGCAGATCGCGCTGGGGGCGGTGCTCCTCGTCGGCACGGCGTGGCTGACCTCCGTCGGGCATCCGGGGGTTGCGGCCCTGCCGGGGCTCGTAGGCGTCTTCCTCCTGTGGGTCGGAGGCACGCTACGGCGGGAAGGTGCGGTCGTTCAGATCCTCAACCGCGCGCTGCACGCGGTCACGGTCGGCGATGTGGAGGGCGCGGAGCTGCTGCACCGGGCCGCCGAACGCGACCATCGGCTGCGCTCGTCGAGGCGCCGCTCGCTCGCGATGCAGCGCGCGTTGCTCG
This sequence comes from Sandaracinaceae bacterium, assembly GCA_050186575.1. Taxonomy (GTDB): domain Bacteria; phylum Myxococcota_A; class Polyangia; order Polyangiales; family Sandaracinaceae; genus JAUHXR01. The sequence continues at coordinate 7,892 of JBFWYI010000031.1, read as the reverse complement.
CCATCCGGGTGGGAGGCCTCGCCACGGCCCTCGAGCACATCGAGGCGGCGCTCGTGCTACCGATGAGCTGGCTGTCTAGGTCGGAGGAAGGCTTGCAGCGTATAAGCGCGCTTGCCATCCGAGCGTTCCTGCGGGCGGCGCGCGGCGACGCCGAGCTCGCCAAGGAGGACATCGACGCCGTCCGCGCGGCCGAGCACAAGACGCCGGATGCGCTCGCGCGCGTAGCCCTCGCCGAGGCGGTGACCTTGCAGCGGCGAGGCCAGCGGGCCGCGCTGCGCGAGCATCTTCGCGTGCACCGTACGCTCCTCGCGAGTCACACCAACGGCAGGGAGCGGCTGCTCGTACGAGGCCTCGAGCGCATGCTCGCGAGCCAGCCCGACTCGGTCTATCGCACGCCCGCCGAGGTGGACACCGCGGTCCCGGACGGCTGGCTCTCGGAGATCGCGCCCGGCGTCGCGAGCTTTGTGCCGGCGCGCGATCCCGGCCCGCCGATCCCGGACGTGCGCGTCGATGGGGCCCAGACGGACGACGCGAGAAAACGGCTGCATGCCCTCCCGCGGAAGGCTGCGGGCGTTGCGTGGAAAACGCTCGCCCTCTGGGTCCTCCTGATCGTGATGTTGTTCGCCATCTTCCAGCTGATGGGTCACGCCTCTCTCTCGCCGACGACTCGGACCGCGTCCTCGAGCGCGTTCGACCTCTCGGAGATCGCGGCCGTGGGGGCTGCGCTCATCGCCCTTGCTCTCTTCGTGATCTACGTACGGAAGAACGCACGGGACGCGCTGCGTCTCTGGGCCGGTCAAGTTCAGCGAGCGGTCGGCGATGTGGCCGGCGCGCGCGCAACCTTTACGGCGCTCAGGCGCGGCGCCGCGATGACGGCCGCTTCGGCGGAGCAGCAACTGGCGGCGATGGCGCTGCACGATGGAGACGAGCCGCAGGCCCGGGCCCTCGTGGAGGAGGCGATCGGTCGCTTCACCGAGCCGCTCCGGGCGCTGAGCTCGGACTTCCTCTACCCGAGCTTGATCGAGGACCGCGCCGTGCTCACGGCCTCCGCGGGCGACGTCGACGAGGCCGCCGCGGAGCTCCGCATGCTCCGCGAGGAATACTCCTCCTACCCGTTCATGGAGAGGGCCGTTCGCCGCGTCACGTTGATGATCGCTGTCCAGTCCGACGACTACGAGACCGCGGCGCACATCGCCGACGCCTCGGTGGACATCACCTTCAGCGCTCGCGAGGACCTCTTGATCGACGTCGCCAGCGCCGTCGTCGGTGCGACGAACCGCACCCCCGGCGAGATCGATCGTCTACAGGACCTCCTCGCGCCTCCGAGCGACGAGCGCGAGTGGCTCGAGGCGGTCGCGCCGGATCTTCTCGACGCCTTCGATGGTGCGGTGAGGGACGACGAGCGTGAGTAGCAGGTCGCGGACGACGAACTACAATGGTCGCCGCAACCACATTTGCGAAAGCATTTTCGAAAGCGACGTTGACTTGGCCGAAAGATCCGTCCGAGGTGCGCGGAGGTCTGCGGATCGCGACTTCTGTGCGCGACGCTCGGGGAGGTTCGCGCCCGGCTCGAGGCCGGCTCGCCGAGCGACACGAGCCTTGCGCACATCGTTGACCCAGCACCTGGGACGGGATCCTCTCGACGGATCCTCTCGCGAGTCACGGGATGAAGATGAGGTCGCAGCCCGAGACCATCTCCCCGCCGTAGCTCTCGAGCTCCGTGCACTCGAAGCCCCTCGGGCATTCCGCGTCGCTCGCGCAACCCGTGGTGCACTCCCCGGGGCTCACGCAGAGCACGCTCGGGCACTCCTCATCCGCGCTGCATTGCTTCCGGCAGTAACCGATGGGCGTGGTGGGTCCCGGGTGCACGCAGAACGTACCCGTTCTACGGAACCGTCCGGCGCCGCGCGTCGCCTCGTGTGATCGATCGCCCTCGCGAGGGAGGTCACCGTGGCGAGTCGAGAGCAGTGGGCGGAGCGCGTTCGTGGCTGGCAGCGAAGCGGGCTGACCGCAGCGGAGTACGCGGCGGAGGAGGGGATCCACCCGGGTACGCTGGCGCACTGGAAGTGGAAGCTGAGACAGGGCGGGCGCGGCGGGCGCGTCTCGAGCACGCGCGCGGAGTCGACGTCGTTCGTCGAGCTCACGCAGTCGACGACGTTGTGGCAAGCGAGCGAGCGGATCGAGGTGGTGGTCGGTGACGTCGTGGTCCGGGTGCCGGACGTCTTCGAGTCGTCGACGCTACGCCAAGTCCTCTCGGCGCTTCGTGACGAGGAGGAGGCGTGATCCCGTCGACGACGCGGATCTACGTGTGCGTGGAGCCCCAAGACATGCGGCGCTCGTTCGACGGGCTCGCGCTCGCAGCGCAGTCCCACCTCGGCGAGGACCCGCAGAGCGGCGCGCTGTTCGTGTTCGTCAACAAACGTTGTAATCGTCTGAAGGTGCTCTGGTTCGATCGGAACGGCTACTGTTTGCTCTACAAGCGGCTCCACCACGCGCGCTTCGTGCTGCCGGAGGAGCGGACGATCGACGCGAAGATGCTCGCGCTGATCTTGCGTGGCGTCGAAACCTCGCGGGCTCGATCACTTCGTCGTTGACCGCGATCGCTGCAATGCGCAGAGGATAGCGATCGTGGCCGACCTCGACGCGCTGATCCGACGCCTCGAAGAGGTCGAGCACGGACAAGCTGCATTGCAGCAGCAGCTCGCGACCGCGATGGCCGAGCGGGAGCGATACCGCGAGCTGTACCTCGAGATGCTGGAGCGTTGCCGCAAGCTCGAGAAGGGCTTGGTGGGACCGAAGTCGGAGCGCCTCACGAGCGACGAGTCACAGCTCACGATCGACATGCTCGGCATGCTTCTGTCGGAGATCGTCGGACTTCGCAGCGGCCCCGAGGCGCGCGAGCAGCCAGATCGTGTGCTGGAGCGTGGCGTCGGACTTGAGCGCCTCGAACCGATCCGCGGCGGCGTGCGCGGTCGCAGCCGCGACGGTGGCACCGTTCACGCCCGGCGCGTCAAGAGCCTCGAAGACAGCCTTCCACTGTTTCGTCTTCGGAAGCTGGCCGAGGCGGATGTGACCCACGGATTTCCTCGATCACGCCCGTGCGCCCGCGCGTCGCGGGCCCGGGCAGCCTGTCCAAGGCGTGCCCAAGCGTCCCAGGAACGTTCCGAAACCAGGCGTCGCGCATCGGTGCCACCCGATGGCCCCGAGCGGCCAGAGAGGCGCCATCAGAGCCTCGGGGCGGGCACACAGTCCGCCGAGACGAGGTTGGGGAGGCCGCGAGCGGAGGGCGGGATGCCGGGACCCGTGATCGGCGTCCCGGCCTTCTCGGCGGCGGCGAGCTTGAGGTTGAGGTCCAGGAGGAACGCCAGAGGGTCCGCCGTCTTTGACATGCCGTAGGCGGCCCGGACCGTGGCGTCGAGCGCGTCGTGCGCGTCGCGAAGCTCGCTCTTGCCCGGATTATCGAGCAGCCGATACAGCTCGCGGAAGCTCTGGCCGTGGGCGGTCATCAGCATCGCGCGGATGGTGCGCAACTCGATCGCCGCTCCAACGACCGCGTGGACGGCCTTGGTCGTCGGCGCCTGAGGCCATGCGAACGAATCGAAGACGGTATCCGATGTGTAGCGGAAGTCCCGCTTCAGCGTCGAACATCGCTCGACGAACCACCGCCAGTGGATCGACGACTGTAGGATCCCGAACGAGTAATCGTCCGGGAGAGGGAAAGCCTGCACGATGTCGCTCGGGTGGATCAGCGCGTCGACAAACTCGAAGATCGGACGCTTGGTGACCCGAGAACACGCGACGTAGCGAGGAACCCGTGCGAGATGCCCGAGCAGCTCGGGTCGGCTGCGCCACAGCGTCCACCACTTCTCTGCGTGCGATTGCCGCGGTCCGCTCGCCTTCCCGGTCTCCTCGCGTTCGGCGGCAGCCTTCGCGAGCACGTCTGGCATGACGCGTTCCTTCACGCGCTCGAACGGTTCGCGGTATGCGGACGCCGCGTGGAGGTCCCTCGCCTGAAAGTCGATCACGAAACGCGTCGGTCCACGGTCCGTTCGCCCCACGAGTTCGTCGCCGATCAGATAGGGGAAGATCACCTCACGGTTCCGCGCCGACCTCGCCACCATCTGCTGCGCTTCTTCGACCGTCAGCAGGAAGCCTTCGTGCCCATGCGTCTGCCCCTGATAGCAAGCGTCCGAGTTCGCGTTCGCGCTGAGCGCCTCCGCACCAGTGACATCGAGACGCGCCGAGAGTGCCGGGCCGATCGTATCGAGCATCACCTTGGACCACGGAGAGTCCACTGAGTCGCCGTCCTGTGAGTAGAGGGTCTTCTTTCCCTTCGAGGTTCCCTTCGTCCAGTTGACGATCGACACGTGCACCTGCGCCTCGCCCGGCCAGACCTGTCTGCTCACAGCCTCCGTGATCGTGCCGCCGTTCTTCGTGATGTAGTCGAGACTCCCCTGGCGAGAGTAGTTCTCGCGTATCGTGTTCGTGCCGACCAGGCCCGCACGCGCGCCGTCTGCGAGCGCGTCGTGCGCACGACGGAACCAGTACACGCAGTAGTCTGCTCGGCCCGGCACCTTCGGAAACTTCTTCCGGAGCGTCTTGACGTACTCCACGCCCAGCTCGTCGGGCATATTTGCCTTCGACTGGTACGGCGGGTTCCCGATGATCGCGTCCGCGGGCGGCCAGTCTACGAAGAGCGCATCGGCCGCGCGAATGTTGTTGTCGAGATTGTCGAGAGGAAGAGGCTTCTCCAGGTCGAGACCGCGCAGCCCGAGCTGGCCGCCGTCGGAGAGCGACGCCATCACTTCGTCGTACGCGAGCTTCTTCGCGAGGACGAGCACGACCTTCGCCAGCTCCGCAGCGAAGGGCACGATGTCGATGCCGAAGAACTGCTTGACCCCGACGAACGACGCTACGCTGATTTCGCGGTGCCCGCGCGCCGACACGAACTCCGATCGGATCCGGTGCACCAGCTCCATCTCCAACCGGACCAGCTCGCGGTACGCGACGTACAGAAAATTGCCGCTGCCGCACGCCGGATCGAGGACGTGGAAGCGCTCCAGCTCCCCGCGAAGGGCGATCATCTCCTCCATCGTCTTCGCGCCCGCGATGCGTTCGCGCCAAGGGCGAACGATCGTCGGGAGGACGACGCGCTGGATGTCGGCCTCGCTCGTGTAGTGCGCACCGTGCGCGTGCCGCTCCTCCTTGTCCATGCTCTGCTGAAAGAGCGTGCCGAAGATCGCGGGCTGCACCTTCGACCAGTCGTTCTCACCGGCCGCGGCGTGCAGCAGCTTGACCTCCTCGCGATCGAGTTCGAGCGGCTCGACCTTCGCGAAGATTCCACCGTTGAAGTAGGGAACCCCCTTGAAGCGACCAGCCTGCGCGGGCGGATCCGTGTTCATCCAGCGGAAGAGATCGCCGATCGCGTCGTACGTGCTCGCCCCCTCAAGGCAGTCGTTCAGGAGACTCGTGAAGAGCCCGCGCGGCAGCAGGTCGATGTCCTCCGCGAACATGCACACGACGGCTTGGAGGATGAATCGCTGCGCCTGCGCCCGATCGACGCCGCGCAGCACCAGATGGTTGAACGCAGCAGCAACGTTGCTCGCGGCGTCACGCGTGACCGCCACGCGATCGTTGCCGAACTGCGGCTTCTTCGGCGTCGGAGAGAGGAACGACAGCGCGAGGTGCTGCTTCGCGATGTTCTTCAGCGGGATGCGGTCGACGGGCTCGTAGAGCTGGAGGTCGAAGTCGTAGACCCAGATCTCGTCGAAGTTGCAGATCAGCGTGTACCGCGGCCGGTGCGGCACGACGTGCTGCCAGTACTCGAACGCCTGACGGAAGTGATCCTCCGGGTCCTCGCCACGGCTCTTCATCTCGATGAGCACGCCCGGATGGTTCGGAAGGTCCGATCGCCACACGAGGTCGGCGAACTTCGTCGTCTTCCGGCCAGGGATCTTCACGGGCACGCGCGTTTCCAGCTGGGCCCCGGCCTCCTGGAGGCCCGGCCAGCCGAACGCCTGGAACAGCCGCTCCAGGAAGATCTGCGCCTCCCCCTTCTCGTCGCCCTTCAGCGCCGCAGCGTACTTCGCGAAATCCTTGAGCTTCTCTTCGAGCGCGGACATGCCGATCTTCCTGGACGCTGGAGCCCGCGGCCGACTGACGCCGCGTGAGCGGGTGGCGAGCGTACTACGGAGGGCCTCGTCGATCTGCTGCCGCATCAGAAGCGGATGACCTCGGCCTCCGGTGGAAGCGCGAGCCCGGCTGCCGACCCAAGGAGCACGTCGGCGGCGAACACGCCGCCGAAGAGGCGGACCTCGCAGACGAGATCGCGAGCGTTCTCGCTTTCGTGAGCAACCAGCCTCAGCGAGTGGAAGCGCGACTCGTCGGCGGGACCCGATGCGACTCGATCAAGCTCCGCAACGGCGACGCGCACCTTGCCGCGCGGGAACTCGCTGGCGATGGCGCGCTCGCGGCTCGCGTCTGCGAGCGGCGCAGCGAGTTCCGGGTGCTGCACAACCCCATGCGCCGCCGATACGGCGTCGATCGCCCACATCCAGACCTGTTCGCCACCGATCGACGCATCGCGAAGGAGCTTGGACGCGGCCGCTCGGTTCGCTCCATGGGCAGCGGCCGCAGCAGCGGTCGCGACACGCCCCGCCTTGAGGTGCGCCAGCATGTCTGCGCCACCGGCTGACATCAGCGCCTCTCGGCCGAGACGCAGGCACGCGTAGGTCCAGGCGACCTTCATGTAGAAGCGGAACCACTGCTCTGCGGGAAGTGCCGTTACCGTCGGCACGAAGTCGTCCACGGCTCCGCCTGCGGTCGTCTCGTTGTGAGACGCTTCGAACGAGATCGCCTTCGGCGGTTTCAGTTTGAGGTTTCGCTGGGCAAGCTCGGCCGCAAGGCCTGCGTCGCGGCTAGGGTCCCGCGCGAGCGCGGTCAGATGCGCGCCGATGCGCGCCCGCTCCTTTTCGAGCTTCTTCGCCAGGTCCGCTATTGCTCGCGAATCTCCCGTGAGCCGCGTCGTATATGTGAAGGGCAGGACGATCTCGATGGGGTGTCGTTCGTCGTTCGCGTCGAACGCGTCAATCGTCACGCGGTTCGTCGTCTCCCGCTCGGGCAGATCACGCAGCATCTCCTCGCCATCGACGACCCAGACGTGTTCCGTCGTCCCGCGCGCGGTCTGCACGGGCTTTATGTAGACCGCACCCTTCCCCGTAAGCCGACCGGGATCGAAGTACCGGAGCACCTCGCGCATGAAGGACGAGGAGGTGACCTCGCTCTCGAAGGACCGCGCGAAGTAGTTGTTCCAGAACAGGCACGTGTTCGTGAGGATCAGGTTCGCGTTGAGCAGCGCCTCCGGGATGACGTGCTCGCGCGCAAGGAGCTTGTCGTCGTGCTCAACGCCGCAGTAGTTGCACAGGAACATGGTGAACGCGCTGATCCTACATCGTACGGCCTCGTTTTTTTGCCATTGACGCCGCGCTCCGCGGGCGGCGCGCACCAGCGGGTGGCTGCGGCTGAGTGTCCTGAGGCTCGAAGCGGAGAAGATTCCTCGCTACCGGGTCTTCCGCGCGAGGCGCTTCGAGAGCTGGATGGCGTCGAGCACTTCGGCCGCACGTCGCGCGCGGAGCGACGCGGCGTCGGTGATGGCCGCCTTCCACTCGACAATAACGTTTCCGAGCGAGAGCTCCGGCGCCAGGCGGTCGGCAGGAAGAACTGGATCTTCCTCGGCAGCGACGACGGCGGCCACGTCAACGCGACCTTCACGTCGCTGCTCGCGAGCTGCCGCATGGTCGGCGTCGAGCCGTGGGCGTACCTACGCGACCTCTTATGCCTGCTCCCCCGCTGGTCCAGACATCAGATCCTCGAGCTCGCGCCCGCCTCGTGGA
>JBFWYI010000030.1:0-93588 GCA_050186575.1 Sandaracinaceae bacterium | reverse complement strand
TCCTGGTCGGTGTGTGATGCGCTACTTGGCACTGAACATCGGTCCAGCAACCGTGGTAGGCTGGCCGCCGTGCTGCTCTTCGATGAGCCCGATCCGCTGCTCCGCGAGCTGCCGGTGCTCGTGGTCGACTGTCAGAGCACGGCCGCGACGCCCCGGCGTGGATCGCTGCTCGAGCTCGGCTGGGCGAGGAGGGACGCGAGCCCCGAGTCGCGCATCGCCGCGCTCCCCTCCGGCGAGACGCTCGATCGTCGCGTGTCGCGGATCACCGGGATCGGCGAAGACGAGCTCGAGCGAGCGATCCCGCGAGGCGCGGTGTGGGACGCGTTCGAGGCGAGCTTCGCGACCTCGCCGCGGCCGGTGCCGACCGTGGCCCACTTCGCACCGTTCGAAGAGCGTTGGCTCCGCGCGCTCCACCTCGAGCGGCGCGGCGGCCGTCCCTTCCCGCTCGCGTTGATCTGCACGCACGCGATCGCTCGGCGCCTCTACCCCGCGTTGCCGCGCCGCAGCCTACGCGCGCTCGCCGGCTACTTCGGACGCGAGCTCGGGCCGCTGCGCCGGAGCGCCGATCACGTGGTCGCGACGCGCTACGTCTGGGGTGCGCTCCTCGACGCGCTCGCCGATCGCGAAGGCGTGCGCACGCTCCGCGATCTCTCGGAGTGGCTGCGCCGTCCGTCCCCCGCCCGCCCGGTCGAGCCCGAGCTCCCCATGCCGCGCGAGGCGCTCGCCGCGCTACCGGATCGACCGGGGGTCTATCGCCTGCAACGGCTCGACGGTTCGACCCTCTACATCGGCAAGGCGCGTTCCCTAAAGAAGCGGGTGCGCTCGCACTTCCATCGTCGGCCCTCGCTCCCCGAGCGCACGCTCGAGATGCTCACTCAGGCGCGCCGGGTCGCCTTTACGGAGACGGAGACCGCGCTCGAGTCGGCGCTCCTCGAGCACGAGTCGATCAAGCGCGAGGATCCTCCCTACAACGTCGCGCTGCGCGCCGCCGGACGCGGGGTCGAACGACGCTGCTGGTTCGCGTCGCGCGATCTGGCCAGCCTCTCGGAGAGCGCGGACGACGCGCACCCGATCGGACCGCTCGTACACCGCGGGAGCATCGAGGTGGTGAGGGCGCTCGCGAGCTGGCTCGACGACGCTCACGACGACGCGCGCGGGGCGATCGCACGCGCGCTGCACGGGACCGCCGCGCTGACAGAGGGGCTCGCCCGGTTCGATGCGCGTCACTCCGCGCGCGCGACCGACGAGCTGCTCGCGATCGGTCGCGCGCGCTGGCCGCTCCCCGACCTCGACGACGATCACGACGGGGATCACGACGAGGATGAGCTCGTGCTCGACTCACCGCGCGACGCCTTCGGACTCGCCGGTCCGGACGAGGTGGCGGACGCCCTCGAGCGCCAGCTCGCGCTCGCGAGCCACGCGATCCGGCAAGCGCGCTGGTTGACCCGGCTCGCCGAGAGCGCGGTGAGCTGGCGACACGGCGAGCGCCGGCGCGCGCTCGTGATCGAGGGCGGCGCGATCCGATCGGCGGCGTGGATCGACGAGGTCGCCGTCGCGCCGTGGCCGCGCGGGTGGCTCCGCACGCCCGCCGAGCGCCGAGCCGCGATGGACCTCGCCGCGCGCGATCGCCTGCGCGTCCTGACCACCGAGCTGCGGCGCGTGCGCGCAGAGGGACGCGATCCCGAGGTTCGGCTCGGCCCTTCGCAGCTCGTCCGGGGTGCGGCGCTCGATCGCCTGCTCGCGCGCGTCTGATCCGTCAGCTCATCCGCATGAGGACGAACAGGATGCCGGAGGCGACCGCGAGCATGAGCCAGACCAGGTGGGCGCCGCTCATTCCGCCGTCGGACGCCGCCCGTCGCTGCCGGGGCGTCGGCTCCGGCGGCCGGACGTGGAGCACCGCAAGAGGCTTTCCACCTGCCGGCACGTGACCCTCGAGGATCATGCGTCGCGCCTCGTCCGGGTCGGGTCGCGCCGTGGGGGCGCCGCAGTCGAGACACGCGCCGCCCGGCTCGAGGCATCGATCGCAGAAGCGAGCGCCGCACGCGGTGCAACGCTCGTGGACCACCGCGAACTTCTCCGGCTCCGCGAGCGCGGTCGGGTTGCCCCCGGGGATCGCGCTCACGCTGATCAGTCGGCGGCAGTCGGGACCCTGACAGGAGAAGACGGGCATGGTCGCTCAGTCTACGAGGCGTACGGAGGTTCCTGCCCCTCGCGCGCGCGCCACAAAGGAGTACGCTCCAGCGTGTGCTTCGGACGCGCGACGCCCTCCGCCGGATCGCTCCCCTCGTCGCGCTGGCGCTCGTCGGCTGCGCGAGCCGCTACCCCGTCACGATCGATCTCCGCACCGATCTCTTACCGGGCATCGAGTTCTCGAGCGTGCGCGTGCGCGCCGACGTGCTGGTCCCGCCGCCCGTCCACGACGTCGACGAGACGCTGAGCTACTCGCGCGGCGCGCGCGTGGCCGACCTCGTGTTCGACGTGAGCGACGCCGAGCTCACCGTCGAGCTGCTCGACGAGACCGGCGCGCTCGTCGCGTCGCGGCCGGTGGAGGTGGCGCTCTCGCGGCCGACCTCGATCGTCGTGCTCATCACCCGCGACTGCGCGGACGTCCGTTGCCCGGGCGAGGGCGAGCCGTCGACCGCGACCGCGTGCTACGGCGGGACCTGCCAGAGCGCGAGCTGCACGAGCGAGCACACCGACGCGTGCGAGGCGCCGGAGTGCATGCGCGACGCGGACTGCAATCGTCCGACCGGGTCCGGCTGCGCCGGATCGATCTGCGTCTCGGGCGCGTGCTTCTACCCGCCGACCGAGGGGCGCTGCGCGGCGGGCGAGGTCTGTCACCCCGACCTCGGCTGTCGCCCGCAAGAGAACGTGCTCCGCTGTTCGCCGCCCGACGAGGACACCGTGCTCCAGCTGGCGTTCGACGACGACGTCGCCGACGCGACCGGAGTGAGCACCCCCGTGCTCACGGGCGGGGCGACGTACATCGACGGGCCACACGGTTGCCGTCACGCGCTCTCGTTCGACCCCGCCGGACCGACCCGTGTCGAGATCGCGGACACGATGGAGCACTACGTCGCGGAGGGATCGCTCGAGCTCTGGGTGCGACGCGACAACGCGGCGACCCTTCTCCAAGGCGTGCTGGCCCGCGAGCAACGCACGGCAGGTAACGGCGAGATCAGCGTGTGGCTCACCCCGATGGACGAGGTCGTCGTGCGGATCACCGACGCGTCGGAGACCGAGGTCGCGGGGTGCTCCGCGCCGATCGCAGAGGGCGAGTGGCATCACGTGGGCATCAACTTCGGACCCCCCGGCTTCGAGCTGTGGGTCGACGGCACGCTCGCCACGAGCACCACGCCGATCGAGGTCGAGGACGCCGAGGGCACGTTCATGATCCCGTGCGGGGCGACCGGCACGATCGGGCTCCGACCCGCCGACGTGTTGCCGATCATCCTCGGCGCGAGCGGCGCGCGCGCGGACGACGCCACCGACTGGAGCGATCCGCTCGACGGCGCGCTCGATCATCTGCGGCTCAGCACGGTGCGCCGCGACTTCACGGTGCCCTGACGTCGCTCGACGTCACCGCCCGTTCGGGGTAGGCCTTCGTCCGCGATCGCGAGGCTCGGCGCGCCATGTACTACTCGAAGGCGTTCATCCCCACGCTCAAGGAGGCTCCCAAGGAGGCGACGATGCCGTCGCACGTCCTCTTGCTCCGCGGCGGGTTCATCCGGATGGTCGGCGCGGGGATCTACGAGCTCTTGCCGATGGGCCTCCGGGTGCTCGGCAAGATCGCCGCGATCGTCCGGGAGGAGATGGACCGCGCTGGTGCGCAGGAGCTCCTCTTGCCCGCGCTCCTCCCGCGCGAGTACTTCGAGGAGAGCGGGCGCTGGGATGGATTCGGCGACACGCTGCTCCGCCTCCGCGATCGCAAGGGCGGCGACTATCACCTCGGGCCGACCCACGAGGAGATCATCACCGACCTCGTGCGCCGCGAGGTGCGGAGCTACCGGCAGCTCCCGCTCAACCTCTATCAAGTGCAAATGAAGTTCCGCGACGAGCCCCGCCCGCGCGCCGGGCTGTTGCGCTGCCGCGAGTTCCTCATGAAGGACGCGTACTCCTTCGACGTCTCGGAGGAGCGCGCGCTCGAGAGTTACGCGACCATGCGCGACGCGTATCACCGCATCTTCAGCCGGCTCGGCCTGAGCTACCGCGTGGTGAGCGCGGACAGCGGCGCGATGGGCGGCAGCACGAGCGCGGAGTTCCAGGTGCTCGCGTCGACCGGCGAGGACGCGATCGTCGCGTGTACGCGCTGCGAGTACGCGGCCAACGTCGAGGTCGCGGAGACGGGCTCGGCGGAGATCGCGGTCGACCTCGCGGGCGTCGCGCCGCGCGAGGTGGTGAGCACGCCGAACGCGCGCACGATCGAGGAGGTCAGTCGGTTCTTGGACGTCAGCCCGCGGCAGCTCCTCAAGAGCCTCCTCTATCTGGCGGGCGACGCTCTCGTGATGGCGGTGGTCCGCGGCGACCGCGAGCTCAACGAGGTCAAGCTCGCGCGCGCGCTCGGCGTCGACGAGGTCGTCCTCGCGAGCGACGCGGACGTCACGCGCGCGACCGGTGCGCCCGTCGGGTTCGCGGGACCGGTCGGCTTCGACGGTCGTGTGCTGATCGATCCCGAAGCCGCGCGGGTGAGCGACGCCGTGTGCGGCGCCAACCGGGCCGACGCTCACGTCGTCCACGTCGCGTTCGGTCGCGACTTCGACGCCGAGGTCGTGCCGCTCCGAACCGTCGGACAGGGCGATCCGTGCCCACGCTGCGACGCGCCGCTCGACGCGCACCGCGGCATCGAGGGCGGCCACATCTTCGTGCTCGGCACGCACTACTCGTCGAGGATGGGCGCGACGTTCCTCGACGACGATGGACTGAGCAAGCCGGTGGTCATGGGCTGCTACGGCATCGGCGTCTCGCGTCTCGTCGCGACGGCCGTGGAACAGAACCACGACGAGCACGGTATCCGCTGGCCGGTGGCGATCGCGCCGTACCACGTGATGCTCACGCCGATCGGCCGGGAGCCGGAGCCGATGGAGGTCGCGCGCGCGCTCCACGACGAGCTCACCGCGCGTCACATCGACGTGCTGCTCGACGATCGCTCGGAGCGGCCCGGCGTGAAGTTCAACGACGCCGATCTCCTCGGGATCCCGCTCCGCGTGACGATCGGCGCGCGCGGGTTGGCGCAAGGCAAGCTCGAGCTCAAGGTGCGCGGCGCGAGCACGAACGAGATGATCGATCGCGAGGGCGCTGCGGAGGCGGTCGCCGCGCGCGTGGAGGCCCTTCGATGAGTGAGCCCACCGAGTCGCGGACGTCGATCCTGCCCGGGCAGATCACGCTGTTGGCGCTCTTCCTCGTCATCGCCGTGGTCGGCGTGCTCACCGTGCTGCTGCCGGAGCTGGAGGACGACAGCAACGAGGATGGACCTGGGCAGCGCGGCGACGACGCGGCCGAGGTCGTCCCGCCGGCCGACGAGCCGGCCGAGTGAGCACCGGCCGACTGAGCACAGGCCGACTGAGCACAGGCCGAGTGCGCACAGGCCGAGTGCGCACCCGCGTGGGACGCGTTGCGCTCGCGCTCTTCGTGGCCGCCTGCGGCGCCGCGCGCCCGACCGCTCCCGCTCCGTCCGATCCCGCGCCTCGACCGCCGGACGCGCCGCTCGCGATCACGATCGACGATCTCCCGTGGGTCGGCGGCGCGTGGCCGCGTGGTGACACCACCCTGGCGGTCGAGCGCATCCTCGAGGCGGCCGACGCGCACGGCGCGCCGATCGCGGGCTTCATCACGTGCTCGCGCGCCGACGCCGAGCCGGCCGCGCTCGCGCGCTGGCTCGCCGCGCCGATCGAGCTCGGCAACCACAGCACCGCGCATCGCGCGCTCGACGACCTCGGCCTCGAAGCGTGGCGCGAGGACATCGCCTCGTGTCAGCGGCGCATCGAGGAGGCGTCGGGCCGCAACGTTCCGTTCTTCCGCTATCCATTCCTCCAGACCGGCGCCGATCGGGCGCGACGCGATGCGGCGTTCGCCACGCTCGCGGCGATGGGCGTCACCCGTGCGCCCGTCACCGTCGACACGTCGGACTGGGCGCTCGTCGCACCGTATCTCGGCGCGGAAGGCGACGCGGAACGTCGCGACGCGATCGGTCGCGCGTACGTGCAACATGTCGTGCGATCCTACCGACACTATCGCGCGCTCGCGGACCAGGGCGGTCACCCCGGCGCGCCGCAAGTGCTGCTCCTCCACGCGAACGCGCTGGCCGCCGATCACCTCGGCGACGTTCTAGCAGCGCTCTCCCACGAAGGCGCGCGGTTCGTCCGCTTGAGCGAGGCGCTCGCCGACCCGCTCTACGCGCGCGAGGACCGGTACGTCGGTCCGATCGGTCTGTCGTGGCTGTATCGGATCGACGAGCGGCTCGCCGACTCGGCGTGGGCTTGGGACGCCGCGCAGCTCCACGCGCTCGAGGTTCGCTTCGGCGGCCGAGAGGAGCGGGAGCGCTTCGACCTGGATCGCGAGCTCGCGATCGAGCGGATCGAACCGGGCGTCTGGGTGGTGACCCACGAAGAGCCGTGGCCCGCCAACTCGTTGGTTCTCGAAGCTCACGACGGGACGATCGTGATCGTCGACACCCCCTACACCGAGGAGGCCACGGCGTCGCTCCTCGACTGGATCGACGCGCGGTTCGGCGACGCGCCGAAGCTGGCGATCAACACCCACTTTCATCCCGACGCGCTCGGAGGCAACGCGGCGCTCTGGCAACGTAACGTGCCGATCTACGGATCGACCCACACCGCCGCGCTGGCGGTCGACCGCGCCCACGCGATGCGCGAGCAGCTGGCCGCCTGGCTCTCCGATCGCCCGGAGCTCGCGACTCGCTTCGCGAGCTACCGCGCGGTGCCTCCGTCGCGCACGTTCGCGGCTGACGAAGGGCTCCGCCTCGACCTCGGCGAGCGTGTGCAAGTCCTCTTCCCTGGTGCGGCCCACAGCCCCGACAACGTGGTGGTGTGGTTCGCCGACCGCGGCCTCCTGTTCGGAGGCTGCATGGTGAACGGCCGCGAGGAGGGCTCGGGGGCGGGCAACCTGGCCGACGCGGACCCGCTCGCGTGGCCGGAGTCGCTCGGCGTCCTCGAGCGACTCGCGCCGCGGGTCGTCGTCGCCGGACACGGCTCGGCACGAGACCCGACCACCGTGTTCGAGCGCACCCGGGTCGAGCTCGCACGCTCGATCGCCGACCTCGCCGCACCCTGAACCAGCGGTGATACGGGCGCTCGAGGAAGAGGGTCGCGCGGGGTTACCCCGACGGGGTATACGGGTTTTCATCAATAATTTCGGGCGAATGTTCGGGGAGTGCGAGGCGTCCTAGAAGCCGTGGAGCCGTCTCGACGTCCGGTCTGTCCGCCCGTTTTTTGCACAGGGGACCCGGACCCCTCATCCTGAACGCGGGGGTTAGCAGTCATGATCCACCCCTTTCGGGTACTCACTACTTCGCTCGTCCTGACGCTCTTCGGCGTGGTCTCCACCGCGCGGGCGTACGACCCACCGCCGCTCTGCGCCTACCCCACCAGCCCGTGGCCCGACTTCGTCGGCCCGATCTGGTACGGGCCGAGCCAGCTGCCGCTCGCTCTCGGCCTCGAGCCGAGCGGGCTCATGTGCTCGGTGGACGACCGTGCGGCCGGCACGCCCGGCGCAGAGGAGGAGGTCACCGTCGAGGCGGCGCGCACCGCGCTCAACCGCGCACGTCGCCTTGCGGACCGCGGGCGGTTCACCGACGCGGTTCTCCAGGTGCGCCTCGCGGCGGCCGCGCTCCCGGTGATCGCGGATCGGCTGGCGCTCCTCGAGGGCGAGTACCGCATGAGGGCGGGACCCGACGAGGCGGCGTGCGACGCATTCGCGCGCGCGATGGAGAGCCCCGAACGCACCGTGGCGCTCCGCGGTCGACTCGCGCGGGTGCGCTGCCTCCTCATGACCGACCATCGCGACGGTCCTCAGGAGCTCACCGATCTCGAGCGCCGCTACCCCGACCTCGCCCAACGCGACGCGCTCGAGCTCGAGCTCGCTGCGTACCGCGACCGCGCTGGCGATCGCGAGGAGGCCGGACAGATCTATCGCCGGATCGATCTGATGAGCCCTGGGAGCCCGGTCGCCGCGGTCGCGCGCGAACGGATCACGGCGCTCGTCGCCGATGGCGTCGACATCCGCGCGCTCACCACGCTCCAGGAGGTGGATCGCGCCCAGCGCCTCGTCTCGACCGGCCCGATGGACGAGGCCCGCGAAGAGGTGGAGCGCCTTCGTGCGCAAGAGCTCCCCAACGCGCTGCGCCAACAGCTCGCCGCCTCGGCGGCGCGGATCGCGCGCGTGGAGGGTCGATGGGCCGACGCGAGCGAGCTCCTGCGTGAGGCGCGCGGCTTGCCACAGCTCGACGAGGGTGAGCGCGCGGCGATGGAGGAGCGCATCGAAGACCTGTCGCGCGCCGCGGAGCCCGAAGCGGCCGACGACGTCGCGCGCCGCATCCGAGGGATCACGCGGGGCCGCCCGATCGGGAGCCTCGCCACCGCGCCGCTGTTCAGCGTACTGCGCGTCGCGGCCCGCGCGCGCGACACCGAGACGGTGAACGCGACGTTGACGGCGATTCGAGGTCGCGATCGGATCCCACCTGGGTTGCGCTTCGACGCCGCGATCCTCGCGGCGGGCACCGGCGACGACGCGCTGGTGGAGGCGCTCTTCGCGAGCGCGGTGCGCCACCCCGGGGTCGGCGTGGCCGCGCGCTACCATCGCGCGCGCGCGCTCGAGCGGATGGGTCGGCGCGACGAGGCCGCGCGCGAGTACGCGCAAGTGGTGGCCGACGACTCGCAGGTGCTCCCCTACTACTCGATGTGGTCACGCCAGCGGCTGCGCGTGATCGCGCCCCGTCGGCGCACCACCGAGACGCGGATCCCGGTGGCCGAGCTCGTCCCGACCGCGGCGGAGAACGCCGCGCTCGCGAGCTTCGCGAAGTCCGGCGAGGCGGCAGAGCCCGAGTCGCTCGCGGGGGGCTCGGCGCCCCCGACCAATCCATTTGCGCAGGACGACGCGGCGTCCTCGCCCGACAGCGGCGCGGCGACCGCGTCGTTCGACCTCGAAGCGGGCATCGCGGGGTCCGAGCGCGAGGGCACGCCCGACACGCGAATGACGCCCGAGCAGATCATCGGCGTGCTCGAGCCGATCGCGGAGGAGCACGGCGACGCGTACCCGTTCATCGAGCGGGCGATCACGCTCGTGCGACTCGGCCGTACGGCGGAGGCGGCGGACGAGCTGCACGAGACGCTGCTGACGTGGCGCGAGGCGACCGGGCAAGGAACGTTGCGGAGCGGGCTCGAGGGTGTGCTCCGCGGCGCGACTCCGCCTCGGCCGCGGGTCGCCATCGCCACCTGGCGCGCACGCCGGCGACTCGATCCGCGATCGCGGATCGCGCTGGCGCGGGCGGCCGCGGCGCTCGGCGATCCGGGCCTCGCGATCCGGCTCTCGCGCACCTTCGATGTGACCGGCGCGCGCCCCCGCGCGTTCGAGGACATCGTGACGGCGGCAGCGCGACGCCACGGGGTCGAGCCCGAGCTGCTGTTCGCGGTGATGCGCGTCGAGAGCGTCTACAACCCACGCATCATCAGCTACGCGGGGGCGATCGGGCTCATGCAGATCATGCCGCGGACCGGGCGCCTCATCGCGTCGAGCCTCCACCGCGACGACTTCACCGTCGATCAGCTCCTCGAGCCCGAGGTGAACATCGAGTTCGCCGCGTGGTACCTGAGCTCGCTCATCGAGCGCTTCGACGGCCGGCTCCCGCTCGCGATCGCGAGCTACAACGGCGGGCCCCACAACGTGCGGCGCTGGATGCGCGACTACTCGCCCGACATGCCGGTCGACGCGTTCCTCGAGCGCATCCCGTTCGATCAGACCCACCGCTACGTTCGCCGCGTGCTCACGCACTACGAGGCGTACCGCACCGCGCAACACGAGCTGCCGCAGACGCTCGCGCTCTCGCTCCCCGGCGAGACCACCGACACGATCGCGTTCTGATACGGCTCGCGGCGGCGGGTCGGGAAAGCGCGTAGCCGACGCGCCATGACATCGGCATCCGACGAGCGTGCGGATTCCGCAACAGCTCGTCCGAGAGCCCCGTTTCGCGGGTCGGCGCGCGCCGTGGCACGACGCCTGCGTCGCTCCGAGGTGTGGAGACCACTCACCCCCGTGCCGATCGAAGACGACGTACGCAGAGGAAGATCGCGACGTTCGCGTGCGTAGTGGCGGGCGCGCTCGCGCTCGCGACCGTAGCCCACGCGCAGTACCGGGCGCCCTCGTTTCGCATGCCGGATCCCACGCCGGTGGCCGTGGACCGCGCGCCGGTCCGCCTGAGCCCCGAAGATCAGCAACATTACCTGTCAGACTGGCGGCGCGCCGCCGGCCCGTCGTTCATGGCGCCGCTGAATCGGTGGAGCTTCGGCGACGAGATCTACCTGGAGGACGGTCAAGCCCTCGGCGACTCGTTCGCGTTCGGCGTCGAGGTCGGCGGGCGATTCGTGCTGGAGCCCGGTCGACGCGCCGGCGTCGCGCTGGTGCCGACGATCGGGTACGCGTTCTCGAGCGGCGTGCTCACCGCGCACCACCTCACGCTGGGCGTCGGGCTCGGCTGGGAGGGGATCTGGTGCTCGCTGACCTACTCCGCGCAGCTCGTCGTGGGCTCGGTGGACGAGACGCTCGCGCTCGGCGCGCGTCACGGGGCGGTCCTCGAGCTCGGCAACGTGCTCGGGATCTCGGTATCGCATGACATCTTGTCGGTCGAGGGACGGGAGTCGCTGCTCCACGGCGTCAGGATCTGCGTGACGTTGGACGTGCTGCCGTTCCTGCTCGGCGCGGAGGAGTACTTCGATGATTGAGAGCCACCGGATGAAGGTCCTGATCGCTTCGATCCCGCTCGTCGTGATGACCGGCTGCGGCGCGAGCATGCGAGAGCTCTCGGAGCATCACGTCTGGGAGCGCGCGATCTGCGAGGCGACCCCGGAGGAGCAACCCGCGGTGCAGCGCGGGATCGAGGAGGACGAGCAGCTCGCGGTGGCGGTCCAGGCGGTGCCGCGCGACGTCGTCGCCGAGCTCGCGCCGAGCGATCCGCTGCCCGATCGTGTGATCGCGCGCGTCCATCGGAGCGCCAACGAGGTCCCGCTCGAGTCGTCCACGCTGAGCGCGCACCTGTTGGTCGAGGGTCGTCCGACATCGCACGAGGAGCTGACGTGGGACGAGCTCCTCGTGCGAACCGGGGAGATCGCGCCCGGCGCTCGCACGGTGCACCACGCCGGCTCCGGCGGAGGCGGATCCGTCGGACCCTTCGAGTTCCTCGGCCGGCTCGTCCTCGGCGCGGTCACGCTCGGCATCAGCGAGCTGCTCATCTCGAGCGCGCGGCGCGGCTCCGGGCCGTACACCGAGGTCGTCACCCCGAGCGACTCCGAGCTCGCGCGGGCCGCACCGCAGGCGTTCGCCCTCCGCGAGGCGTCCACCGAGCTGCGCGAGGGCGGCGACGTGTACGTGTGGGAGCGTCCGCCGCTGGGAACCCCGCGCGCGCTCGAGCTCACGGTGCGCTACGAGGGGCGCGGTCAGCGCTATGAGACATGCGCGATCGAGGAGCGCCTCGTGATCGAGCTCGACGCGGGCCTCCCGCTCGAAGATGCGATCGAGCGTCGCTTCGGCCACCGCGAGCACACCCTGGCCGAGCTACGGAGGATGGCCGCTCAATCGGAGTCGCGGGCGAGCTGGTAGCGCCGCGGGACGTCGCCGTTCAGCACCGACAGGCCGCTCTCGCCGACGTAGTGGGAGCGGCGCGCCATCAGGTCGCGCACGAACATGCGTGAGTTGCGGTAGCCGTTCTCGCTGATGCGCGCCCACATGTCGGCGAACGGCTGGACCATGTAGTGCCAGCGATCGCCTTCGGGGTAGACGATGCCGGGCTCGCGAAACGTGCGAAGCACGACGGTGCGCTCGTCGACCGGGAGGTTGTTCACGTTGGCGCGGAGCTCGGTGCCGTACGGGAAGAACTGCTCCGCGTTCGAGAAGTAGAGGACGCGCACGGGGACGCCGAGCTGCCGGGCCGCGTTCCCCACCGCGCGGAGCGCGCCGTTCGCGGTGACGTCACCGTTGCGTGCGATCACGCGGCCCCCTTCGTGGAGCGCGCGTACGCGCGCGTAGAGCGCGGGATCGCTCAGCCAGCTGCCCTGACGCGGGTTTCGCAGGACGCGGCGCAAGTATCCGTGCATCCGTGCACGGTTGCGTCGATACGCGCCGATCACCGCCTCGCGATCCGGCGCACCGGCGAGCCGCTCTTCGAGCAACGCGACCGTCGCGTCCACCGCCCCCTCCTCGAAGCGAGCGACGAGCTCGGCCGGCGTCGCGGTGGCGGGGACGAGCACGCCGTAGAGGCGATGGATCACCGGCACGAGCGGATCGAAGTCGACGACCCAGACGATCGACGCGTTCTGAACCGCGGCGAGCGTGTAGCACTGGTCCGCGCCGACCCCGACGAACGCCCCGCCGAGATCACGGATGTGATCGAACCAGAGATCGTGGCGGAACTCGTTGCTGATCGGGTAGTGCTCGCCGGGATTGGGAGTCCCTTCGTCGGGTACGTCGGCCGCGATCCGTCGCGCTGCCTCGCTCAGCGGCGTCCCCGGCTCGCCGACGCTCACCGAGGAGGGCCGCGAGGTGCTCGCACCGCGTCCCGGTTGGGCCGCGGCGCGCGTGATGGGGAGCGCGGCCAGCACGGCGACAGCCCACGAGAGATTTCGAGCCGAGCGCATCAGGGGGCGACGATAGCGGAGCGGCCCGCGCTGTCGAGGTCCGCCGCGCATCGGAAGCCGAAGCGATGCGGGTTCGGGTTCTCGCCGGGGATGCCGCGCCGCGACGTCGCGGTCGCGCGCTCGATGCCGTACCACCACGAGCCGCCGCGCACCGTGCGATGTCCGAGCGCCTGTGGACACTCCGCGTGCGGGTCGCCGCACGCACCTCGGGGATCGCGACCGAGACACGCGTCACCGCACTCGCGCGCGCACCCCGCGAAGCACCACGAGTAGTGATCGGCGACCCACTCCCACACGTTGCCCACCATGTCGTAGAGCCCGAATGGACCCGGCGGCCGGCTCCCCGGCGCCCACGTCACGCCGGTACCGCAGCCGCGCCCCGCCGCGGTCCGCACGATCGCGCGCGCGCACGGATCGCTGTCATCGTCGCCCCACCAGTAGGCACCGCCCGTCAAGTCACCGTGCGCGGCACGCTCCCACTCCGCCTCGGTGGGGAGCCGCTTTCCACGGAACGTGCAGTAGGCGTCGGCGTCGACCCAACGCATCCCGACGGCGGGCTGCTCCGCGCTCATGTAGTCGGGGAAGTGGGTGAGACGACGGCAGGGCCCAGCTTCTACACACGCACGATAGTTTGCGTTGTTCACCTCGTGGGTGTCGAGCAGGAACGTGGAGACCGCGACCTCGGCGGCCGGACGCTGGTTCTCCTCGCTCGTGTCGGAGCCGCGGACGAACCGCGCGCCGGGGATGCACGCCATGCCGTCCGGAACCTCTGAGGGACACGTCCGGAACTCCGACGGCGGCGCGGTCGGCTCGGAGACGACCGGCTCGCTCGCCACCGGCGCGGCAGCTTCGGAGGCGGGTGCCTCGCGATCGACCGGCGCATTGATCGCCTCGTCGGGATGCCCCTCCCCGGGGCCTGGCTCCGGCGCGGCGCCCGCACATGCGGCGAGCACCATCGAGAGCCACGCGAGCTGCGTTCGCCGCCTCATGACGCTCAGCCCATCGAGAAGCCGGCGCCCATCCCCGGCAGCCACGAGCCCCCATCGACCACGAGGATCTCGCCGCTCACGTAGCTCGCGGCCTCCGAGCTCAGGAAGAGCGCGGCGTTCGCGATGTCTTCGATCGTGCCGAAGCGCTGGAGCGGGATCGACCGCGTGAGCTTCGTCTTGAGGTCGGGGTTCGCGAGGCGCGCCATGCCCTCCGTGCCCTCGATCGGGCCAGGTGCGATCGCGTTGACGCGGATGCCGAGCGAGCCCCACTCGAGCGCGAGGCTCTTGGTGAGCGAGTCGATCGCGGCCTTGGCCGCCGACGCGTGCGCCTGGAGCGGCGTCGCCGCGTAGTGCAGCGTGGCCGAGATGTTGAGCACCTGTCCGCCACGATCCTTGAGCGAGCGCTCGAACGCCGCGCGGGTGACGTTCCACGTGCCGAGCGCATCGATCGCCATCACGGTGGCGAACGCGTTGTAGGACATCGTCGCAGCAGGACAAAGGAAATTGCCGGCCGCTCCGTTCACCACGATGTCGATCGGCCCGAGCGCGTCCCCTGCCGCGTCGAGCGCCGCTTCGACCTTGGCTGGCTCGCGCACGTCGGCCGCCGTGGCGACGCAGCGCCCGCCCGTCGCCTCGCTCAGCTCGTCGGCCGCCGCGCGCAGGCGATCCTCCTTGCGCCCGACGATCGCGACGCTCGCCCCGTGCGCGAGGTACGCGTGCGCGATGCCTTTGCAGATGCCCGACCCGCCGCCCGTCACGAACGCGACCTTGCCGGCGAGAATGTCCTGTCGAAAGACGCTCATGGCGTGGGAACCTAGTCCCCTGGAACCGTGAAGACGAGCGAATCTCGAACGCCCTCGAACTCCGTGGCAGCGTTGCTCCTCCTCGAAATACCCCCAGTATTCCTCGTCGTCGCGCCTCCCCACGAAGCCCGAATGACGTCCGGTCTTCATCACGTCTTCACGGTTCCAGGGGACTAGCAGACCGTGAAGCGACGATGAGCGCCGAGGTCGACATCGCGGTGATCGGCGCCGGCGTGGTCGGACTCGCGTGCGCGGCGCACCTCGCCCGCGACGGTCGGTCGGTGCTCGTGCTCGAGCGCAACGACGGCCCCGGACGCGAGACGACGAGCCGCAACAGCGGGGTGATCCACGCCGGGCTCTACTACGCGGCGGGCTCGCTCAAGGCGGAGAGCTGCGTCGAAGGTCGACGGCTCCTCTATGCGCGCTGCGAGCGGCTCGCGATCCCGCATCGACGGACCGAGAAGCTGATCGTCGCGACCGACGCCGACGAGGAGGAGCGGCTGCACGGGCTGCTCGAGCGCGGGCGGGCGAACGGCGTCGAAGGGCTCTCGTTGATCGGCGCGCGCGAGCTCGGAGCGCGCGAGCCGTACGTTCGCGGGGTCGCGGCGCTGCGCTCCGAAACGAGCGGGATCGTCGACGCGCACGCGCTCACCGAGAGCTACGCGGCGGAAGCGGAGGAGCACGGCGCCACGATCGCGTACCGCGTGGAGGTGCGCGGCGCTGCGTTCGACGGTCGCGCGTTCGTGCTCGACACCGTCGACGCGGACGGAGCGCCGTTCACGCTCCGCGCAGCGCGGGTGGTCAACGCGGCGGGCCTCTTCGCGGATCGGATCGCGGAGACGCTCGGCGTCGACGTCGACGAGAAGCGATGGCGTCTCCGCTGGTGCAAGGGCGACTACATGACGCTCTCGTCGCGCCTGCGCGCTCGCTTCCGCCACCTCGTCTATCCGATGCCGGTCCACGCTGGGCTCGGCGTCCACCTCACGCTCGATCTCGGCGGCGGCGTGCGCGCGGGACCGGACACCACGTACGTCGACACGCTCGACTACGACGTCGATCCCGCGAAGGTCCCTGCGTTCGCCGCGGCGGTCCGGCGGTACGTGCCCGACCTCGAGGACGCGGATCTCACGGTGGACTACGCGGGCATCCGACCGAAGCTCTACGGGCCCGACGAGCCGGTGCGCGACTTCGTCGTCGAGGCCGACGAGCGCGGCGCGGTGCACCTCGTCGGTATCGAGTCGCCCGGGATCACGGCCAGCGAGGCGCTCGCGCGACGCGTCGCCGCGCTCCTCGCGTAGCTACTTGCCGTTGGCGGTGCCGGTACCGGTGCCGTTGCGCTTGCGCTCGCGCTCGCGCTGCGCGGCCTTCTTCTTCACCGCGGCCTTGCGCTTCTCCGTGAGCTCGGGCGACGGCTTTCGACCGGGCAACGGAGGTTGCTCGCTGTGGTGCTCGTCGATCGACCCGACGTGCGCGCCGAGCTCGAACATCGCCACCTCGCGCCGGCCGCGATCGCCGAGGCGGAGCGGCATCACCGCCGCGCCGATGCCCGCGCCGACGTAGACGGCGCCCCTGGCCGCGTCGTCCGGGCGCCGCGAGCCGTAGAGGCCATGCACGTACTTGTGGCCGGCGAGGCGACCGATCGCGAGCTCGTGCAGCCGCGCCAGCGTGACCTGACCCGCGTGGGTGTGGCCGGAGAGCACGAGCGGGATGTCGTGATGCCACAGGCCGTCCGCTTCTTCGGCGATGTGGCTGAGGCCGATCACGGGGAGGTCCGGCCGGAGCCCCTTCACGGCGGCGTGGCGATCCGCGTGACCGGTGTACGCGTCGTCGAGCCCCACGACCTGCAGGCGCTGGTGGCGCAGCGTCAGCGTGGTGTGGCGGTTGCGCAGGAGCTCGACGCCCGCACGGCGCAAGGCGGTGTGCACCTCTTCGGCGCCCGACCAGTAGTCGTGGTTGCCGAGCACGCCGATCGTGGGCGCCTCGAGCTCGCTCAGCACGCTGGTGAGCTGATGGAGATACATCTGGCTGTGGCAGACGAAGTCCCCGGTGATCACGACCAGGTCGGGCTTCTGCTCGTTGGTGAGGCGGATCGCCTCGCGCTGCACGCGCTCGGGGGTCACGCGCCCGAAGTGGAGATCGGTGAGGTGCGCGATCTTCAGCCCGTCGAGCTGGTCGATGAACCGGGTCGGCCCCGCGAAGCGCCGGAGCTCGATCACCGGCTTCTTCGCGGGTCGCACGAGAGACAGGAACCGTCGCGACTGCCCGTCTTCCACGGACTTCGCGTGCTCGGCCGCCTCCTCTACGCTCGCCGGGGCCTTCGACACGTGACGCGATTCTAACCCGCGCGCGGCCTCGTCGCACGCGACGCGCGCACATCGAACCACGAGCCGGGCGGACCGTCACCGCGGTATCCTCTGGCCATGCTGAGCTTCAGCACGGACCCCGCCACCGCCGAGCGCCAGATGGAGGCGCTCATCTTCTCGCTCACCACGTTCGGGTACATCGACGGCGACTTCGACGACAAGGAACGTGACGTCATCCGCGGCACGATCCGAAAGCTCGTCGGGCACCGCGTCGACACCGGGATGCCCGACGCGACGACCGACGTGCGCGCGGATCTCGTCGCGCGGTTCAGCGCGCACTTCGTCGAGAAGTTCGAGCAGATCGACGAGCGCGTGAACGAGCTCTTCCACGAGCCGCTCGCCAAGGACGAGGACCGCGACACGTTCGTGCACGCGAAGCTCAAGCAACGTTGCTTCGAGCTGTTCGAGGGCTTCGACCGCGCGAACCAGGAGGCGTTGCTCGAAGCGGTCGACGAGCTGATCCGCGCCGACGGAGAGCTCCACCCCGCCGAGCTCAAGTTCCGCAGCGAGCTCGCCGCCCTGCTCGAGACGGATCTCGACATGGATCTCGTCGACGAGGACGCGGTGTCCGCGCCGCGCGCCACGTTCCATCCTCCCACGCAGCTCACCGCGGGCGACGACCACCCGTTCTTCCGCGCGCTCGAGCACCACTACTCGGCCGACCCGGACACCATCCAGCGTCAGATCGACGCCGACCTCGGCCTCGCCGACGCGATGGTCGAGTCGCTCGACGCGCAGCGCGCGAGCGGCGCGGGCCGGCTCACCGGCGTGCCGAACGTCGCCGCGATCCCGCGCGGCGAGCGCTTCCTCGACGGGTGGGCGCACGTGCTCACGCCCGCGCCGGGGCAGGCCTACGAGCTCACGGTGCTCGGCGATCTCCACGGCTGCTACAGCTGCCTCAAGGGCGCGGTGAGCCAGACGCGCTTCTTCGATCGCGTGGCCGCGTATCGCGCCGACCCGAAGAGCGAGCCCTACCCGCTCCTGGTCCTGCTCGGCGACTACATCGATCGCGGCATCTTCAGCCTCAACGGCGTCCTCCGGACCGTGATGCAGATGAGCACGCGCGCGCCCGAGCACGTCGTCGCGCTGCGCGGCAACCACGAGTACTACATCGAGTTCAAGGGCCAGGTCTTCGGCGGCGTAAAGCCGGCCGAGGCCATCAACTCGCTCAAGCCGCACGTGCCGGTCGACGTGTTCCGCAGCTACAAGCGCCTCTTCGATGCGCTGCCCACCGTGTTCCTGTTCGACACGATCCTGTTCGTCCACGCCGGCATCCCGCGCGACCGCGTGATCAAGGAGCGCTGGAAGGACCTCTCCTCGCTCAACGATCCGGACATCCGCTTCCAGATGATGTGGAGCGACCCGAGCGCGGCGAGCGTGATCCCCGCCGCGCTCCAGGAACAGACCGCGCGCTTCCCGTTCGGCAAGCTGCAGTTCGCCTCGTTCATGCAGCGCCTCGGGTGCACCACGCTCATCCGCGGGCACGAGAAGGTCAACGGAGGGTTCGAGAAGGTCTACGACGACGAGCACGGCCAGCTGATGACGCTGTTCTCCGCCGGGGGGGCCGACAACGAGGACCTCCCGACCCAGAGCAGCTATCGCTCGGTGACCCCGATGGCCCTCGAGATCGTGCGCGGCGCGGACGGAGCCACGTCGATCGCGCCGTTCGAGATCGACTGGCAGACCTTCAACGCCGCCGATCGGAACGCGTTTCGCGAGCGCCCGCCCGAGATCGAGCACCGCGTGGAGTGAGCCCGCGAATTGGGATCTAAAGGTCTCGCCGCGAGCACCGTTTGGTGCGGGGTAAGGCGGACCCATGAGCGCGGCGAGAAAGCGTCAGACCCAGGACTTCATCGACGCCATCCGGCTGGATGCGTACACCGGCGAGGGGTTGGGGGTACGCACCCGCCTCATCCAAGAAGCCCTCGAGCAGATCCTGTCACCGGCGATGCGCGATCAGGTCATGGCGCAGGCGGGGTGGGACGATGGGCGCGACGCGCCGCTCGATCCGAACCTGAGCTGCCAGCAGTGGGTCGACACCAAGCTGTTCGTCCGGCTCGTCGACAAGACCACGCTCACCAGCGCGGACGAGCTGCGCCGCCACCTGCGGGCCCTCCTCGAGCGCACCGAGCCGCCCCCCGCGCCGGCCTCGGTGGCCGACTCCGGCATCCGGCGGCGCCGTCCGACCCCGCCGCATCAGACGGTGATCCCGCGACCGAGCGGCTCGACCGTGCTCCTCTGGACGCCGGACACCCGCACCGTCTCCCACGCGCGGCGCGCGTTCGGTCAGCGCGCGGAGCTCGTGGTGGTCGCGGACGCGCTCGAGATGATCTCGACGCTCAATGCCCTCGAGGGCCGCGTCTCGCTCGTGATGATCGATCGCCGCGAGGGCGACCCCGAGGATCTGCGCGTCCTCAGCCCCGAAGATCTCCACGGCCATCAGGTGCTCGTGTGGGGCCCGACCAACCTCACGACCCCGACCTACGCACGGATCCTCTCGGAGGTCGACCGCGTCGTCGGCTGTACGAAGGAGGCGTCGCTCGCGGACGTCGTGGATCTGTCGGCCGCGATCCTCGGCGTGGGCTGAGCTCCTCGACGCTGCGCCCTCGAGCTGGGCCTCGACCGACGGGCCGTCTGGTCCTTACTCTTGTCGCATGCTCGCGGACCTCGCCGACCGCACCTCCACCGCCCTTCGCGCCCGCGGGCCCTTCGGCTCGCTGCCCAAGGGACCGCCCGAGCCGGCGGGCGTCCAGACCGCCATGTGGATCGCGCGACCGACGCGCTATCTCCTGCGCGCCAGCCATCGCTACGGCGATGTGTTCACGATGCGGCTCATCGCGACCGACCCGTTCGTGTCGTTCGCGCACCCCGACGCGATCCGCGAGATCTTCACCGGCCCCGGCGACGAGCTCTACGCGGGTCAGGCCAACATCATCCTCGAGCCGATCCTCGGTCAACACTCCGTGCTGCTGTTGGACGGCGCGCGCCACATGCGGCAGCGGCGCCTCCTCCTGCCGCCGTTCCACGGTCAGCGCATGCGTGCCTACGGCGAGACGATCCGCGACGCGACGATCGCCTCGATGGACTCCTGGCCGCGCGGCGCACCGTTCGCGCTCCACGAACGCACCCAGGAGATCACGCTCGAGGTGATCCAGCGCGCGGTGTTCGGCATCGACGGCGCCGACGATCTACGTCGCTTCGGCGCGGCGCTGAGCAGCCTGCTCGACACGATCGCGAACCCGCTGTTGATGCTGCCGGTGTTCCAGGTCGACTTCGGTCGCTACTCGCCGGGCGGCATCCTCGATCACCGACTCGCCGAGCTCGACGATCTCCTCTTCGCGCAGATCCGGAGGCGACGGCGCGAGCCCCGCGACGGGCGCGAGGACATCCTCTCGGCGCTGATCGACGCGCGCGACGAGGCGGGCGAATCGATGTCGGATCAGGAGCTGCGCGACGAGCTGATGACGCTGCTCGTGGCCGGTCACGAGACGACGGCCACGTCGATCGCGTGGGCGTTCCATCGCCTGCTCGATCACCCCGAGGCGCTCGCGCGCGCGGTCGAGGAGGTGGACGCGACGTTCGGCGACGGCCCGATCGATCCGGACCGGGTGCGCGAGCTCCGCTGGATCGACGCGGTCATCAAGGAGACCCTGCGCCTCAGCCCCGTCATCCCGATGGTCGGTCGGCGCCTCCAGTCCCCGATGACGTTCGGGGCCACCCGGCTTCCCGCCGGGGTGATCGCGGTGCCCAACATCTACCTCGCGCACCGCCACCCCGACGTCTGGCCCGACCCGCTGCGCTTCGATCCGAGTCGGTTCCTCGAACAGAAGCCGAACC
This sequence comes from Sandaracinaceae bacterium, assembly GCA_050186575.1. GTDB lineage: Bacteria > Myxococcota_A > Polyangia > Polyangiales > Sandaracinaceae > JAUHXR01. Next base: position 72,736 of record JBFWYI010000030.1, on the reverse strand, counting down.
CCTACGCTTACTTCCCGTTCGGAGGGGGGATCCGGCGCTGCATCGGGATGGCGTTCGCGATGTACGAGATGGCGGTCGTCATGGCCGCGATCCTCCAACGATTCCGCGTCGAAGCGGCGCCGGGGGTGAAGGTCCGGCTCGTCCGTCGATCGATCACGTTCAGCCCCTCCGAGGGCATGCCCATGGTGGTGCACCCGCGGCGCTGACCGCCGGTTAAGAATCTCGGGGCCGGCCCAAAGCGATCGCGGAGACCGCGCGTCACAGGAGCCATGGACGTCGCCCTCATCCTGACCCACCGATGCAACCTGGCCTGCGGCTACTGCTACGCGGGCGAGCACCACAAGACGGACCTCGACGACTCGGTCCTCCAACGCGGCGTCGACCTCCTCTTCTCGGACGGGTCGGGGCGAGCCCAGCTCAGCTTCTTCGGGGGCGAGCCCTTCCTGAACTTCGACGCGATGCAGCGCGCGGTGGAGCTCGCCGAGGCGCGCGCTCGATCGGCCGGCGCCCAGCTCACGATCCAGTGTACGACGAACGGGTCGTTGCTCCGCGAGGAGCACGTGCGCTTCCTGACGAAGCACGGCGTCCACGTGACGGTGTCGATCGACGGCGTTCGCGAGGCGCACGATCACAACCGACCTTGCGCCGGAGGCAAGCCCAGCTTCGATCAGGTGCATGGCGGGCTGCGGCGGCTCCTCGACGCGGGCGTCCCGTGCGACGCGATGATGGTCATCACGCCGGACACCGCGAGCTACGCGTTCATCTCCACGAACTTCCTGTGGAGCGAGGGCGTGCGGACGATCCGCGCGAACATCGCGGTCGACGAGAGCTGGACCGATGAGACGCGAACCGAGCTCCGAGAGCAGCTCGTGTCGATCGGCTGGGAGGTGCTCGCGCGCCGGCTCAAGAACGAGCCGATCTCGTTCAAGCCGTTCGAGGCGGGCATCCGCGCGTTCGACGAGGCGGCGGAGCCGTTCGCACGGGCGACCGACCCGCGCCGCAAGGTGGTGGTGGCGACGAGCGGGAACCTCTACCCGTGCGCGCCGATGGTCGGCGAGGACCGCGATACGGGCAAGGAAGCTTCGTTGCGACTCGGCCACATCGACGAGGGGCCGGCCGTGATCGCGCAGCGGGTCGCTCAACAGGGCGTGAGCTGCGATCGAGGCAAGGCGTGCCAGTGCGCGGCGTACCTCGAGACGGGCGACCGCTATACGCCGGGTCGCATCGGGCGCTGGTACGGACAGGTCTGCTCCGAGATCGGTCACACGATCGCGGAGAGCCTCGCGCGCGCTCAGCTCGCGCCGAAGAAGCCCGCGTCGCGCGGTCGGCGCGCGATGATCGGGCTCAGCGCGATCGTGGGCGCGGCCGCGCTCGGCGCGCCGCTGATGCTGCTCGGCGGTGAGGAGGAGCTCCCGCGGCCCTGCGCGCTGCGCACGCGGAAGCAAGTCGGCATGCGACCCGACACCGACTACGCGATCGCCGGCGAGATGCCGGCGTACCCCGAGCCGCCAGAGCCGGAGGTGTTCGTCGAGGGCGGGGTCAGCGAGCCGATCGAGCCGCCGCCGCCGCGCGAGCCCGAGCCCGCCGTCGATGGCGAGATGCCGATCGAAGTGCTCGGCGACGTCGAGTACTGAGCGCCCCTGAGAGCTAGACGCTGGAGGCCCGCCCGCCCGAGGTCTGAGCGCCACGCCGCTCGAGCGCGAGCGCACCGCTGGCGACGACCAGCGCGCCGATCGCGGCGCCGCCCGAGAGGAGCGGTAGGTAGAACTCGATCGGGGTGAGCGGCCATGGGCCGAGCGCGAAGCCGGCCCACGTCGCGCTCGAGACGAAGCTCCCCGTCGCGACCCATCCGACGGCGGCGGCCCCGCGACGGACGCGTCCGCGGGGCGGTCCCCGCCCGATCCATCGGCTCGCCGCGATCGCGAGGAGCGCACCGAGCGCGCCGAGCGAGACGACTCGCGCGATGTGCACCGCGCGATCGTCGATCGCGGACAGGCTGAGCGGTCGACCGAGCGCGAGGTGACCCAGGACGACGACGAGCGGCCAGAGCAAGACCGCGATGACGACCCCGCGATCGAATCCGAACGCGCGCTTGATCGGACCGAGCGTGAGGACGAGGAACGCGAGCGCGAGCAGGATCATCCAGCGCCGCCGCCCTTCGAGGCGCAGCTCCTCCGCGCGGCGCCCCGCGACGAACGCCGCCTCGGCCCGCGCGTGCCGTGCGTCGGCGGTCTCCCCCACCGCAGGCGCGGTCGCGTGGAGCGGCGGAGCGACGCCGACGAGCCGGGCCAGCGTCGGCGCGAGCGACACCGCCGGCACCGCGCGCGTCGACGGCGCGCCCGCGAGACCGCGGATCAAGATCGGCGCGAGCGCGACCTCCCGCTCGGGACCGCCGTGCCCGCCGCTCTCGAGGTGACCGTGGTCGCTCAGCACCACCAGCCGCGTGCCGAGCTCGGCGATCCGTTCGATGACGCGATCGGCCTGACGGAGCGCGGCCCGATGCTCCTCGCTCCGCACCCCGTGGTCGTGCGCGGTCTGGTCGCCCGTCACGTGATGCACGAGGAGGAGCGCGGGTGGCGCGGCGTGGGTGAGCTCGTCGAGCGCGTCGTCCAGCGGTCCGTCGAGCGCGTCGGCGGCGTCACTCCCGCCGTCCTCGGACGCGCCGTGCATCCGCCGCAGCCAGTCGAGGCCCTGGCTCACGATGAGGACGCTCCCTCGCGCCGCGCGCACCCGGTCCGTCAACGAATCGTGACGTGCTCGATGCACGAACCGATTGCTCCGGATGCCCGACGCGTCGATCGGCACGCCCGTCAACAACACGTGCTCGAAGGGCCGGGACAACGACGGCATCTCCAACGCGACGCGGCCCGTCCACGCACCTCGCGACGCGAGCGCACCCCAGCTCGGGAGCGCGACCGCCTCGTCGGCGCGCATCCCGTCGACCAGCACCACCGCGAGGCGCGAGGGCTCGCTCGACGCGGGACGGAGCTCCGTCATCCCGCGTCGCAGCACCCCGCTCCCTATCGGCTCGTCGTCGGCGGTCCGCAAGAGGTGCTCCACCGCCCCGCCGATCAGCGCGGCGAGCAGACCGCCGACCACCGCGAAGACGCGCGCAGCGCGGACGGGGTCGACCGGGCGATCCGCCGACTCGACGATCGATCGTCCCTCGGCGACGCTCGTCGGGTCTGGGCTCAGCATGGGCACCCGCGCATCGGGGGATGGTGGCGCTGCGACGCTTCGACCGCACGTCGCGCACCGCCGCCCGTCGAATCGAGCCGGCGAGTGTCCCCGATCGCGCGGTCGGGGGTACCCTGTCACCGTGCCGTCACCGTCGCAGAACGCGCGCGTCGGCCTCCTCGTGGCCTCGCTGTTTGGGCTCACCGGCTGCCCCGAGCCGGATCCGCCGCGCGACGCCGGTCCACCCGACGCGGGGAGCTGCGACGTCGCGGCGTTCGAGCGCGGCGCCGACGGTCACGGGGATCCGCTCGGGGTCGGGCCCGGCGAGGCGCGCGCGGGTCGCATCCGCGCCGACCAACTGCCTCCGTTCGCGAGTCGCCTCGAGGTGTGGGAGGACGGCGACTTCGTGCTCGCGAACGAGCGCATCGCGATCGTCATCGAGGACACCGACGACTCGGACCTCTACGACCCGTGGGGCGGACGACCCGTCGGCGCGGCGCGCGTCGAGGGGGGCGCGCTCGTGGAGCCGGCGGACTTCGGTGAGATCCTCGTGATGCTCGGCGGACAGACTACGCTGACCGACTCGGTGACGGTGCTGGCCGACGGGAGCGACGGCGGTGCGGCGATCGTCCGCGCGGAGGGGGTGCCACGAGCCTTGCCGTTCTTCGCCGGGCGCGTGGGACCGCTCCTCCCCGGCGACTTCTCGGACTTCCGCGTCGCGATCGACTACGTGCTCGAGCCGGACGCGCCGTACGTCGACGTGTTCGTCGAGCTGCGGGGTGAGGCGGGCGCGAGCGCGCGCAGCATCTCGACGATGCACGCGTTCATGCATACTCCGCGGATGCCTCCGTTCGCGCCGGGGGTGGGTTTCTCGCTCGACGATCAGCCGGTGCCGTACGCGGGGTTCGCGTCGGACGGCATCACGGGGTTTGCGTACTTCAGCCCGGAGGATCCGCTCGGCGGCGGGATCGCGATCAGCGGGTTCGTCTCGTTCCTGTCGCGCGGGATCTCCGCGCGCGGGTGCACGCCGCTCCGGCGCCACCACGCGCGCATCGCGATCGGTGGGCCCGGGGTCGACGGAGTGATGCGCGCCGTCTACGAGACGCTGGAGACGTCCACCCGCGAGGTCACCGGCGTGGTGCGCGACACCGAAGGCACACCGATCGGCGACGCGTTCGTGCTCGCGTCCGACGCCGATGGCTTCGTCTCGCGCACCACCGCGGGGCCCGACGGGAGCTACCGCATCGCGCTGCCCGCCGACGGCGCGTTCGAGCTGTCCGCGTTCCAGGTGGGCAGCCGTGTGAGCAGTCCGGTGCCGGTCGACGGCGCGAGCGTCGACCTCGAGCTCGCGCGCTCGAACCTCGTGCACGTGGTCGTCACCGACGAGTCGGGCGCGCCGATCCCCGCGCGCGTGCAGCTCTTCCCCGTCCCCGGCGCGATGGTCGGCCGACCCGACGACCGGTTCGGGATCGAGGGGACGGTGAGCGGGCGCTTCGACGTCGCGTACCCCGAGACGGGCGACGTCACGCTGCGGGCGCCCGCCGAGAGGGTGCGGGTCGTCGTCTCGCGCGGCTACGAGTACGAGCTCGTCGATCGCACGGTGGACTTGAGCGGCCCCGATCCGGTGGACGTGCCGGTGATGCTCGAGCGCGTGATCGACACCACCGGCGTGATGTGCGCCGACTTCCACATCCACACCCATCGCAGCAACGACTCGGGCGACGACGCCACCCTCAAGGTGCGGCAGGCGCTCGCCGATGGGCTCGAGATCCCCGTGCGCAGCGACCACGAGTACGTCGGAAGCTTCGCGCGTGAGATCACGGCGCTCGGGATGGAGGCGTTCGCCTACGGCATGGGCTCGATCGAGCTGACCAGCTTCGAGCAGTGGGAGCACATGGGCGTGGTGCCGATGCGCGCCGACGCGAGTCTCGTCAACGCGGGCGCCCCGCGCTGGCAGACGTACCCGACGAACGCCGAGCCGGATCAGGTCGTGGCGACCATGAACCCCGTCGACGTGTTCGACGCGGTGCGCGCGCGCGCCGAAGCGCCGGTGGTCATCATCAACCACCCGCGCGGCGACCCGAACTACTTCGACTATGTGGGCTTCGATCCGGTGACCGGCGGGGTCGCGCGCGCGGACGCGTGGGACGAGCGCTTCACCCTCGTCGAGGTGTTCAACAACTCGAGCTGGACCGAGACCAGGGATCGTCAGGTGCGCGACTGGCTCGCGCTCCTCGGATCGGGCCGGCGCGTGTTCGCCGTCGGCTCCTCGGACAGCCATCGCATCGCGAGCTCACCGGTCGGCTATCCGCGCACGTGCCTCGCGTTCGGGACGGACACGCCGAGCGAGCTCAGCGACGACCTCGTGCGCGACACGTTGGCCGCTGGCCACGGGACGGTGAGTGGAGGAATCTTCGTGGACACACGGATCGGCGCGGCCGGCCCTGGCGACGAGGTCGGCGGCGTCGGCCCACGCGCGCGCGTGCACGTGCGCGTCCAGGCGGCGAGCTGGGTGGACGTCGACGCGATCGACGTGGTGGTGGACGGCGCGATCGTGGAGACGATCGCGATCCTCCCCGAGGACGCGGACCCGATGCGGCCGACGACGCGGCTCGATCAGGAGATCGAGATCGACGTGTCGACGGCCGGCAGCTACGTCCTCGTCGCGGCGTACGGCGACACCGATCTCGAGCCGGTGCACCGGCGCCGGCTCCCGTTCGGCGTGTCGAACCCGATCTTCGTCCAGCGCTGAGCCCGGTCACGGACCGTAGTAGCAGAGCAGCTCGGTCGAGCCGGGCTGACACGCGTAGCCCGACGGGCACACCAGCACCTCGATCCCCGCAGCGCCGCAGCGGATGAACTGGCGACGGTCCGCGTGGCAGGTGTACTCGGTGAACCCGCTCCAGCCGCCGCAGCTCGACGGGCTCGGGGTCGCCGGCGGCGGCGGCGGAGGCGGCGCGTCCGGCGCGGGGCAGCTCCACGGCGCGATGAGCGGCGGCTGCGTGCACGTCACGCCCTGCAGGCGCCCGCTCGGACCGAGCGTGAGGCTATGGCAACCCGAGTTGCACCATCCACAGTGGTCATCCTCGGTGCACACCTCGCAGTCGGTGTGCGCGTTGCACCGTCCCTCCACGCCGCCGGACGGCGGAGGATCGCTCGGCGGAGGATCGCTCGGCGGAGGATCGCTCGGCGGAGGATCGCTCGGCGGAGGATCGCTCGGCGGAGGATCGCTCGGCGGAGGATCGCTCGGCGGGGGGTCGCTCGGCGGAGGGTCGCTCGGCGGAGGCGCGTCACCGACCCACACGAGCGGCGAGGTCCCGCGCCACGTGTCGGCGTAGCGGCGGAGGTCGCTCAAGTGCCGCACGACGTCGCCGAACAGATCGCGGCCCTCGCCGACGATGTACGCGCTGTTGACGCGGAGGACCGAGCCGTCGGCGCCGAGCGTCGGTCCCCCCGAGTCGCCGGGGCAGAGGTTGTACGAGCTCTGTCCCCATCGCGTGGGGAACGCCTGCTTCGCGAAGCTCGAGCTCCCGCCGCCGCCGCGACGCTGACAGCCGAACCCGTAGATCGTGATCGACGATCCGCTCGCCGGATGAGCGCCGGCCGGCGCGTCCGGCACCGCCACGCTCGAGGGCACCTCCTCCGCGAGCTGGAGGAGCGCGACGTCGTCCTCGCTCGCGCCGTAGGTCGTACCGAACGCGACCATCTGCCGGATCGTGTAGCGATAGCGCTCGCCAGGTCGCGGCTCGAGCGTGAAGTCGCCGTAGCTCCCGGGCCCGCGGCTCGACTGATAGTCGATGCAGTGCGCGGCGGTGATCACCGTGCGCGCGCTCCCGAACAGAGTGGCCGTGCACGCGCCGCCGCCGACGCGGATCGAGCCGACCTCGGGGCGCTCGAACGTGTAGCGACCGTTGATGAGACCGTCGGCGCTGGTCTCGGTGATGTCGGGATCGCCGACCTCCGCGGCGCACCCCCCGAGCACGCACGAGAGCAGCACCACCCACCGCATTCGGATCATCGCGTCCCTCCGCATCGTGCGCGCGAGCAGTGCAGCGGGCGTGCCGGGCGCGTCCCCGCCTGCGGACCGCACCGGATCGGCGACGAGCGTCACCTCGGAGGGTTCAGGTGGCGCGATCGAGGATCAGCGCGATCGAGGATCAGCGCGATCGAGGATCAGCGCGATCGAGGATCAGCGCGAGCGAGGGTCAGCGCGAGCGAGGGTCAGCGGGGCGCGCGCGGCTTCGCGAGGATGTACTGCGGCGGATAGTGCACGTCCCACTGCTCGAGCGCCTCCGCCGCATCGAGCGTGAAGTACGGGTCCTTCAAGTGCGGGCGCGCGAGCGCGCAGAGATCGGCGCGGCCCGCGAGGAGGATCGTGTTGATCTGATCGGCGTCGGTGATGTTGCCGACGGTGATCGTCGGGATCTCGACCTCCTGCTTGATCCGGTCCGCGAACGGCGTCTGGTACGCGCGGCCGTAGATCGGCTGCGCGAGCGGCGACGTCTGTCCCGTCGAGACGTCGATGATGTCGCAGCCGTGCGCCTTCAGCGCGCGCGCGACGACGACCGCGTCGTCCCCGTCGAAGCCGCCCGGCACCCAGTCGGTCGCGCTGATGCGGACGCTCATCGGGCGCTCGCTCGGCCACGCCGCGCGCACCGCGTCGAACACCTCGAGCGGGTAGCGCATGCGGTTCTCGAGCGCGCCACCGTACTCGTCGTCACGCTGGTTGCTCAGCGGAGTGAGGAAGCTCGAGAGCAAGTAACCGTGCGCCATGTGGAGCTCGAGGATGTCGAAGCCCGCCTCCGCCGCGAGCCGAGCGCCGCGCACGTGCTCCTCGGTGACGCGATCCATGTCGGCGCGCGTCATCGGCCGGGGGACCTGCATGCCCGCCGCGTACGCGAGCGGTGAGGGCCCCATGACCTCCCAGTTGCCGTCGGGGAGCGGCTGATCCATCCCCTCCCACAGCCGGCGCGTCGAGCCCTTGCGACCCGCGTGCCCGAGCTGGAGCCCGATCTTCGCGCGCGTGTTCGCGTGCACGAACGCGACGATCCGCGCCCACGCGTCGCGCTGCGTCTCGTTCCAAATGCCGGTGCAGCCGGGCGAGATGCGACCCTCCGCCGAGACGTCGGTCATCTCCGCGAAGACGAGCCCCGCGCCGCCCATCGCGCGGCTCCCGAGGTGCACGAGGTGCCAGTCGTTCGGGACGCCGTCGGTCGCGGAGTACTGGCACATCGGAGACACGACGACGCGGTTCGCGAGCGTCATGTCGCGGAGCGTGAACGGGGTGAACATCGGCGCGGTGGGTCGCGCTCCCTCGGGCGGCGTTGGCAACCCTTGTTGCGCGAGGTAGAAGCGATCCAGCCGATCGATCAGCTCCGGATCGCGGAGCTGCAGGTTGTCGTGGGTGATCCGGCGCGAGCGAGTGAGGAGGCTGAACGCGAATTGCTCGGGGGGGAGCTTCCAATAACGCCGCACGTGCTCGAACCACTCGAGGCTCTGTTGCGCGGACTTCTGCGTCTTGCCGACGCGCTCGCGCGAGCTCTCTTCGTAGCGCTCGAGCCGCGCCTCGATGGTGCCCGGCTCGTTGAGCGCGTCCGCGAGCGCGATCGCGTCCTCCAGCGCGAGCTTGGTGCCCGAGCCTACCGAGAAGTGCGCGGTGTGCGCGCTGTCGCCGATGAGCACCACGTTCTCGAAGTGCCAGCGGTCGAGCGTATAGGTCGGGAACTGGACCCAGCGAGAGTTGTTGTCGAGCAGCGGCTGACCGCCGAGCTCGGCTTCGAACACGCGCTCGCAGTACGCGATGCTCTCCTCGGTGCTCGCCGAATCGAGCCCCGCGTTCTCCCAGGTGCCCTCGTCGCACTCGACGATCACGGTGCTGGTGTCGGCGTCGAACTGGTACGCGTGGATCTGGAAGATGCCGTGCTCGTTCTCGCGGAAGCTGAACGTGAACGCGTCGCGGAAGCTCTGCCGCGTACCGAGCCACATGTAGCGGCAGTGTCGCGGATCGACGTGCACCCCGAAGCGGTCCTCGTAGCGGGCGCGCGTCCTACTGTTCACCCCGTCGGCCCCCACCAACAGATCGGCGTCGCGCAGCGCGGCGACGTCGTCGACCTCGTGACGGAAGCGCACCTCGACCCCGAGGTCCTTCGCGCGCGCTTGGAGGATCTGCAGCAGCTTCTTCCGCGACATCCCGCAGAAGCCGTGCCCGCGGCTGCGGATGCAGCGCCCGCGATAGTGAATGTCGATCGCGTCCCAGTACGCGAAGCTCGCGCGGATCTGCGCGTACACCTCGGGGTCCGCCGCCTCGAGGTTGCCGAGCGTCTCGTCGCTGAACACCACGCCCCACCCGAACGTGTCGTCGGGCGCGTTCCGCTCGAAGACGACGATCTCGCGCGCCGGGTCGCGCTGCTTCAGGAGGATCGACAGATACAGGCCGGCCGGCCCACCGCCCAGGATGTTGGTCCGCACGAGCAGCGTCGTAGCCACCGCTCGCATCGCGGTCGAGGCGGACTCTCACGCGGGCGACGCGCGACGGCGCCGCACGAGGGACGCCGCAGGACCTCAGTTGAAGTTGTAGCGAGCGGAGAGGGAGACGACGTTGAACTCCGCCTGGTACGTCCCCGCGTTGACCACCGAGCCCACCCCGTTCGGGTAGCAGCCGCGGCTCACCACGGGCTGGTTGCGGTCGTACGTGTCGCCGCCGGCGCCCGGGCAGACACCCTCCATCCCCGTCGCCGCCACGTGCCGGAAGCCCGCGTTCGCGTCGGTGATCGTCTCGTCGAACTGGAAGATGTGGGCGTACGCGATCGACACGTCGAAGCGCTCGATGCGGAACGTCATCCCGAGGTGGAGGCCGAGCCGCATCCCGGGGATGAAGTCGTGGATCTGGTACGTCGAGTTGACGCCGCTGCTCTCGAAGTGCGCGCCCGTTCGGAGCGCGAGCATGCCCGGGATGACGTTCCAGTCGGCGCCCGCGCGCACCAGGATCTGATCGCGCCAGCCGTGCGCGAGGGGCAGCTGCGGGGGGAGCGGCGCCGTGAGGCTCGGACCGTTCATCGCGCAGTCCTCGGCGGTCCGCGGGCCCTCACAGATGTCGACGGCCGCGCCGGGCGGCTGCGTTACCACGAAGTCTTGCACCTGGGCGTTCAGCTGGTAGACGACGTCGAGCTCGAGATCGAAATTCTCGGTGACCATGGGATCCTCGATCCGACCGCTCACCCGCCCCGCCTGATCGGGATCGCGATGGCGCCCGTTCGGGTTGCGTTGGTCCGAGTAACGCACGGCCAGCCCGAACACCCACGGCTGCCCCGACGTCAGGTTCACGTCGTTGATGGTGGTGGAGAACGGCGTGTAACCGCCGGCCATCCCCGTGCCGTAGTACCCCGTCGTGAGGTTGAGCGATCCGTCCGCGCTGATCCCGTCGGTGAACCGCGCCATCGCGGTGATGTCGAGCTGCGGGATCGGGACGACGTGCACCGAGCCGATCACGGCGGGGATGAACAGGTCGTTGGCCTGCACCTGCGTGCGGACGTCCTGCGCCGGATCCTCGGGGCCCGAGCCGGCGCTCGTGAACGTCTGGAAGTTCACGAACGACATGCCCCACTGCAGCGTGAGGCCGAACGCGAGCTCCTTGATCGGGCTGTACCCGGCGCCGAGCGAGATATCGAACAGAAGCAGCTCGGCGTTCACGCCGCCGTACCGGTTGGGCGTCGGCAGCACCACCCCGTCGGCGCGCGTGACCGTCCCGTCGTCGTCGCCCCACGTGGAGGTCCCGACCCCGGCCGGCGCGTTGAACCCGAGCGCGAGCCCGAGCTCGGGGATCGGATGCGCGCTGAACACGAGCTGCGGGCTGGGCCCTGGCGGACCGCCGCGGCATACACGTGGGAAAGGTTGATTGACCCAGTTGTCGGCCGCCGGATCGGCGTAGCCGAACCGACTGTCGAATCCCGAGCCGCTGTTGAGCACGTCGCTCGAGTTGTACGTACCGCTGCGCTGCACGCACGCGTCGTAGAGCACGAGGTGGCTGCCGAGCTGCAGCTGGTAGCCGGGGAGGAACGCGAGGGCGGCCGGGTTGTAGACGATCGCCATCGGGTCGTCGGCGCGAGCCATGAATGCGCCGCCGCGCCCGAGGGCGCGAGTGCCGGGGCCGCTGAACTCGAATCCACCCGCGCGCGCAGGGGATGGACTCGACAAGGCCAAGAGACCCGCGAGTGCGACGAACGTGGCGAGCGTGGCAGTTCGGCGAAGCGTCAAGACGACCGTCCTTGGTTCGGGCAGCCCACGGGCTGGGAAGACATGACAGCGTAGTTTGAGATCATGAGGACGCCGCCCGAGCCGCGGACGTCCCGGAGATTCGAGCCGTGAGCACGGGCCCGTCGACGACGGGCCGGAGCGAGCGGTGGGGTGAAGTGCGCGAGCATATCCGGGCTACTCCTGAGGCCGCCACCCTTGCTCCTCGAGGGGCGCTCCTTCGCTCGGAGCGGGACAGCTCGCCGGTCGCACCACGCCGTCCGGGTCTTCGCGCATCCCCGCGCCGAGCGCCTGACTGGCCGCGCGCGCGACGCGCTGGGTCAGCGCGGGCACCTCGCGCGGACAGCCGAGCCGCGCGACCTCGATCCGCGCCTGCTCGGCTTCGCTCCGGTCGCCGCCGAGGTGGTGCGCCTGCGCGATGCGATAGAGCGCGTACGCGTAGAGGGGGGTGTCGAGCTGCCCGAGCGCGAAGCGGAACGCGTCGCGCGCCTCGTCGTAGCGCTGCGCGCCGAGCGCGACCTCGCCGGAGATCATGTACGCGAGCCCGACCAGCGCGCCGCCGGTGCGCGCGTAGCGGCGGATGAACCGCTCGGCCCGCGGGCCCGCCGAGCTCTCCTCGGCGACGTACGCGACCCACAGCTTCGCGAAGTCGAGCTCCGCGTCGAGCGTCGCGTCGCGCGCCCCACGCATCCCCGCGTCGATCATGCGATCGAGGACGCGCCGCAGACGTCGCCGCTCGCGCCGCTCGCTCGCGGTCTGCCATGCGTCGATGTATGCGCCGACGAGATCCCGCGTCGCCGCGCGCCGCTCCACCCCCCGCGCGGCCTGCCGGTCCGCATCGAGCTCGTCGATCGATCGGGTGGGCGCCCGCAGCACCGCGGTCGACTGCGCGCCGAGCTCGCGCAGGAACGTGGCCGGCACGACCGCCGCGTCCTCGCTCCCGCGCACCTCGGACGTCGCGCCGCCGCACGCGGCGAAGAGCCCGACGAGCCCGAGGCAGGCGAACCGACGCATCGGGCGAGGATACCCGAAGCGTCCGACCGGCTCAGGCGAAGTCGTCCGGACCCGGATCGATCGAGCCGCCGCCGCCGTACTCGTCGTCGTAGTCGTCGTCGAGGTTCTCGAAGCGCGTGTACTCGTGGAAGAAGCGCGCCTTCACGATCCCGACCGGGCCCGCGCGCTGCTTGCCGATGATGATCTCCGCGATGCCGCGCAGCTCGGGATCGTCGCGGTTGTAGAACTCCTCGCGGAACACGAACATGATCACGTCCGCGTCCTGCTCGATCGCGCCCGACTCGCGCAGATCGCTGAGCTGCGGCCGCTTGTCCTTGCCGGCCCGAGTCTCGACGCCGCGGTTGAGCTGCGAGAGCGCGACCACCGGCACGCGCAGCTCCTTGCTGAGCGCCTTGAGCGAGCGGCTGATCTCGCTCACCTCCTTCTCGCGGCTCTCCACGCGCGTGCCCGCGCGCATGAGCTGGAGGTAGTCGATCACGATGAGGCCGAGCCCGTTCTGCTCGCTCATCAAGCGCCGCGCCTTGCCGCGCAGCTCCATGATCGAGATCGCGGGCGTGTCGTCGATGAAGAGTGGAATGTTCGTGAGCGTCCCGGCCGAGCTGGTGAGCCGCGTCCAGTCGTCGCGCGTGAGCATCCCCGTCCGCATGCGGCCGCCGTCGACGCGCGCCTCGCTACAGAGGAGACGTCGCGCGAGCTCCTCCTTCGCCATCTCGAGGTTGAACACGACCACCGGGACCTGCCGGGTCGCGCACGCGTGGAGCGCGATGTTCATCGCGAGCGCCGTCTTGCCCATGCCGGGACGACCCGCGATGACGATGAGCTCGCCCGGCTTGAGCCCGGCCGTCATCTTGTCGAGCTTCGTGAATCCCGTCGGCAGGCCGGTGATGCGCTCCTTGCGCTCCGCCGCCTCGGTCACCTGCTCGAACGTGCGGATGACGACGTCCTTGATGTGCTCGTAGGGCGAGGCGACCGACTGCTTCGCGACGTCGAAGATCTGCTTCTCCGCCTCGTCGACGAACTCGCTGACCTCGCCGTAGTCGCCGTAGCCGCGCGCCGCGATCTCGTGGCAGCGCGTGATCATCCGGCGGACGACCGCCTTCTCGCGGACGATGTTCGCGTGGTGCTCGATGTTCTCGACGGTCGGGATCGTCTCGGTGAGCGACAGCAAGTGCTCGTCGCCGCCCGCCTTCTGGAGGTTGCCGTGATCGCTGAGCCACGCGCGCAGCGTGACGAGGTCGACCGGCTGTCCACGTCGAAAGAGACCGGTCATCGCGTCGAACACGAGCGAGTTCGCGCGGCTGTAGAAGTCGTCGGGGTCGAGGATCTGCGAAGCGGAATCGAGCGCGCTGTTCTCGAGCAGGATCCCACCGAGCACCGCGCGCTCCGCGTCGAGCGAGTGCGGAGGCACGCGGCCTCCCCCACCCGAAGGGCCGCGCGGCGCGCTCTCGTAGCCGATCTCATCCAACGCCATCGGACCCGTTGGTCTACCACACCGCGCGAGCGCGACGACCCCGCACGATTGATACGGAGACCGAGAAACGCGAACGCCCCGGCTCCTCGCGGAGTCGGGGCGTCGGCGCGTCGAGACGATCGCTCGAAACGGACTTGCTCAGGCCTCGGCGACCACCGTGACCTTGATGATCCCCGTGACCTCATAGCCGAGCTTGATCTGCACCTCGTGCTCGCCGAGCTCCTTGATGGGCTCGTCCAACACGATCTTCTTGCGGTCGACCTCGACGCCGTTCGCGGCGAGCGCCGACGCGATGTCCTTCGCGCCCACCGAGCCGAACAGCTTGTCGTTCTCGCCCGCCTTCGCGCTGATCGTCACGCTGACGGAGGAGAGCTGACCGGCCTGCTGCTCGGCCGTCGCCTTCAGCTTGACCGCGCGCGCCTTGGCAACCTGCTTTTCGTGCTCGATCTGCGCGACGTTGCCGCGCGTCGCCATCGCCGCCAGACCACGCGGCAACAGGTAGTTGCGCGCGTAGCCCGGCTTCACCTTCACGAGCTCCCCCGAGCGACCGAGGTTCTCGACGTCGTCACGCAGGATGACCTGCACGTTCCCCTTGGCCATGGCTACTTCACCGCCGTGTAGGGGAGCAGGGCGATCATGCGCGCGCGCTTGATCGCGCGGGTCAACGCGCGCTGCTGCTTCGCCGAGAGGCCGCTGATGCGGCGCGGAACGATCTTGCCGCGCTCGGTGATGAAGTGCTTCAGCGTCTGCGGGTCCTTGTAGTCGAACTCGAAGTCCGCATCCATCACGAAGGTCGGCGGACGCTTGCGGCCACCGCCCGCGCGACGGCGCAGACCGAGCGGGTCACCCTCGGACCGGCGCGACTTCTTGCCCGTGCCCTCTTCGAAATCGTCGTTCATGACTCCGTCTCCTCGTCCGAATCCGAGTCGTCCTCGGCGTCGTCCGTTTCGTTGTCATCGGTGTCGTCGGTATCGTCGGAGTCATCCGCGTCGTCCGGCTCGGCGCTCGCGCGGGCGCGCGGGGCGCCCATGCCCAGCTGCTCCTCGAACGTCGGCTCGTCGTCCTCCGTCTCGGCCGTCTCCTCGATGTCGTGGAACTCGACCTCAGTCGGATCGACGCTGAGCGCCGACATCTCGTAGAGGTTCTCCAGCTTCACCGTCTGATAGCGCACGACGGTGTCCTGGATGCGCAGGTTGCGCTCGAGCTCGGCGACGAGCCCGTGGAACGCCACGAACTTCACGTGCACGAAGATGCCCCGCGTGTGCTTCTGGATCGGGTACGCCAGGCGGCGCTTCCCCCAGTTGTCGACGCGGGTCAGCTTGGCGCCGCCCTTCTCGATGACCTCGGTCACGCGGTCGGCGACCTTGCGGGCCTCCGCGGGGCCCGTGGTCGGGCGCAGGATATAGACGAGCTCGTACTCACGTGCGAGCTGCGCTGCAGCAGACATGTCTCGTTTCCTCTCGGTCTAGCGGCCCCGGGAACGCCCGGAGCGAGGATGGGATGGAGTGGGAAAGAACGAACAGGAGCTCAGGACTCGGGATCCGAAGGGGTGCGCGAGGCTGCGTCGGGCGCGTCCTTCGCCCTCGCCTCTTTCGCCGCAACCACGTTCGCCGCCGCGCCGGAAGTCCGTACGTTGAACCGGTTCATCGCCGGACCAACGCCGTCCGAAAGGACGGCCTCCACCGCGAGGGCCGCCTGCCTTAGCACGTCGCCGAGCTCCGCGCTCTCGCTGGCTGAGAAATCGCTCAGCACGTGGCCCTCGGGGCTCCCGCTCCGCGGCCGACCGATCCCGATGCGGAGCCGCGCGAACCCCTGACCGCCGCAGTGCTGGATGATCGACTTGAGACCGTTGTGACCGCCGGCGCCGCCACCCTGCTTGAGGCGCACGGTGCCGAACGGGAGGTCCAGCTCGTCGTGCACGACCAACACGTCGGGCAGCTCCACCTTGAAGAAGCGCATCGCCGGCTGCACCGACTCGCCCGAGAGGTTCATGTACGTCTGCGGCATCAGGAGGACCGCGTCGGTCCCCCCGATCCGCCCGCGACACCAGCGCGCCTTGAACTTCTCGCGGAGCTCCTCCCGCATCGCGCGGGCGAGCTCCTCGATCAGCATGAAGCCGACGTTGTGACGGTTGCCCCGGTACTTCGGCCCGGGGTTGCCCAGGCCGACGACCAGCTGCATCAGCCCGCGGCCGGCGCCGCTGCGGCGGTCGCCTCAGGCTCCTCTTCCTGCTTCTTCTCGTGCGCGTCGACGATCACGACGCGGCGCGTAGGCGGCAACGTCACCGAGACGCCAGCCGGCAGCGGGAGGTTCGCGACGGTGATCGACTCGTTGCGCTCGAGCGGGGTCACGTCGACCTCGATCTTCGCGGGCACGTCCTGCGGACACGCCATGATGGGGAGCGTCCGGTAGAACTTCCGGAGCGCGCCGCCCTTCTGCACGCCGACGGCGCGGCCGGTGGTGCTGAACGGG
Organism: Sandaracinaceae bacterium; assembly: GCA_050186575.1. Taxonomy (GTDB): domain Bacteria; phylum Myxococcota_A; class Polyangia; order Polyangiales; family Sandaracinaceae; genus JAUHXR01. The sequence goes on along the minus strand of JBFWYI010000030.1, from coordinate 56,352 downwards.
ACCTCGGCGCGAACCATCCGGTCGCGGGCCACCGCGTAGAAGTCGGCGTGGAGGAGGACGCGAGACACCGGGTGGACCTCGACGTCGCGCACGACCGCGAGCTCCGTGGCTCCCCCGACGCTCAGCTCGATGAGCTGGTTGCGTCCGAACGCGCCGCGCAGCGCCTTCTCGAGCGAGCCGGGCTCCACCGAGAGGGGCTTGGGCTCCCTGCCGGGCCCATACAACACCGCCGGGATCAGCCCACGCATCCTCAGCTGACGAGCCGGCCCCTTTCCGCGCGTCTCGCGGACCTCAGCCGAAAGCGCCACCGCTTCCATGTCGCTCACATATCCTTTCGACCCGCCACGTGCGGGGGCCGGCGTTGTGACCCCTCGGCCCGACCGCGTCAACCCCCCGAACGCGAGCCGCGAGCTCAGACGAAGAGCGAGCTGACCGAGTCCGAGTGGTGGATGCGCTTGATCGCTTCGCCGAGGAGTCGCGAGACCGAGAGCACCTTGAACTTGTCGCTCTGCGTCGCCTCGGGGCGCATCGGGATCGTGTCGGTGAGCACGACCTCCTGGATTACCGACTCGTTGATGCGCTGGATCGCGGGGCCCGACAAGACACCGTGCGTCGCCGCCGCGAACACGCGGCGCGCCCCGCGCTCGACGAGCGCCTTGGCCGCGTTGGTCAGCGTGCCCGCGGTGTCGACCATGTCGTCGATGATCACGCAGTCGCGGCCCTCGACCGCGCCGACGATGTTCATCACCTCGCTCACGTTGGCGGCCGCGCGCCGCTTGTCGATGATCGCGAGCTCCGAGCCGAGCCGCTTCGCGTAGGCGCGCGCGCGCTCGACGCCCCCCGCGTCCGGCGAGACGCACACCGCGCCCGGCTGGAGCTTCGGCGCGAGGTAGTCGAGGAACACCGGCATCGCGTGGAGGTGATCGAACGGGATGTTGAAGAAGCCCTGGATCTGCCCGGCATGGAGATCCATCGCGACGACGCGCGACGCACCGGCCGACTGCAGGAGATCCGCGACGAGCTTGGCCGTGATCGGCGTGCGCGGCGCGACCTTGCGGTCTTGGCGCGCGTAGCCGTAGTACGGCATCACCGCGGTGATGGAGGCGGCCGACGCGCGCTTGAGCGTGTCGATCATCACCAGGAGCTCCATCAAGTGATCGTTCACCGGCGCGCACGTCGGTTGGATCACGTAGCAGTCCACGCCGCGCACGTTCTCGCGCACCTCGGCGAACACCTCGCCGTCCGAGAACTTCGAGATCTTCACGCGGCCGAGCGGCACCTCGAGGTACTTGGCGATCTGCTCCGCGAGGACCGGGTTGGAGTGTCCGGTGAAGATGCAGATCGACTTGAACACGGCGCCTCCTCGACTAGGCATCTCAACTCGGTATCGATGGCGAGCATCGACCAGGGACAGCCTCAGGCGCACGCTCGGACCGATACGCGTTCGAAGCGTACGAAGCCCGAGTGCCTCCCGCGACCCGCAGAAGGATGGATCCGGTAGCAAACCCGTTTCGGAGTGTCAACGACGTCCCGACGCGCGCGCGCGCGCTCGACGCGATGCGCGGCGCCGCGGTGCTCGCGATGATCGCGTGGCACGTGGCCGACGCGTGGCTCGCGCCGAGCTTTCGCTCGGGGCCCGCGTGGCACGCGGTGAGGGTCGTCGGCGGGCTGGCCGCGCCGCTCTTTCTCTACGCGGCGGGCGCCAACGTCGCGAGGGCGATCGCGGCGGGGGCCACGATCGGGGACGTGGCGCGGCGCGGCGGCGAGGTCTTCGCGCTCGGGATCTTGCTCCGGGCCCAGATCTGGGCCGTCGACGCGGGCGGCCTCTCGGAGCCTCGAGCCTGGCCCGCCATCGTGGCCCTCGGCGGGGGAGCGGCGCTCACCGTCGGCGCAGCGCGCGCGAGCCGGCACGACGCGGACGGCATCGCGAGCCGGTGGCTCCGCGACGTGCCGTGGATCGTCGGGCCGCTCCTCATCGTGATCGGCGCCGCGATCGTGATCGTCGATCACCCCGAGCGGTGCTCGCTCGCGCTCCGCTTCGACGCGCTGCACTGCGTCGGCGCATCGATCGCGATCGCGGCCGCCCTGAGCAGGACGCCATCGTACGTTCGCGCGAGCATCACGATCGCGCTGCTCGTGCTCGGCGCGACGACGACGACCACGACGATCGACTCATCGGAATACACCGCGTGGCTCGCGCGATCGACCGATCACGCCTCGCTGTCATCGTTCCCGCTCGCTCCGTACGCCGCCTACGCGATCCTCGGATCGAGCCATCACGTCACGCTGTCACGCTACCCGGGGCGTTCGCTCGCGATCGGAACGATCGTCGCCACGCTCACCTTCGGGGGCGGACTCGACGAAGTTCGTCGCACGATCGCAACTTTTCCTGCGGCGCGACCGTGGGCACACTTCGCGTTCACGATCGCGTCGACGCTCGCGCTGGCGGGCGCATCCCAACTATTCTTGCGTGCTATAGATAGCTGCCTCACCCGACTCGGACGCCGTTCGCTGTCGGTGTACTGGATACACGTCACGGTCGTGTTCGGCTTCGTCACCGCGCCACTCCATCGCGCGCTGGCGCCGCTCCCGTGCGCCCTCTCCGTCGTGGTGTTTGCGCTCGCTGGCGGCGCCGCGATCGGGGCCGGGCGGGCTCTCTCGCGCGCGCAGACTTCGTCGCGCGGATCGTTTCATCACCGAACTCGCGTTCATGATTCGGGTTTCGGGCAGGGGCGCTCATGAACGAGCACGGACGGGTTGCAGCGGCGCTCCATCCGTGGCTCCATGGCGACCTGACTCGGGGATGCGAGTTGCCCCGATGGTCGAGTCGCCCGAACGGAGCTCACTCTCGAATGGAGCTCACTCCACTACGGAGCTCAGTGCCGTGAAGAACAAGTTCGTCAGCCCGACCTCCTCCTCGCCGAGCAGTGCGACTTCCCCGAGCGGGGCGGGGTCGTTCGGCACGGGAGCGTCGACGCACTCGAACGCGATCGGACTGAGCGCTCCTTCGTCGCTCGAAGAGTCTCGCAACTCCTCTTTCTCCGGTTCATCGGGCTCGAGCGAGAGCGCCGCCAGCGCGGATCGCTCTCGCGAGGCGAACGGTCGGAGCACCATCAGCGGTCACATGAGCAGCGGTCACATGAGCAGCGGTCCCACCAGCACCCAGCAGCCGAGCGGCTACACCAACGTCACCACGACCCAGCCGAGCTCCTCGTCGAGCTCCGGCCCGAGCCACGCTTCCAGCCCGAACGGCAGCGGATCGAGCGTAGTAAGCAACGTTGCGGGCGAGGCCGTCGATGCGTCGAGCGCGAACGGCTCGAGCGACGCGGTCGCCGAGACGCGCACGCGCGGTGCGACCGAAGCGCGCGGCGCGACGGAGGCGAGGAGCGCGGAGACGGGCGCACGCGTGACGCTCTTCACCGACCGACCGCTCTTCGCGCAGCAGTGGAGCCATGCGCTCTCGAGCGTCGGGCTCGAGGCGATCACGGCCCGCCCCGGGCAGCTCCCCGGCCGCGTGACCAAGGGCATCCCGCTCGTCATCGATGCGGGCTCCGACGCCTACGACGAGGACGAGCTCCTCGCCCACGCGGGTCTCGCCCGCGCGCTCGGCGCGACCCCGGTGGTCTCGGTGCCGAACGACATGGACGTCAGCTCCATCGACGACGTCCTCGACGACCTCTGCGGGGGCCTGGTGTCCCGGCGAGCCGAGGACGTCTCGCGCGTCGCCGCGCAGCTCGCCCGCCGGGCGGACGCCAATCGCGCCCGGCGCTTCGAGTACATCTCGGTCTCGCCGCGCGGCGGGGAGCTCCTCGCGATCTTCTCCGACGGCTCGGCTCTCCTCCTCCCGCGCAGCGCGCTCGAGCGCGACGACGGAACCCAGGTGACGGAGATCTCGCTCTCGGACGACGCGACCGCCGCGACCCTCACGCTCGAGAGCGGCGCGACGCTCGACGTGACCACCGCGTCGATCGTGCGCCACCAGAGCGTCGCGCGGAGCCACGCCGAAGCGCTCGGCAACATCGACGGCGCGCGCCTCGGGCAGCGCCTCCGCGAGCTGCGGCTCGCCGCGTGCCTGACGCAGGCCGAGCTCGCGCGTCGGACGGGGATCCATCGTCCGAACATCGCGCGCGTGGAAGCGGGTCGGCACACTCCGTCGCTCGAGACGATCGCGCGGCTCGCCGCCGCGATCGGCGTTCCCACGACGGCCGTCCTCGAAGACGAGTAGCGGGATCGAGCTCGTTCGATGACGTCGAGCTCGGTCGGTCTCGTTGCGCGTCACGACGATCGAGCGTCCCGCAAGGTCGAGCGTCGCCGATGATCGAGCTCACCGCCGACGGAGGTCCGGTCGCCGAGCCGCGCGACGCCGCGACGGTCGTGCTCCTGCGCGACGCGGACGTCGGTCGCTTCGAGGTGCTGATGATGCGCCGGCACGCGCGCAGCGGCTTCATGGCGAACGCGCACGTGTTCCCCGGCGGTGCGCTCGACGACGCGGACGCCGAGCCGGCGATCCTCGCGCGCGTCGACGGTCGCAGCGCGGACGAGGCCGCCTCGCTCCTCGGCGAGGACGATCCGGCGCGCGCGCTCGCGCTCCACGTCGCGGCCGCGCGCGAGACGTTCGAGGAAGCGGGTGTGCTGCTCGCCTCGAACGCGGCCGACCTCGCGTCCGACGCGATGGACGACGCGCGCGCTCGCCTCAACGACGGCGGATCGTTCCTCGCGATCCTCGAGGAGCTCGGCGCATCGATCACCGCCGACGCGCTCGCGCCATGGTCGCGCTGGGTCACCCCGACGCGCGAGAAGCGCCGCTACGACGCGCGCTTCTTCCTCGCGCGTGCGCCCAGCGCCCAGCGCGCCGCACACGATGACCGCGAGCTCGTATCGAGCGCGTGGTGGACGCCCGAGGACGCGCTCGCGCGCTACGCGAGCTCGGAGATCCAGCTTCCGCCGCCGACGATCCGGACGCTCGAGGAGCTCGTCGAGCTCGAGTCGATCGACGCCGCGTTCGCGCGCGCCCGTTCGCGTACGCCGCGGCCGATCCAACCGCACCTCGCCGAGGCGGACGGAGCGTTGGTGCTCACGCTCCCCGGTGATCCGCTCCACCCGGTGGCCGAGCGCCGCGTGATGGGCACCTCTCGCTTCGCGCTCGTCGACGGTCGCTTCGTCGGACGAGATCCGTAGATCACTCCGTGGGCGTCTGGCGCGACGCCTTCTCGTCGTGCCCCGAGACGCCGAAGCGCCGTGCGAGCTCGAGCGCCACATCGCGCAACGATCGTTGCCGTGCGATCAACCCGACCATCGCGTGATAGACGAGATCGGCCACCTCCGAGACGACGCGTTCGTCCGTCTCCGAGGTGAGCGCGCGGCCGACCTCGTCCGCCTCCTCGCGCACCTTCGCCGCGATCTTCGACGGCCCCGCGTCGAGCAACGAGCGCGTGTAGCTCTTGCCCGCGTCGGCGCTCGCCCGAGACTCGAGCGTCGCCTCGAGCGCCCCGAGCACCGGCTGAGCGCGACCGCTCGACTCGGGCGCCGGGTGCACGCGCCGCGAGAAGCACGTCGCCGCGCCGGTGTGGCACGTCGGCCCGACCGGATCGACGAGGTAGAGCACCGCGTCGGCGTCGCAGTCGATCCACACCTCGCGCACGTGGAGCACGTGCCCGCTCTCCTCGCCCTTCTGCCAGAGCCGCCCGCGGGACCGACTGTGGAAGTGCGCGAGCCCCGTCTCGATCGTGCGATCGATCGCGGTGCGATCCGCGAACGCGACCATCCGCACCTCACCGCTCGCGCGATCCTGTGCGACCACCGTGACGAGACCTCGCTCGTCGAGCTCGAGCTCCATCGGCACGCGGCTACGCGGTGAGACCGAGGATGTCGTCGATCTCGCTCTCGATGCGCTGCTCCTTGCAGCGACGCGCGATCGCGAGCTCGGTCACGATGAGGTTCTTCGCCTTGTCGAGGAGCCCTCGCTCTCCGAAGGAAAGATCCTTGTCCGTCCGGATCAGGCTGAGGTCGCGCAGGACCTTCGCGACTTCGTGGAGCGAGCCGCTGTTGAGCATCTCCGTATACTCGCGGTAGCGGCGGTTCCACGGCTGAGACGTCACCGCGATCGTCTTGTCGCGAAGGACGTCGATCACCTCTTTCGCCTGCTTGCGCGAGACCACCTTGCGGAGCCCGAGACGCTGCGCGGCGTCGGTGGCGACCATCACCTTCGTACCGGTCGACGCGATATGGAGGGTGTAGAAGACCTTGCGCTGCCCTGCGATCTCGCGGCCTTCGATCGCGGTGACCTCACCGACACCGTGGTGGGGATGAACGGACTTATCCCCGACTTTGAAGTCCATGCAGCGTCCTCCGGACGGAGCGGGAGACGGTGCGTCCCCCCTCCGTCAAGCAGGCCTCAATCTAGCATGACAGCCTCCGGGATCCAAACTCGATCCCGACCACGAATACCTGTTATTTCAAACACTTAGGTCTCGTCCGGCCCATCGATCAGCTCGCGCAGCTCGGCGCTCAGCACGGTCCTCAGCCCCACCGCCAGCACGCCCGCGTCGATCCGGACCTCGGCCCGCACGCCATCGTCGTCCGTCGCGATTGTGAGACTGCTGAGCGCATCGGCCGCCCCGAGAGCCGCACCGAGGTCGGACGCGGCGATCGATTCGGCGAACGCGCGGAAATTCTCGTGCGCGTCCGGGGGGAACTCTCCGAGGAGGATCGCCACGATCCGCAGGCTCTCCCCGTCTTCGGCGGGCCGAACGCCGATCGCCAGCGCCCGCTCCTGCGCCATGAGCATGCCGATCCCGGTGTCGAGCGGCAGCTCGAGTGGACGCTGCGCGAAGAGCGCGAACGGCGCGTCCCCGATCGCCTCGCGGAGCGACGCGAGATCCGATCGGGCGCGCGGTCTCCGAGCGGCGGGCCGCCGCGCCGCATCGAGCGTCCGCTGCGCGAGCTGCGGGGTGCCGTCGATCCACGCCACGGTGCGCGGATCGAGGGCCGCGAGATCCGCGCGCCGCGCCCCGATGAAGCCCGCGCGACGAACGAACGGCCGCTCCACCGACGCCTCGAGCGGGGCCATGCGCTCGCCTGCCTCGCGGACCGCGAACGCCGCGTCCGCGACCCCCCGCGCGACGATCACCGTTCCGTCTCCGTCCGCCGCGATCGCCAGCTCGTCGAGCTCGCGCGGGTCGACCCCGGTCCGAGCGCGGTAGCGATCCATCTGCGCCTGGTCGAACACCGCCTCCACGACCCGGCGCGTGGCGGGCTCCGTCATGAGGGCGCGGGGCGCCGCGCTCACCACGAGGTGGGCGTCGGTCGGGAGGAGCGTCCGCAACGGCCCGACCGAGGGCATCGGCGGCGGCGGACGCGGTGGACGCGCGGATCCGCCGCATCCAGCGAGCACGATGGCCAGCGCGATCGCCCGTCGAGGCACGCCGATTCTTAGCATTCGATGCGCGACCGGCTCGAACGCGTCAGTCGGGCCCACCGCGCTGCGTCCGTGCACCATCGCCCGCGGTTTTTGTTTGCCGGCGGCGAGCGGCTCTGATACTGAACGGATCAACAGGCCCCACGAGCGGCCCAGAAGCAGGAGACAGCGACATGGCGACCGACGGAAACCGCGACCCGAACCGTGAGAAGGCCCTGAGCCTCGCGATCGGCTCGATCGAGAAGTCGTATGGCAAGGGAGCGATCATGCGCCTGGGCGACGGCGAGACCGTCGAGCAGGTGCCCGTCCTGTCGACCGGCTCGCTCAATCTCGACATGGCGCTCGGCGTCGGCGGCTATCCGCGGGGCCGCATCATCGAGATCTACGGCCCGGAGTCCAGCGGCAAGACGACGCTCACCCTCCATGCGATCGCGGAGGCGCAGCGCGCCGGCGGGGTCGCCGCGTTCATCGACGCCGAGCACGCGCTCGACGTGAGCTACGCGCGCAAGCTCGGGGTCAACACCGAGGAGCTGCTCGTCGCGCAGCCCGACCACGGTGAGCAGGCGCTCGAGATCGCCGACACCCTCGTGCGCTCCGGCGCGGTGGACGTGATCGTGATCGACTCGGTCGCCGCCCTCGTTCCCAAGGCGGAGATCGAGGGGGAGATGGGCGACAGCCACGTCGGCCTCCAGGCCCGCCTGATGAGCCAGGCGCTCCGCAAGCTGACGGGCACGGTGCACAAGTCGAACACCACGCTCTTCTTCATCAACCAGATCCGCATGAAGATCGGCGTGATGTTCGGCTCGCCGGAGACGACGAGCGGCGGCAACGCGCTGAAGTTCTACTCCTCGGTCCGCCTCGACATCCGGCGCATCGGCACGATCAAACAGGGCGAGGGGGCGATCGGCAACCGCACGCGGGTGAAGGTCGTGAAGAACAAGCTCGCGCCTCCGTTCCGCACGTGCGAGTTCGACATCCTGTTCGGCCACGGCATCAGCAAGACGGGCGAGATCCTCGATCTCGGCGTCGAGACGTCGGTGGTCGAGAAGTCGGGCGCGTGGTTCAGCGCGCTCGGTGAGCGGATCGGCCAGGGCCGCGAGAACGCGCGCACCTACCTCGAGGAGCACCCGGACATGGCTCAGGCGCTCGAGAAGGAGATCCGGACCAAGCACGGGATGTTGCAAGTCACGAGCGCGGACGAGGACGCCGAGCCGAGCGACGACGACGAACCCGCGCCGAAGTCGCGCTCGAAGCGCAACGGCGCAACGGCGAACTAGACCCTCGCGAGGCCCGATCACGGTCCGTGTCCTCGCGGCCGTGATCGACACGGCCACGATCGACACGGCCACGATCGACACGGCCACGATCGACACGGCCACGATCGACGCGGCCGTGATCTACGCGCCCGGTGGGGGCTATTTGCTCCGCGGGCGCGCGCCGTGGAATGCTCGTTCGCGGATGAGCGATGCGCAGACGGCGGGGCGCCGGTCGTCACGCCGCGGTGAGAAAGCGGACGCGCGATGGTCCATCGCGCTCGGCGTCGCGGCGGGCCTGCTCCTCTCGAGCGGTTGCTACGCCTCGCATGGCCGCGAAGACGGCTCGGCGTGCGGACTCGGCATGTGCGGCGCCGGTCAGGTGTGCTGTCCGACCTGCGACGGCCCCGGGCGGTGTATGGCGTCCGAGCTGTGCGAGCCGCCCGTGTGCGAAGGAGATCCGTGCGGCCCCGTCACCTGCGCGCTCGGCGAGGTGTGCTGCCCCACGTGCGATCGCACGGGTCGTTGTCAGCCGTCGGGCCTCGCGTGCCCGGATCCGACGTGCCCGGGCGTGCCGTGCGGGGACGCGCTCTGCGAGATCGGAGAGGTGTGTTGCCCGCTCTGCACGGGCGATCTCTCCTGCCGCCCGAGCTGCGACTCGTTCGACCGCTGCGATCGCACCGACGACGACTGCGACGGCTTCATCGACGAGGACGGCTTCGTCGTCGGCACGCCGCAACCGGTCGCGCCGCTCGACATGTTCCGATTCCAGCCGGTGTCCGGAGACTACGACCCGATGCGCGGCGAGGTCGGCATCGTGTTCGAGGGTTTCGATGGCGATGCGTCTTCGACGTATTTCGTCCGACTCGATCCAGCGACCGCCGCGCCCCTCGGCGAGGTGGTCGAGATCGGCTCCTCGAGCGCCGGCTCCAGCGTCGCGTTCGACGGTCGGCACTGGACGATCGCCGTCGCGGAGGCGAGCGGCGGTCACCTCTACCGCGTCGACGCGGACACCGACGTCGTGACGCGGGTCGCCACGTTCGAGCCGGCGGGGACGGCGCTGCCGAGCGTCGCGCGGCTCGGTGACCTCGGGGTCGACGTCGTGGTGGCCTGGCGCGCCGACGACCCAGGACCGGCAGGCCTGAGCGCTCGGCTCGCTCGCTACACGCTGAGCGGCGACGCCGCGGCGCCCGCCACTTCGCTCGGCCTGACCGAGAGCGTCTCCCTGCCGACCGATGGCTTCGTCCACTACGCGTACGCGGTCCCCACGCGCGGCGGAGCGATCGTGGCCTACCTCACCACGATGAGCGGCCTCGCTCCGTACCGGATGTTCGCCTCGGTGGTCGGACGCACCACGACCGGACCGTTCGTCGCGTGGAACGACGGCTACGACGCGTCCGGGCTCGCGCTCGCGTTCGAGCCGAGCGCGGGTGCGATCGGTCTGACGTTCAGCTCCGCGCTCACGCCGGATGCGCCGCAGCTCCGCACCGCGCGCGCCGACGCCATGCTCGATCCGATCCAGGCGCCGCTGTTCGGATCGTTCGCCCCCTCGATCGTCGCGACGGGTGAGCCCGGGCAGCTCGCCGTGTTCAGCGGCGACTTCTTCCCCACCCAAGGCGTGTTGACGCGCTACCGGCTCCGCGATCTCGCGGAGGTCCCGAGCCCGCCCATCGCGGTCGAGGGCTTCAACGGGATGGTCGGCGTCCCCGAGGGCCCGACGAGGATGATCTACTTCGAGGACGATGGCCTCGATCTCTACGCCTGGCCCGTGCAGTGTCCGTGAGCACAGTGTCCGTGAGCGCAGTGTCCGTGAGCCAGTGTCCCTGAGCGCGGTGTCGTTGAGCGCATGAAGCCACGCGTGGCTGTGACGCGGCCTCCTCGAGCGCCGTCCGCGGATCAGCCGAGCGCGGTCTGCGCGACGAGCTGGAGCGCGAGGTAGGCGGCGCGCATGCGGATCTTCTCGCGGTCGCCGGCGAGCTTGAGCGCCTCGGTGCGCGCGGGCTCGCCGCGCCGGCAGATGGCCAGGAACACCGTGCCCACCGGCTTGCTCTCCGTCCCGCCGCCTGGCCCAGCGATCCCGGTGATGGAGACGGCGATGTCCGCATCCGAGATGCGGCGCGCGCCGAGCGCCATCGCCTCCGCGCATTCCGCGCTCACCGCGCCGTAGGCGCGCAACAGCTCGTCGGGCACGCCGAGCACGCGCGTCTTCGACGCGTTCGAGTAGGTCACCGCGCTCACCAGCACGTAGTCCGAGCTGCCGGGGATGTCGGTCAGCATGGCGCTCGCGAGCCCACCCGTGCAGCTCTCGGCCAACGCGAGGGTGAGCCCGCGATCGCGGAGCACCCGCCCCACGTAGGCTGGATACGTCAATCCGCCTTCCCCGAACACCGCGCCACCCAGACGACGGCGCACCTCGTCGGTCGCCTCGTGCATGCGCGCGCTCGCGGTCGAGCCGTCCGCGCCGACCGCGTGCACCTTCACCTCGATCTCGGGGAAGCTGGCGCGGTAGCCGATCGTGACGCCGGGGTAGGTGTCCTCGACGCCGTCGAGGAGCTCGCCGACCTGCGACTCCGGCAGACCGAACGTGCGCAAACGGACTTGATCGGACGTGCGAACGACCTCCGGCGCCACGCGCGGCTCGACCTCATCGGCGAACATCTGCTGCATCTCCCGGGGCACGCCGGGGAAGAAGTACAGCTGACACTCGCCGATCTTCAGCGCGAAGCCCGGCGCGGTGCCGGTCGCGTTACGGATCGCGTCGGCCCCTGCCGGCAAGTCCGCTTGCTTCTCGACGAGGGCGGTGACCTCGCGACCCGCCGCCGCGAAGCGCCGTCGGATCGCCTCGAGCGAGCTATCGTGCCGGACCAGGGTCACGCCCGCCGCCTCGGCGGCGGCCTTCGCGGTGATGTCGTCGGTGGTCGGCCCGAGCCCCCCCGTCACGAGCAGGAGCTGCGAGCGCGACGCGAGATCGACGATCGCGTAGCGGATGTCCTCCGGGACGTCGCCGACCGTGGCGTGCTGCACCACCGTGCAGCCGAGCCCGGTGAGCCGATCGGACAGCCAACCGGAATTTCGATCGATGAGCTCGCCGCGCGTGAGCTCGGTGCCGATCGAGAGGATGGCGGTGCGCATGGTGCCTCGGAGGTCCGGCAAAAAGGGGGCGCTGAGGCTATAGACCGCCCCCGTTCGCGTCAAGCGCGGCCCTTCGCCGTGGATCGGGCGAGCGCTCGCGTGGTAGACCCTCGCCGCCCGCATGGGCGACGACTCACCCACCCGTCGGCGCGTCTCGCGCGTCGTAGGACGGTCATCCAGGTAGAGACGGAGGCAGAGATGAGGAAACGGATCTCGTGGCTCGCGTGGGTGGCCCTCGCCGCCCTCGGCCTCGGCGTCGCCGCGCTCGGCGGCCTGCCCGACGGCGCGACAGCCCAGGAAGAACCGCCGGCGGCGTCCCCGCTCGCGCGGCTCGCCATCCAGCGCACCACGCTCGACAACGGGCTGCGCATCGTGATGAACCCCGACCCCACGATCCCGACCGTCGCGATCGCGGTCTACTACGACGTCGGTTCGCGCAACGAGGTGCGTGGCCGCTCCGGCTTCGCACACCTGTTCGAGCACATGATGTTCCAGGGCTCCGCCAACGTGGGCAAGGGCGAGCACTTCCAGCTCGTGATGAACCGCGGCGGATCGATGAACGGCACGACGAATCACGACCGCACGAACTACTTCGAGACGCTGCCGAGCAACGAGCTCGCGCTCGGGCTGTGGCTCGAAGCCGATCGGATGCGATCGCTCGCGGTGACCGAAGAGAACTTCGAGAACCAGCGCCAGGTCGTGATGGAAGAGTACCGGCAGAGCTACGAGAACCAGCCGTACGCGATGAGCTTCCTCCGCATCAACGAGCTCGCATACGGCGACTACTGGCCGTACTCGCACTCGACGATCGGCGAGCTCCGCGATCTGGAGAACGCGCCGCTCAGCGCGGTGCAAGAGTTCTTCAACACCTACTACACGCCGAACAACGCGGTCCTCAGCATCGCGGGCGACTTCGATCCCGCGGAGGCTCGCGAGCTCGCGCAGCGCTACTTCGGCTCGATCCCGCAGCACCCCGTTCCGCCTTATCAGCCGGCGCCGCTCGCGCCGCAGACGCGCGAGAACACCGACTCGATGCAAGACGCGCTCGCGCAGCGCGCCGCGTTCCACATCGCGTGGCACATCCCGCAGAACCGCGAGGACGATCACTACCCGCTCGAGATGCTCTCGCTCGTCCTCGGCGACGGCGAGTCCTCGCGCCTGTATCAGCAGCTCGTGAAGCAGCGCGAGCTCTGTCAGGAGGTGTTCGTCGGCACCGACGACCGGCGTGGGCCCGACCTGTTCAGCGTCTGGGCGATCATGGGCGAGAACCGCAGCGCGTCCGAAGCGCGCGCTCTGATCTACGCGCAGCTCGAGGACGTCGCCCGCCGCGGCATCACCGAGCGCGAGCTCGAGAAGGCACAGAACCGGATCCGCGCGTACTTCGTGTTCGCCCTCGAGTCGAACCTCGCGCGCGCGCGACAGCTCGCGGAGTACGAGATGTACTACGGCGACGCGGAGCTCATCCGCGCCGAGATGGACCGCTACCTCGCGGTGACTCGCGCCGACGTCCAACGCGTGGCGGGCCAGTACTTCGCGGCGACGAACCGCACGGTGCTCGACGTCGTGCCCCCGCCGGCGGACGCGGGAGGTGAGCCATGAGCCGCATGTCGCGCACCACCGCGATCCTCTTGGCCCTCGCGCTCGGAGGATGCCCGAGCCCGCAGGACGACACCGACGACGGCACCGGCGGCGGCGAGGACACCCACGTCGAGGTCGTCCGCGACACCCCGCGCGAGGAGCCGCCCGCCTCGGGACCCGCGCGCGACGTGCAGTTCCCCGCCGTGACGCGGAACAACACGACTTCCGGCCTCGAGGTCAACACGGTCCAGTTCGGCGAGCTGCCGGTCGTGTACCTGCGCCTCGTAGTCAAGAGCGGCACGGCGAGCGACCCGAGCGCGCTGCCCGGCGTCGCGCACTTCGTCGCGCAGATGCTGAAGGAGGGCACGCGCACGCGCACGAGCGCCCAGCTCGCCGAGGCGATCGAGTTTCTCGGCGCCGACATCAGCGTCGGCGAGGACGAGGAGAACGTCTACATCATGATCCGAGCGCTCTCGGATCACCTGGACGAGGCGATGGCGATCCTCGCCGATGTGGCGCGCAACCCTCGTTTCGACGAGGCGGAGCTTCGGCGCTTCAAGCGCCGCGAGCTGACCCGGCTCGCGCTCTCATCGCAGGAGGCGCGCTACCTCGCGCGGCGCACGTTCTACTCCGAGCTCTATGGGAGCCACCCGTACGCGCGCGTGGACACCACGCCAGCCGCCGTCGAGCGAATCTCGCGCCGCGACCTCTCCGCGTGGCACCGCACCCACTTCGTTCCGAACAACGCGTTCCTCGTCGCCGTCGGCAACGTCGATCCCAGCGCGGTGAGCGCGGCGGCGGACCGGCACTTCCGCGGCTGGACGCGACACGACGTCCCCGACGTGACCTACCCCGACCTCCCGGCGCCGTCCGCGCGTCGTGTGGTCGTCGTCGATCGTCCCGAGTCGGTGCAGTCGGTGATCTTCGTCGGCAACCTCGCGCTGCGCCGGAACGATCCGGACTTCGTCCCGCTCTCGGTCGCGAACCAGGTCCTGGGCGGCTCGGCCGCGTCGCGCCTCTTCATGGATCTGCGTGAGCAACGGAGCTTGACGTACGGCGCATACAGCACGATCGCGGAGCGCTCCGAGGTCGGGCCGTTCGTCGCCTACGCGTCGGTGCGCAACGAGGTCACCGCGGAGGCGATGCGGGGCTTCATGGAGCACCTCGATCGCATCGTGGCGGAGACCCCGCCGGACGCGGAGGTCGCGGACGCGAGGCGCTTCCTGAGCGACTCGTTCCCGCTTCAGATCGAGACGGCCGGACGCGTCGCCTCGATGATCCAGGAGCTGCGGATCTTCGGCCTCCCCGACGACTACTGGGACGGCTACCGCAGCGCGATCCGCTCGGTCACCCCCGCGCAGGCGCACGAGGCCGCGACCCGCTACATCCATCCCGACCAGGCGCTCATCGTCGCGGTAGGGCGCGCGGCGGACATCGTCGAGCCGCTCCGCACCTACGGCGAGGTCCGCGTGGTCGACACCGACGGCAACCCGGTCGTCGAGGGCTCGCCCGCCGCCGAGCCCACGCCCGCCGCGCGCTGATCCGCTCCACGGACCCCACGACCCGCCGAGCCGCGCGTTCACTCGACGCGTCGGCCGAGCGGGTCGCGCTCCGTCAGAGCCCGAGGCGGTGGAGCTGCGCGCGCACGAACCAACCGACCTGCTGGCGCCGCAGGTACCAGGGGATCTGCCCCCACGTCCGCGTCGCCTCGCGGAGCGCGCGCGCCTCGGCCTCCTTCTCGTCCGCGTTGCGATGCGCGAGGCCCAGCTTCGTCCAGCCCTGAATCGAGGACGAGTTCTTGTCGACGTACCGTTCGTATGCGTCGACCGCCTCGGCGTGCCGGCCGAGCTCGCTCAGCGCGTCGCCCGCGATCAGATACGGCTCGCCGAAGCTCACCCGCGGATCGCGGTCGACCGCCTCCACGAGCGGGGCGAGCGCCTCCTCGTGCCGGCCGGTCCGATGCAACGCCACGCCTCGGAGGTACAGCAGCTCCGCGCTGTCCTGATCGCGCTCGCGCGCCTCGTCGATCAGCGCCAGCGCGGCGCCGGGGCGCAACCGGTCCAGGTAGACGCGCGCGAGGTCGCGCCGCGCCGTGACGTTGGCGGGATTCGCCTCGATCTGCGCGCGCAACGCTCGGGTGCGGCCGAACGTGCGCAAGAGGACCCACGGATCGGGCAGCCAACGCCGCGCGACGATGAAGGGGAGGATCGCGAGCATGATGGCGGGCTGGTCCAGCGCCTGGGACAGCGCGATCACGCCGACGTAGTAGAGCCAGTACGTGCCCATGCCGGTACGGCCATGGTACGCCTGGACCGCGCCGTGACTACCCAAACCCAGGTCGAAGCGCCTCGATGAGCGGCCGCGCTGCCGAGTGGGTAGTCCGCCTCGGCCTCCCGCTCGCCGTCATGCTGGTGATCTTCGCGGTGTTCCTCGGCGAGGAGCTCGCGATCACCCACGAGGTCTCGCTCGTCGCGCCGCGGGGTGCGGCCCCCGGCGACACGTTGCCCGTACGAGCGATCGTCTTCCAGGACATCGATCGTCCCCTCGGCGCGAGCATCGCCGACGTGCCGGTCGACGTCGGCCTCTTCGATGCCGAGGGGCGTGCGCTCGTCGAGCGGCGACTCGATCGATCGGCGCTCGGCGGCGCGGAAGGTGACGTGCTGATCCCCAGCGATGCCCGCGGAACACTGGAGCTCCGCGCGTTCGCCCGTGATCCCGAAGGCCAGCCGCTCGCGAGCGCGGCTTCTCGCGTCGAGCTCAGCACCTCCCCGCCCGCCGCCGCCGTACACGGCCGTCTCGCCGGCGCGCTCCAGCGGCTCTCGCTCGGCCCGCTGGAGATCCTCGAGGGCGGCTTGCCCACCGACCTCCGCGACGCGCGCGTCGTCGGCGCCGCGTGCGCCCCCGAAGCGCCGTGCACCATCCTCGTCGAGGCGCCCGCGCCCGGCGCGGCGGTGGCGATCGAGCGTTCGCCGAGCGTCGAGCCCGTCGGCGAGCCTGGCGCCGAGCGAGCGGGCGTCGTCGGGCTCGAGGTCGTGACGCATGGCCCCGAGGCGAACGCGGTGCTCACCGCGTCGCGGGCGAGCGCGGTCGTCGCGCGTCGCCCGATCCAGGTCGCGACCGCGCTCGCGACGCCGGGCGTCTCGATCCCGCGACGCTTGCTCCGCGCGGGCGACCCCGTCGAGCTCGAGGTGCACCTCCTCGACGCGCACACCGCGATCGTCGACGCGTACCTCGACGATCGCTGGCTCCACACCGCGACCGTCGCGATCGACGACGACGCGCCGGAGCGCCTCCCGTTCGCGCTCGCGCCCGGCGAGTGGACGCTGGAGGTGCGCGGCGATCCGTTCAGCGACGAGTACGCGGCGGTGCAGCGGATCGCGATCGGGATCACGCCCTCGCTCGAGGCCGCGCCACCGGGTGACGACGAGGATCGGTTCGCGTGGATCGCCGCCGACCACGAGGTGCGCGTGCACGATCTCCCAGACCCCGCGCGGGGCTACGAGCGCGACGCCGCCGAGCTCGCGCAGCGGCAACGACTCTTGCGGATGAGCGCGCTCGCCGCGATCGTCCTCGGCCTCCTCGTCGTCGTGGTGGTGTTCGTCCGCCGCGGCGTGGACGCTACCATCGAGGCGCAGCGCGTGATGGAGGCGACCGAGGACCCGGAGCTCAACAGCGCCCGCCACCGCCGACGCGCGTGGCTGTCCGCGCTCGCGTTGATCGCGACCGTCGTCCTCGCGTTCGTCGGCGCGGCGGCGCTGGTGATCGCGCGCGCCCGGCTCTACGAATAGCGGCGCGTCGCCCGCCGAAATGAGCCCGCCGGACCGGCGGTTGAGCCCAGGTTTTCGGCGGTTCGCGTCCCCGCGTCGGCTCCCCCGAGCCCGTTTGCGCTGCCCTTTGAGACCACCTACCCTCCCCCACCCTGAGCGCATGCTTGAACAAGTCTCCACCCTCCTCGCCAAGATCTTCGGCACCAAGCACTCCCGCACGATCCGGAGGCTTCGGCCGATGGTCGCCGCGATCAACGACCTCGAGAGGGACGTCAAGAAGCTCTCGGACGACGACATCCGGAGCCGCATCGCGAGCCTCCGCGAGGAGGCGGAGAACGGTCGCAAGCTCGACGACATGCTGTTCGAGACGTTCGCGCTCACCCGCGAGTCGGCGACGCGCGTCCTCGGCATGCGCCACTACGACGTGCAGCTCATCGGCGGCATCGTCCTGCACCAGGGCAAGATCGCCGAGATGAAGACCGGCGAGGGCAAGACCCTCGTCGCCACGCTGCCGTGCGTCCTCAACGCGCTCGAGGGACGCGGCGTCCACGTCGTCACCGTCAACGACTACCTCGCCACCCGCGACTGCGAGTGGATGAGCAAGCTCTACAACTTCCTCGGCCTCAGCACCGGCGTGATCATCCCGCGCCAGTCCGACGCCGAGAAGAAGCGCGCCTACGAAGCCGACATCACGTACGGGCAGAACAACGAGTTCGGCTTCGACTACATGCGCGACAACATGAAGTTCTCGATCTATCAGTACGCGCAGCGTGAGCTGCACTACGCGATCGTGGACGAGGTCGACTCCATCCTCATCGACGAAGCGCGCACGCCGCTCATCATCAGCGGCCCTGGCGAGGAGGCGAGCGACAAGTACCAGCGCATCACCGCGCTCATCCCCCGCCTGCGCAAGGACGAACACTTCCTGATCGACGAGAAGGCGTTCAGCGTGATGCTCACCGAGGAGGGCATCGAGCTCGCGCAGAACATGATGTTCAACAACGGGATCACCGAGGTGGAGAACCTCTACGACCCGGTGAACCTCGAGGCGCTGCACATCTTCCAGCAGTGCCTGCGCGCGCACGCGCTCTACAAGAAGGACCAGCACTACATGATCAAGGACGGCCAGGTCCTGATCATCGACGAGTTCACGGGCCGCACGCTCCCCGGCCGCCGCTGGTCGGACGGCCTGCACCAGGCCGTCGAAGCGAAGGAGCACGTCCCGATCAAGAGCGAGAACCGCACTCTCGCGACGATCTCGTTCCAGAACCTGTTCCGCCTGTATCACAAGCTCTCGGGCATGACCGGCACGGCCGACACCGAAGCGGCGGAGTTCCACAAGATCTACGAGCTCGACTGCGTGGTCATCCCGACCAACAAGCCCATCGCCCGCCTCGACGAGGAAGACCTCGTTTACAAGACCGAGCCCGAGAAGTTCAAGGCGGTGGTCAACGAGATCCTCGACGCCAACGAGCGCGGGCAGCCGGTCCTCGTCGGCACGACGAGCGTCGAGAAGTCCGAGGCCCTCGCCCGCCAGCTGTCGCGCGCGAAGGTGCCGTTCAACGTCCTCAACGCGAAGCAGCACGAGCGCGAGGCGTACGTGGTCGCGCAGGCGGGTCGCAAGGGCGCGATCACGATCGCCACCAACATGGCCGGTCGCGGCACCGACATCGTGCTCGGCGGCAACGCGGAGATGCTCGCGCGCTACGAGGTCCTCGCGCAGCTCGCGCAGAAGGAAGGCCCGTTCCGCGACGCGGAGGCGCCGCCGAGCCCCGATCAGATCGACGCCGAGATCGAGGCGTTGACCGAGGAGTACGCGATCCGCTGCAAGAAAGAGAAGGCGGAGGTCATCGAGGCGGGCGGTCTCGCGATCATCGGCACCGAGCGGCACGAGAGCCGCCGGATCGACAACCAGCTGCGCGGTCGCTCGGGACGCCAGGGCGACCCTGGACACTCGCGATTCTACTTGTCCCTCGAAGACGACCTGATGCGTATCTTCGCGGGCGATCGCATCCAAGGGATGATGGACAAGCTCGGGATGGAAGAGGACGTCCCGATCGAGCATCGCTGGGTCACCAAGGCGGTCGAGAACGCGCAGAAGAAGGTCGAGGAGCGGAACTTCGATATCCGGAAGAACCTCCTCGAGTACGACGACGTGATGAACCAGCAGCGCAAGAGCATCTACGCGCTGCGCAAGCAGGTGCTCGAAGGCGAGTACCGCGTCTTGCCGACGGAGGAAGAGGCGAAGAAGGGCGCGCAGCCTTCACGGATCGTGACGGAGGCGGACCCCGAGCTGCGCGAGCGCGCGGCGCCGATCCTCAAACAGATGGTCCAGATCCACGGCTCGCCCACGTTCGACAGCGCGATGTCGCCCGAGCAGATCCAGTCGTGGCGCCAGAAGGCGTACGAGACGCCGGTCGAGAAGCTCGGGGAGCTCCGCCGCACCCGGCTGGAGCGCGACATCTACGAGTGGTTCGGTTGCCGGCTCCCCATCAAGAAGAGCCTCGCCAAGAAGCCGGTGGAGGCGCTCGAGGTCCTCGAGGAGGAAGTCGCGCTGTCGCTCACCGAGCAGCGCGAGCGACTGCTCGACGTGGTCGACGACATCATCGGCTCGCTCGTCGAACGCACGTGCCCGCCCAACAAGCACTACGAGGACTGGGACGTCGATGCGCTCGCCTCGGCGTACGAGCAGCAATTCGGCATCAAGGCGACGGGCCTCCGCGAGCTGACCGAGGCCGAGGACCTCGCCAAGAAGCTCTTCGCGGACGCCGAAGGCGTCCTCCAGAAGAAGGAGCGCGAGATCACGCCGGAGCGCTACCTGCGCCTCTTCCGCAACTACTTCCTGCGGGAGATCGATCGGCAGTGGCTCGAGCAGCTCTCGTCGATGGAGCAGCTCCGCGACGGCATCGGGCTGCGCGGGTATGGCCAGCGCGACCCGAAGAAGGAGTACAAGCGCGAGGGCTACGAGCTGTTCACCGGGATGCTCGAGCGCGTCAAGGGCAACGTCATCAGCAACATGTTCCGCGTCGAGGTGGTCCGCGAGGAGGATCTCCAGCGGCTCGAGGAACAGCGACGTCGAGAGGCGGAAGACAAGCTGCAGCGCGGACGCGGCGCTCACCTCGGTCTCGCGGCGGGGCAGGCCCAGCCCGCGACGGCCGGTCCGGCCGACGCCGGCGCCCCGGGGGATGCGCCCGCGATGTCGCGCAAGGCCCGCCGCGCCGCGCGCGCGCAGGGTCGTCGATCGGCGGCGGCCGCGCCGAAGCCCGTCACCGTGCGCCGCGAGCGCCCGAAGCTCGGCCGCAACGACCCGTGCTGGTGTGGAAGCGGCAAGAAGTACAAGCAGTGCCACTACCGCGAGGACCAGGCGGCGGCGGAGGCTGGCGAGCTCGAGCCGGCGGGCGGCGGCGAGGCGGCCCCTATCGAGGATCGGCCTCCCCAGTAGCTCGGACGCTTACTGGGAGCCTCGAACGCGCACGTGCGACGATCGCCGCGTGCGTCGACTCGCGATCGCCTCGTTCGTCCTCCTCTTCGCACCCCGCTCGGCCGACGCGCAGACGTGCGTCGACGACGCGGCGCTGACGCGCGCGGCAGCGGGGCTGCTCACCGACGCGGGCCCGCTCGACGCGGCCTCGGTGCGGCGCGCGGCGAGCGAGGCCGGCTCGCAGCTCCCGACCGTGTACGCGCTCCTCGACGCCGACGAACCCCGACGCGAGCGCGCGTTCCTGAACCGCGTCGGACGACACGCGTTCGCCCCGCTTCGCTGCGGACAAGCGCGCTCCGAAGGCCGGCGGCTATTGCTCGCCGGGCCGAGCGCGGGGACGATCGAGCTCTACGAGGACGGCGCGATCCGCGTGGAGCTGAGCGACGGCTGGGGCGACCCGCAACTCTACGTGCAGGATCGTCTCGGAGCGCGCCACATGCCGATGAGCGGCGGCGAGGCACGGCTCGGCGACGCTGTGAACGGACCTTTCGTGCTCCAGCTCGTCGCCACCGGCCCCGACGGACCGCGTCCGGTGGCCGAGCTGCGCGACGGCGACGCGCCGATCGCGATGCCGACGAGCGGTACGATCCTCGACGCGCTGAGCGCGCTCCGGAACGGCCACCGAATGCGGGAGAACCGACTGCTCGAGCGCGTCGCCAGCGAGCACGCGGGCAGCATCCGCGCCACCGGACACGTGACGCACCTAGGCCGGGGCGGCGATCCGGAGGCGCGCCTCGCGCGGCGAGGGATCCGCGCGCGCCACGTGGGCGAGACCGCGGCCTGCGCGACCGACGAGCTCGGCGCGCTCCGCGCGATGCTCGAGAGCCCGTCTCACCGCGCCGCGCTCCTGGATCGCCGGTTCACCGACGTCGGGGTCGGCCGCTCGACGGCTCCGGACGGACGATCGTGCGTCGTGATGCTGCTCGCATCGTGGCCGCGCGCGGTCCCCTACTGACGACGCGGATCAGCGCGCGTGGGCTCGCGCACGCGCGACGACGCGCGCGTGATGCCGCGCCGAGCTCCACGCGAGGAGCTGGCACGCGCCCCCCGCGGTCGCGGCCGCGAACAACGGCAGCGCGGCGGGGCCGAGCCACGCTCGCGGATCGAACGCGCCTCCACCGGCGGCCACCGGCCAGGTCGCGAGCGCCATCGATCCGATCGCGTCGAGCGCGAGCCAACCGAGGAGCGCGCCGCCCGCGACCCAGGCGCCACCCGATCCGTGCGGATCGAGGAACGTGAGCACCGAGAACACGACCGTCCCGACGAACAGCCACGAGAGGGCCGGCCCGATCCACGCCTGCCAATCGAGGGTGTGCACGACGAGCGCATCGAGCCCGTGGCCGAACGCGTGCGCCAGACACGCCGCCAGACCGAGGCCGACGAGCACCCGCGCCGGGCGCGAGCACCAATGCGAGGCCCGGAACCAGAGCGCCGCGACGGTGGCCGTCACGCAGAGGACCGCGGTGGGCTGCGCGAGCTGCGCGTCCGCGACCATCCGCGCCCCGAGCCAGCCGGCGCCGAGGGCACCCACCAGCCCGAGCCCGGCTCCGCGAAGGCCCGCCGACATCGGCGCGGCGCCGAGCACGACGCACGCCGCGAACAGCCCGAGCAAGCCGAGCCCCGGGACGCTCGTCCCGCCGAGCCCGACCGCGGCGCCCATCCCCAGCACACCCAGCACCACCGCGCCGATCCGGAGCGTTCGCCGCAGCGGCGCGACGGGGAACCGATCTTCGCGCAGCAGCTCCGACGCGAGGTACTTCGGCCGGACCGGCGCCTCGTCGGCGCGTCGAGGATCCTCGGTTCGCCGGGGCCCGGTCTCCTCATGCACACGGTCGAGCGCGCGCTCGTCGGAGGCCGGCTCGGCGTCCTTCCCGTCGTTGGGGCGAGCGAACTCGGGCCGCTTTCGCGTGCCCGTCGTCGAGATGTCGGACCGAAACTCCACGACCCGACCTTCGGTCCGGGCCGGTCGCAAGAGCCGATCGAGCTCCTGCGCCTCGCGATCCTCGATCGCGTCGGACTGGGCCTCGGTGCCCGGCTCGCGCGCGCGCAGCGAGAGATGAGACTCGAGCGGCGACGCATCCTCGTCGCGCGAGCCACGACGTTCGCGCGGAGCCCCGCCGCCGGCGAGCTCCAGCACCCGCGCCGGACCGCGCTGGGCCCCACCCGTCGCGGGTCGCGCCGACCGCGGGTCGCCGCCCGGAGGGGGGGGTCGTGACGTACCGCCTTCGCTGCTCATCCGTTTCACCCCAAGGGCAGGGACCCTCGCGGTGGCCGCATCATACCGCAGGCCCCAGGAATAAGCTCGCGAAGCGAGCCCACACCAACCTACATTGGTGGCGCGCGCACGAATCGATCTCGCGCCCGCACCCGACGGTCGATGCGTACCATGGCGGCGATGCAGACCCTCGCCGACCTCCGGGCGCGCGCCGACGCCGAGCTGCTCGCCGGGAACTATCACGCCGCGCTCCATGCTTTCTGCGCGCTGCTCACGATGGAGCCCCTCGATCTCGACGCGCGGCTGCGCCTCGGCGACACGCTGCTCGCGTTGGGCGAGGTCCAGCGCGCGGCCGTCGTCTACACCACCCTCGCGCGCGAGTGCGCACATGGTGGCCATCCGCTGCGCGCGCTCGTCGCCATCAAGATCCTCACCGCCCTCGAGCCGCTGCTCGGACCGCTGCTCGCGAGCCTCGCCGAGCTCTATGGCCGCGACTCCGCGCGCTTGGGCCGCGCGATCCGCGTTGCCCCCGGCGATCTCGAGCGTCCGCTCCCCGAGGGCTTCACCATGGATCCGCTCGCGCCGCTGCCCGACCTCTGCGTGCACGCGCAGTCGCTCGGCGCCGCCATCCCGGGTTTCGTCCACCCGGAGCAGCTCCCACCGATCCCGCTGTTCTCGGATCTACCGGCGGACGCGTTCGCCCGCGTGCTCGGTGCCCTCAAGCTTCGCCGCGAGCGCCCCGGCGCGTCGATCGTGCGGGAGGGCGAGCCCGGTCAGAGCTTCTTCGTGCTCGCACGCGGATCCGTCGCGGTGATGAAGCACCTCGCGCAGGGGGGCGAGCAGACGCTCGCGACGCTCGGCGAAGGCGCGATCTTCGGCGAGATGGCGCTCGTCTCCGCGTCTCCGCGCACCGCGACGGTGCGCTGCGTGACCGACTGCGATCTCCTCGAGTTCGATCGCGAGGCGCTCTCCGCCGCGTCGCGCGAGGTCGGCACCGTCGCGCTCGCGCTCGACAAGTTCACGCGCGAGCGCCTGCTCAACAATCTCCTGAGCTCGGCCCCGCTCTTTCGGCCCCTCGATCGCAAACAGCGCTTCGATCTCATCCGGCGCTTCACCGCGCACGACGTGGCATCGGGCGTCACGATCCTGGACGAGGGCGTTCCCGGGCGCGGCCTCTTCGTCCTCCTCTCGGGAGAGTGCGACGTCGTGAAGCGCGACGGCGACAGCAAAGTGCTGCTCGCCACGCTCTCGCCCGGCGACGTGTTCGGCGAGATCTCATTGGTCAACGACGAGCCCACCTCCGCCGCCGTGATCGCGGCCGCGCAGAGCACCGTCCTGTTCCTCGGCAAAGATGTCTTCGAGCGGCTCGCGCAGGCCGTCCCCGAAATCGACGAGTACGTCCGTACGTTGGGCGAAGAGCGGCAGCTGGATACGCGGCTGCTGCTCGACGCGCCCGACGACCTCGAGCTCGACGAAGATAGGATCCTCATCTGAGCACCTCGGCCCCATGATCCGCTGCGATCGTGGGTCGAACGCGGGTCCCGGATTGGCCGGGCTGGGAATCCACACCTATCCTGAGACGTAGGCAACCTCTGGAGGCCCCTTGAACAAGCGCACGCTCCTCGTCGCCGGCGCCCTGATCGCGTCGTTCCTCGTCCTGATGGTGCTCAGCGTCCAGGTCCGCACGTCTGACCCGGGAGAGCGCTACGAGCTCTCGTCTGCGTCGTATGACGTCGACCCGGTGAGCGGCGCGCTGCTCATCGATCTCGATGACGACGCGAGCGCGGAGGAGATCGCCCACGTCGCGGACGACGTGCGCCGCGCGATCGCGCCGTACGATTGGCCGAGCGGCCAAGCCGCGCTGGGCCAGGAGATCAGCGACGATGCGAACCTCTTCCGCCTCTTCGCCCCGAGCTCGGAGTTCGCCGATGTGCAGCGCCTCCTGAGCGATGACGCCGAGGTCGAGGGCGTGGAGGTCGAGCGCACGTGGTCGGTGCCCGAGTGGCGAGCGAACGTCACGCCGTGGGCGACGGAGCCGGCCGAGCCGAGCGACGACCCCGGGCGCTTCGTCCCGAACGATCCGTACTACGCGCACCAGTGGCACCTCGACCAGATCCAGATGCCCGCCGCGTGGACGCAGGGCCGCGGCCACGGCGTCGTGGTCGCCGTGATCGACACGGGCGTCGCGTACCGCGACGACGGCGGCTTCCATCGCGCGCCCGATCTCGGAGGCACCGTGCTCGTCGACGGCTACGACTTCGTCGACAACGATGCTTTCCCGGACGACGAGCACGGACACGGCACGCACGTCGCAGGCACGATCGCGCAGACCACCAACAATGGGGTCGGCGTCGCGGGCGTCGCGCCGGAAGCCGCGATCATGCCGCTCAAGGTCCTCGACCGGAACGGCTCGGGCGGCTGGGGCGGTATCGCCGCCGCGATCCGCTACGCGGCCGATCACGGCGCGAACGTGATCAACATGTCGCTCGGCGGCGGGATGTCCTCGCGCACGGTGCAGCGCGCGATCGACTACGCGCACGGTAAGGGCGTGCTCATCGTGGCCGCGGCGGGCAACTCCTCGCGCGGCCGCGTGGAGTACCCAGCTCGTCATGATCACGTCGTCGCGGTCGGCGCGGTGCGCTTCGATCGCACGCTCTCGTTCTACTCGAACTACGGCACCGGCCTCGACCTGGTCGCGCCGGGCGGCGACCTGCGCGTCGACCAGAACGACGACGGCATGCCGGACGGCGTTCTCCAGAACACGATGGTCAACGGCAATCCGTCACGCTTCGACTACCTCGCCTGGCAGGGGACCTCGATGGCCTCGCCCCACGTCGCGGGCGTCGGCGCGCTCCTCTACGGCGCGGGGGTTCGCGATCCCGACACCGCGGAGCGCATCCTCACCGAGAGCGCCCGCGATCTGTCGAACCGCCAGCGCTACGGGGCCGGGCTCGTGCAGGCGAGCGACGCCCTCAAGCTCGCGGGACAGAAGACCAGCGGCATGCGCGGCGTGGTCGCCCTCGGCCTGGCTGGCTTCCTCCTCTTCGGGCTCCTGCGCCGGGAGCGTCCGGGATCCCGCATCGCGACCACCGCTTGGTCGGTGGCGCTCGCGGGTGGCCTGGGCCTCATCCCGTTCGCGCTGATGGGCGCGGGCGCGCTCCAGTCGACGCTCGGTGCCGGCGTGCTCGGTGCTGCGGCGGGGGCGCTCGGTCCGTACGGCGCTCTCCTGGCGCTCTCCGTTCTGCCCGCGTTCGGGGCGGTCGCCCTCCTGCTCCACGTCACGCGGCTCCGGCCGCTGCTCGTGGGCCTTTGTATCGCGAGCGCTGGCGCCCTCGCCGTCGAAGCGCTGGTTCCGACCGTCCACTTCGGGCTGCTCCCGGAGGCGCTGGTCGGACCGTGGCTGCTCGTCCAGGCGGCGCTCGCGTTCGGCCTCGGCGCGCTCGTGGCGCGCCGCACCAGGGCCTGAGCCACCTACTTCTCGACGACGCCCTCCGGCCGGACCCGGCCGGCTCACCCATGACAGCGATGTCATGGTGAGCGGAGCACTGCGTAGCGCCCAGGGGGCCGCTGCCCCGCGCCTACTTCGGAATCATTGGGGTTTTTCGATTCAGCAAAGCTGGCATCCGGCTTGCGAGGGTGGGCGGTGAGCGCGCCGAGGCGCGCCGACTTAGCCTGGTCCTTCGGTGCCGCTCCGTCCTGTCTTTGCTCGGCAGTAGTTTGCTCGGCAGTAGTTTGCTCGGAAGTAGCCTTCGCTCGAATGAGCTTCGCTTACGCAGTTCCTTGCTTGAACCGCAGTTCCTTCCTTGAACCGCTCACTTCTTCGCTTCCCGAGCTCCTGACTTCGCTTCGAGCCGTTCCGCTTTCGAGTCGTGGTTGACCAGGGGAAGGTCCCGACTCGTCAGCCTTTGCACCTGGAACGAGGCTTGTGCTTGGGATGGGTCGCTCGACGTAGCTCCGCGTGAGAGCTCCCGACCGAGCGCCCGCGCTCACGTCCTTCGACGTTCCGTTCCCCAACGACTCGGTCGGTCTCCGACCGTCGGATGAGTTTGTGTTTCGGGCCCGATTCGCGCCAACGGCGGGCTCAGCGTCGCTTCGCTTCTTCCTTATTGGACCTCTCGGTCCGACTACTTACTTTTCTGTGCT
Organism: Sandaracinaceae bacterium; assembly: GCA_050186575.1. Lineage (GTDB taxonomy): Bacteria > Myxococcota_A > Polyangia > Polyangiales > Sandaracinaceae > JAUHXR01. The sequence continues at coordinate 29,366 of JBFWYI010000030.1, read as the reverse complement.
GTCGCCCGGCCGCGGTCCCGCGGTCGGGCGTTCCTTTTGATGGTGTACGGCGATCGAGCCGTGGAGTTGAGAGTAACGCTCGCGCTCGCGCACGACCACGGTGGAGCACGATCTTCGTCGCGAGCCGCTTCCGCGCGCGCGGTCCGGTGTACTACCCTGCCCGCCATGAAGCGGACCGGGTGGATCGCCGCAGCCCTCACGACTCTCGCGCTCGCCGGGTCCGGCTGCGCTGCGCTCTCCGACGACATGCGCCGCGCCGAGTCGAGCTACGAGACGGCGCGCTATGAGGACGCGCTGATCTGGCTCACCGATCTCGAAGACGACGCACCATCGATGGACCTCGAGATGCGCGCCCGGTACTTCTACCTCCGCGGCATGACCGAGTACCGCCTCGGACACCGCACGTTCGCGCTGCACTACCTCGCGGTCGCGCGCGAGGTCGCGGGGGATCAGGGCGATGGTCTGCGGCCCGAGTGGCGGCAGATCATGGACCGCACGCTCGAGGAGCTCACACCGCGCGACAGCGGGCACCGCCCTCCCGATGCGGAGACCGAGACCCCCGCGCCGACGAGCGGCGGCGAAGCGGCCAGCTGAGGCCGGCCGCTGCGATCTTCGCCTGCGTGAGAAGTGGGCGGCGTCGATGACGAGGTGCGGGCAGCTAGGTGCGGGCGCTAGGTGCGCAGCCGCTCGAGCTCGTCCTTCGTCGCCAACTTTTCCTTCTTCAACTGGCTCAATGTCGTCTGCTCGGGAGGAGACAGGGATAGGCGGGCCTCGAACTTCGCGACCTCATCCTTCAGCTCTTTGTGGCGACGCTCCAGGCGCTCGATGCTGAACCCGGGATCGCTGCGACGCTGAGACCTGCTCATGAACCCTCCGTCCGAAGTGGTGTGAACCGAGTCAACGAAGGCAAGCGGCGTGAAGCTCACGAAGGCATGACGACAAGAGGCATCGTACCCGCGCGCCGCTGACCCAGCAATGTCACAATCCACCCGCGCCCGTCATTCCTGGGCTCTGCGCTGCGATTTGCCGCTCATGGTGAATCGGTGTCCGCGATCGCAGGTCCCAGATAGCGAGCCGATGTGCGGAGCCGCGATCGAGACGATATGGTGCGCGGGCTCTCGAACCTCGACGACACCATGACCACACACGCCTCTTCGAAGTCGACCGTCCACGCGTTGTTGCTCGCCGGCGCGACCCTCTCGCTCGCGCTCCTGCTCGCCGAGCCGCGAACGACGGCGGCGCAGACCGCGCCCGACGCGGCGACGATCGCGTCTTGGGTCCAGACGTTCTACGACCAGACGCAGTCGATGAGCGCGCGCTTCGTGCAGCAGTACACGAACCGCGTGTATCAGCGCACCGACACGAGCCGAGGGCGCGTCCGCTTCCGCAAGCCGGGCATGATGCGGTTCGACTACGACGAGCCGAACGGCAAGGTGATCGTCAGCGACGGCCGTCAACTCACCGTGTTCGAGCCAGCCGATGAGTCCGGCGGACGCGGGCAGTATTACCAGCAGGCGATCGGCGACTCGCAGCTCCCCGCCGCGCTCAGCTTCCTCACCGGTACCGGCCGGCTCGACACCGACTTCCGGTTCCGCCGCCTCGACGCGGCGCGGCTCGGATATCGCGACGGCCAGGTCCTCGAGCTGCGCCCGCGCCGACCGAGCCCGCACTACTCGCGGGTCGTGCTGTTCGTCGACGATCACGCGGAGCGCCGCGGCGTCGTCCACCGCGTCATCATCATCGACCAAGCGAACAACCGGAACCGGTTCGACTTCGAGCAGCAGCAGCTCAACCGCAGCGTCGAGGACTCGGTGTTCAGCTGGCGACCGCCCGCGAACGCGCGGCGCGTCCAGCCCTGAGGCGCGCTCGCTCGCTCGAAGAGGAGCTCACGCGAAGAGGCGCTCACGCGAAGAGGCGCTCACGCGAAGAGGAGCGACTCCGCGAGCTCGGCGACGCGGGGCCACCGGTATCGGCTTGCAACGCGCTTTGCGTTCCTAGACAACCGCGCGCGCAGGGCAGCGTCCTCGCGGAGGCGTCGGACGGCGCGCCGCAACGCGTCGGGATCCGACGGCGCCACGAGGAGCGCGCTCCGATCGTCGGTGAGGATCTCGTCGACGCCGCCGACCGCGCTGGCGACGATGGGCAGCCCCGCCGCGGCCGCCTCGAGGAGGACCACTGGCGTGCCCTCGGTGCGGCCGCTCGCGAGGCGCACGGACGGCAACACCAGCGCGTCGGCCGCGTACAGCGCGTCGGCCTTGCGCTGCGCCCCGAGCTCACCGACGAACCGGGTGCTCACCCCGAGCCCGCACGCGAGGCGCGTCAACGGGGCTCGCTCTGGTCCATCTCCCGCGACGACGAGCTCCACGTCGCGCTCGCCGGCGAGCGCGCGGATGAGCACGTCGAGGCCCTTGACCGGAACGAGGCGCCCGAGCGCGAGGACCGAGAACGCCGCGCCACGCCCCGCGCGCAGCGCGCGTCGGCTCGCGGAGGGAGCGGCGATCGAGAAGCCCATCGCGTGCGCGTGGGCGCGGCCGATCGCGCGGGCGCGCGCGGCGGGCGGGAGCCAGTCGAGGAACTCTTCGCGCATCTTCGACGAGACGAACCAGAGCGCGTCGGCGCCGCTCGCGAGCCGGGACGCGATCGCGCCGCGCGCGGGCATCCGCCGGAGCCAGTGCACGTCCGCCGAGTGTTGGATCGCAAGGTGCGGGACGCGGCCGCGCGGGACACGGCCGTGCGGGACACCGCGCGCGAGCCCGCCGACCAGACCGCAGGGCAGACCCCAGTGTGAGACGATCGCATCCCAGCGCGGCGCGGCCGCGCGCGCACCGCGGAGCAACGCGATCGGGAACGTGGCGAGGCCCGGCCAGGCAAGAGGATCGCGAGATACGTTGTCGGGCACCCCCGCGCCGTAGAACGTGCGAGTCAGACTCCGCGGCGCGTAGCGCACCTCGCGCACGTCGATGCCCTCGTCGTCGAGGGTGCGCGGCTCGCGCGCAGCGGGGGCGAGCACGTCGAGGTGATGCCCTCGATCGCGCAACGCGCAGCACATCTCGCGGACGAACGAGCCGCTCGGGTCGCCGGCGTGGCGCGGGTAGCTCGTCGTGAGGACGCCGATCCGCGCCACGCTCAGATCCCGAGGCGCCGCCGGATCCGGCGCGAGAGACCGCGGCCGAGGACGAGCGGGTAGTGCGTGGCGAGGTGGTGCGCGCGGATGCCGCTCACCTCCTCGCCGTAGAGCGGGCGCACCGGGACGTCGCGCACGCGCAGGCGTGCCATCGAGAGCATCGACAAGAGATCGTTCGGATATCCATAGCGCGGCCACAGATGGTCGAGCTGGACGCGCTCGTAGGCGGCGCGGTGGAGCGCGGTGTAGCCGCACTGCGAGTCGCGGACGTGCAATCCGGTCGCGACGCGGGTGAGCGCGGTGAGCACGTGGTTGCCGATCCACCGCGCGCGCGGCATGCGGGCGCGGACCTCCGGGTGGCTCAGGCGGTCGCCCTTGGCGTAGTCGGCCTCGCGGAGCGCGACGGGCCGGACCACCGCCTCGAGGTCGTCCGGGTGCATCTGGCCGTCGCCCGCCATCACCGCGACGACGTCGGCGCCGCGCTCGAACGCGACGCGATAGCCGGTGGCCAGCGCGGCGCCGACTCCCCGGTTGACGGCGTGGCGGACGAGCGTGACGCGCGGATCGGCGAGCTCGACGACGATGAGCGGCGTTGCGTCGCGGCTCGCGTCGTCCACCACGAGCACCTCGTCGACCCAGCCGGGGACGGACGACACGGTGCGCGCGATGAGGCGGTGCTCATCGAACGCGGGGATCACGACGGCGGTGCGGGCTCCCAGCAGCAACGCGGGAGGAACTTACTCGACGGTGACCGTCTTCGCGAGGTTGCGCGGCTGATCGACGTCGGTGCCCTTGAGGTCTGCGACGTAGTACGCGTAGAGCTGGAGCGGCAGGACGGTGAGGAACGGGCTGAGCTCCTCGCGGACCTCCGGGATCTCGACGAGGTCGTCGGCGACGTCGCGCGCGACCTCGTCGCCCTCGGTGGCGATCGCGATGAGCCGCGCCTCGCGCGCCTTCGCCTCCTGGAGGTTGCTGAGCGTGCGCTCGTACCAGGTGTCCTTCGGACAGATCACGAGGACCGGGACGGTGTTGTCGATCAGCGCGATCGGGCCGTGCTTCATCTCGCCGGCCGCGTAGCCCTCCGCGTGCACGTAGCTGATCTCCTTGAGCTTCAGCGCACCCTCGAGCGCGATCGGGAAGCTCACCCCGCGGCCGAGGAACAGGACGTCGCGCGCGTCCGCATAGCGCTTGGCGAGGTTCAACACGAGCTGACGCGTGCCGAGGAGCACGTCGCGCATCAAGTGCGGCAAGCGCGCCATGTCTTCGACGAGCGCGCGCGAGGTCTCCGCGTCGATCGTCCCACGACGACGGCCCAGCCAGATCGCGAACATCAGGAGGTTGGCGAGCTGGGTGCTGAAGCACTTGGTCGAGGCGACGCCGATCTCGGGACCCGCGTGGGTGTAGAACGCGGCGTCCGCGGCGCGCGGGATCGCGCTGCCGATCACGTTGGCGATCGCGAGCACCTTGGCGCCGCGACCCTTCGCCTCGTTGGCGGCGACGAGCGTGTCGAGCGTCTCGCCCGACTGGCTGACCGCGACGATGAGGTCGCCCTCCCCGACCACCGGATCGCGGCCGCGGAACTCGCTGGCGATCTCGACGACGGCAGGCACGCCCGTGAGACGCTCGATGAAGTAACGGCCCGTCAACGCGGCGTGATAGCTCGTGCCGCACGCCAAGAGATACACGCGCTCGACCGCGCGCGCGTCGTCGTCGCTCAGCCCGATCTCGTGACCGTTGATGTCGCCGAGCTCCCGATCGAGGCGACCGCGCAAGGTATCTTCCATCGAGCGGGGCTGCTCGAAGATCTCCTTGAGCATGAAGTGCTTGTAGCCGGCCTTCTCCGCCATCACCGGCGACCAGTCGATCCGCCGCGGGGCGCGCTCGACCGGGCGTCCGTCGATCGTGGTGATGCGCGGGCCCGCCTTCTCGAGCACGGCCATCTCGCCGTCCTCGAGGAAGATCATGTCGCGCGTGTACGGCAGGAGCGCCGGGATGTCGGAGCCGCAGAGCGTCGCGCCGTCGCCGAGCCCGAGCACGAGCGGCGAGGCGTTCTTCGCGACCACCAACCGGTCCGGCTCGCGCGCGTTGAGGACCGCGAGCGCGTAGGCGCCGCGCACCTGGCTGAGCGCGGCGCGGACGGCGACCTCGAGCGTCGCGCCACCGCGCACCTCTTGATCGATGAGGTGCGCGACGATCTCGGTGTCGGTGTCGCTGACGATCTTCGCGCCGCGCTCGAGCAGCTGCGAGCGGAGCGCGAGGTGGTTCTCGATGATGCCGTTGTGGACGACGGCGACGTCGCCGATGAGGTGCGGGTGCGCGTTCACCTCGGACGGACGCCCGTGCGTCGCCCAGCGCGTGTGCCCGATCCCGAGCGTCCCGACCGGCGGCTTGTCCTCGATCGCCTTCTCGAGGTTCCTCAGCTTTCCGACCGCGCGGCGCACGTCGATGCGCTGCCCGTCGAAGATCGCGGTGCCCGCCGAGTCGTACCCGCGGTACTCGAGGCGCTTGAGCCCGTCGATCAGGATCGACGCGCACTGTTCATCGCCCACGTACCCGACGATTCCGCACATCTAGAAAGCCTCCTCCGGCCTCAACGGCCCGACGCTCCGGATCATATCCGCGCCGCACGATAGCGTTGCTTTCGCGGCGGTGCCTATTCGGCGCAGCTCGCCGCCACAGAACGACGAAGGCCCCGCTCTCGATGAGAGCGAGGCCTTCTTCATGCGGACGTTATCGAGACGCGATCGAGACGCGATCGGGCTCAGTGCGCCGCGACCGTGATGAGCGGCGCGATGACCAGCGCCACCACGCTCATCAGCTTGACGAGGATGTTGAGCGAGGGGCCCGCGGTGTCCTTGAAGGGGTCGCCGACGGTGTCGCCGACGACGGCGGCCTTGTGAGCCTCGCTGCCCTTCGGGTGGAGCGTGCCGTCCTTCATCTTGAAGCCGCCGCCCTCGAAGCTCTTCTTCGCGTTGTCCCACGCGCCACCGGCGTTGGACATGAAGAGCGCGAGGAGCACACCGCTCACCGTCACGCCGGCGAGGAGACCGCCGAGCGCGGCGGGGCCCATCGCGAAGCCGACGATGACCGGCGTCACGATCGCCATCGTGCCCGGCAGGATCATCCGGCGGAGCGCGGCCTTGGTGGAGATGTCGACGCAGCGCGCGGTGTCCGGCGCCGCCTTGCCCTCGAGGAGACCCTCGATCTCGCGGAACTGACGGCGGACCTCTTCGATCATGTCCATCGCCGCCTCGCCCACCGCGTTCATCGCCATCGACGAGAACAGGTACGGGAGCATGCCGCCGATGAAGATGCCGGCCATGACCATCGGGTCGCTGATGTCGATGCCGGTGATGCCCGTCTGCTGGACGAACGCCGCGAACAGCGCGAGGGCGGTCATCGCCGCCGAGCCGATCGCGAAGCCCTTGCCGATCGCGGCCGTCGTGTTGCCGACCGCGTCGAGCTTGTCGGTGCGCTCGCGGACCTCGGGGGCCTGGTGGCTCATCTCCGCGATGCCGCCCGCGTTGTCGGCGATCGGACCGTACGCGTCGACCGCGAGCTGGATGCCCGTCGTCGAGAGCATGCCGAGCGCGGCGATCGCGACGCCGTAGAGACCCGCAAAGTACGCTGCGCCGACCACGCCGAGCGCGATGAGGACGACCGGCACGGCGGTCGACTGCATGCCGAGGCCGAGGCCGGCGATGATGTTCGTCGCGTAGCCCGTCTTGGATTGCTCCGCGATGCCGTTCACCGGGCTCTTGCCCATCGAGCAGTAGTAGCTGGTGATGAGGCCGACGCCGACGCCGACGGCGAGGCCGATGACCGTCGCGATGCCGACGTCGAGCCAGGTGACCAGCGTGCCCGCGCCGTCCGTGGTGCCCGCCTCGGGCCACATGATCTTCGCGAGGCCGAACGTCGCCGCCGCCATCACGCCGGCCGCGCCGAACGAGCCGGTGTCGAGGGCGACCTGCGGGTTGCCACCCTCGGTCGTGCGCACGAAGAACGTGCCGAGGATCGAGGCGATGATGCCGACGCCCGCGATCACGAGCGGCAGCACGATCGGGCCCATGTGCCCGCTGCCCACCGCGCTGAAGCCGAGGCCGAGCACCATCGCGCCGACGATCGCGCCGACGTAGGACTCGAAGAGATCCGCGCCCATGCCCGCGACGTCGCCGACGTTGTCGCCGACGTTGTCCGCGATGACGGCCGGGTTGCGCGGGTCGTCCTCGGGGAGGCCGGCTTCGATCTTCCCGACGAGGTCGGCGCCGACGTCGGCCGCCTTCGTGTAGATGCCGCCGCCGACGCGCGCGAACAGCGCGATCGAGCTCGCGCCCATCGAGAAGCCGGTGATCACGTTGAGCACGATGCTCAACCGCGAGAGCGTCGCGCCCTCGGTGAAGATAGCTTGCGTATAGAGGATGTAGAGCCCGCCGAGCCCGATGGCCGCGAGGCCGACCACGCACATGCCCATCACGGCGCCGCCCGAGAACGCGATCTGGAGCGCGGCCGGCAGACTCTTGGTCGCCGCGTGGGTGGTGCGGACGTTCGCGTTCGTCGCGACGCGCATCCCGAAGTAGCCGGCGAGCGCCGACGCGCACGCGCCGATCACGAAGCTCACCGCGATCCACCAGCTGCGGCCTTCACCGGACATGTTCGCCACGGCGAGGACGCCGGCCACGATCACGACGAAGACGGCGAGGTAGCGGTACTCCGCGGCGAGGAACGCCATCGCGCCCTCTTGGATGCGGCCCGCGATGGTGACCATCTCCTTGCTGCCGGGGTCCTGCTTCCCGATCCAGCTCGCGCGCCAGAAGGCGAACAGGAGCGCCAGGACGCCCGCCGCCGGCGCCACGTAAATCAGATTCGCTACCAAATCCATCGCCCGATCCTCATCGCTTGATCACGGTCGGTCACGGTTGTGCTCGATCACGGTTGTGCTCGATCGCGGTTGTGAAAGCCGAAAAACGCCGCGAAAGCGCGGCTTTCGGCCAAGCGGCCGCGTTCTAGCGGATCAGGGAGATGACGCAACGCAAAACAGGCGCGCGCCACGGCCCCGGCTCCAGGAACCCAGCCTTACGCGCGCTCCTTGGGTCGGAGGTGCGGCTCGGAGGCGCGGGCCTCAGCCGCGCGCGCGATCGATCGCCTCGCGCGCCGGCGCGATGTCGTCGGGTCCGCTGACGTTGACGACGGGCACGTCCTTCACGATGCGCTTGAGCATGCCCTTGAGCGCCGCGCCCTCGCCGATCTCGACGAACAGGGCGACGCCATCTTCGACCATCCGCTCGACCGACGAGGTCCATCGGACGGGGCGGCTCACCTGGCGGACCAGCGCGTCGCGCGCGGCATCCGCGGAGCTCACCGGGGCCGCGTCCACGTTCACGTAGACGGGCAAGGACGGATCGGCGAACGCGATCTCCGCGAGGTGCGGCGCGAGGCGCTCCTCGGCGGGGCGCATGAGCTGGCAATGGAACGGCGCGCTCACCGGGAGCGGCATCGCGCGACCGCCGAACGCCTTGAGCGCCTCGCCCGCCGCCGCGACCGCCGCCGCTTCACCGGCGATCACGATCTGACCCGGCGAGTTGTAGTTCACCGGCTCGACGATCCCCGGGGTCTCCTCGCAGACGCGCTCGACGTCGGCCGCCTCGGCCTTGAGGATCGCGCTCATCGCGCCGACGCCGACGGGCACCGCGTCCTGCATGTACGTGCCGCGCAGGCGGACGAGCTTCACCGCGTCCTCGAACGCGAACGTCTTCGCGCACACGTGCGCGGAGTACTCGCCGAGGCTGTGCCCCGCCGCCACGTCGGGCGTGCGGTCGAGCGCGGCGAGCAGCGCCACCGAGTTGGTGAGGATCGCCGGCTGCGTGTTCGCCGTGAGCGTCAGCTCATCTTGCGGACCATCGAAGCAGAGCGCGCTCAGCGACTCGCCGAGCGCGCGATCGGCCGCCTCGAACACGCGCCGCGCGTCCTCGGAGGCGTCGTGGATCGCGCGCCCCATCCCCACCTTCTGCGAGCCCTGACCGGGAAACACGAACGCGACCTTCGACGACGGGACCTTCGACGACATGGGGCCCTACCTTCCCCGAGCGTCCGCGCGTGTCAAACGCACGCCCGCCGTGGCGACGCTGACACGCGAGGCCCCGGCTACGACGGGCCCGCGCCGGAATTCCCTCGTCGCGAGAGCCCGGAAACCAGGCTCCGCGGCGCGGAGCGGCGGATCGGGGCGGCGCGCCCGCGGGGTGGCACGGGTCGTGGAAAGGACTCCGGCATGCGCCGTCTCCTCCTCGCCGTCCTGCTCGCTCTCACCCCCGCCGTCGCCGCCGCTCAGCGCGCGGCCGAGCCCGCCGCGCCGCGCGTGTTCGTGGTGGGAGACAGCCACGTGCGGATGCTCGGGCCGAGCCTGCTCCGCCGGCTCGAGACGTTCGGCGCCGAGCCGGCCGGCTTCGAGTCGCGCGTCGGCTGGTCCACGCGCCGCTACCGCCGCGAGGGCGACCTCGGCGCGCTGCTCGAGGCGAACGGTCGACCGGAGATCGTCGTCGTGTCGCTCGGCGGCAACGATGTGGTCGCCGACGAGGCGCGCTACGCCGAGGACCTCACCTGGGTCGTCGAGCAGGCGCGCGGCGCCGGCGCGCAGACGATCCTCTGGCTCGGCCCGGCGACGAGCGACGCGGATCGATCGGAGCGCGCGGAGCGCACCGGCGAGCGCCACGAGGCGAACGCGGAGCTGCAAGCGGAGTTGCTGCCGCCGATGGGCGTCCGCTGGATCGACTCGCGGCCGCTCACCGAGTCGCACCACCGGCGCGACGGCGTGCACTTCACGCGGACCGGCTACCGGCTGTGGGCGGTCGCCGCGCTGCCCGCGGTCCAGGCCGCATGCGAGGGGTGCGAGGACGAGAGCGCGAGCGCCGACGCCGGTGAGCCGAGCGGCGATCACCACGCTGCGCTGGATGCTTCGCGGATGTTCGATTCGATCGAGGATGACGAGCTTCCGCTCGGGGTTGCGTGACGGTTGACGCATGGCGGTCGACGGATGACGGTCGACGGATGACGGTCGACGGATGACGGTCGACGGATGACGGTCGGATGACGGTCGACCGACGGATGACGACGGATGACGGTCGACGGATGACGGTCGACGGATGACGGTCGACGGATGACGGTCGACGGATGACGGTCGACGGATGACGGATGACGGTCGACGGTCGACGGATGACGGTCGACGGATGACGGGTGACGGATGACGGTCGCGGTGACGTTCGACGTGACGGGGTCCCACGACACGATGCGCGGAGCGCCGCGCGCGAGACGCCGCAGGCGGCTCGTGAGCGCCGGCCGAGACTCCGGAGGCGCCGCAGGCGCTGGAGGAGGCTCGGACGGAGCGGAGGGAGACCGGCGAAGCACGCGGGCGCAAGCCCGCGTGCGCTCGACGGGCTCCCGGAGCGCGCGCAGGAGACGCCGCGCAGCGCGTGGCGCCCGCGCCAGCGGGCGGCGCGCGCGGCGCGGCGGCTCCGGAGCGCACCAGCCACCGACCCACGCTCCTCCTTCTCGCGCACTCGGAGAACCGAGAGAACCCCGCGCAGCGCGGCGGCTCCGGAGCGCACCAACCGCGACCGCGTCGAATCCCCGAACGCGCCCCGGCGAGGAGTCACCGGTGGCCGTCGAGTCGGACGTCAGCCGTGGAAGTCGTGCTCGTGGAGGCGCTTGAGCACGAAGTAGTTCGTCGGGATCCGCAACCCCAGGATGTTCAGGTAGGCCTTGCCGAGCAGGAGATCCTTGTTGTCCGGGTAGACCTGCACGAGGTAGTCGCGGAGCGGCGGACCGAAGATCCCGTTGCCCCCGAGCCCGTAGTCGAGCAGCACCGAGTTCGGGTAGTAGTCGTCGCGCGCGCCGGGGACCACGGTGTGCACGCGATAGAAGCCGAAGCGCGTCGGCTTACCGCCCTTCAACTCCAACACGTGCGGCTCGCTGTCGCCGTTGCCCGCGGCGGGGATGTTGTAGCCCTGGATGAACGGCTCGGGGCCCTTGTCTCTCGCTGGACCTTCGTAAAAGCCCTTGACGAACTTGCGGATGCCGAGGAGCCGGAAGCTCACGCGGCAGTTCCCGCCGCCCCACTCCCAGCCGACGAGGTCCTCGAACTTCGGCGGAGTCCCGCGGCGCATCATCAGCTCGCGCTCGGCCGCCGTCGACCGCGTGAGGATGTCGAGCCAGGTGAAGCGCTCCCCTTCGACGGAGAGCACCTCGGCGTCGCGCTCGGCGAGGGCGGCCGTCATCCTGCGTACTTCTCGATGAGGCGACCGAGGCGCGGGATCGCTTGCTCGACGTTCTTCTTCGCCTGGCCGCGGAGCTTCTCGTAGGTCTTGCGGACGACCGCCTTGTCGCTGCGCTCGGCCTTGGCGTCGGTGATCGCGAGGAGCGAGTCGGCGACGCGCGAGCTCTGGGCGACGAAGTAGCCCGCAATGGGCTTTCCTTGATCGACCGCCTCGGAGTAGACCGGGTCGCACGCGTCGGCGAACTCGGGCAGGAGGCCGTCCACCACGCGCTCGACGAAGCCGGGCTTCACGCCCTTGACCGTCGCGTAGCCGGCCTTGATCGCGAGGCCGCTGATGCCGCCCTTGTCCGCCACCTCGGCGTCGAGGAGGCCCAGGCAGTCACGCACGACGTCGCGTTTCTTCTCGGGGCTATTCAGCACGTCTGCGAGCTTGGTCATCCGAGCGATGTAGGCCGACACGCGCGCCGTGTCGAGTTCCTTCGGGGGCCGAGCGCGGAGGAGCGGAGCCGTCGCATGCGGTCGTCGTCAGCCGCGGCGAACGCGTCCCGCAGAGGAACGCGAGCTCAAGGGCGGACGGTGGCACCGCATTCGCTGAGCCCGTCCGCCCCCGGTGCGCGGTCGTCGCAGATCGCGATGTAAACCGTGTCGGGATCGGGGGAGAGCGAAAACACGGAGAAGGCTCCACCCGCGAGGGTGGTGAGAGGCCTCGAGAAGAGGACGACGCCGTCGAAGTTGGTGAACTGGAGCGTGCCGCTCCCGGTGATCTCCGCCCACGCCGGCGACGGACGGAGCTCGCTGCCGTCGCCTCGAATCAGCGCCAGCACGCCGACCCCGCCCTCGTGAAACACGCGCCGCCACAGGTCGCCGGCGGCGGGGACCGGCGGCTCGTCCTCCGTCGCGGTGAAGGAGAGGGTGGCCAAGACGAAGAGCAGGCGCGTCCGCGAGGAGGTGATCGCGGTCTCGTAGAGCGGGGTGTCGCAGTCGCCGGTCGTGATGTCGACGACGCGTACCGGGACGGTGGCGCGGGTCGCGGTAAACGCAAAGCGCGCTGACACCTCGAACCGCGCCAGCCCAGCGGGGCGGCCGAGCGCCTCCATCATGCGAATCGGCGCGGCGTCGATGCCGTCGGGGTAGAGGCAGAGCTCGACGCTCATCGCTTGTCCTTGCACGTTGGCGAGGCGAACGATGTGGCCATCGAATTCGCCCGCGTCGCTTCCGGTCATGGCCGCGTCGTTCAGCCCGCCGTCCGTCGCGCCGCCACCATCGATGGCTCCGCCGTCCACCCCGGACGCGTCGATGCCCGCGGCATCCGGATCGGCGGCCGCGTCGAGCACCGACGCGTCGAGCTCCTCGGGGTCCTCCGGATCACACCCGCCGAGGACGCACGCGACCCACACCGCCACCAGGGCTCGTTGCATGCGCTCATCGTATTCGCGAACCCACATGCGAGGTCGCACGAAGTTCGATCGGTGTCTCGAGCTCGGCCACGCCAGCTTCGATGGGCACGCGACGCGAACAAAAGAGTGGACCCGCTCTGGCATGGAAGCCATGTGCGCCGGAGGACTGCGAGCCGCTCACCACGGTCCTCGAAGGACGATTGGATGCGACCGTGCAGGAATATGAGGACGTGTCCTTCCGCGACTTCCTCATCTCCGATCCTGCGGAGTGACCCGTCAGGCGACGCGCAGGACCACCGCGGCCGCGCCGACGCCCGCCTTCTGCGCAGGCTCCGTCAACAGCCCGCCGAGGATCGACGGCGCGGTCCGCGGGTCCTCGTTGAGCACGCTGACCGCCTTGGCGATCGCGCTCATCGAGAACGCGGTGATCGAGCCGGCGAGGACGAGGTCGCCGGGCTCGACCGGCGTCGCGCAGATGGACGGACGGACGCGCAGGAGGCCGCCGCGCTCGTCGTCGCGGGCGGTGAGGCGCTTGGGGCGGCCGTCGCGCTGGAGGTAGACGCGGCCGGGGCCGACGCTCATGACGTGGAGCTGGCCCGCGTCGAACGAGAGCGCGACCAAGGTCGCGTCGGGGACGAGGCGCTCGACGAGGCCGTCGCACGCGTCGGCGAGGGCATCGCGCGCGCGGCCGACCGCGTCCTGGAGGCGCTTGCCCGGGTCGCGCTCCTTGCTGTCGGCGAAGCCGCGCTCGAACGCGTCGAGGACGACCTCGGTGCTCATCGACCACGTGCGCGGGAGGCCGAGGCCGGTGGAGACGCCGTACGCGCGGCCGCCGTCGATGCGACGCGCGGCGTGGCGGGTCAGCTGGCCGCCGCGCACGTCCGTCTTGCAGATGCTGATGTGGGCGTCGGTCCGCACGCTGGCTCGAGGTCCGGCCCCCCGATCAGGCGCGGCCGAACCGGAGCTGAGCGTACTGCATGATCACGAGCGCGAGGACGAGGAAGACGAGCCACTCGCTCGCGATGATGAGCGCGCAGTAGTGGAGCTCGACGAACGGGACCTCGACGACGATCGGGCCGAGCTCGACCGGGTCCCAGCCCGCGCGCTCGAGGCCGCCGAGCTCGCGCGCGAAGTGGTTCATCGACATGAAGCGGAACACCGAGGGGAGGAGCGTCCCGAACCACTCGACGAAGCCGAGCCAGACCACCGAGACCATGGCGGCCGCCTCGGGGACGAGGACGCCCCAGAAGAGCGTCACCGCGCTGTAGGTCACGAGGAGCAACGACGCCGCTCCACCCGCGCGCGCGGTGTCGGCGAATTTGTCGACGAGGAGGGTGGGCGTCGCCGCGAAGCCGATGAGGTGGAGCAAGAGGAGCGCGGCCCACATCACCGCGAGCGAGGCGCCGACGCCGATGATGTACTTGCCGAGCGCGATGCTCGCGCGCTGGACCGGGCGCATGGCGAGGAAGTGGAGCGTGCGCGCTTCGGTCTCTTCGCTGACGAGGCCGACGGTGAACATCAGCGGGAGGAGGAACACGAGGAGCCGGTAGAAGCCCCAGTCGATCCCGGCGGTCACCACCTCGACCGCCTCGGCCTCGTCCTTGGCGAGCGCGATCACGGCGGGGAAGAGGACCACGAGGATCGCGGCGACGAGCGCGACCTTGACCTTGCTGCCACGCAGGGTGCGACGGAGCGTCAGCCGCATAATCGTCAAGGTCGAGGAGAGGAACCCCGGCAAGCCGGGTTGCGCGCTGCTGCCCTCGGGAAAGCTCATCGGGACACCCTCGTGGTCTCGCGGATCGTCATCGCACGGATCGTCATCGCACGGGTCGTCATCGCACGGATCGTCATCGCGAGGTCTGCGCGGCGTAGGCCGCCGCCTCGGCTTGGTTGACGAGCGCGGGGCCGCGACCCGAGCCCGCGTCGGCGCCCATCCCCGCGCCGCGGTTCGCGCGCTCGACGAGGTAGTGGAACAGCGCCTCGAGGCTCGCGTCCGGGCTGGTGATCGAGCGCAGCGTGAGCTTGGCCTCGAGGAGCTGACGCCCGATCGCGTCGTAGGTCGCGTCGGGCTCCTTGGTCTGCACCTCGAGCGTGTGGTCGTCGAGGAACGTGAGCGAGAAGATGCCCTTCTCGTTCGTGAGCAACCGCGACGCGAGCGTGCGCGCCCCCTCGCAGCGGACGCGGATGTGGTGCGGGTGCTCGTCGAGGAGCTGGCGGATCTCGTGCATCTCGCCTTGCGCCACCACCTGGCCGCGCGCGATGAGGAGCAGGCGATCGGTGAGCGCCTCGATCTCGGGGAGCACGTGGGTGCTGAAGAGGACGAGGGCGCCTCCCTCGGCGCGGCGCTTGAGCGCCTCGAGGATCTGATGCCGCGAGCTCGGGTCGGTGCCGGTGAGCGGCTCGTCGAGCAAGAGAACTTGAGGGTCGTGCACCACCGTCTGCGCGAGCTTGGCGCGCTGGCGCATGCCGCGGCTGTAGCCGCCCATGCGCCGGTTCATCGCGTCCTCGAGGCCGAACTCCTCGAGGGCCGCCTTGGCGCGACGGGCCGCCGTCGCGGGGTCGAAGCCGCTCAGCTCCGCCATCGACGTGACGAACTCGAGCCCCGTGAGCTCGTCGTAGAGGCTGTCCTCCTGCGGGCAGAGGCCGATCCGGGCGAGCACGCGCGGGTTGGCGAACGGCGCCTCGCCGAGGACGAGGAGCTTGCCGCTGCTCGGCTTGATCTGGCCGGCGACCATCCGCATGAACGTGGTCTTGCCGGAGCCGTTCGGGCCGAGGAGCCCCCAGATGCCAGGGCCGACCTCGAGCGAGACGTCGGAGACCGCGGTGACCTTGCCGTACCAGCGGCTCAAGCGGACCGCGCGCACCGAGACGTCCACCCCACCCGCGTGCACCACCGGCGCGGGGGCCGAGCGCTTCTTCCTCTTCTTCTTCCTCGGCGCGGGGGCCGACTCGGCGGGCGCGTCGCTCTCGCGATCGTCGCTCTCGCGATCGTCGTCGTCGCTCACGTGATGACCTCCGCGCGCGCGATCCGGTAGTACGCGCTGTAGCCGGCGGCGAACGTGATCGCGGCGAGGAGCGCGGCCGCGTAGTACCAGTGGAGCTCGCTCCAGTTCGACTCGACGCGGTAGATCCCGTCGCCGAGCGCCCAGAGGAGGCCCGGCACCGACACGACGTGCGCCCACTCCACGTCGCCGATCTTCTCGACGAGGAGCGCCAACGCGAACGGGACGACCAGCGCGAGCACCCACGCGGTCAACGTGAGCGCGCGGCTCTTGCTGACCGCGCTCGTGGCGACGGACAAGACGGAGAGGACGAGCGCGACGATGGCGGTGTCGAGGATCGCGGGGAGGAACAGCCCCGCACGCTCGAGCCGCAGCTCCTCGGGGCTGAGCCCGATCAGGAGCGCGATCATCAGCGCCACCGGCACGAACAACACGATGTAGACGAAGATGGCGAGCGCGCCGGCGCGGCCCGCGAGGTACTGGATCGGGGTGACCGGCTTCGCGAAGTAGAACTGGTACGCCTTGTTGTTGAGGTCCTCGCTGATCACGCCGGCGCCGGAGCGCAGCGTGACGAGGGTGGCGAAGAACCAGAACTGCGTGCCGGTGAGGGTTCGCAACCAAACTTGCGGCTCGCCCATGAACCAACGGCCGAAGTCGCTCGCTTCCTCCGGGATCTCCTGGGGCCCCCAGCCGCCCGCGCCCCATCGCACGAAGGCGAGGAGCGCGAAGAGGAGGAACGGCACCCAGAAGAAGAAGAGGACGAGCTTGTTGACCCAGCTCCCCCAGATCCGGAACAGGCCGTGGCGGACCATCACCCACGTGTTGTGCGAGGCGGGCAGGAGCTCGCCCTCGTAGGCGCGGTAGCCGAGGTCGCGGACCGTCATGGGCGGCCCGAACGTACTGCACGCCTTCTCGCCGGGCAAAGCCCAACGCCGGCCCGCCGATCCCGGGCCGCGCGGTGGATAGCGCAGCGTGGTGAATCAGCGCAGCGTGGTGAATCAGCGCAGCGAGTAAATCAGTGCAGCGCGGTGAACGAGAGCGGGACGGGGACGCGCGCGCCGCTGCGCGAGGCGGGGAACTGCCATCGGAGCGCGGTCCGGCGAAGGCACACCCCCATCTCGCCGAGCGGCTCGCCGCTCACCGCGACGTCGGAGACGCTACCCGCCGGGGCGATGTCCACGACGAGCTGCACCCGCGCGTCCCGCGCGTCACCGCTGCGCCGCACCGCGGTGGTGTAGCACTGACGCAAGCGGGCTTGCTGTCTCTGGACGACGCGCTGGACGGCCGACGCCTCGAGCTCGGGGAGCGCCTCGGTGCTCGTCGCGGCCTCGACCGTGCGCTCGCGCATGCGCGGCGCATCGACGCGATGCACGCGCTGCGTCGTGGTGAGCCGCAGCTCGGGGACCGAGACCGCGCGCGTCGGGGCGGGAGCCTCGGCGGACGGCGCGAGATCGAGGTCCACGCTCGACGAGCTCAAGGAGACAGCGCTCAGCTCGATCTCCGCGGACGCCGCATGAGGTCGTGATCGGTGCGGTTCCTCGGCCGCAGCGGTCGCGGTCGCAGAAGGCGTAGGGTCCGGAGCTCCGCGCGCGATGGACGCGACGCCCGGCGCGGGCGGCGGCGCCGGACGCGCGACCTCCACCGGCAGCGCGTCGCGGGCATGGGCGAGGTGACCGGCGAGCCGCGGCGCGAGCACGGCCGCGATGGTGACGCCGAGGACGACCGCCCCGAGGGCGGCGACGATCACTCCGACGCGACCGCGCGAGCGCGGTGCGAGGGGCTCTTGGGCTGGCGCGACGGGCTCCGCGACGGGTTCCGCGCGGCGAAACGGGAGCGTCGGGCGATCGCTGAGACTCGGTGTGGCCATGGGCTCGCCGAGATCCAACGGCCATCGATCGCTCGGACTTGAGGCGGATCGACGATCGATCGCCTCCCGTTCGATACCTCGCCCCGATCGACTACCCTCGCGACCCATGCGCATCGGCCTCTCCTCTCTGATCGCGCTCGTCGCTTCGCTCTCGCCCGCGCTCGCGTGCGCCGACGCGATCGAGCCGTTCGACGGCGAGTGCCCGCCGGGGACGGACCGCGGCATCGAGCACCACTCCGAGGCGTGCATCCCGCGCTCGTGCGAGGACGACGGCGCCTGCGGGTCCGGCGCGAGCTGCAACACGTTGTGCACGTGTCGAGCGATGCGGACCCTCCACAGCGACGGCCGCGTCGCCTACGATCCGCCGCGCGAGATGGAGGTCGAGATCGCCCTCTGCCGACCGGACGGGACGTGCGCGGACGGGCAGGTCGCCTCGCGCAAGCAGTGCGAGCCCGACGACGAGACGCCCGCGTTCGATCGCGAGCGTCACCGCTGGACGCGGGTGAGCCATCCCGGTGGCTGCGCCGGCTGCGCGGTGCCCCGCGGCTCGCGCGGTGGTGCCGGCGTCGTCGGGCTGGCGCTCGCCGTCGCCCTCTGGCGGGCGCGCCGCCGGTGACCGGCGCGGTCTAGCGCCCCCCGGTGTCCTCTGTCACCTTCCGGCCAGCCATGGGTCCTGACGCTCGCGTGCGGTCCTTGGCCGGGGCGACCTATCGAGCGCTGCGGCGCGTGCTCGACCTGTTCCCGCTGACGTTCCTCGGCCTGATCGTGGGAGCGGGCGCGGGGGCGGCGCTCTATTGGATCGCGTACCAGGAGCTCGACCTCATCTGGTTGGTGATCGGCTACCTCGTGCTCGGGCTCCTCGCGGCGTCGCTGCTCGCGGTGACGTTCACCGCGATCGGGCTCGCCATCGCGACGCGCCGACGGCCGCACGCGTCCGCCGACCGCCTCACCGTCGAGACGAGTTACCCGATGCCGAGCGGGTTCAGCTTGCCGACGCTCGACTGGATGCCGCTCATCCAGATCCGATGGACGTGGGAGCGGCCCGCGTCGGTCGACGTCGACCACGACAAGGTGAGGCAGGGCACCTTCTGGCTTCGGCGCCGAGAGAAGATCACCGCTCGCGTGCGCGGCAAGCACGCGTCGGTCCGGCGCCGGATCGTGATCGAGGACGCGTTCGGGCTGGCTCGCCTCGCGATCCGACAGACGGACGCGCTCGAGGTCACCGCGCTGCCGCACACCGGCAAGCTCGACGAGACGCCGATGCTCGTGTCGCTGGCCGGCGGCGACGAGCGCCCACACCCGATGGGGATCGAGGACGGAGATCGCGTCGAGCTGCGCCGCTACGCGCCCGGCGATCCGGCGCGGTTCATCCACTGGAAGGTGTTCTCGCGCACGCGGCGCCTGATGGTCCGCATGCCGGAACGCGCGTTGTCACCCGCGCGACGCACGGTGTCGTACCTGGTGGCGGGCCCGGGCGACGAAGCGAGCGCGGCGGCCGCGCGGGTCGCGCTCGAGGGCGGCGCGTTCGGATCGGAGTGGACGTTCAGCGCGGACGGCGCGACGGCGGACACCTCGCGGGTGGACGAGGGCATCGCGATGATCGTCGGCTCGCAAGGTCAGCGGGGCGCCGCGGGCCTCCGCACGTTCCTCGAGCGCGCCGAGCGCACCGGGCCGGCGAGCGCGGTGCTGTTCGTTCCGCCGCGACCCGGTCCCTGGCTCGACCTCGTCGTGACGGCGGCGCGGGCCCGCGCGGCGCGGACGCGGATCGTGGTGGCGACCGACGGCGTCGATCCGAAGAAGCCGCCGTCGATCGTCCGTCGCCTGCTGCTCAGGGCGGGCGGCGCATCCGACGCGACGCCGAGCCGCGACCTCGAGCGGGTGCTCACGACGCTCGCGCAGTCGCGCGCCGAGGTGATCGTGCTCGACCGCGTGACCGGGCGGAGGCTCGGCCAGGCGCACCGCCGCGCGATGGCCAAGCGCGAGAAGGTCGAGGACGCCGCATGAGCGAGGCGACGCGCGCGCGCACCGATCCCGACGCGCCGCGGCCCGAGCCGTGGTTCGCGACGCTCCTGAGGATGCTCGTCCACGCGATCACGGCCGCGGTGATCGCGTGGCCGCTCAGCGTCCCGCCGGCGGTGATCGCCGCCGCGCTCGGCGCCGCGATCGGCGCGCTCGGCGGTCGCCTCCTCGCGCGCACGCCGCTCCGCTCGGCCGCGATCGTCCTGCTCGGGCTCATCGCGCTCGGCGGCGTGGCCGTCGTGCGCTGGGGGCTCGTCGACCTCGCCCTCGTCCCGGGCCTCGTCGGTCCGGCGGACGCGCTCGTGATCGGCGACATGGCGGTGCTCGGCGCGGGCGCGCTCGTGGTCTCGCTGGTGTTGCGCGCGCTGAGCGTCCGCGCGCCGTCGTTCACCATCGCCGAGGCCGGGATCGTGGCCACGGGGTTTGCGACGCTCCTCGTCGCGCACCGCCACGGCGCGATCCATCGCCCCTACGAGCTCGCCGATCCGCTGATCTCGCGCGGCGAGGATCCGACGATCGCGTTCCTCGTCGTCGGCGCGTGCGGCGCGGCGGTGATCGGACTCTTGCTCCTCAGCGAGCGGAGCCTCTTGCGCTCGGTGTTCCACCTCGGGGTGGTCGCCGCGCTGCTCCTGTTGATCCTCGGCACGACGGCGATGCTCGGGCTCCCGCCGCCGCCGAGCACGGGCGGCGCGCTCGGCCTGCAGGACGACTCCGAGGAGGACCGCGAGGCGCGCGGACAAGGCGGCGGTCAGGGGCGGCGCAACTCCGACGATCTCGAGTTCCTCGATCAGTACCCGAGCGGCGGCGCGACGCCGGACGCGGTCGTCATCTTCCACGACGACTACTCGGCCCCCGGCGGCTACTACTACTTCCGGCAGAACGCGTTCAGCCAGTTCAATGGGCGCAAGCTGGTGGCGGCGACGTTGAACGACGTCGATGCGGACGTGCACAACGTCTTCCCGACCACCCGCGCGCGCACCGTCGCGTGGACGCCGGCCGCCAACAACGATCGCACGACCGTCGAGACGACCGTCGCGATGCTCGCCGACAACTCGGCGCCGATGGGTCTCGAGGCGCCCGAGCGGTTCGTCCCCGCGACCAACCCCGCGCCGCAGCGCTTCCGCCGGCTCTACCGGGTCGACTCCATCTCGCTGACGAGCGAGCCCCTCGTGCTGCTCGATCGACCGGTCGGCGATCCGAGCTGGAGCGAGGAGGTGCGCCGGCACTACGTCGCCGGGCCGGACGACCCGCGCTACGCCGAGCTCGGCAGCCGCATCGTGTCCGCGCTGCCCGACGATCTCGCGCCGCTGCCCGTCGCGCGCGCGCTCGCGATCACGCAGTACCTCGGCCACTACGGGACCTACAGCTTAGAGAGCCAGCACGCGGGGGCCGAGGATCCGACGGCCGACTTCCTGTTTGGAGACCTCACGGGATATTGCGTCCACTTCGCGCACGCCGCGGTGTTCCTCATGCGCGCGGCCGGCGTGCCCGCGCGGGTCGGCACGGGCTACGCGGTGGCGGAGGCCAACCGCGAGGGCGGCTCGGCGTTGCTCTTGCGCAACTCCGACCAGCACGCGTGGCCGGAGGTGTTCATCGAGGGCGCGGGCTGGGTGGTGTTCGACGTCGCGCCCGAGAACGTGCTCGATCCTCCGGGCGACCCGCCGGACCCGCAGCTCCAGCGCCTGCTCGGCGAGATGGCGCGCGGGTCCACCGCGATCGACGATCTCCAGCCGCCGCGGCCGCTCGACGAGCTCGCGCGCGACGGCGCCCGGACGCTCGGGGTCGGCGCAGGCATCCTTGCGTTGTTCATGCTGCTGCTCGGCTTCGGCGTGCGGCTCGCGCGCTACCTCGGCCTCCACATCGGACGGACACCCGCGCGCATCTACCGCGCCGCGCTGTATCGCCTCGCGGCGAGCGGCGTGCGACGGCGCTGGGGCGAGTCGCCCGAGTCGTTCGCGCGGCGGGTGCGCGAGCGGCTGCCCTCGCTCGCACCGCTCACCAATCGCCACCTCGCGGCCGCGTTCGGCGCGCACGGCGCCGATCTAGGGGCGATGCTCTCCGACTTCGATGCGCTGAGCCGCGAGCTCCGCGCGAGCGTGCCGCTCTGGCGGCGCGTCCTTGGCGCGATCAACCCCTACTCGTGGGTGCTCCTCACGCGATAGAAGGCAATCCCGACGATGATGACGGCGCAAGAGAACGGCTCGGGGACGAGCGAAGGAATCAGCGTGGCCGATGCGCACGAGGTGCAGAAGCGCCTCGGCGATCGGATGCGCGCGGCGGTGCGCGGGCGGGACGACGTCATCGACCTCGTGCTCACCGCGCTGCTCGCGGACGGCCACGTGTTGCTCGAGGACTATCCCGGCTCGGGCAAGACCACCCTCGCGCGCGCGCTCGGCGCCGCGATCGAGCACGACGACGGTCGCGCGGACCACTTCATCAAGACGTTCCGGCGCATCCAGTTCACGCCGGATCTCTTGCCGAGCGACATCACCGGCACGAACGTGTTCGACGTCAACACGAGCCGCTTCGACTTCCGACACGGACCGGTATTCGCGCACGTCGTGTTGGCGGACGAGATCAACCGCACGTCGCCGAAGGTCCAGGCGGCGATGCTCGAGGCGATGGCGGAGAAGCAGGTCACCGTCGACAACGAGACGCACGCGCTCGACGAGCTCTTCTTCGTGATCGCGACGCAGAACCCGCTCGACCTCGCGGGCACCTACCCCCTGCCCACGCCGCAGCTCGATCGGTTCCTCTTCAAGCTCGAGATGCGGCACATCAGCCGCGAGGCGGAGCTCGACGTGCTCGCGCAGTACCCGACGCCGCACCTCGAGATCGCGGCGGAGCTCCCCGGGGTCCGGCGCTCGGATCTGTTGGGCGCGCGGCACGCGCTGCGGCATCAGGTGCGGCTCGATCCGCTGTTCCGCGAGGTGCTCGTCGACGTGGCGCGCGGGCTCCGCGGCGACGAGCGTGTGCTGCAAGGGGCATCGACGCGGGCGCTCGTGCTCATGATGCCGGCGCTCCAAGCACACGCGGTGATCCAGGGTCGCGACTTCGTGGCTCCGTCGGACCTCGAGACGCTCGCGCCCCACGTGTTCAAGCACCGCATCGAGTGCGCGCCCGGCGTCGAGTCGCCCGAGGACGTGATCCGGGACGCGGTGGCGCCGCAGATCGAGCGCCTGCAGAAGGAGTCGCTGCGTCGATGAGCCGAGGGCGCCGAACGCGGGTCGGAGCGCTGGCGTCGTCGGCGCTCGCGTCCGCGCTCGTGTGCTCCGCGCTCGTGACGCTCGCCGCCCGCGCGCAGACCGAGACGAACGTGCTCGGCGGCGAGCTCGGCGCGATGCTCGACGAGGAGCGCGCGTGGGAGGAGGCGCGCACCGGGCATCACATCAAAGCGCGCGAGCTCGCCGAGGCGGTGCTCGAGGATCGGCCGGACTCCTTCATCGCGCACTTCGTGCTCGGGTTCGTCCACCACTACGGCGAGGCCAACTTCGCGCGCGCGCTCTACCACCACGAGCGCGCGATGCAGCTGTTCGTGCAGCAGTACGGCGACACGCCGGAGCCGCCGGCGCCGTGGCGATGGCACGCGCGGATCCTGCGCGAGCTCGCGTTCACCCACGGCGACCTCGAACACTATCAAGCGCAGCTCGAGGCGATGGCGCGCTACTCCGAGCTCTACGAGCCCGACTTCATCGCCGAGCGCGCGTGGCCGTTCATGAAGATGAGACGCTTCCAAGACGCGCGCGAAGCGGCGGAGCTCGGCGAGGCGACCGGCGACCCGCGCCAGATCGAGGTCGCGCTCAACGCGCTTTGCGCGATCGAGTTCGAGGCGGGCAACGACGAGGCGAGCTACCGCGCGTGCCGCGCCGCGATGGAGCTGAACGGCGGGACGCCACAGACCCAGAGCGCGGTCGACTTCACGAACTTCGCGGAGGCGGCGCGCGGGATGTTCCGGCTCGACGAGGCGGAGCGCACGGATCTCCTGGCCACCGAAGCGCAGGTCAGCTGGTACGGCAACCCGTGGGTCGAGCTCGGCGAGCTCTACGTGCGCGAGGGTCGCTTCGTCGAAGCGCTCAGCGCGCTCCGCTCCGTGCCGGAGTATCGCGAGCAGCGGCCGCCGCACGTGCGCGACGCCGATCGCAACGAGGCGCGGCGCGCGCTCGGCTCGTTCTTCCTCGTGATCGGGCGCAGCGACGAGGCGCTCGACATCACCGAGAAGGCGCTCAACGCGCCGGACCGCCGCGCGCACAACAGCCGCGACCCCGAGCAGGACCGCGCGATCAGCGCGCTGCTCCATCGCGCCGCGCTCGATCTGAGGGCGGAGCGCCGGATCGAGCAGGCGGTGGGCGCGCCGTTCTACGAGCGCGCGTACGCGCGGATGGCGTCGTGGGTCGATCGCGCGCGCGGATGGATCACCGGGCGGGTGGCGGCGCGCGCGCTCGCGGACGAAGAGCGGCTCGTCGGCACGTTCATGATCGGCACGCATCGGAGCGCGGTGATGCCGCCCTGGTTGGTCGGCGAGCTCACCCGGGTGCTCGGAGCCGGCGTGATGCGCGAGGCGATCGTGCGCGCGCGCCACGACGACGCGCGCGACGGCGCCGAGGCGTACTACGACGCGTTCGAGGCGGAGGCCGCGCTCGAGGGCGGCGATCCGGCGCGGGCCCGCGAGCTCGCTCGGCGCGCCGCCGACGCGCTCAATCCGGCGGAGGCGATGCTGCGCGCGCGCGTGCTCGCCGTCCTCGCCCAAGCCGCGCGCGATGAGGGCGACCTCCGCGCCGCGGCCGACGCGTACGGCGAAGCGTTCCAGGCAGACCCCGGGATCTTCCGGCGGATGGGTCTCACCGTCCCGGTGAGCTACGAGCTCTCGGAGGACGCCCTCGCCGAAGACGTGGGCGACCTCATCGACGACAGCGGCCGCTTCGCCGATGAGGGGTGGGGCCTCCGGATCGCCCTCGTCGCGGCGCAGTATTGTTTGCTCGACCCAGGCGGCGCGGAGCTGGCGTGCGTGTCCTCCGCGAGTGAGGGCGACGGCACGAGGGACGAGGACGACTACGCGGCGAACCGCGCCCGCGCGTTCCTCGACGCGGCGTTCGCCCCGCGCGTCGAGCTGAGCCAGGCCGACGCGAACGGCCTCGACGGGAGCAACCGGGTGAGCCGCGACCCGCTCCGCACCATGTTCGATCACGCGCCGCCACCGCGCGACGAGTGAGCTGCCACGACTGAGAGGCCCATGCACGTCCCGTTGCGCTACGGTCGGTCCCGAACCCGCGCCCTCTTCGCCCTCGCGATCGGCCTCAGCGCCGTCGCGTGCGGAGAGGACGCCCCCGAGCCCGCGGTGAGCGAGCCGCTGGCGGAGGTCTCCGTCGAACGAGCGACGGATCCCGAGCCCGAGCCGACTCCGCCGCCGGAGGCCACGCCCGACGAAGGGGAAGCACGCGACGCGCCGGCTGCGAGCCCCGAGGCGCGCGCGATGCACGACACGTTGCTCCGCGCGGCGCGGGGAGACACCAGCGCGGCGGCGAGCGGCTTCGATGTCGGCCAGCTCGAGTGGGTGGCCGACGTGGATCCGCCGCTCTACGCGAGCGAAGACGACGTGCCCGAGGATGGAGACGCGTCGGTGTGCGTGTGCCTCCCCGAGGCGCACCGCTGCGATCTGCTTCAGCCGGGTGGCGTCACGACCGTACGCTTCACCGAGGCGCCGTACCGGATCACCCGCGTCGAGTCCGAGGAGCCCTAGGCCCTCGCGATCGTCAGGGATTGCCCGAATACAGGATCTTTCCGGTAATGCTAGACTCGCCTCGCGGAACCAGGAGGCGGACCGGATGGGTGCTCGCGCGGCTCGAAAGCTGTTTGTTCTCGGTAGCTTGATCGGACTCCTGGGCGGCCCGCTCAGCGGCTGCGACTGCGCCGGACCCGGTCCGGGCACCGATGCCGGCGACGGCGACGGGGACGCGATGGCGGCGGACGCCGAGGGACGCGACGCGGGCCCCGCGCCCGACGCACCCGGCGGCGACCCCGACTCCGGCGGTGGCGTCACCTGCGGGTTCACGACGTGCGATCCGGGACAGCGCTGCGAGGTCGTGAGCGGCGCGCCGACCTGCGTCGACAACGAGTGTAGCGATCTCTCCTGCTCGGCGACCGAGCGATGCGAGCCGCACCCGGACGGTGGACACGTCTGCGTGAGCATCGCGTGCACCACCGACGTTCAGTGCGACGTCAGCGAGTATTGCGACGGAACGATCTGCGTCGCCGACGTCTGCGTGCCGGGCGTCATCCGCTGCGACGGCAGCGACGTGCGCCGCTGCGACAGCGACGGCGGCGGCGAGTCGTCCCTCGGGATGTGCATGACCGCGTCCTACTACGCGACGATGTGCGAGGAGCACATGGGCGGCACGGGCGGCTGCACGTGCGAGGACGACTGGGACTGCCCCGCATACACGGTGTGCGAGGTCGGCACCTGCGTGGGCAACGGCACCGCGCCGACGTGCACGCTGCCCCCCGTCCCGTTCGACGAGGCGCTCCCCGCGCCGGAGATCGAGTGGGGCGGCCTCAGCCGCACCGACGCGAACGCGCGCGACGGCACGGGCACCGGCACGCTCGCGCCCTGGTACAGCTTCAGCCACGTCCTCGACACGCCGATCGTCGCGAACCTCGACGACGACAACGGCGACGGGCTGATCAACGAGCTCGACTTCCCGGAGATCCTGTTCGTCACCCACAAGGGCGACAACCCGTGGCAAAACGGCGTGCTCCGTGCGATCCACGGCGGCGGTCCGAACCGCGGGGCCGACTTCTTCGCGCGCTGCGGCGATCGGCTGTGGGCCGAGGGCGACGCGGTCACCGACGACTGCACCGCGAGCGAGCCGGACATCGACGCCGGCGCGCCGGTGACGGTGGCGGACATCGACGGCGACGGCGATCCCGAGATCATCGCGCCGACGGAGGACAACCGCTTCCGCGTGCTGCGCGCGGACGGCACCGAGCTGTTGCACTTACCGGCGACGCTGAGCTGGGCCGACACCACGGTCGGCGAGACGATCGCGATCGCGAACCTCGACTACGCGGGCTTCGCCGAGATCATCGTCGGCCGCACCGTGTACATGCTCGACGTCGACTCCGCCGGGACGTGGTTCGTCGCGCGCCGGTTGATCGGCGCGGGCTCGGCCGGGCGCAACGACTCGCAGAGCCAGATGGCGTGTCCGGCCGACGTGCGCAGCGATCTCGCGGGCATGGAGCTCCTCGCCGGCGGCACGCTCTATCGACTGCCCGATGGCCTCGCCGCGTGCGCGAGCCCGCCGTGCACGAGCGACGCGCTCGAGGTCGTCTACACGACCGGCTTCCAAGGCTTCTGCGCGATCGCCGATGTGTGGGGCGCCAACGCCGGCACGTCGCCGGGCCCCGGCAACCCGCTCGATGGAGCACCGGAAGTCGTCTTGATCGACAACGGCACGCTGCGCATCTTCGCGGCGACGGACGGAAGCCCGATCCTCACGCGCAACCTCGGCGGCGGCAATCGCGGCGGCGCGCCCAACATCGACGACTTCGACGGCGACGGGTACATGGAGATCGCGAGCGCGCTCCAGAACTTCTACGTCGTCGTCGACCTCCAGGACTCGACGGGGACGGGAGGCGCGTGCCCGAGCTGGCCGACCACCCTCGCGCGGCTGTCGATGTCGGGCGGCGCGCACAACCCGAACCCGGCGCGAAATCCGGGCGGGGCGTGCACGATGGACAGCGACTGCGACGCGGCCGCCGTCTGCAACCGCACGCTCGGAGAGTGCGTCTGCCTCCACAACGGTTGGCAGCGCGACAGCGACGACGACTCGAGCGCGATGACGAGCTCGAGCGTGTTCGACTTCAACGGCGATGGCAGCGCGGAGGTGCTCTACAACGACGAGTGCGACTTCCGCGTCTACGAGGGCACGACCGGGGAGGTGCTCTTCACGGCGATGTCGCGGAGCCGCACCGGCATCGAGAACCCCGTGGTGGCCGACGTCGACAACGACGGCAACGCCGAGGTCGTCACGGTAGCGAACACCGCGGTGGGCAACCGCTGCGACGAGGACGGCGCGAACCCGCGCGGACCGAACGGCATCCGTGTGTGGGGCGACCCCGCCGACTCGTGGGTATCCGCGCGGCGCGTGTGGAATCAGCAGAGCTATCACGTGGTGAACGTGACCGAGCGCGGCGGCATCCCCGCCCACGCGCCCGAGAGCTGGGGCCTCTTCCAAGGCCGCCGCTACAACACCTACCGCAGCCAGCCCCGCAACTTCGGCGTCGCGCCGGACCTCCAGGTCGCGGGCGTCAACGTGTCTTCTCCGGGTGTCGGCTGCGGGATGTTGAGCGACACGATCCTCATCACGTTCCAGATCCGGAACGGCGGTGACCTCCGCGTCGGCCCTGGCGTCGAGGTCACGTTCCTCGGCACGTGGGCGGGCGTCGAAGAGCCGCTCCTCGACGGCGGAGGCGCCCCGCTCGCGGTGACGCTGAGCGCGAGCCTCGAGCCCGGCCGGAGCGTGTTCCTCAGCGTCACCTACGACCGCAGCGCGTCACCGCACGGCACGCTCCCCGAGCGCGTCCGCGTGGTGGTCGACGGCGTCAGCATGTCGATGCCGTTCGGCGCCGAGCGCGAGTGCGACGAGACGAACAACGACCTCGACGCGCCGGTCGATCCGGGATCGCTCCGCCCGGACCTCTCGGTGACGATCGACACCGTCACGCCGCGTTGTCCGGCCCGCGAGGTCGACGTCGCCACCACCGTCCGCAACGACGGCACCGCGCCGGCGAGCGACATCGTCGTCGCGTACTACGCCGGCGATCCTTCGCTCGGCGGCGCGGAGCTCCACCGCGAGACGATCGTCGGCCCGCTCGACCCCGGCATGAGCACGTCGCTCGTCGCGACGATCCCGATGTTCCCCGAGGACCGCGACATCCGCATCTACGCGGTCGTCGATCCCGACGGCACGATCGCGGAGTGCAACGACGCGAACAACACCGCGATGGCGCCCAACAGCGTCAGGTGCTCCACCGGCCCGATCTGATCCCGCGCGCTCCTTCGGAGTGGGATTCGGACTCGGACTCGGCGCGGTCCTTCGGAATCGGACTCGGACTCGGAATCGGATTCGGCGGTCGCAACCCTCGTTGCGACCGCCGAGGTGTTTCAGCGCCGACGATGCTGACAACGCCAGATCGATGCCGCGATCTTGTCGGCGAGATCGAACGCCGGCTCGCCGCCGTGCAGCACCTCGAACGCCCACGCGACCCGCAGGTGCGTCTTCACCTCCTGCGCGGAGCCGTACGCCGTCTCGAAGCGCTCGCGCTGGTGCCCGCCGCGCCGATGCATCCCCTCGGCGACGTTCGCGCTCACCGATCCCGCCGCCTTGTGCAGCTGAACCGCCAGCGCCTTGTCGTGCTTCGCGATCTGCGCGACCAGCGGCCGCACCAATACGACCAGCCGCACGGCATCCTCGAGCACCCCGAACCGACTTTCGATCCGCGCCCTGATCCGAAACTCCGTCATCTCGACCTCCAACATGCCCGTCCCGAGCGCGCGCCAGTCGCGCGCTCGTCCGTTCACGCCGCCCCGCCGCCCTCCGAGCGCGCGCCGGGTCAAGGACGAGGGCAGTCGGGTGGCCCCGGGGGATCACTCCCCCGGGGCTCCCACAGATCCGGACGTGCGGGACTACCGCAT
>JBFWYI010000029.1:0-95863 GCA_050186575.1 Sandaracinaceae bacterium | reverse complement strand
GAACGGCCTCTGCACACATCGAGTCGGAGCACACCGCGAGTCCCGCAAGGCTTGCTGCGGGTTTGCGTCGGTGCATACTTGTCAGCCGGGCCACTCCATAGTCGATTCCGATTCCGATTCCGATTCCCACTCCGACTACTCCGAGTCCGACTCCGTGTCCGAGTCCGATTCCTGAACCCCGCCAAGGTCGGGCTGCGTCTCCCTCTCCGAACGCCGATGCCGATACCCAGTCCCGCCATCCGGCCGGACGGGCGATCCTCGGAGCCGCACGAAGTGGCCGCCGTGGTTCCCCTCTCCGACCGAGTGCTGCTGGAGCGCCACGCCCGTGGCGATCGGGATGCGTTCGCGCAGCTCATGAACATCTACGCCAGTCGTGTCTATGGGTACCTCGCGCGCGCCGGCGTCCGGCCGGCCGACCGCGACGATCTCTTCCAGGACATCTTCGTGAAGGTCCACCGCGCGTCGATGCAACAGCTCCCCGACGGAGCGGTGCGACCCTGGCTGTTCGCCATCGCGGTCAACGCGGTGCGCGACGCGCATCGAAAGACGAAGGTGCGCTCGATCGTCAGCCTCGACGAGCGCGCCGGTGCGAACGAGCCCGCGAAGAGCAGCCGCGCCGATCAGATCGCGGAAGGCGACGAGCTCGCCGCGTTCCTGGATGACCAGATAGAGCGCCTCCCTCTCGAGCAGAGGGAGGCGCTCTTGCTCGTGAGCGTCGAAGGGTTGGATCTCGAGGACGCGGCGGCCGCGCTCGAGGCGCCGGTGAACACCGTGAAGACGCGCGTCCGGCGTGCGCGCCTCGCGCTCGCCGAGGCGATGGCGCGCCGAAACCGCACGATGGAGCGGGAGGGCACATGAGCGGCGCGATGGACGATCTCTCGCACGACGCGGTGCGCGAGGCGCTGCTCGACGTCGACGACGCGGGCGAGCTTTCGGAGGCGATGCAATCGCACTTGTCGTCGTGCGCGGAGTGCCAGGGCTTCGCGACCGCGCTCCTCTCGGTCGACGCGGGGCTCGCGAGCCTCGCGCCCATCGCACCGCCCGACGCGATGCTCGAGCGCGCGCGTCAAGCGGTGGAGCGCGCGCCGAGCGAGCCGGAGGCGGCGCCCGCGGGGATCGGCGGCTTCTTCGTCGCGATCGTCGCGTCGATCGCGTCGGGCCTCTGGGCGCTCGGCGGGCTGTTGTTCGGCCCGCTCTTCGCGCGCCGTGCCAAGGCGACGAACGAACCGGCATCGGCGCCGCGCGCGGAGAAGCGCAACGTCCTGCGGGGGCTCGCGATCGTCGTCCCGGCCGTCGCGGCGGTGGGTCTGCTCTTCGTGGGAGGCGTCGGCTTCCTCGCGGTCGGTGGAGACGCGATGCCGTCGGCGCAGACCCCGAACACGAGCTGGCTCGGTGAACCCGAGGAAGACGAGCTCCCGATGCCGAGCGGTGGCGAGGCCACCGAGCATGGGATGGATGAGCAACAGCGGCTCCCGCTGCGCACGCCCAGCTATGCGGAAGCGAACGCCGCGTTGGACGGACCCGCACAGGACGTAGCCGCCGCGTCGGCGCCGTCGCGTCCGACCAATGAGGTGATCGATCCGTGGGACGATGGGCACCGCGGGGGTCGCGTGGATCTACCCCCCGGGTCCTACCGTGTGCAGCTGGCGCAGCGCGGCTATGAGGGCGACCTCGCGGAAGGTGAAGCATCGCGCGACAGCCTCGTGGTCGACGGTCGCTGGCAGAATCAGACGCCGGCCGGAGAGCCGGCGAGCACGCCCGCGGTCCCGCGTCCCTCCGTCAATGGCGCGCCGGCATCGGGCGCGACGGCCCTCCGCCCCGCCGACATAGCCGGCCAGCCCCGGGCGCAGACGCTGGATACGCGCCCCGCCGGGCACGCGACCCCGGTGGAGACGCCGGCGCGCGACCGCGCGCTCGAGGCACAGAACCTGGAGCAGGAGAGCGAACTCGGCGGCGACCGGAGCGTGGTCGACGAGGACGACGACGGCATCATCGATACCGCAAGTTTCATTCCGCGCGTCGATCCGGTCGCGGAGCGAGACGCGCTCGCGGGCCTCACGTTCCGCGCGGCCGAGGGCTACTGGCAGAACACGTACGTTCCAGGGGATCCGGTCATCCGCGCGCTCCATCGTCAGCTCCTCGACGATCCGGCGGCGCGCTCGCTCGCCGAGCTCGCGCAGCCGGCCGCGCCCGGGTTCGAGGCGCCGCGTGCGGGAGCGCTCGCGCTCGATGTGACCGCGGATCGTCGCGAGGTCGAGGGTCGCTCGCGCGTGCTCGTGTCGGTGGGCCTCCGCGGCGCCGCGCAGCGCGCGGGTCGGCGTCCCCAGCTGCGCGCGCAGGTCCTCCTCGATCTGCGTCGCCCGCTCGACGACGAGGCGCAAGCTCGCGTGCGTGCGCTCCTCTCCGCGCTGAGCCGCCGCCGCGACGGTCCGGATCGCGTGGGCTTCCTCGTGGCGGGCCCCGACGGTGGCGAGCGGCTCCCGCTCGGCATGCTCCGCTACGGCGAGCTCACCGTCGCGCTCCGTCGGACGTTCGAGGCGGGGGCCGACGACGCGCACCCGCTCGCGCTCCGCGACGCGCTCGAGCAGGCGATCGGCTCGGTCGGTCAGCTCGAGGGTGACGCGCCGCTCGGGAGCGCGATGGTGCTCCTCGTGACGCCGAGCCTCACCGACGAGGACGCGCGCTCGCTCGAGACCACCGCGCACGTCGGCGCGCTCGCCGGCGTGACCACGACCGTGATCGCGCTCGACGACGCGAGCAGCCAGGCGGTCGAGCGCGTCGCGCTGGCCGGTCAGGGTCGCCGGCGCGCGCTGCGTGACGCAAACGAAGCGGACGGCGTCGTGCGCTCGGAGATCGAGGCGGTGAGCCGGGTGGTGGCGCGCGCGGTGCGGCTCCGCATCCGACTCGCCGAGGGCGTGCAGCTCGTCGACGTGCTCGGCAGCCATCGCCTCGACGACGTCGAGGCGCAGCGGGTGCGTCGCGCCGAGCAGGCGATCGACGCCGCGCTCGCGCGCCGCCTCGGCATCACGTCGGACCGCGGCGAGGACGAGGACGGCATCCAGATCGTGGTGCCCGCGTTCTACGCCGACGACGCGCATCGCATCTTGCTCGATGTCGTCGTGCCGGGTCCTGGTCCGGTGGCCGACGTGCAGGTCCGCTTCAAGGATCTCCTCCGCCTCGGCAACGCGACGCTCACCGACCGGGTCGAGCTCGCGCGCGGCGCCGCGGGACGAGGGCCCTCCGAGCGGCGGGTGCTGAGCGCGTGGCTCGGCCACGAGACCGCGTCCGCCCTGCGCGACGCGGCCGGCGCCATGGACCGCGGCGATCTGGCGAGCGCGCGCGCGACGCTCGTCACCGCCCGAGCGCGGGTGGACGGAGCGCGCGCGAGCCTGCGCGAGCTCGCCACCGATCCCACGCTCGGCCGTGACCTCGTGCTCTGCGATCGCTTCGAAAGCGCGCTCGAGACCGGCTCGCCCGGCAGCATCGCGAGCGCGATGCGGGTCGCGGCGCACCGACGCTTGCTCGGAGATCCGATGAGCGTCGCACCGTAGCTAGCAAGTTTCGTTCGACAGTCAGAGCTCGAACACGGCTCGAATACAGAGGGGTGCAGCATGAGGCTCGGCCAATGGGGCAGGGGCGCGGCGCGATCGTGCGCGTTGCTCGCGGTGATTCACATGGTTTGCGCAGTACACATCGCGCATGCGCAGGAGGGGACGGTCCGGATCCCGCTCGCGCAGTACGAGCAGCTCACCGGCACGCACGGGGACAGCGGCGACCACGCGAGCGCGTATGCGTTCCGACCCGCGAGCGTGAACGTCTCGATCGACGAGGACGGGTCGGGCCAGGCGAGCGCGCTCGTGACGGTGAGCACCACCGTGAACGTGCTCACCGAGCAGCCGATCCTCATCCCGCTCGCCGCGGCGGGGATCGCGCTGCGATCGGCGACCGAGGGCGGTCAGCCGCTCGCGCTGGTGTCGCGCGGGGGATCGATCTACTGGCCCACCGAAGGGCGCGGCGAGCACGCGCTCTCGTGGAGCTACCGCGCCGACGTGCGGCGCTACGGTGAGGGCCGCGTGCTCGCGCTCTCGCTCCCCGAGGTGAGCTCGCACCTCACGTTGACGGTGCCGGGGTCGGACCGCGGCGTCACGGTGGTGCCCGCGAGCGACGTGACCGTCTCGCCGAGCGGCGCGGTGACGGTGGTCGACGCCACGCTCCCGGCGAGCGGAGCCGTGCAAGTCGCATGGCGTGAGCCGGGCGGTGGCGGGTTCACCCTGAGCCGCGCGCAGTACCGGGGGCGGCTCGATGGCGACGTGGTGCGGTTCGAGGCGGAGCTCGTCGTCGATCTCGAGAGCGGCGAGCTCGCGCGGGTGCCCCTCTTCCCCGCGACGCTCGCGCTCGAAGAGGTCCGCGTCGATCGCGCCGAGGCGGCGATCGCGGAGGTGGACGGCTCGTTCGTCGTCCCGGTGCGCGGTCGCGGTCGCCATCGCATCGAGGCGGCCTTCCAGGTCCCGCTCCGCTCCCGATCGGATGGGGCCGGCGAAGGGTTGCCGGGCTTCGACCTCACGCTGACACCGACGCCGGTCTCTCGCTTCGAGCTCGCCATCCCGGGCGAGCGCGACGTCGAGGTCACCCCCCACACGGGCGTCACCACGACGCGCACCGGTGGTCGCTCGGTCGCGACGTTCCACGTGCCGATGTCGAGCGCGGTGTCGGTGCGCTGGTCCGAAGCGGTTCCCGACGATGGCCAGGAGGTCGAGACGAGCGCCAACGCGAGCGTCGTCCACGTCGTGCGCCCCGACGACGGAGTCCTCAACGTGCGCGCGTACGTGAGCTACGAGATCACGCGCGGCGCGATGAGCCGCGCCGAGCTGAGCGTCCCGGCCGGCGTGCAGATCAACTCCGTCGAGTCCCCGGCCGGCGTGGTGAGCGACTGGCGCATGTCGAGCGATCGGGTGCTCAGCGTGTTCCTCGATCGCGCGGTGGAAGGATCCTTGGCGCTCGAGATCGAGTACGAGCGCGCGTGGCCGGTGCGCACGCGCACCACCGAGGCGTTCGAGGTGCCGCTGCTCCGGGCCGACGCGGTGAACCGTCAGCGCGGCATGGTCGCGCTGCTCCAGAGCCGTGAGCTCACCCTCGATCCGCGCGAGGAGGATCGGCTCACCCGCGTCGGTGACAACCTGTTGCCGACGGAGGTGCGCGATCGCGTGCCGGGGACCGTCGCGCACACGTGGCGCTATCTCGACGAAGCTCCGCGGCTGATCGCGATCGGCGCGGTGCGCGAGCCCGAGCCGGCGCGGTTCGACGCGCAGCTCGACACGCTCGTCTCGCTCGGCGACGTGTCGACCGCGCTCACCACGCTCGTCGAGGTGGACGTGAAGAGCGGGAGCCTCGACGTGCTCGAGCTCAGCGTCCCCGAGGGCCTGAACGTCCTCGAGGTGAGCGCCCCCTCGCTCCGTCACTACGCCCTCAGCGACGATGAGGGGAGCGGCGATGGCCAGCGCGTGCTCCGCATCGAGCTCACCCAGCCGATGGAAGGCCGCTTCCGCGTCGAGGTGGTGTGTGAGCGGATCACCGGGCACGAGGAGGAGCTCGGCCTGCCGCTCTTGAGCGTGAGCGGCGCCGAGGTCGAGCGCGGACGCATCGGCGTGGAGGCGCTCGCCGCGTTCCAGGTCGACGCCGCGACGGTCGAGCGGCTCTCCGCCATCGACCCGAGCGAGCTTCCGGAGCAGCTCCTCCTCCGGACCGACAACCCGATCCTCCACGCGTATCGCTACGCCCAGGCGGACCCCGCGCCCCGGCTGGCGCTGCGAATCACGCGCCATCAGGAGATCGAGACGCCGCACGCGGTGATCGACACCGCCGCTTTCCGCACGCTCTATACGCAAGACGGCGTGATGGTGACCACCGCGCGCTTCATGCTGCGCAACCGGAGTGAGCAGTTCCTGCGGGTCGGTCTGCCGGAGGGCTCCGAGGTCTGGTCCGCGAGCGTCGATGGTCACTCGCAGACGCCGGCGCTGGCGGATGGCACCGACGCGAGCGAGCCGACGGTGCTGCTCAACATCGTCAGCGCGCCCGACGCGTTCCCGGTCGAGATCGTCTACGCGACGCCGGCGCCCGCGCTCGGCGCGTTCGGTCGCCTGCGCGGCACGCTGCCGCGGCTCGATGTGGTCGTGACGCGCACGACGTGGGAGGTCTACTTGCCTTCCGGAGCCCACTACGCGCGGCCCGACTCGTCGATGAGCCTCGTGAGCGTCGGCCCGATGGCCTACCAAGACGCGATGCCGCAAGGGGCGCTCGCGCTCGAGGTGCCGGCCGACGGAGTGCGGTACGTCTTCGAGAAGATGTACATGGGCCGCGACGGCCAGAGCGTCGGCTTCTCGATGCCCTACGTGAGCGGGTGGGGCAGCCCGTTCGTCTCGCTCCTGAGCGTGCTCGGCGCGTTGCTGCTCTGCATGGCGCTGCTCGCGTTCGCGGTGCTCCGCCTGGGCGTCCCGCTGCCCGCCGCGATGATCGCTCGCCTGCCGGTCGGCCTCGCGACCTATCGCGACAACGAGCGTGTCATCATCCCGGGCAGCGGCGGCGTGCACCGGCGCGCCCTGCTCGCCTCGTTCGGCCTCGGCGCGCTCGGCGTGCTGCTGTTGACCGGCACGATCGGCTATCTCGCGGCCAGCGCGTGGCCCGCGATCGGCGTGGCCGGCGTGTGCGCCCTCGGCGCGCTCGGGACGACGCTCAAGCGCGCGCGCGATCGCTGGCGAGAGCGCGCGTTGGCGGAGCGGCCCACCGCGCCGCCCCCGGCGCCCGCCGCTCCTCCTCCGCCGCCACCGCCGGTCTCGCCCGCCGAGTGAGCCGCATCGCGCGCCTCTCTTCGAGATCCCGCTGACGAAGTCAGGAGGGATCGGAGGGGGCGCGCCGCCACGCGCTCCCCTCCCCGGGCTCAGATGACGCGGTCGTTGCCGCCGTCGACCGGGACCTGCGCGCCGGTGACGACGCGGAAGTCCGGTCCGAGGAGCGCGCACGCGATCTTGGCCACGTCGGCGCTGAGGATCTCGACGCCCATGAGGTTGCTGCGCTTGTACGCCTCGACGCTCACGCCGTAGTGCTTCGCGCGCAGCGCGATCTTCTCGTCGGTCCAGAGGTCCGTATCGAAGATCTTGTCCGGATGGAGGATATTCACATTGACGCCCTTCGGGCCGAGCTCCAGCGCCGCGACCCGCGCGAGCTGCGTGAGGCCCGCCTTGCTCGCCGAGTACGCCGCCGCGCCGGGCCCCGGAGCGGGGACGTTGCGCGACGCGACCACGAGCACCGACGGAGCCACGCCGAGCTCGAGGAACGGGGTGGCCGCGCGAAGCACGCGCAGATGCCCGGTGAGGTTGAGCTCGATCGTGCGCGCGAATCCGTCCTCGTCGATCGTCGACAGCGGCTCGCTCGGCGGGAAGTTGCCCGCGTTCAGGATCAGAAGATCGAGGCCACCGAAGCGCCGCACGCACGCCGCGACGGCCGCGTCGACCGCCGCGCGATCCGTCACGTCGCAGATCAACCCGAGCGCGTTCGCCCCCGCGAACGTCTCCGTGACGCTCGGCTTGATGTCGAGCACGCACACCGCGGCACCGCGCTTCATCAGCTCGAGCGCACACGCGCGGCCGATCCCCGTCGCGCCACCGCTCACCAGCGCGACGCGTCCCTCGAGCGCGCCCTTCGCGCCGCCGCGCTTGAGCTTCTTCTGCTCGAGCTCCCAGTACTCCATCTCGAAGAGATCGCGCTCGCCGAGCGGGGTCCAACCGCCCATCGCCTCGCCTTGCTGCACGACCCGCGCGGTGTGGCGCGCGATGTCGGAGATCTGGCGCGCCGCCTTCGCGTCCTTGCCGAGCGCGACCACGCCCGTTCCTTTCCACACCGCGAAGCGCGGCGCGGGGTCGAGCATCACGTGATCGTCCGACGCGTTGCGCGCGAAGTA
Source organism: Sandaracinaceae bacterium (assembly GCA_050186575.1). Classification (GTDB taxonomy): domain Bacteria; phylum Myxococcota_A; class Polyangia; order Polyangiales; family Sandaracinaceae; genus JAUHXR01. The sequence goes on along the minus strand of JBFWYI010000029.1, from coordinate 87,909 downwards.
CGCACGGTATGCGTCGGCGTAGGCCGCGATCTCGTCCTCGGGCTCGTCGCCGACGATCGCCGGCACGAGCTTCGTCCGGATCACGTGGTCCGGCGTCACCGGCCCGCGCGTCGCGAGGCTCGCGATGTCGCTCCGCGACGCGTAGCCGCGCGCGTTCGCGTCGTCGTCGAGGTGCGCGATCACCGCGAAGCCCGCCGCGTCCGAGGCGGCGCGACGCAGGCGCGCGAGCTCGAGGAGATCGACCGGCCGCGTCGCTTCGCTCTTCGCGATCGCGTCGCTCGCCTTCCCGATCGCGTCCTCGGCCTCGCTGACCAAACGGATCATCCGCTCGTAGCTCGTCTTCGCGTCGTCGCCGAACGTGAACACGCCGTGGTTCAAGAGGATCATCCCCTCGTAGCGCGACCAGTCGACGTCGCGGGTGAGCTCGTAGACCTTCCGCGCGAGGATGAACCCCGGCATCACGTACGGGATGTAGATCACGCGATCGCCGTAGAGCGCCCGCAGCTTCGCCTCGCCGTCGGCCGAGTTGCTGATCGCGACGACCGCGTCGGCGTGCGTGTGATCGACGAAGCGGTGCGGGATGATCGCGTGGAGGATCGCCTCGACCGACGGATCGGGCGAGCTCGGATCGAGCATCGCCGCGCGCTGCTCGCGGACCATGTCCGTGTCGGTGAGCGACTCGAACGTGGCGAGCCGCTTCAGCACCGACAGCCGCACCGCGGGGAACCCCGCCGGCTCGATGCTCGCGAGATCCCAGCCGCTCCCCTTCACGAACAGCGCGGGCGCCTCGTCGCCGAAGAAGTCCTTCGCGTCGATCTTCACGCTCGTGTTGCCGCCGCCGTGCAGGACGAGCGACGGCTCCCGGCCGAGCAAGCGCGACGTGTAGGCGCGAAGCGCGAGGGGATCGGTCGGGGCGTCCTTGTCGTCGTAGAGGCTCTGCATGCGGGGCGGCAGCATAGAGAACCCCGGTTCACGCGCAACGGCGCGGTGCGAAGGTCGCGAAATGAAGCGCAAAGAAACGAAAGGACACAGCTCGAACCCTGAATCGCGATCGGCGGGCCTCGTCGGACGCCGACATGCGAACCGTCTCCCTCGTCCTCGCGCTCGTGCTCACGAGCGCGACCGCGTCCGCGCAGTCCGTCGTCTGGCATCGCGAGCTCCGCGCGCGCGAGGAGCTTTCGGCCCTCCAGATGCTGCGCTTCGACGATGCGCCGGGGATGCCCCTCCTCTCGATCGGCCTCCTCCAATACGGAGGATCGCGCCACGGCGATCCCAACTCGCAATTCGTATTACCTCCGGCGTCGATGCAGGTCGGCGATCGCGTCTACACGAACCTCACCGAAGGAGGCGGTGCTCAGGATCAGTTCGTCGTGCAGGTCGGCCCCGACGGATCGTTTCACGACGTGCTCCGGGTCGAGGGCCACGGCAACAGCGTGCTCGTCACCGTCACCCCGCTCGCGCGCGGTGGCTACGCGATCGCGGGGATCGGTCCGCCGGGCGCGCGCGTCGCGACGGCGCAGCTCGCGTCGCCCGGCGACCCTCAGTGGGCCCACTGGTTCGTGGCGCGCCTCGACGCGAGCGGCGCGCGCGTCTGGACGTTCGAGCCCCGCGCGAGCGCGGACAACGACGAGGCGTACTTCACGCAGGTGCTCGAGGACGCCGCGGGCGATCTCTACTTCATCGGGAGCTTCCATCGCGAGCTGCGCTTGCCCGACGGTCGCCGGTTCACGAGCGGGTACTTCAGCGGCTTCATCGGCAAGCTCGACGGCGCGACCGGCGCGCTCGAGTGGATCCAGACCATGCCGACCGGCAGCTTCACGCGGATCGCGATCCTGTCGAGCGGCGAGCTGATCGCGAGCGGCGGCTTCGTTCGGCGTGCCCGGATCGGGCGCGTGACGCTCGGCGGCGGTCGACCGGGCGAGAGCGGCAACTTCCTCGCGCGCTTCGACTCGCGTGGCCGCGTGACCTCGTTCATCGAGCCCGGCGGAGCGGCGACCCGCGGGCGTGGGCTCGACAGCATGCGCATCGACGGGGACACCGCGTACTTCACGTGGTCGCGCCCGCGCACCTCGCCCGCCGAGCCGGGTGTGACACGCAACGAACGTGGCGTGCTCGCCTACTCGCTGAGCGCGGACGCGCTGCTGTGGGATCGGATCCTCGGCGCGGATCCGAGCGCGCCCGTCGCGCCCGGGTTACCGGGGCCGACCGGGTTCGGCATCAGCGACCTCGCGCTCACGCCGACCGAGCTCTACGTCGCGGTCTCCGCCGACGGTCGGTTCGCGCACGCGGGCCAGGTGATCGACGGCGCGCGGACGCCGGTGCTGTTGCGCTTCGATCGACGCGGGAACCCGCTCGGCATGGCGATGATCGACGGCGGCCGCCCATCGTGGGACGTGCGGCTCACCATGACGCCAGCCGGCGCGGTGGTCACCGGCAACCGCGTGCCCGAGTCGGGGCGCCTGCCGCACGAGGGCTTCGTCGAGCACATCCGCTTCTGAGCCCCCGCTCCGATCCAAACGCGGGTGACACGCGCGCGCCGAGGCGAAGTACCCTTCGCTCCTCGGATGGCGCGCCACCGCATCCTCCAGGCCGTGTTCGTCGAGGCGGCGGCGCAGGACGCCACTCGGTTGCCGCCCGAGCTCGAGCAGCGGGCCGTCGAGCGCCTGCGCATCGCGGTGGTCGTCCTCTCACTCCTCTTCGCGTTCGCGATCCCCATGCGGTGGCTCGCGTGGCGTGAGGAGGACCTCTCGCTCTTCCTCGTGAGCACGATCGTCGCGTCCATCTTCGTTGCGTTGGGCACCGCGACATCCATCGCGCTGAGGTGGCCCGGCATCCAGCCGCCGCAAGCGTTGATGATCGGCCTCGCGTTCGAGATCTGCTTCTGCTTCGCCGTCGCGGTGGTCGAGCAGGTCCTCGTCGGACTCTCGCCGATGCCGTTTCGGCTCTCGCTCGTCGCGCTCGCGCTGATCGCGTTTCCCCTCATCGTGCCGAGCCCCCCGCGCTGGCGGCTCTTCACCACGCTCGCGTGTGCGCTCGTCCAGCCGCTCGCGCTGTTCGTCCTCGCGCTGTTCGCGGAAGGCCGGCTCGATCTCCATGCGATCGTTTCGGCGTCGGCGCCCACCCTCATCGTCGCGGCGATCGCGGCGTGGCTCGCCAACGTCGTCCACCGCTTGCGGATGGACGCGGGCCAGGCGCTCGCGTTCGGTCAGTACGAGCTCACCACGAAGCTCGGCGAGGGCGGGATGGGCGAGGTGTGGCGTGCGCGCCATCAAAAGCTATTGCGGCCCGCGGCGCTCAAGATCATCCGACCCGAGTCGATGGGTCTCCGCGCCGACATGGCCCGCGCGCGCTTCCATCGCGAGGCGCAGGCGACCGCCGCGTTGACCTCGCCGCACACCGTCTCGCTCTACGACTACGGGACGGCCGACGACGGCACGCTCTACTACGCGATGGAGCTCCTCGACGGCATCGACCTCGAGACGCTGGTCGCGCGGCACGGCCCGCTCCCCGAGGCGCGCGTCCTCTCGATCCTCGCGCAGGCCGCGCTGTCGCTCGCCGAGGCGCACGCGCGCGGGCTCGTCCACCGCGACATCAAGCCCGCCAACCTCGTCCTCTGCCGCGTCGGCACCGAGGTCGACTACGTGAAGGTCCTCGACTTCGGGCTCGTGAAGCCGGTCCAGCTCGACGGCATGGGCGATGTCTCGATCCCCGGCGGAGTGAGCGGTACGCCGGGCTACGTCGCGCCGGAGGTCGCATCCGGCGGCGCGTACGACGGCCGCGCCGACCTCTACTCGCTCGGGTGCGTCGCGTACTTTTTGTTGACAGGCCAGCGCGTGTTTCTCGGCAAGAGCCGGATGGAGCTGCTCACCTTGGCGGTGAAGCAGGACGCGCTGCCGCCGCGGGATCGTATCCCGGGCTTGCAGATCTCGGACGCGACGGAGCAGCTCGTCATGGATCTCTTGGCCCGCGGCTCCGAGCGCCGCATCGAGAGCGCGCTCGTCCTGAGGGAGCGAGCGCTCGCGATCCTCACGACGCAGCCGCCGTTCGATGCGCCGGCGTGGTGGGCGATGCACATGAAACGCGCCGACGCGACGGCGTGACTCGCGCGCGTCAGTCGTCGCCGCTGGCTTTGATGCCGCGCGCGCGCACCGACGCCTCGATCGCGCTGCGGTCTACCTTCTTGCGCGGACCGGTGCGCGGCGGGGGCGTACGTGTGGCGGCGCCGCGCAGCTGGCGAACGAGATTTGCGTAGTCGTCGCGCTCGAGCGCAGCGTGATCGACCGGCGCGTCGCGCAGCCAGCGCTCCTCCTCGGGGCTCAGCGCGTTCGCCGCGAGGAACGACTCGAGCGCGCTCGGAGGCGCCTCACCGAGCTCATCGCTGAGCCCGAGGAGGTAGTCCGAGGTCACGCCGAGCAGCTCGGTGAGGCCTCGGATCGAGTTCAGCGTCGGCTGCACGCGATCGCTCTCCCAGTGATCGACCTGCTGCCAGCTCGCGCCGAGCGCGCGCGCGAGCTGGTTGCGGTTCAGCCCCGCGCGGAGCCGAGCCGCCGTGATCCGGGCGCCGAGCGAGTCGGGCATGCGTCGAGCATATCGGTCCAACGTCGGAATGCAAAGCCTGGTTTGTAGTCCTCGTTCGATTGTCCACCGGCGACGCAGCGATATTGGGCCAAGAGTTGGAGCTGTCGCTGCGCCTTATATGCCAGTCATTGCATACGAACCGTGACAGGCGCATCATGAGCGCCTTGCCCGCTCGACCCGATCCCGCGGTGCTGCGGCCGCTCCCGTTCCCCGCGGCGAGCGTCGCGCGGCTCGTCTGGCCGGCGACGCTCGTGGTCGTGGTGCTCGGCGTCCTCGCGGAGATCGGCGACTACGAGCTCGGCCTGCCCCCCGCGATCGTCGAGGCGCTCTCGCTCAGCTACGAGGCGAACGTCCCGACGTGGCTCGCGAGCGCGCTGCTCCTCTCGTGCGCCGCGGTCCTGGCCGCCGTCGCGCGGATCGCCCACGTGCGCGACGATCGCGATCGCCACGGGTGGCTCGTCCTCGCGCTGATGTTCGTCTACCTCTCGATCGACGAGACGGCGCAGATCCACGAGCACGCGGCGTTCTTCGAGACGAGCGGGGTCCTCACGTTCAGCTGGGTGATCCCCGCCGCCGGGGTCGTGCTCGCGCTCGGGCTCGCGTTCCTCCCGTTCGTGCGCCGGCTCCCCGATCCGACGCGGCGGCGGTTCGTGATCGCGGGGCTCGTCTACGTGGGCGGCGCGCTCGGGATGGAGCTCCCGCTCGGCTGGTGGGCGGACCGCGAGGGCAGCGACAACCTGACGTACGGGCTCATCGACGGGGTGGAGGAGTCGCTCGAGCTCATCGGCGCGACGATGTTCCTCCTCGCGGTGTGGGCGCACCACGATGGGCTCACCGTCGAGCATGCGTCGCTCGACCGAGGCGACGCGTGAAGCGCCGCAGCCCTTACATCGTGAGCCCAGGTTACGACTGGGCGTTCTTCCTCGCGCCGCCGCTCGGCGCGCTGATCCTCGGGATCGCGATCTCGCACACCGCGCTCACCGAGGCGGCGATCGATCTCGGCGCGGGGTCGACCACGGGCGCGGCGTTCCTCATCGGCGCGATCATCCACGCGCACCTCGTGGCGGTCCTCGCGCGGAGTCACGGCAACGCGATGGTGTTCGGCCGGCACCCGCTCCGGTTCGTCGTCGTCCCGATCCTTTTGTTCGTCGCGATCGTGATGTCGGAGTGGATCGCGATCGCGTCGATGATCGTGGCGACGTTCTGGGACGTCTGGCACTCGGGCGCGCAGACGTTCGGGTTCGGACGCATCTACGATCGCAACGCGGGCGCGCGCTCGCCGGGGCGCAAGCTGGATTTCTGGATGAACCAGCTGCTCTACGCGGGGCCGATCCTCGGCGGCGTGACGCTGATGGATCACCTCGACGTGCTCGGCGAGCTAGAGGCCTACGACGATCCGTTCTCCACGTTCCTCATCCTCGTCCCCGCGCACGCGCAGCGCTTGACCGGGGTGCTCACGTGGATCGTCGTCGTCGCGGGGTGCGCGCTGATCGGCGTCTACGTGCTTCTCCAGTGGCGCCTCGCGCGCCGCGGCCATCCGCCGAGCCCGCTCAAGGTGTGGCTCGTCGCGTCGACGGGGCTCACCTCGATCGTCACGTGGGGCTTCAACTCGTGGGGCGAGGCCTTCTTCATCATGAACCTGTTCCACGCGGTGCAGTACCTCGCGCTCGTGTGGGCGACGGAAGGAACGAACCTCACGCGACGGTTGCGGCTCGATCGCCGCTCTTACGGACGGCGGCTCACGCTCGCGATCTTTCTCGGCGCGGTCTTCGGGTACGGCTGCGCCGTCGAGCTCCTCGATCCGGGGCTCACCACGCTCTGGGCGGTGACGATGGTCGTCTCGCTCATGCACTTCTGGTACGACGCGTTCGTCTGGTCGGTCCGCCGTGGACACGTCTGAGACGCGCGCATCCCGCCGACGCCCGAACGAGGAACGGAGGACGAGATGCCCCGATCGAATCTGAAAATCACGTTGCTCAATGTCGCGCTCGCATCGATCGCGCTCGCCGCGTGTGGAAGCGAAGAGGAGGAGGCGACGATCACCGTCGCGTCGGACGAGGGCCTCGCGACGGCGGAGCTCGAGGCGTCCGCGCCCGCGGCGGCTCCTGCCGTCGTGGTCGCGACTCCGCCGACCGTCGAGCCCGCGCACGACGGCACGGTGGTGATGGCCGGCGAGTATCCGGTCGAGGTGGTCGCCGACGACGGAGGCTCCGTCTACGCGTACGTGCGCGACGAGGAGCTCCCACCCGCCGACGTGACGCTCACCGTCGAGGTCCCCGTGGAGGGCCGCGACAGCGCGCGCCCCGTCGTCATGGTGTGGAACCCAGCCGAAGCGCGCTGGGTCGGTCGCGTGCACCACCTCACGATCGTCCCCGGTCCGATCGACGTCGTGCTCGGTTACGGCGGCGTCGACTATCGAGGCCACGGTCCGACGTTCGTGGTCGTCGCACCCGTCGCGCCCGCCGTGGTCGTCACGCCGGTCGTCCCCGCCGTTCACGTCGTCGGCCCGCACGTGAAGCACAAGCACCGCGGTCATGGTCATGGCTGGGGACATGGACCCGGACACGGACATGGACATGGACATGGTCCCGGTGGCGTGCGGATCCGCGTGCACTGACGCGGAACCCTCCCGGCGTGGTGGGGCTCGGGGCCCCGTCGTCAAGGTTCCGGGTCGACGCGAATGGGCATTCGGTCCGGAGCGCACTCGAGGAGCGAGGCGACCGAGAGCGCGTTCGCGTAGATCTCGGCGCCGCGCTCGCGTAGTGCTCGCTCGGCCTCCATGACCGGCTCGAGCTCGTGGTCGCGCACCTCCTCTGCGGGCACGCACCGAAGACCGTTGTCTTGACACGGCTCGCCTCGCCAGCGCCGCGTGATCGCGGTGCGTGCTTCGTCGATCCGCGGGCGCATCGTCCGCGTCCAAGCCTCCTCGGACCGGAGTGCCTCTCGGAGCTCATCGAGCGTGAAGTGGCTCCGCGGAGCGAGCGCGGCTAGCGAAAATGCCGCCCGCCTCGTCGGCCGGAGGATCGGGTCGGTGAACGCCGCGAAGCGGAGTTGGAGCTCCTCCAAGTCGTCCTGTCTCCATCCGAGCTCGACCATCCAGCCGTCGCCGGTGGCGGTTCGCGAGAATGAAGCGAAAGTCGCGGTGACGCGAGAGTCTCGAACCTCGACGGTGAACGTGAGCCGCACGCGCCCGCTCGGCGCTTCGGTGCCGCCTCTCCAAATCACGACCCAGAGGTTCGGGAGACCGATGTAGCCGTGGTTCTCTCGGCTCAGCGTCAGCCCGTCCGCGGCGACGACGCGTTCGACGCATCCCACCGCCGTGAGGACGGCCGGTGCATCGACGATCCCCTCGAGGGGGTCGCGCGAAGCGGTGGCGGTCGACTCCGGCGGCTCTGCCTCGGGCACCGCGTCCGCCGTCTCCTCACCGGTGCTCGCGCCGGCGGGCGAAGCGGTCTCGGTGCTCGGCGCGCCCGCGCAGCTGAGCAGGATCGCGCTCACGAACGAGAGCCAGCGTCGCTCGTGCCGGGGTTCGCGGCTGACCCGCGCGACGCGTCGATCTCTCAACGACGCGCGGCCGCGCGTTGCTCGGCGCGCTCCCACATGCGGATGTAGCCCTCGGCGCTGCGGAAGAGCGGCTCGAGCGTCGCGTCGGTCACGCCGTCGTGGCGCGCGTCTTCGATCAGCTCGGGGAGGAGCCCGATCGTGATCATGCCCTCCTCGTTGAAGTCGAGCGTGCGGTTGCCGACGTGGGGCTCGTCGAACGTGACGTCGCCCGCGTACGAGGTGAACGGGTAGGTGATCGGGTTCGACTGGGGATCGGAACAGTCGCTGTCATCGCCGAAGCGTGGGGCGGGCGCGCCGGCGAACCCGTTGAGGTCGAACCCGAAGCCCTCCGCGGGATAGCCGCCGTGCGCGCGGATGAGATCGATCCGCGACGTGAGCCGCTCGCCCATCGCGCCTGCGCGGTCCGCCGCGCTACAGCGACCGAGCCCGGTCTTCGAGACGCCGCCGAGGTCGTAGAGCAGGCCGTCGTTGTTGAGCCCGTGGGTCCCCGCGGCCGGGTAGTCGTTCGCGGTGAGGATCTCGAACGCGCGCTGGTAGCTCCGGCGCGGGAAGTGATCGAGCTCGATGATCATCCCGCGGTCCATCATGAGCTCGAGCAGGCGCTCGCCGAGCGCGGTCATCCCGGCGTTCTGGCACCACTCGCCCGGCGCCGAGCCCGCCATGAGCTGATCGAGGAACGGCGTCACGGTACCTACCGGGTTCATCGCGAAGCCGCTCATGTCGTTCGGCGGCGGAGCGAGGAAGTCGTCGCGCGGCATGTTGATGCCGGCGAACACGAGCTCGCCGCGATCGAACACCGTGTTGATCATCGGGTCGCAGTCCTCGGTGTAGTTGGACCAGTGACCCGTGTTGACGAAGTTTCCGAGATCGGTGAGCCCGCGGTGTCCGTCGCCGGCCGAGAAGCGGTTGTCGTACTTGTGCACGGGAAACAGCACGCGCACCCCGCGCTCCTCATAGCGATCGAGCTCCTCCACCACGTGCGCCTCGTCGCACGCCGGCATGCCCGCGCGCGGGACGAGGAAGCAGTCGAAGAGGTTCGACGTCTCGATGCCGAGGATCACCGCGAGCCGTCCCGCCGCGATCGTCTCGCGCGCCTCCGCCGGCGTGGTGACGACGTGGAGCCAGCCCATGCCGGGTCCGCCCGACTGCGCGTCGATGTAGCGCTCGAGGTTGTAGGTCTCCTCGATCTCGCGGTCCGCCGCGACCATGTCGTTGCACGAGTAGCGCACGGGCTGGACGTTGTTGCCGACGATCATCTCGCAGAGCACGTGGTTCGTCGTCGCGTGCTGGACGACGAGGCGTAGGCCGCCGAGGTACGCGCGCTCGAGCCAGCGGTAGTATTGCGTCTGATGCGTCGACGCGTGGCGTGCGTTCGGCCAGTCGGTGAAGTCGGGATAGCCCGCCGTCTCGTGGTTGGGCTCGGGGAGTCGACCGGTGACGAACGCGGTGACGAGGACGTCTTGGTCGAAGTCGACCGCGTTGTCGTAGCCGTAGCCGAAGAGGTCCTTGCGCCCCTGGGTGCCGTGGAACGGCTGGCAATCGGGGAGCGCGTGCTCGACGCCCAGGCGGTGGAACGGCGAGCCGTGGAAGATGCCGCCGCCGCCGAACCCGAAGTTCGTGAACATGTGCGAGTGCGCGTCGACGATGCCGTAGAGGTCGCCGTCGTCGAACGTCGTGCGCATCGGTGAGCCCTCGGCGTCGACCGTGAGCTCGGGGAACTCGGCGCAGCCGTCCGTCGGGTAGAACGCGACGACGGCGGCGTCGGCGACGTCGTCGACGAGCCCGTCGACGCCGAGGTAGCGACCGGTGCGACGGTTCTGGAGCTGGAAGCGCTCCGCGTCGTGCGCAGAGACGTCGAGCGCCCACTCGCCGCCGGAGATGTACGTGTCGTCGACGGTCGAGAGGTCGCTCATCAGCGCCTCTTCGCGGAGGAGCGGCCCGTCGTCGGAGACGAGGTAGCGGCCATCGGCGTCGTAGAAGAGGTAGACGCCGAGGTCGGCGGCGCGCATCACGAAGCGCGAGCCCGCCTCGAGCGTGCGGGCGGAGAAGCGGAACGTATCTTGCGGCTCGTCACCGCTCTCGTCGACGGAGGCCTCGAGCCAGCGCGTGTCGGTCTCGCCCGGTCGCGTCGCGTCCATCGCGTAGCAGCCGTTGGCGAAGCCGTAGACGCCCGTGTTCGCCGGTGGCGGCGGTCGCTCGACGGCCCCCTCGCAAGCGACGAGCGCGCCGAGGGTCAGCGTGAGGTGAGCCGAAAGCCGGATGCGCGCGCTCATCGTGCAGCGGCGGGCCGTCTCGACCCGCGAGGAGCCACTATGCCGGAGCCCCCGAGCGATTCCCAGAGCGAGCCGGATCCCGACTTCCGACATCCGGTTCCGAGTCCGAAATCCGACGCCGTGTCCGAGTCCGTGTCCGATTCCGATTCCGTGTCCGATTCCGTGTCCGATTCCGATTCCGATTCCGATTCCGATTCCGTGTCCGATTCCGATTCCGTGTCCGATTCCGACGCCGTGTCCGATTCCGATTCCGTGTCCGATTCCGTGTCCGATTCCGTGTCCGATTCCGTGTCCGATTCCGTGTCCGATTCCGTGTCCGATTCCGTGTCCGATTCCGTGTCCGATTCCGATTCCCAGTCCGATTCCGATCCGTCCGATCCCGTTTCCGTCGCCCGCTCGAATTACCGCGACCTGTCCACCCCAGCACCGGGTGGAACGCGCGCGCGTCGCGTGACACCCTGTGCCTCGCTGTGCGCGAACGGGCGGGTCGCTTCGTTCTCCTCCTCGCGGGCCTCGCCGCCCTCGCGGGAGGCTGCGCCCTCGGCGGTGGGCCGGGGCCGCGCGAGGACGCGGGGGACCTGCCGCCGGGATTCGACGCGGGGATGTCGACGTTCGACGCGGGCTGCGGCGGCTCCGGGTGCACCCCGCCGCCCGACGCCGACGGGGACGGCGTGCCCGTCAGCCAAGATTGCGATGATGCGGATCCTGCGGTCGGTCGCACGGCCTCGCGCGCGTGCACGACGATGTGCGGCAGCGGCACCGAGACGTGCAGCAGCGGCGTGTGGACGGACTGCGACGCGCCGACGATGTGCAATTGCATGGAGCCGCGGGTCTGCTCGCCGGGCGACGTCGAGATGGGCGCGCTCTGCGGCATGTGCGGGCGTCAGGAGCGGCGCTGTCGCACCGACTGCAGGTGGGGACCGTCGATGTGCGTCGAGGAGGGCGAGTGCTCGCCCGGGACCATGGACACGCCGGAGACCCGCGCGTGTCCCGGCACGTGCGGCGGCACGCAGACGCGATCGCGCACGTGCACGTCGGGTTGCACCTGGGGAACGTTCACCGACTGGGGCCCGACCTGCCCGACGTGCGGCCCGGTGTGCGGCGACGGCACGTGCACGAGCCCCGAGACGTGCTCGAGCTGCGCCGACTGCCGCGCCGGACACATGGGCACCGGCAGCGGCGGCTCGTCGTGCGCGGGCGTGCCCGAAGGACAATGGCGTTGCGTCACCCAATCGGGCCTCGGCGTGGTGAGCCAGGTCTGTCGCAGCGGGTCGTGGCTCAACTTCAACTTGAACCCGCAGAACTGCAACGCCTGCGTCTGCTCGTTCACCACCGCCTGCTGCCAGGTCGGATCGCCCTCCGCCGGCTGCTGATCCACGCCATCCCGCCCCGCGATTGGCCCCGCGGGGCAACCGTGTATCATCCCGCCTCCACGACCCCAGAGAGGCGACGGAAAAGCGATGGCGGATACGATCGTTCACCGGTTCTACGAGACCGTGAAGAAGCGCGGCGACGCGCCCGCGTACCTGATCAAGAAGGGCGGGGTCTGGCACGCGACGAGCTGGCGCGACTACGGCGCCGAGGTCGACCGCGCGGCGAGCGCGATGATCGCCCTCGGCTTCGAGTTTGGACAGCGCGTCTGCATCCTCGGCTTCAACCGACCCGAGTGGGTGATCTTCGACGTCGCCGCGATGGCGGCGGGCGGCGCGCCGGCCGGCATCTACACGTCGTGCAGCCCCGAAGAGATCCAGTACATCGTCCACCACTCCGAGGCGCCGCTGCTGCTCGTGGAGAACGAAGAGCAGTGGACGAAGGTGAAGCAGGTGAAGGGCGAGCTACCCCACCTCCGGCACGTCGTCGCCATGAAGGGGGCCGGGATCGACGATCCCGACGTGCTCTCGTGGGAAGCGTTCATGAAGAAGGGCGACGACAGCGCGCATAAGAAGGAGCGCGAGGCGCGCACCGCGAAGCTCGAGCCCGATCAGCTCGCCACCTTGATCTACACGTCGGGCACCACGGGTCCGCCGAAGGGCGTGATGCTGAGCCACGAGAACCTCGCGTGGACCTCGCGCATCGCGGCGCAGGTCGCGGCGCTCGAGCCCGGTGGCCGCAGCCTGAGCTACCTGCCGCTCTCGCACATCGCCGAGCAGGTGTTCACCGTGCACGGTCCGATCACGAGCGGCGCGACCGTCTACTTCGCGGAGTCGATCGACAAGATCGCCGACAACCTCAAGGACTGTCGGCCGAACGTGTTCTTCGGCGTGCCGCGCATCTGGGAGAAGTTCCACTCCGCGATCGACGGCAAGCTCTCGCAAGCGACCGGAGTGCGCAAGTCGCTCGTCGCATGGGCGCGCGGCGTCGCGACCCGCGCGAACGAGCTCAAGTGCAGGGGCGAGGAGCCGGCCGGACTGCTCGCGGTGCAGTACGCGCTCGCGCAGCGGCTCGTGTTCAGCAAGCTGAAGGCGGCGGTCGGGCTCGACGCGGCGACCACCCTGGTGAGCGGCGCGGCGCCGATCAGCCGCGAGATCATCGAGTTCTTCGCGAGCCTCGACATGATCGTGCAAGAGGTCTACGGCCAGTCCGAGGACACCGGCCCCACGTCGTTCAACCTCGTCGGCCGCACGAAGTTCGGCAGCGTCGGTCCGCCGTTCCCCGGCGTCGAGGTGAAGATCGCGGAGGACGGCGAGATCCTGGTGAAGGGTCCGAACGTCTTCCTCGGTTACTTCAAGGACGACGAGGCGACGAAGGAGACGTTGATCGACGGCTATCTCCACTCGGGCGACCTCGGCAAGTTCGACGATGACAACTTCCTGTTCATCACCGGCCGGAAGAAGGACATCATCATCACGGCGGGCGGCAAGAACATCACGCCGAAGAACATCGAGAGCGGGATCAAGAATCACCCGCTCGTGCACGAGGCGGTGGTGATCGGGGACCGGCGGAAGTTCCTCACCGCGCTCATCTCGCCCGACGCCGAGGCGTGCGAGAAGTTCATCGAGGACAAGGGATTGTCCGGCAAACCGCACGAGGTCGACGCGGTGAAGGCGTCGATCATGGAGGCGGTCGAAGAGGTGAACAAGAAGCTCGCCCGCGTGGAGCAGGTGAAGAAGATCGCGATCCTCCCGCGGCCGCTGAGCATCGAGGACGGGGAGCTCACGCCGACGCTGAAGGTGAAGCGCGCGAAGGTGAACGAGCACTTCGCCGACGTGATCGAGTCGCTCTACGCCGAGTAGCCGAGCGTGAGAGGCCGCCGCTCGCTCGCGCGCGTCACGAGGGCCTTCGCGCTCGCGGTGTGCGCGTTCGCGCTGTGGACGTTCGCGCGCGGCCTCGCCGAAGGGCAGGGTGATCCGATCGACGCCAGCGCGTCCGACGCCTCGATCGAGGACGCGGGGACGTCGGACGCCGGCAGAGAGGACGCGGGGATCGCGGACGCGGGCGTCGCCGACGCCGGCCCCACGGGCACGAGCCTGAGCGAGGTCCGCGCGAGCGCCCCGCCGGTCGGGATCGTCCCGCGCCTGATCAGCCTGGTCGGCCTCGCGGTGATGGTCGGCCTCGCGTGGCTGCTCTCGCTACGGCGTGACAAGTTTCCTTGGCGCCTCGTCGGCTGGGGCGTCGGCCTCCAGCTCGTGTTCGGCGTGTTCGTGCTCAAGACGCCGGTCGGCCTCGCGCTCTTCGCGTTCCTCAACGACGTGGTCGGCGCGCTCCTCGGCTTCACCGCCGACGGCTCCCGTTTCCTCTTCGGCGCCTACCTCGACAGCAACTTCACCGTCGCGCTCAACGTGCTGCCGACGATCATCTTCTTCTCCTCGCTCATGGCGGTGCTCTACCACCTCGGCGTGATGCAGAAGGCGGTGCGCGGCGTCGCCTGGGTCATGCAACGTACGTTGAAGACGTCGGGGGCGGAGACGCTGTCGGCGGCCGCGAACATCTTCGTCGGTCAGACCGAGGCGCCGCTCGTGGTGAAGCCGTTCGTGAAGGACATGACGATGAGCGAGCTCATGGCCGTCATGACGGGCGGCTTCGCCACCGTCGCGGGAGGCGTGCTCGCGGCCTACGTGGGGATGCTCCGCGAGCACTTCCCCGACATCGCGGGTCACCTCATCGCGGCGAGCGTGATGAGCGCGCCGGCGTCGATCGTGATCGCGAAGGTGATCCTCCCGGAGACCGAGGAGCCCAAGACGGCCGGGACCCTCGAGCTCGAGATCGAGAAGACGCACGCCAACGTGATCGACGCGGCGGCGGCCGGCGCCGGGGAGGGCCTCACGCTCGCGCTCAACGTCGGCGCGATGCTCCTCGCGTTCCTCGCGCTGGTCGCCATGGTCAACTGGTTGTGCGGGCTCCCGACCACGATCCACAACGGCTTCGTGATGCGCGAGCTCGCGGAGGCGTGGACGGCGCGGGGCGACGCGCTCCCCGACGCGTGCGCGTCGGCGGACTGGATCCGCGGCTACGACGCGTGTGCGCGCGCGCTCGATCCGGACGCCTCGCTGTGGGCGCCGTGGACGCTCGAGCGCATGCTCGGCTACGTGTTCTGGCCGATCGCGTTCGTGATGGGCACTCCCGTCGACGACTGCAGCGCGGTCGCCGCGTTGCTGGGCGAGAAGCTGATCCTCAACGAGTTCGTCGCCTACTCGCACCTCAGTCAGCAGCTCACCGAGCTCAGCCCGCGCGCGATCGTGATCGCGACCTACGCGCTCTGCGGCTTCGCGAACCTCGGCTCGATCGGCATCCAGCTCGGCGGCATCGGCGGGATGGCCCCCGAGCGCCGCGGCGACCTCGCGCGGATCGGCGTGCGCGCGATGCTCGCGGGGACGCTCGCGTGCTTCATGACCGCGTGCGTCGCGGGCATCCTCGTCTAGCAGGCTGCTGAACAAGCAGCCTGCTAGCCAGCGGGGTCTGGAGCTCGGTCAGCCCTCGGTCAGCTCTCGTCGAGCGCGGGCAGCGCCGCCGACGTCGCGGGCCGCGCCGGCCGGTCGAGCTTCTCGAACGACACGGTGAGGTAGCGTCCGCTCTTGCCCTGCTTCTCGAACGCGCTGACGGTGTACGCGCCCTCGTCGCCTTCGATCACGCCGACGTACGTCGGGCTCGGGCCATCGTCGCGCTTCCTGCCCTTGGGCGCGAGCGTCAGCGTCCCGCGGAACGCGTCCGGCGGGTAGGTGTTGCGATCGCCGCGGGGCGGCGCGATCTGGAGCGCGAGCTCCTCGTCGCGGTTCCACGCGCGCGCATCGTACGGCGTGCCGTCGATGACCCAGTCGCCTTGCATGTCCGGCTGGCTCGGCTTCCGCTTGTCCGCGTTGGTGAACAGGCTGCCGCGGTTTCGTGCTCGATCGTTCGACATGAGGGCGGGAGCAGAGCACGACTTTCCCGGGCGCGCCCGTCCCTGCCGAGAACGCACGAGAAGCCAGACGTGACGTCCCGCTCGCTCAGCCTGCGGCGGCGTGCGCGCGCATCTCGGTGAACGCGTCGAGCGGGGGCGTGTTCTCGAAGTCGAGGTCGGCCCTCGCGCGGTCGATCGCGTACGCGCGGCGGAACGGCACCGGGATCGGGATGACGATCGGTGGGGCGGCCCACCCCGCGGCGCGATACGCGTCGAGCATGTGCCAGAACGACACGTCGGGATCGCCGGAGACGTTGTAGGCGCGGCCCGACGCGCTCGGGCGCTCGAGCATGCGCACCATCGCCTCGGCGAGGTCGCCCGCGTACACGTTGGGCATGTAGAGGTGGGTCGGGAACACCGTGACGAGCGGCATCGCGGTGAAGCGGCGCAGCCACACGGTGAACCCCGTCCGATCGTGGAGCCCGTAGATCCCGGACGGGCGCGCGACGCTGAGATCGATCGCGTGCGCATCCGCGAGGCGCCGCGCCTCCCGCTCGGCGAGCGCCTTGCTCACCGCGTAGTAGCGCGGTCGCGATACGCGGGCCGAGGCATCCCACAGCGGATCGTCCTCCTCGTACACCCGACCTCGTCGGGGCGCGTACGCGGTGACCGACGACGTCATCACCACGCGCCGCGCGCCCACCCGGCGCATCGCCTCGAGCACGTTGCGCGTCCCCTCGACGTTCGCGCGCATCAACGCCTCGCGGCTGTGCCCGCCGATCGAGACGACGCCCGCGTTGGAGAAGATCGCGTCGCATCCGTCGAACGCGGCGCTCAGCGCATCCACGTCGGAGAGGTCGGCGCGGCGCACGTCGATCGACTCACTCGCCGTCAGCTTGCTCGGGTCGCGCACGACGGCCACCG
Source organism: Sandaracinaceae bacterium (assembly GCA_050186575.1). Lineage (GTDB taxonomy): Bacteria > Myxococcota_A > Polyangia > Polyangiales > Sandaracinaceae > JAUHXR01. Next base: position 71,253 of record JBFWYI010000029.1, on the reverse strand, counting down.
CGCGCGCTCCCCGATCGACGAGCGCGCGCACGAGATAGCGGCCGACCATGCCGCTCGCGCCGGTCACCGCGACGGTGCGATCGCGCAGCTCCATTCAGATCGCGCCCGTCGCCTCGAGGTGCGCGCACGTGAGCTCGATGCCGTCGGCGATCGACACCTTCGGCGCGTAGCCGAAGTCGCGGCGCGCGCGCTCGATGCTGAAGTAGTGGTGCGTGCACATGTAGCGGATCGCGAACCGGGTGAGCCCGTCTTCGGCGTTGATCGTCCCGCCGCGCAGCGTGTCGATGCCCTCCTTCACCGCCGCGATCGCGTAGACGATCTGGTGGGGGATCTTCCCTCGCAAGGGAGGGAACCCGAGCCGGTCGAGCACGCGCCGCACGAAGTCCCAGAACGGCATCGGCTCGCCGTTGGTGATGAAGTACGCGTTCCCCGCTACGGGCGAGTCGAGCGCGAGGCGCTCGTCGGCTGCGAGCAGCGCGTCGACGAGGTTTGAAACGTACGTGTAGTCGCTGAGCCAGGTGCCGAGGCCGACCTGGTAGCGGAGCCGGCCGCTCTTCGCGTGCGCGAGCACCGCCGGAAGGAAGCGCGTGTCGTGCGGTCCGAAGATGACGTGCGGGCGCAGCGCGGTGGTCGCGACGCCGCGCTCACCGTTCGCCGCGAGGACGAGCTTCTCGGCCTCCACCTTGGTGTGGGCGTAGGGAGCAAGGTTCTTGGACGCATAGGGGAGCGACTCATCGCCGTTCTCGATGTCGTCTCCGTCGTAGACGACGCTCCCGCTCGACACGTACACGAGCTTGGGCACCCCGTGCGCCTGACACGCCTCGAGCACGTGTCGGGTCCCGTCGAAGTTGACCGCCCGCACGAGCTCGGCGCGGTTCTGCTTCGTGTGCACGAGGCTCGCGTTGTGGAAGACGGAGTCGGCTCCTTCGATCGCGTCGAGGACCGCGGCGCGATCCGTGATGTCGACCTTTACGAAGTCCGCGTCGAGGTCGGCGGTCTTCGCGATGTCGAGCACGCGGACGGTGTCTCCGCGCGCGCGGAGCGCGGCGACGAGGTGTCGGCCCACGAATCCTCCGCCTCCCGTAACGACGCTGAGCTGGCCCACGATGGGTCTCCTCTCCGTCCGCGCGGTGGCGGACGCGGGGTGCTATCCCGCCTTTCGGCCCGCGTCGAGCGAACTTCCTTCGACCTCGCGAGGTCGCGACGTGGGCGCCTGCGCTGGCTCGCGTATGCTCAGCCCATGCGTCGTCTCGCGCTCCTCGTCCTCCTCACGGCCTGCGATCCCGCGCCCGGCCCGAACTGCACATCGGACGGCGAGTGCGACCTCGGTGAGACGTGTCGCGACGGAGCGTGCGTGCCCACCGCGCGGAGCGACGGCGGGATGGACGCGGGACGTGACGCGGGCGCGGTCGGCTCCGACGGCGGCTTCGATGCGTCCGCGATCGACGGCGGCAACTGCATCAGCACCGCGTGCACGTCGAACGAGGCCTGCTTCGACGGCCTCGACGGCGACTGCGACGGCACGGTCGACGAGGACTGCGGATGCTTGCCCGGATCGACGGCGCGCTGCCTCCCGAGCCGCACCGATCCCACCGCGTCGCTCTGCGCGTGGGGCGAGATGACGTGCGAGGGCGCCGGCGAGTTCGGCTCGTGGGGCCCGTGCACGGGAGCCGGCGGCAGCATGGGGATGGGCTCGCCCTATGGCTGCCGGCGCATCGGCATCATGGGCGCGCCGGGCGCGAACCCGTCGTCGAACTTCCAGACCTGGCTCGAGACCCAGGGTGCGATCGCGACCCGGTTCCACGCGAGCGCGATGGCGCCGACGCTCCAGCGCGCGGAGCTCGAGACGTTCGACCTCGTGATCGTCGACTGGCTCCAGCGCATCTATACGCCGGAAGAATCGATGACCCTGTCCGACTGGGTGAACGAGGGCGGCGCGCTGATGGTGATGACGGGCCACGACTCGGGCAACACCGCGGATCGACACCTCTCCTTGCTCGCGACGCTGGGTCCGACGTTCGACCGCGCCGCGGGCCCGCTCGACGGCCCCGCGATGCTCGTCGCTCACCCCACCACGCGCACCGCGGACGGCTTGGGCACGCTCCCGCCGGTCACGTTCAACGGAGGCCTCCGCACGATCGTGCCGCCCGCGTTGAGCGCCGACATCGTCCCCATGGCGGTGATCGGCGCGGACACCGTCGGGGTGGCCGGCCCGCTCGGTAGAGGGCAAGTCCTGTTGTTCGGCGACGAGTGGATCGAGTTCGACTCCGAGTGGTCGACGATGCCGCCGATCATCCAGCTCTGGCTCAACACCGTCACGTGGCTGAGCCCCGACACGTCGCTGCCGATCTGCGAGTGAGCCGCGCATGCTGAACCCGTTCCGCGCTATGCGTCGCAAGAAGCTCCTCGAGGGTCCGTTCCCGCCCGAGTGGGAGGAGATCGTCGCGAAGAACGTCGCGCACGATCGCTTCCTGGACGAGGACGCGAAAGCACACTTGCGCGATCTCATCCGCATCTTCATCGCCGAGAAGGAGTGGGAGGGGCTGAGCGGGCTCGAGCTCACCGACGAGATCCGCGTCACCATCGCGGCGCGCGCGTGCCTCCTCATCCTCGCGCGTCCCGACGACAGTTACCGCTACGTCGAGAGCATCCTCGTCTACCCGACCACGGTGGTCCGCCCCGAGCGCAAGCTCGGCTTCTTCGAGGTCGCGACCCGTCCAGTCGATGCGCCGACCGCGATCCTCGGCGAGGCGCACCTCCGCGGTCCGGTGATCCTCGTCTGGGACGCCGTCTTGCGCACCGGCCGTCACCCCGAGCGCGGGCACGACGTGGTGCTCCACGAGTTCGCGCACCAGCTCGACATGATCGACGGCGGCGCGGACGGAACCCCACCGCTCTCGAGCCGCGCGGAGCGGCAGAGATGGGCGGAGGTCTGCTCGAAAGAGCTCTTCGCGCTGCGCGAGCGTCGCGACCGAGGGGAACCCGGCTTGCTCGATACCTACGGCGCGACCAACGAAGCGGAGTTCTTCGCGGTCGCCACCGAGGAGCTGTTCGATCGCCCGATCGAGCTGCGCGACCAGCACCCCGAGCTCTACGACGTGCTCACCGCGTTCTATCGCCAAGATCCGGCGGCGCGCGTCGAGCGACATCGGCGCTGATCGGCGATCCGGACGCGAGGCGCCACTCCGCCGTGCCGAACGAGTCGGAGTGACCCCCGCGGCCGCGAGGGGCTACGCTCGCCGTATGCGCATGTCCGCCTCCTCGCTCGCCTGCCTCGCGCTCTCGCTCGTCGCGTGCGACGGGAACGTCGGACCGTGTGGGGTCAACCGGTGCGACTGCGTGGACACGAGCGACTGCGAGTTCATCTGCGTCGACGAGCCGTGCGTCGGAACGTGCGCGAGCCTCAGCACCTGCGGCGGGCAGTGCGGCGATCGCTGCGAGCTGAGCTGCAACAGCACGTCGGACTGCGACCTCGGGTGCGGCGACGCATGCGTGGTCGACTGCCGGAGCGTGAGCACGTGCGCGGTCACCTGCGGGGTGGACTGCCAGGTGGACTGCACGAGCCTCTCGACGTGTCGCGTCGTGATGATCAGCGGGCTCGTCCGTTGCGAGAGCGTGAGCGACTGCGACGCGTCGTGCGCCCTACCGGACGGAACGACACAGCCGGCCGAGGACTGCGGGGGCGGCGTGTTCGCGTGCGGAGGCTGTCCCGGCTGAGCGTGTGCGATGGAGGCCTCGGTTGGATCCCGAGCCCGACGTCGACCCCGAGCGCACGGCGCCCGCGCCGGCGATCTCGCTTGGCCGTGCACACAAACCGGCGGGCGTCCGGTCGAAGGCAGACGAGCAGGTCACCGGGCGGCGCCTCTCTATGCGCGTGACGCCCGCCCTGCCTCGACTGGAGCAAGGCATGCCCGTTACGACCCGTCGCCTCGTCCGTCTCCTCGGTCTCGCGATCCTGACGATCCCCCTCTCCGGCTGTGACGACGGCGCGCTGATCGACGCGGGCTCGACGCGCGACGCCGGATCGCGGGACCGCGACGGTGGATCGCCGCGCGACGGTGGATCGGCCGACGACGGTGGATCGCCGCTCGATGGAGGGAGCGCCGGTGACGACGCGGGCGCGCTCGACGGGGGGGACACCGACGGGGGCACCTCGCCGATCGATGGGGCCTGCGGCGCGGCGGACGGCGTGGCCACCGCGACGGCGCCGACCGTCGGACTCTGCGCGGCGGGGGTCGCGTCGGCGGTGACCGGCTCCGGACCGTGGACCTGGACCTGCGCGGGGCGAGCCGGAGGAGCCGACGCGAGCTGTACGGCGCCCGTGCTCACCGGCGTCGAGGTGCCGGGTCCGAGCGCCGCGCTCCACGCGTCGCATCCCTACTACACGTGCGTGCAAGACCGCTACGTCGCGACCGCCGCGGACGGCGGCAACGACTCCAACGATGGCCGCGCCGCGACGACCGGCGGAGGCCACGGCCCGTGGCGGACGCTGCAGCACGCGGTCGACGCGCTGCCCGATCCTGCGCCGGGCTACTGCGTGCACATCGCCGACGGCACGTACTCGCTCAACAGCTCCGTGAACATCTCGCGCGGGGGCAACGCGGCGTCGATGACCGGCTTCCTCGTATTCCGTTCGACGAATCTGCTCGGGGCTCGCGTCGTCGCCTCGCGATCGATCAGCGCCATCCTCCGCGCTCAGGCGCCGTACATCATCCTCGATGGCCTCGAGGTGATGGGGGATCAGAGCGACGATGGATCTGGAATTGACACGTGCTCTTCCGGATTTGGCTACAATGGCATCCACCACATCATCGTGTTGAACAGTTACGTCCATGGAATGGGCGGCAGTGGGATCGCGGCATGCTGGGGCGAGTACTACTGGATGATCCACAATCGTCTCGACGACAACGCCTACCGGAGTTGGTACAGCGGTGTGTCGATCTATGAGCCGGTGGTGATCCCTTCGTATTCGCCGACGTCCTACGACAACCGGTGGACGCCGTACCACAACGTGATCGCGTTCAACCGCTGCCATGGGAACTTCACCAACCCGTCCGGCGGTCCGCACACCGATGGCAACGGCATCATCTACGACGACACCCAGCACGAACAGAATGCGCCGCACGTCGTCTACGCGCCTCGCGGGCTGATCCTCGGCAACGTGAGCTGGGGCAACGGCGGGGCTGGCATCCAGGTCGGTCCGACCTCGGCCCACACCGACGTCTACAACAACACCGCGTACGACAACTATCGCGACACGGTCAATACCGGCACCTGGCGCGGCGAGATCTCGTGCTCGCTCGGACTGGACAATCACTACGCGAACAACATCGGATATGCGACGCCGGGGTCCGGCATCCTGAGCAACAATGCGCCATACCTCGGCGGCAATCGCCGCGGGACGAACTCCTGGTCGAGCAACATCGCGTACGGAAACGCGCCGCACATGGAGGGCGGTGACTCGTTCCCCGGCGCCACGAATCAGGTAGGCACGAACCCGCGTTGCGTCGGCGTCGCGGCCGGCAACTTCGCGCTGATGTCGGGCAGTCCGGCCATCGGCGCCGGTGAGGTCGTGCCGTACTGGCCCCAGCGGACGCCCGGTTCGATCGACGTGGGTGCGTGCCCCGCGGAGCTGGGCAGCTGTCCGTGATCCGCAGCGCCGGCGGCGACGCGCTGCGTGGGTGCCGGCGGCACCTCGGAGCGTGGGCGATCGCGCTCCTGCTCGGGTCGGGCTGCGCGCCGGCGGGGTTCCCTCTCCTCGTCCAGATCCGCACGGACCTGGTCCCCGGGAGCGAGTTCGACGGGATCGCCGTGTCGATCGACGGCCAGTTCGTAGAAACACATGTTTCGTTGACGACGGAGGACTACGTCACCGGGATCGTCATCGCCCAGATCGACGACGTAGCACCCGGCACGCACATGGTGCGCGCAGGCCTCTCTCGCGACGGTGTGGAGACGATCGCGCGCGAGGTCCTGGTGGAGGTGCGGGTCGCGACGGCGACGACCGTCCTCATCACGCGCGATTGCCGCGGCGTCTCCTGTCCGGGGAACGACCCGACGGCGACCGCGTGCCTCGGCGGGCGCTGCGTCACCCCCTCGTGCACGCCCGAGACGCCGGAGGCGTGTCCGATGCCCCAGTGTGTGGATGACGCCGACTGCGTCGCCTCGGTCGGCTGCGCCACCGGACGATGCGCCGGAGGCGCGTGCCTGTACGAAGGAAACGGAAGTTGCGGGCCGGGCCTGTTCTGCGATGGCTCGGCGGGGTGCGTGCCCTCCGGGGGGTGCGACGCGTGGAGCGAGTGGTCGACGCCCGTTCGGATCGACGAGGTGAGCTCGTCCGAGACCGATTGGGGCGCGTGGATCTCGCCCGACGCCCTGGAGCTGTGGTTCGTCTCCGATCGTCGCGGTCAATTCGACGTGTATCGTACGACACGGCCCGATCGCATGAGCGGGTTCGATCCACCGGACCCCGTCGAGGACCTCAACACCATGGACGACGAGGACGACATCGAGCTCAGCGCGGATCGACTCGAGCTCTACTTCGCCCGCGGCGTCCGGGGGGTCTACACGCTCTACGTCGCCCGCCGAGAGTCGCGCGACGAGCCGTTCGGAACGCCGATCGCGCTCGCGATCAACCGGCCCGCGCAGGCGCACATCGAGCCCGCGCTCAGCGGCGATGACCTCGAGCTCGTCTACTCGCAGGACGCCGTCGTCGGCAGCGGGATCGACTTCTTCCGGAGCGTCCGTCCGCGCCGCGACGCCGACTTCGAGGTGGGCGAGCGCATCGAGGAGCTCTCGGGGATGGACGAGCAGCAGTGCTGCCCCGGGCTCAGCCCGGATGGCCTCGAGATCTACTTCCCCCGCAAGCGAGGCATCGCGGCGAACGACATCTATCGAGCGGTCCGGCAGGGCGTCTCGATGCCGTTCTCCCGCCCGACGGTGGCCACGGCCCTCAGCCAGGCGGGCGCGGAGGACCTGGATCCCACCATCTCCCGCGATGGAACCACGATGGTGATGTCCAGCGGTCGCGGCGGTACCACCGATCTCTATATCAGCATGCGGAGTTGCCTCTGAGCGCCCGTCATCGGTGAGCCGCGCTCCGCGGGACCTCGGACGCGTGGCCGCGCGCTGGGGCGGCCGCGGGTTCGGCTCGGTGAGACCGCGCGCGCCCGGGTGGGTCGGCCGCCCCTCCACCGCGCACGCGCCGACGACAGACCGGTCGCCGTCGGGCCGTTGTACGCTCGATCGCCGTGCGGCGCGCTTCGTCGGCTCTCTCGTTCGGTCTCGCGCTCGGTGCGCTCGCCCCGGCGAGTGTGGCGTCGCAAGCCCCGTTCACCGTGCTCGTCCGCGCCGAGACGGACGCGGTGGCGCTCGCCCGCGAGCTCGACCTGCGACTACCCGACGCGTCGGTGATCGAGGAGGGGTCCGCCTCCGTCGTGGTGCGGGTCGTGACGCCGACGCCGCCGGACGGCTCCGCGATCCTGCGCGTCGAAGATGGCTCGGCGAACCCGGTCGCGCGCTTCGACATCGCGTGGAACGGGGATCCCCAAGCCATCCGAGAGGCGGCGGTGCTCGCGGAGGGCGCGATCCGCCTCCATCGGAGCGAGGTCGAGGCGATGCTCGCCCGGCTCGCGGCCGACGTGCCGCTGCTCGCCCTCACCGTGTACGGGGGCGCTCGAGCGTGGCTCGACGCGCCGCATCTGGTCGCCGAAGGGGGGCTCGCGTTCCGCGTCCGCCTCGTGACACCGCTGACGTTCGAGCTCGCCGTCGAGTCGGGGCTCCCCATCTGGGGCGACGCACAGGACGTTGCGTACACGCTCGTGGGGGTGGGCGGTCGACTCACCGCGTTCTACGCCATCCCGTTCGATAGCGTGGTCGCGCAGATCGGGGTCGGGCTCGAGGGGCGGCTGTTCGTCGCGCGATTCGATCTCCCGACGGGAGCGCGTCGCGACGACGTCCTCGTCTACGGGATCCCCACCCTCACCGTCGAGCTGGAGTGGCCGCGGGACAGCGCGCTCCGCGGCGTCCTCGCGCTCCGCGGCGGGTATGCGCTGAGCTATCCGGACGTGCGCTACCAAGGGCTCCCGGTGGTCTCCGTCGGGCCGTGGTCGGTGAACGCCTCGCTGGGGCTCCGGTGGCTGTTCAGCCCATGACGTCCCAGCGAGCGCGCGTGCGATGGTGTGCACACGAAACCGCGCGGGCCTGGTCCAACCTCGTGGTGGGAACGCTGCTCAGCGTGTTCGTCGTCCTGCTCGGGGGGTGTCGCGGGCTTGGAGCCGACGTGATCGAGCTCGCTCCGTGCGACGGAGGGACTACGACGGCGTTCGCCGACGACTTCGAGGACGGGGTGGTCGATCCGGCGTGGACCGTGTTCGGTGCGAGCGAGGGCGGCTCGGTGGAGGAGACCGGGGGCTCGATCCGGCTGACTCCCTCGCCAGCGCGCGGGAGCCGTGCGTCCATCGTGACGAACATCCCCGTGCACCTCACCGACGGCGTCCGCATCGAGGTGAGCGTCGAAGAGGTGCTCGCGAGCACGAACCTCGCGTGGACGCACCTCCAGCTGATCACCGACCCCAGCGACATCGTCCGGCTCTACGTGCAGGAGGGTCAGATCTGCGCGTCGTTTCAGCCGGGCGGAGGCGCGGCCACGGAGCTCGGGTGTCGCGCTCACGCGGGCGCCGCCGATCGCGTCTGGCGCATCGAGCGTCGAGGCGATCGGATCGAGTGGGGCGCGGGGCCCGACGCGGCGGCGACCGACGTGCTCGCCGACTCGGTGGTGCCGTTCGACGTCTCGGACGTGTACCTGCAGGTCGAGGCGGGGACCTCCCAGGCGGTTCCCGGGGTGGGACAGGTACGCGTCACCGAGGTGGACGTGCGCGACCCGAGCGGATCACCATGCTCGCCTTGAGCGAGGAGATCCGGCTCCTGCCCACTTCACGCGAGACTGCCCGTGATGCGTCGGCGCCGAGCGACGGGGAGCTCCTCGCGCGCTGCGCGGCGGGAGACGAGCGGGCGATGCGCCTGCTATACGAAAGGGAAGTGGACGCGGTCCACCGCAAGCTCCGCGCGGTGCTGGGATCCGACCCGGATGTCGACGACCTCGTTCAGAACACGTTCGTGCGAGCGTTTCGCGCGCTCGGCAGCTTCCGCGGCGACTCGAAGCTCTCCACCTGGCTCTGTCGGATCGCGCTGAACGTCGCCTACGCGCACCTCGCGAGCGCGCCGCGACGGCGGAGTCGAAACGCGATCGATGCGGACGAGCTCCAGCTCGTCGATGCGCGGCCGGACTCGGACGTGCTCGTCGAGCAGCGCGAGCGCGTCCGGCGCATGTACGCGCTGCTCGAGGGCGAGTCGCCCGAGAACCGACTGGCCTTCGTCATGACGTTCGTCGAAGGCCACACGATCGACGAGGCGGCGGAGCTCCTCGATACCTCGCGCAACACGATCGCCGCGCGGGCGCGCCGTACACGTGCACGACTCGTGGACGCGATGGCCCGCCACGAGAGCGGAGCGCGCGAGCCGGAGGGGAGCGGACCGTGATGACCTGCGACGAATGTCGGGCGTTCCTGGAGGCGCGCGCGAACGCGCGAGGGGAGCTGCCGGCCGAGGTCGCGTCCCATCTCGCGGCGTGCCCGGCCTGCCGTGCCGAGGAGGAGCTCGACCTCGCGCTGATCGGTGCGCGCGCCCTCGCCTCCCGACCGCTGGCGCAGGCGAACAAGGAACGGATCTTCGCCGCGGTGGCCGCGTCGATGGTGGAGGCGCCGCGCGCGGTGGACGCGCCCGACGTCGCCGCCGGCTCGGAGCACGCGGAGCACCCGGTGCGCGCGAGCGGCGTGACCCCGATCCGCCGCCGCGCGCGGAGGCCGATCGCGGTCGCGATCCCCATCGCCCTCGCGGCGGCGGCGGGCTTGCTGCTGTGGGTGTGGGCGGCCGGCTCGGATGGACCGGCGCCGATGGGGCGCTGGCTCACGCAGAAGCGGGGGGTCCACGCGTGGATCGAGGGCGACGGCGACGTCCGTTTCCTCGCGACCGGGGCCACCGCGATCGAGGTCACGGACGGGACGGTGCTCGTCGAGCTCGACCACGCACGGGCGTCCGGACCGCTCGTGGTTCGGACGCGCGACGCCGAGGTCTGGGTTCGCGGGACGATCTTCTACGTCTCGTGCGCACCCGGGCAGCCCACGCGCGTCGGGGTGCGTCGCGGACGGGTCGAGGTGCGCGCCGGCGAGGACGTCGAGCTCGTCGAGAGAGGGCAAGGCGCGTTGGCGGAGCACGCGGACGTGCGGGCGGCGGCGCCGGCCCGGGCCGCGATGCGCAGGCTCGGCGAGCTGTTCGGCGGGCCCGAGCCGCTCGCTACGATGGAGCGCTCGACGTCGGCTTCGCCGCCGGAGGAACCGTCGGACGCGGCGGACGATCCCGAGATCGCGGTGGCGACGGGGACGTCGGACGAGGATCTCGATGACGCGACGCGCAGCGAGCGCGAGACCGATGCGCGATCTGGCCGCGCCCTCCGCCGCGCCGCCGAGCGACGAGCGAACGCGCCGGCCGACGAAGCGCCCGTACCCGAGGCGGCCCTCCCCGCGCCGGAACCGTCGGTCGCCGACCAACTGGCCCGCGCACGCGCGCTCGGGAGCGGAGGCCAAGACGCGGCGGCGGAACGTATCTTGCGTAGTCTACTCGCGTCGGACCGGCTCGGACGCGACGAGCGGGAGGAGGCGCTCTACCTGTTGTCGAACTCGCTCCGCGCGCAGCGCCGCTATCGCGAGGCCGCCGACGTCCTCGGGCGGCTCGCCGACTCGTCCGGCTCGCGCGCCGCGCGCCTCGCTCGGATCGAGCGCGCTCGCCTCCTCGCCTACAACCTCGACGACGTGGGGGAGGCGCAGCGCCTGCTCGACCGCATCGTATCCGAGGGCGGGTCGGACTCCCTCACCCGCGAGGCCGGCGTCGAGGCGTGCTTCCTCCGGCTCGAGCGCGGCGATCGCGACGGAGCGGATCGCTGTCTGACCCAGCTCGTCGAACGGTTCCCGACGGTGCGCGAGCACAGCAAGGTGCGGCTCCTCCAGCGTCGGCTCGGCGCGCTCCGCGAATAGCGTCACCGCGCACCCGCCCGCAACGCTGCAACGCCGCAACGCTGCAACGAGCGACGCTGCAACGAGCGACGCTGCAACGAGCGACGCCGCAACGAAGCGACGCCGCAACGAAGCGACGCTGCGACCACGCGTGCAGCGAGCGGTGAGGAGCCCAGCCCCGATCCGAGCGTCTACGTGTACGCGGGCTCCGGCATCACGCCTCCGCCGCGCTCCACCGGCGTGATCGAAGAGCTCGCGGTCTGACGTCCGTTCATGGGCCGAGCGCGATCTGGACGGTCGTCCCCCGCCCGAGCGCGCTCTCGATCCGCACTTCCCCTCCGTGCGCCTCGGCGACGCGACGCACGAACGCGAGGCCGAGCCCCGAGCCGGTGGGCTTCGTGGTGAAGAACGCGTCTTGTGCTTGCTCACGCGTCCGCGCATCCATCCCAGGGCCATCGTCGGCGACGTAGAACGTGAGCCTGCCCGTCTCGGCGTCGACGCTCGCGCCGACGGTGATCTCTCCTTCTGCGGTCCCGATCGCCTCCGCCGCGTTGCGGACGAGGTTCTCGAGCGCGGTCGCGATGAGCTCGGGATCCAGCGTGCGCGTCGTCGGCTGGCCGCGGCTCCCTCGCGACAGCGTGACGCTGCGATCGGCCACCGCGCTCTTGCTGCTCTTGACCACGCGATCCACCAGGCCCTCGATCTCCACGTCTTCGAGGCGCGGGGTCGCGCTGCCGAGGCGGCGATAGTCCTCGACCACGCGATCGAGGCGCGCCGTCTGATCGAGGATGAGCTCGAGGAACTCGGCTTGCGCCTCGAGCTCGCCGCCGCGCTTGCGCTCCTCGTCGATGTACTGCGCCGCGCCGCGGATCGCGGCGAGCGGGTTCTTGATGTCGTGCGCCATCTGTGAGCTCAAGCGACCCAGCGTCGCGAGCTGCGCGGTGCGCTCCTGGCTCTCCGCGTACGTCCGCCACACGCCGCGGGCCGCGGCCAAGAGGAGCGCGGTGACGACGAGGGTGCCGATGACGAGGAAGCCGATCCGCGATCCCAGCCACTGGAACACGATCACCTGTGCGACCGCTCCGCTGATCGCGATGAGCACCGCGTTGATGACGAGCATGCGCGTTTCGCCCTGAAGGAACGCGACGCGGAGCGCGAGCGCGCACAGGAGCGCCGCGCTGAGCGCCATCGAGGGAGCGGCGATCCGCGGAAGCCCGCCCGCGCCGGCGATCGCGGCGAGGTCGGCGACGGGGCCGAGCACGCCGATCCCGATCGCGGCGAAGAACAGTTGCGTCCGCCCGCGCTCCTCGCTCTGCGTGACGCCGCGGTAGTAGCGAACGAGGATCTGACTCGCGAACGCGGTGAGCGGGACGAGGCCACAGAGGAACGCGAGCGCCCAGTGGTCGCCTCCCGGCCAGGCGGCGAGGCTCTCGTCGATCAGCGGGACGAACGACGACAGCGCGAAGCAACCGAAGATCGCGTACACGGTGATCAAGGCGCGCCGCTTGGCGCGGCGCTGACCGACGAAGCTCAGCGCGAGGTGGAAGAGGAGCGGCGCTGCGAGCGCGGCGGTCGCCGACTCGATCCACTCCCATGCGGGCGTCTCGCTCAGGTTCGAGAGCGCCTCGAACGTGTTGTAGCCCCAGAGGTCGACGCACAGCGCGGCGGTCGGGATCGCGAGCGGGCTCCGTCCGCTCCCGCGGATCGCGGTGAGCGCGGCGAGCGCGAGGAACATCCCGCTCGCCACGAAGCTGAAGATCGTCTCCTCGTTCACCCAGGCCCATGATGAGCCAAACCTGCGCCCGGCGCGGCGTTTGTCGCGCCGGGCGACTGCGCTCCGTCAGTTCGGGAACGGCGTGTGGCGCAGCGAGTACTCGAGCAGGTAGGCGTAGTCGCCGGAGTCGAACCAGTGGTGACCCTCCAGGCTCGTCTCGTCCTCGTCGAGATGCGCGATGGAGAGGCGCGGCGCGAGGTACGTCACGTCGTCGGGATCCGGGGGGCTATCGTCGGCCTCCAAGAGGTCGAAGCTCGCGCAGTTCAGGAAGCGACGTACCCCGAGCGGAGTCAGGATGTGTGTCGGATGATCGTCCTCCTCCATCGACTGGAGGAAGCCGTACTCGTCCACGTCGGTCGATCCAGCGCAGTATCCACCTCCGTCGCTGAGCCGAAGGGACATCCAGATCTCGTCCGCGCCGACCTCCTCGAGCGTGCCGGACGCGCCGGTCTCGTCCGCGCAGCCGAGCGAATCGAACCGGACGTAGGTCAGGTTGGTCTGCATCTCGACGCGGGTGTCGCACGCGTCGACCGGCAACATGACGTACTGCTGTGCAGCGCGGACCATGTAGTGGCCGGGCGCGAGCGAGGTCGTCGCGTCGAGGGCCGGGCTGACCCCCTCGATGACCGACCACGGGATGTGCGCACCCGGTCCGTTCCCGACGCGCTCGAACAGATCGAGCCGGACGTCGTTGCTGCAGTCGTCGCTCTCGTCGAAGACGACGGTGGGGAACGCGCCCGAGTCGGCCACGTCGGTGTCGAAGCAGAACCACCGATCGCCCGAGTCGGTCAGCGAGCCGCTCCAGGTCGCGGCCAGCGGATCGTCGCCCGGGTTGAGGAAGCAGCAGTCGCCGATCCGACAGTGGTGCTGCCGAATCACGTAGCTGTAGGCGCCGGTGAACGTGCGATCGCGCGGCGTCGCCTTCACGTAGTACGGCGGGTCCGGCAGATGGAACACGGTGCGCCGCGCGAACGACTCGATCGGCGCGATCGGGTAGCTGATGTCGCTCGCCGCGTACACCTCGAGCGTGACGGGGGAGGTCTCGGAGGCCTCGAGCGTGAACGTCCCCGCTTCGTCGATGCGCGCCCATTGCACGCTGCGCGGGTAGGTGATCGTCCCTGCGACGGGCATCGCGCCGCTCGCGTTCGGCGCGAACACGAGCGCGTTGGGGACGTCGCAGTGAGGGGCGCGCGCGTTGATCTCCGCCCACACCGGCAGGTGATCCGACGGCATCGTGTCGTGCGTCGCGAGGTGACGGAGCACGCGCATGTGCTGGACGCAGACGCGCCGCTCGTCGGGGATGGAGTGGAGGACGTAGTCGAGCCGATTGCCAGAATCGCTCGCCCAGCCGCTCGGTCCGAGGTCGCCGCTCCGGCCCCAGTCCTCCGCGGGCATGGTCGACGCCCAGCCGTCTCGGAACACCGCGCCGGGTGGACAGCTGCCAGGGAAGTTGCAGGACCAGAACTGGTCCGATCCCGTGCTCCACATGCGGCGCTCCCACTCGGTGTCCTCGAACGTGAAGGCGTCGGGGTCTTCGATGAACCCGGTGCACCCGTCGGTCGGCGTGCAGCTCTGTCCCGAGACGTTGAGGTCGCCGAGCAACAGCGTCACCTGACGCTCGAGGTTGGGCAGCCGTCGGAACATCGCCTCGATCTGCTGGAACTGACCGTCGCGGGTCGGGCTGGAGCTCTCGACGTCGCCGCCGTACGTCGCTTGGAGGTGGGTGAAGCCCACGTTGATGCGCTCGTTGGTGCCCGGATGGAGGAGCTGGACGAGGCCGATGCCCTTCGCGGCCCAGCAGTCCCAGCCGTCGCAGTCCGTGTACTCGTCGAACGCGACGTCGGGCCACACGCACACCGAGCTCGACGGACACGCGGTCGTGATCGCGTGGCCGCGCCCGTTGACGGGGTCGGCGTAGAACGCCGAGATGCCGAGGCTGTCGTCGGGCGTCGAGAAACGAAAGCGTGAGAAGAGCATCAGACCGGAGTCTTGCTCGTGAGCCTCGTTGCTCTCGAGTCGCAGCACGCGATGCGGGAACTCCGGCTCGAGCCCGACGTTCAGCTCGGTCTGCGCATCGACGTCGAACGCCTCCATGACCGCGATCACGTCGGTGTCGAGCTCGGCCTGCTCGCTGAGGATCTCCGACGCGATGAAGCTCGCGCGCGCCGCGTCGTCCTCCCACGTGGAGCCGCCGATGTCGTTGCCGTCGGAGACGAACCCGAGGTTCCACGTCATCACGCGGAACGATCGGTCGCGCGGCGGCGGAGGAGCGGGCGGCGGCCCGGCGTCGGACGTCCCCGCGTCGAGGGGGCGCGGCCGCGGGCGCGGTGGCGCGGGACCGATGGTGGTCCCGGGCGGTGGGCGGCCGCTCACCTCGGCGCCCGTGACGGCGTCGTCGGCCAGCGGCGCGCACGCGCTCGAGAGCGCAACGATGATTGTGATCGTCGCGGAGACGCGCGATCGGGAGGATGAGATCGGAGCTTGCGATGACATGGCGCGTCCGGGCTGCAAGGGGGAGGCCAGCACCGTCGTTCGCGCCTGAGCCGTCTCGCCGATCGTTCTCGAGCAACGCTTGCCGGCAAGCCACGGGTCTCCACGCGACGCACGTCGAAGGCGCGCGACGGAGCACGAAACGTGGCGGGGGGCTCGTCGACGCGACGACGCTCGGACATCCGCGCCGACGCGCGAAGCCCAGCTGCGTAGCCTTCTGCGTCGGCTTGGACGATGATCGGCGCGTGAGCACTGCGAACGTGTTGGTGGTCGACGACGACCGAGCTGTCGGGACTGTCCTGACGGGGCTCCTGCGCCAGGCGGGACACCAGGCGAGCTACGTCGACTCCGCCGAGGAGGCGCTCGCGCGCGTGAGCTCCCGGCCGATCGACGTGATCGTCACGGACCTCCGCATGCCGTCGATGGACGGCATGGAGCTGCTCGAGCGGCTCCGCGAGCGTGCGCCGGGGATCCCCGTGATCATGTTGACCGCGCACGGGACGGTGGAGACGGCGGTCGAGGCGATGAAGAAGGGCGCGGCCGACTTCCTCAACAAGCCCTTCGATCGCGACGAGGTGTTGTTCACGATCGACAAGGCGCTCCGGACCTCGCGCCACGCGGCGGAGCAGCCCGAGGCGCCGCCGCCCGCCGAAGCCGTCGACGAGAGCGGTGAGGTGCGGTGGCTCGGTGACTCGGACGCGATGAAAGAGACGGGCGAGCTCATCGCGCGCGCCGCCAAGACGACGTCGACGGTGTTGATCCGCGGCGAGAGCGGCAGCGGAAAAGAAGTAGCGGCCCGCGCGATCCACGCGGCGAGCCCGCGCCGCGCGGGTCCGTTCGTGCCGGTGCACTGCGCGGCGCTGCCGGAGAACCTGCTCGAGAGCGAGCTGTTCGGCTACGAGAAGGGCGCGTTCACCGGCGCGACGACGCGGAAGCCCGGCCGCGTCGAGCTCGCCCAGGGAGGCACGCTCTTCCTCGACGAGATCGGCGACGTGAGCCCGTCGGTGCAGGTCAAGCTCCTTCGCTTGCTCCAGGAGAAGGAGTATCAGCGGCTCGGGGGCACCGAGTCGCTCAGCGCCGACGTGCGCTTCATCGCGGCGACGCATCGGGAGCTCGACGAGATGGTGGAGGAGGGCGAGTTCCGCGAGGACCTCTACTACCGGCTCAACGTGATCCCGATCTACGTCCCGCCGCTGCGCGAGCGCGACAAGGACATCGCGCCGCTCGCCGAGCGCTTCTGCCGCGCGATCGGCGAACGCAACGGCCGACCCGACGTCCGCCTCGACGCCGCCGCCCTCGAGCGCCTGCGCGATCAGGACTGGCCGGGCAACGTGCGTGAGCTGAGCAACTTCGTGGAGCGCCTCGTGGTGTTCACGGACGGGGACGCCATCGGCGTGGCCGACGTCGACCGCGAGCTCGCCCGCATCCCTCGCCGGCGGAGCAGCTCGCCGGGAGTCGACGCGAGCGGCGCCGCCACGCTGGGCGATCGACGGGAGGAGGCCGAGCGCAGCGCGATCCTGGACGCGCTCGCGCGCGCCGACGGAAACCGCACGAAGGCGGCCCGTCTCCTCGGGATCAGCCGGCGGACGCTCTACAACAAGCTCGCCGAGCTGGGTGATCTCGAGCCGAGCGACGGCTCCGACTGAGCCGACGCGAGACGCACCGTAAGCCGTCTGAGAGGGCTGGCGCGGCGTATCGCCCCGAACGCACGCTGGAATCGCAGAGGCGCCTGGTCTAGCCTTCGCTCGATGCGTGACCTCCGCACTTCCTCGAGCTTGGTCTTCGCCGGTCTCCTCGCGCTGATCGGCGCCGCAATGCCCCTTGCGGTCTCCGGCTGCGGGCGATCCGTCCTTCGGGTCGATCCGAGCGACATGGACGGAGGGACGCTCCCCGATGGAGCGCGGCCAGACGCGCCGCCCGACGTGTGCGGCAACGGGGTGTGCGGGTTGACGGAGTCGTGCTCGAGCTGCCCGGCCGACTGCGGCTCGTGCGGCGGCTGCGGCGACGGGATGTGCTCGGGCGGCGAGGACTGCACGACGTGCCCCGGTGATTGCGGGCTCTGCCCGACGTGCCCCGACGGGACGTGCCAGCCGACCGAGACGTGCTCGAGCTGCCCGATCGACTGCGGTCGCTGCGAGACGTGCGGCGATGGGATGTGCAACGGGGGCGAGACCTGCTTCAACTGCCCCGGCGACTGCGGCTCGTGCGTGCGCTGCGGCGACGGCACCTGCGGCATGGGCGAGACGTGCGCGTCGTGCCCGACGGACTGCGGGCGCTGCGTGACGTGCGGCGACGGCACCTGCAACGCAGGCGAAGACTGCTCGAGCTGCCCGGCCGACTGCGGGCGCTGCATGTTCTGCGGCGACGACACGTGTCAGCCGACGGAGCGCTGCGACACCTGCCCCGAGGACTGCGGGCTCTGCGCGAGCTGCGGCGATGGGATGTGCAACGGCGCCGAGGACTGCAGCACGTGCTCCGTGGACTGCGGCATCTGCATGCGATGCGGCGACGGCATGTGCTCGGCGACCGAGAGCTGCTCGAGCTGCCCGACCGACTGCGGCGTGTGCATGCCGTGTGGCGATGGCTTCTGTCGCGCGACCGACGGAGAGAACTGTTCCACCTGCGCGCCCGACTGCGGCGCGTGTCCGCGCTGCGGCGACGGGACGTGCAGCGCGGCGGCGGCCGAGAACTGCTTCTCGTGCCCGGCCGACTGCGGTCGCTGCATGGGCTGCGGCGACGGCCTCTGCCGCGGCACCGAGACGTGTGCGAGCTGCCGGACCGACTGCGGCACGTGCTCGGTCTGCGGCAACATGGTGTGCGAGACCATGGGCGGCTTCGAGGACTGCATCAACTGCCCGGCCGACTGCGGCGCGTGCTCGCTCCGCGCCTGCGGCGAGAGCCTCACCTGCGTGTTCGGCTGCTTCTCGTTCGGCGGCGGGGGCGGCGGTGGCCCGCCCGGCTTCGACATCGGCTGCATCATCGACTGCGTCGCGCTGACGTGCCCGGACTCGCGCGCGTTCCTCGACGGCGTGATCAACTGCTCCATCAACGCGTTCGTCAGCGGCACGTGCATGGACCTGCCGTGCATCATGTCGACGTGCATGGGCGAGATCACCGCCTGCCTCCGCGACCGCGGCTGCTGATCGACCACGGGCTCGCCGAGCGGATCGCTGGCGAGCCCGCGGCGCGTCAGATGGACGTGGACCTCACGTCGAGGGGAGGGCGCGCGGCTCTGTGCTCGCGCTCTTCGGGACGAGCCCCGCGACCTTGCGGAGCACCCAGTCCACGAGGCGCGTCGGCAGGAGCTCGCGGAACCACGGGCCGAACGAGTTGATCCAGGGCGCCACGATCCTTGCGCGCGGACGGCGCGCGACGATCGCGCGCTCGATGGCCTTGCTGATCACGCGCGGCTTCACCGCGAAGCGCGCGAGCTTGCTCTCGTCGGCCTGGTCGGCCAGCGCGAGCGACTGCGCGTACGGCCCGCCGACGTCCTTGTAGCGATCGAGCAAGCCGAGCGTCGTGCTCGTGAACCCGGTGTCGATGTAGCCGGGCTCGATCACCACGACCTCGATGCCGAACTGGCGCAGCTCCATGCGGAGCGCGTCGCTCATCGCTTCCACCGCGTACTTCGTCGCGTGGTACGCGCCGCCGAGCGGGAACGTCATGCGGCCGCCGACGCTGCTGATGTTGACGACGCGGCCGGCGCCCTTGTCGCGCATCTGCGGGACGAACGCGCGCGTCATGTTGAGGAGACCGAACACGTTCGTCTCGAACTGCGCGCGCACGTCGCGCTCGCTGAGGATCTCGAGCGGACCCACGAGGCCGTAGCCCGCGTTGTTCACCAACGCGTCGATGCCTTCGCCTCCGGTGAGCTCATCGACGGAGCGCTTGAGCTCCCCGATCGACCCTGCGTCGGTCACGTCGAGGGGCAGCGCCACGAGCCCCGCCTCGGCGAGCTCGGCGAGCGCGCGCTCGTTGCGGCCGGTCGCGATGACCCGATGGCCCTTCTGGTGGAGGTACAGCGCAGCGTCCCGCCCGATGCCCGAGGTCGCGCCCGTGATGAGGATCGTCTTTCCCATGTCTCTCTCTCCTGTGTGGAACGAATGTTCATTCCATAACTGAGCACCACACGAAGGCGGACCGAGGCAGCGGGCCCGCCGAAAACCGAGGTCTAGAGGCGGATCGCTTCCCAGCAGAGGCTCTCGGTCTGCTCGACCAGCTGTTCGGTCAGGGGGCAGACCCCGCGGAAGTGCTCCTTCATGAGCATCACGATCGTCCCCCACACGAGCATCATCAGCGCCTGGGGGGCGACCGGCTTGAACACGCGGATCGCTTGGATCTGCTGGATGACGGTGGTCGCCATCCCGATCACCCGGTCCTCGAGGGCCCGCGAGGACCCGTCCAAGTACGGTGCGTGGTGATGGTGCTCGAGGAAGTGGAACGCCTCGCGGTGCTCGCGCGCATAGCCCACGATCCGCGTCCAGAAGTGGTGGAACTGGTCGCGCGGCGGCCGACCCGGATCGAAGTCCGCCATCACGTACCCGACGATCCGCTCCTTCTCGCGCACGAACAGCGCGTTCACGAGCTGCTCCTTGCTCTCGAAGTAGCGATAGAGCGTCCCCGCTCCGACCCCGGCGGCCTGCGCGATCGCCGGCACCGCCGTGCCGTGATAACCGCGCTCCGCGAACAGCGTGAGGGCCGCGTCGAGGATCGCCTCGCGCTTGGCCTGGGTCGCTTCGGGGGTGGTGGCTCGGGTCTGCATGGTCGTCGCTGCGGAACGAACGTTCATTCCATAGCCTTCCGCCCCGAGGGGTGCAAGCACAAATTCTCCGCCTCAGGCTTCGCGTGTCCGCAGCAGCGCGATGAGGACCGGGAGCGCGAGACGATCTCGGGGACGACCGAGCCGCGTCTTGATCTCGATCAGCGTCTCCAGCGTCGCGACGCGCACGCTGAGCCGATCGTCGGTCACCACTTCGCTCCTCTGGACGAGGGCCTCGTAGTCGAGGTCGCCTTCGACGATCCCGAGCACATCGATGGGACCGAGTCGGGATTGCAGCAGGTGATGGCCATCGCCGGCCATCGCCGACCAGTCCGGCTCGAGCTCGCCCCCCGCGGGATCGCGCACCTTCGTGTCCAGCTCCTCGAGGACGACGCGCAACCGAGCGAGGTTCTCGTGCGATCGCTCCGGCACGATGTCGACGTCACGCGTGGTCAGCTCCGCGCCGTGGATGATCGCCGCGACGCCACCGACGAGGACGTAGTGGACGCTTCCGCGCTCGAGCGCGAGCAGCACCTCTAGGAGATCAGCGGTCTGACGGGACACGGCGGAAGTTGCGTGCCGCTCGCAGCATCGCGGCGCATCGTTCGAGGCGTGCCGAGGGCGTCGTAGCGAGCGATTCACGCAGGAGCGTCCGATCCACGTCGGCGCTCGCCAACCAAATCTCGGGATCGATCCTCTCGACCCACTCGAGCACCGTCTCGGTCGGTCGAGGTCCTTCGCGCCGTGTCGTCGTGCGCCCCATCGTGATGGCGAGAGGATACTCGGGGCGGCGGTAGGGGGCACGCGAAGGGAATCCTCGTATCATCGGCCGATGAGCGCGGCCCACCCCATGTCCACCTGCGAGCTGTGTGGCGTGTACGGGCCGTGCAAGCGCGTCACGTTCTTTCAGAACGTCGGCGTGCTCATCATGCGCTTTCCGAGGACGCTGAGCGGCTCGCTCTGCAAGCGCTGCATCGACTCCAACTTCGTGCGCATGTCGGCGATCAGCTTCTTCTTCGGCTGGTGGGGCGTCATCTCGTTTTTCTATACTGCGGTCACGCTCCCCCTGAACGTGATCACGTGGCTCGGCACGCTCTCGCTCCCCGCCCCGCCGCCGATCGAGCTGGCCGGATCGGACCCGGGATTTCGTCCGCCGCACGGTCCCGGCCCATCCCCGCTGCACGGGGTCGGCGCTCCCGCAGCGGGACCCGCGCCCTCCGGTGGCGTCGGACCTCACCCCTCGGCCGGGTTCGAGCCGCCGCGACCCGAGGGCTTCGGACCGCCGTCGGCATCCACGTTCGGCCCACCGACCGAGACCGCGCCCTACGGCGCCGCACCGCACGGCGCGTTCGCCGCGTCCTCGGTGCCGACGCATGCCACCTCGAGCAGCGGCCGCGGCATCGACGTGCTCGCGATCGTCGCGATCCTCCTCGGCGTCCTCGCGGTCGGCGCCAACGCGCTCGTCGGCCTCATCTCGGTCGGCATGATGGTGAGCCCGCACCAGCCCGACGATCCGAAGAGCGGTGCCATCTGTCTCATCGTGAGCTCCATCGCGTGCGGCCTCCCCGGCGTGCTCGGGCTGGCGGCGGGCGGGTACCGGTTCTATCAACGCAAACGCGCCAGCTGACAACGAGTCGCTCGGGGCCGAGATCACGGAGCAGAGAGGGTCGGTGAGGCCTCGACCGCGTCGGCCATCTCGGGGCGTACGGCGCCCCGGTGCACGCGGCTCGGGCTCGCTCAGCTCACGACGACGGTGACTCGCCTCGTGTGCGGCTCGGTGCGGTGCTCGTAAAGGTAGATCCCCTGCCAAGTCCCGAGGTCGCAGCGGCCTCGCTCGACGGGGATGCCGATCGAAGGCTGGGTGAGGATCGATCGCACGTGCGACGGCATGTCGTCGGGGCCCTCGGCGGTGTGGATGAACAGCGGGTCGCCGTCGGGGACGAGGCGGGCGAAGAACGCGTCGAGGTCGCGGCGGACGTCGGGGTCGGCGTTCTCGCACAGGATCACGCTCGCGCTGGTGTGGTGGACGAACACCGTGCAGAGGCCATCGTCGATGCCGCTCTCGTGCACGGCGTCTTGCACCTTCTGCGTGATGTCGTAGGTGCCGCGGCCGCGCGTCGCGACGGTGAGCTTGGTGCGAGCGGTCACGACGCGGTCCCTTCGAGCTGAGCGGGCTCGTGCCCTCGGAGCTGCTCTTCACTGACCTTGAGCCACATCGCGGTCTGGTCGCCCTCGTAGACGACGGTGCCGTTCTGGGTGAACACGAGGTCGTAGCGCGCAACGATCGTCGACGAGCGGCGGCGCACCTGCGTGGCGGTGCAGCGGATCTCGATGGGGTCGCCCGGCGGAGCGAGGTTCTTGAAGCGGCCGCGGTGGATCGCGCCGCCGTAGCCGACCCAACCGTCCGAGTGCCTGAGATCGAGGACGTAGTACGCGTGGACCATCCCGGCGACTCCCGTCATGTGGATGAGGAGCCCGCCCGAGACGTGACGCGGGTGGAGGACGGGGTGGACCCGCTGCGTGTTGGTGAGCGGGAGGTCGTCGTGGGTCGGCATCCGGACCCGGACGGTGCTCGCATCACGATCGATCTCGAGGACCTCGTCGATCAGGAGGCCCTCGGGGAGGTAGAAGCACTCCCTCACGAATTCCGGATCCAACGGCATGGCGGCGGGCATAGCGCGCGAAGGGCAGCCCGGCATCCGGCCCGTCGAGCCGGGTGAAACGCGCCGCGGGATGCTACGGTGCGGGCCGATGGCCGAGACCGCCGCCAAGCCGGGCAAGTCGAGCAAGAGGGACGACGCTCTCGACGTCGAGGACGCGCCGCCGCCCAAGCCGAAAGCGGTCGGCGGACAGCCGCACATCGTGTTGCGGATCGTGCTCGGGACGGCCGGGCTCTCGCTGGTGATCGGCTTCTTCCTCCCGTGGCTCCAGCTCGGCGAGGGCGCCGCCGTCTCGGGGATGCAGACGGTCTCGGGGATGGACCTCGTGATCAATACGAACCCGGTGATCCGCGCCCTCGTCGACGACGACATCCAGCGCTACCTGCTGCTCCTCGTGCCGGGATTCGGGCTCGCGCTCACCGCGGTCGGCTTCCTCGGCGTGCGCTACTCCGGCCACATCGCGGCGGTGCTCGGCCTCCTGATCGTCCTCTACGGCGTCATCACCGTGATCGTCTTCTTCTTCCAGAAGACGGGCGTCGGGCTGTGGCTGATCCTCGTCGGCTCCATCCTCGCCGTCGCCGCGGGCACGTTCGCGTGGGCGCGCGCTCGCTCCGCCCCCAAAGGGTAGGGCGAAGGAGCTCGGCTCCGATGGGTCTCGCGGACGTCCACGCGCACCTCACGCACCCGCGGCTCGCGACGCGCCAGCCCGAGGTGCTGGCGAACGCGCGCGCGGCGGGCGTGACGAGCGTGCTCGTCAACGGGCTCAACCCTCCCGACAACGAGGCGGTGGCGGAGCTCGCGAAGGCGGATCCGATTGTCAAGCCATGTTTCGGTCTCTATCCGGTGGACGCGGTCTTCGCCGAGATGGAGGCGGCGGGGATCGACTACCCGCGCGAGTTCCCGCCGTTCGGGCGCGACGAGGCGATCGCGTGGGTGAAGGATCACGCCGAGCAGGCGTTCGCGATCGGTGAGATCGGCCTCGACGGCTACTGGGTGCCCGAGGCGCTGTGGGGGCCGCAGGAGGACGCGTTCAAGGCGCTCGTCCGGATCGCGATGGACGCCGACAAGGCGATCATCATCCACACGCGCAAGCGGGAGCGCCGCGCGCTCGAGGTGCTCGAGGAGCTCGGCGCGACGCGTGTCAACTGGCATTGCTTCGGTGGACGGGTGAAGCTCGCGCGGCAGATCGCGGACAAGGGGCACACGCTGAGCATCCCCGCCAACGCGCGCCGCAACGAGGCGTTCACCCGGATGATCGAGACGCTGCCGCGCGAGCGCCTCTTGCTCGAGACCGACTGTCCCTACCTCGGGCTCGACAAGGACGTGCCGAGCGAGCCCGCCCACGTGCGGGCGACGGCGGAGTTCTTCGCGGAGACGTGGGGGTGCTCGCTCGACGACGTCGAGGATCAGCTCGCCAGCAACTTCGAGCGGCTGTTCGGTCAGCCGCCGTGAAAGGGCTGCAAGAATCCGCTCGTTTTGGCAAAAAGGCGTCGGCAACGCGCTCGATCGGCGCTACCGTTGACAGCATCGGGTGTGGATGCGCGAGGGCCGCGCCACCCCCGCGAGCGTCCCCACCGCTTAACTTCTGGGAGCCGCCCTCGGAGAGGACAGGCGCGCGTACATGAAGCTCGGACCGGGCGCCAAGACGGTCCTGATGCTGGCGGGGGTGACCGCGGTGCTGTGGGGTCTCTACGAGGCCGCCTCGGTGCTGGTGCCCCTCGTGGCCGCGGTGTTCGTCACCGTGGTGAGCCTGCCGATCGTCACGTTCCTCACGGATCGCAAGGTGCCGCGTTGGATCGCGGTCCTCGCCGCGGTGACGGTCGATCTCGCCGTCGTGCTCGGGTTCGCCGGTCTCGTCGGCGGGACGCTGAACGAGTTCTACGACGAGGTCCCGACCTACCAGGCGCGCCTCCGCATGCTCACCGAGCAAGCCATCGTGAGCCTCGACGGCGCCGGGTTCGACATCGACCCCGACAGCATGGCCACCGCGGTGGCGCGCATCGGCGTGATGGATCGGGTGGTGGAGCTGTTCCAGCGCGTTTGGGCGCTCGGCAGCAAGGCCTTCCTCGTCTCGCTCCTCGTCCTGTTCATGCTCGTCGAGGCGGGCACCTGGAAGCACAAGATGGCGTACGTGCTCCAGAGGCCGACGCTCGATCTGCCGCGCTTCACGAACGCCGCCCGCGAGGTGCAGACCTACCTCGTGGTCAAGAGCGGGCTCAGCGTCATCACCGGCTTGCTCTGCGGCGCGTGGGTCGCGATCTGCGGGGTGGACTTCGCGCTCCTCTGGGGCCTCTTCGCGTTCTTCCTCAACTACATCCCCACCCTCGGCATGTTCATCGCGACGGTGCCGCCGGTGCTGCTCGCGCTGATCCAGTACGGGCCGGCGAGCGCGCTGCTGATGCTCGGCGGCTACGGGGTGATCAACTTCACGCTCGGCAACCTCGTCGAGCCGCGCGTGATGGGCAAGGCGCTCGGCCTCTCGCCGCTCGTCGTGTTCCTCTCGATGGTCTTCTGGTGGACGTTGTGGGGGCCGGTCGGCGCGCTCCTCGCGGTGCCGCTCACCATGGCGATCAAGATCCTGCTCGCGAGCACCGAGGATCTCCGCTGGGCGGCCGTGCTCCTCGGGAGCGAGGAATGGTTCGAGGCGAAGCGGCGCGAGTGGGAGGACCCCTACGAAGCGGAGCGTCGTCGCTCGATCCTGCCGCCCGAGGACATGAGCCACCTGACCCGATCACAGCCGCCTCTCCCGCCCCTGTCGCCGATCGATCCGCGCGACCTCGATGGCGAGGCGCTCTTGGAGCCCGACGTCGCGCAGCAAGCGGTGAGCTTGCCCGCGAACGTCGAGGACTCGAACCCGCCGCTCCATACCGAGGACGAGTTCTCGGGCTCGGGCCTACGACCGAAGCAAGATCCCGAGTCCTCCGATCCGGGGCGCGACGCCAAAGAGATGGCCTGAGACAAAGCAACCCCGGGGAAACGGGCGAATCGGGAGGCGGCGTACTAGGATCCCCCGAATGAGGTATTCGCTCGGATCCACGCTTCTCCTTTCCATCTCGCTCGTGCTCTTCGGGTGCGACTCTTCGTCCGACACGGACGCCGGCGCGGTCGATGCCGGGCCCGCGATCGATTCGGGTCGGTTCGATGCCGGCGTCTTCGACGCGGGCGCGCCGAACGATAGCGGCCGCGACGACGCGGGGGTCGATGCGGGCGGCGGCTGCGCCGAGGATTGCAGCGCCATCGTGCCGCCGCCCTGCCAGATGTCGGTGTGCAACGACGGCTCGCTCCCCGGCACGCCGGGTGAGTGCACCACCGTCGCGCTCGCCGACGGGATGGCGTGCGACGACAGCGACTTCTGCACGGTCGGCGACACGTGCACCGCCGGGGTCTGCGATGGCGATCCGAACGACTGCGGGATGACCGCGGCCGAGTGCCGCACGGTGTTGTGCAACTCCGCGACGTCGACGTGCTCGATCGGCGCGGACCCGACACAGAACGGGATGGCCTGCACGGTCGCCGACCTGTGCGTCAGCGGGACCATGTGCTCGGACGGCCTCTGCACCGGCGGGACGCGCATGGACTGCTCCGCCTTCCCCTTTACGCCGGACTGTCAGGCCCCGATCTGCAACGCGGCCACCGGCGCGTGCGAGGCGATGAACATCAACGAGGGCGGCGGCTGCATCGACCCGGGCGACGCGTGCATCGTCGACAACACGTGTACCGCTGGTGTATGCGGCGGTGGCTCGACGCCTCCGGACTGCAGCCCGCTCGACTCGGCGTGCTCGGTAGGCATGTGCAATCCCACCGACGGGAGCTGCGTCGCGATGGCGATCAACGAGGGCATGGCGTGCGATGACGGCATGACCTGCACCTCGGGTACCACGTGCACGGCGGGCGTGTGCGGCGGCGGCACCTCGCCGGCGTGCTCGCTCACCCCCGACGGCTGCTGCCCGGGCACGTGCACGACCACCAACGACGCGGACTGCGCATGTCCCGGCTTCACCCTCGGCGGGACGTGCGTGTACCTGCCCTCGACGGTCTCGTCGCCCGATCGCGCGACCGCCCAAGCGGTGTGCACCGGGCTCGGGCCGGGCTGGGATCTCTGCCCGGCGGCGACGCTCTGCGACGCGGCGACGCGCACGTACCTCGCCACCTCGGGCTGCGACTGCGCGGGCGGCGCCGCGACCTGCGCCTGCGGCAGCGCGGCCAATCTCTACATCCACATCGGAGATCCGGGAGCGACGGGCCCGTACTACATGCGCGGCACCGAGTTCCCCACCTGCTTCACCACGATGTCGTGCACGAGCTCGGTCAGCGAGACGTGCGGCGTGGCGCTCTGCTGTCGCTGAGCGCCCCTCGAGCCGAGCGTGCGACGGCGGGCTGAGCGGCTCGTCGCGCGCGCTCGTCCGTAGAAGCGCGACGGGCTAACCGCGCCGAACGCGCCCCTTCGCGGCGGTCTTCTTCTTCGCGGTCTTCTTCTTCGCGGTCTTCTTCTTCGCGGTCTTCTTCTTCGCGGTCTTCTTCTTCGCGGTCTTCTTCTTCGCGGTCTTCTTCTTCGCGGTCTTCTTCTTCGCGGTCTTCTTCGCGGCGGTCTTTTTCGTCGCTGCGGTCTTCTTCTTCGCGGCGGTCTTCTTCGTCCCTGCGGTCTTCGTCGCCGCTGCGGTCTTCTTCTTCGCGGTCTTCTTCTTCGCGGTCTTCTTCTTCGCGGTCTTCTTCGCCGCGGCCTTCTTCCTGGCTGGGGCGCGCTTCACCTCGACGCCCTTGGCCTCGAGCGAACCGACCACGAGCTCGAGCGCGCGGTGTGCGAGCTCCGGCCATCGGTCCGAGTGCGTCGGCGCGAGCCTCAGCCACTCGCGCATCGGTCGCCCCAGCCCGGACGGATCGAACAGCGCACCGTCTTCCAGCGTCGTGGCCAACATGCTCGCCTCGGGCCCCAGCTTGAACACGAACGCATCGCCGAAGAGCCCGGCAAACGCCTTGCCCCCGCACTTGAGCGTCGGCATGCCGAACATCACGCTGTTCACCGCGCCGCGGAGCTCGAGGGAGGCCGCGATCCGCTCGTAGGCCTCGCGGGTCGCGGCGCTCGCGGGGGGGACGTCCATCATGGACGCCGAGCGTACCTCACGCGGCGGACGGTTGGCGGGTCAGTCGTTGGCGCGGCTGAACACTTGGTAGTGGTACGGGCCGGCGCCGGCCGCCGCGTTGATCTGGAGCGTGAACCGCGCGTCCTGGGTGACGCAGTGGCGTACCGAGGGAAACGCGTTGCGGCTGCCCGCGTCGCTCGTGAGCTGGGTTCCGCCTTGGCTCAGCGCGACGTCGAGGTCGTTGATGCCGTCGCCGCCCACGACGACGACCGCGTAGCACTGGCCTCCGGTGAGATCGACGTTCTCGGTCGCCGTCGCGCCTTCGCGCGCGAGGCGGCCGCTGCCGGGCGTGAAGCCCGGGTCGGGCTCGTAGCCCTCGACGTGGAGGAGCGCGGTCACTTCGCTCATCCGCACGAACGCGAGGCCGCTCATGCCGAACGGGCCCTGCGAGCCGCGGGTGAAGCGGTACGCCGCGAATACGTAGCTGCCTTGGCCGGCCATCATCCGCAGCTGGGCGGTGTACGAGCCGCTCGCGCTCGCGCAGATGCGCACGGTCGGGCGCGCGCCCTCCGCGAGATCGCGATCGACGAGGCGACCCGACGGATCGGCGAGCGCGAGGTCGAGCTCGGTGACCGAGGTGTCGCCCACCGCGAGGAGCGCGTAGCAGCGCCCGCTCTCGAGGCTCACCGTGACGTCGCGGACGCCCCCCTGCGCGAGCTGTCCGGGCGTCTCGCTGCCGAGCGACTCGTAGCCGCGCGCGCGCATGTCGGCGTTGAGGAGCGCAAAGTTCTCTTGCAGTCCTGCGCCCGCCGTCGAGGTGCTCGCCATCACCGGTTCGGTGGCCGCGCTCGACGGGGCCTGCGCGCCGCGCACATAACCGACGGTGAACAGCGGGCCGAGGCCCTCGGCCATCCGCACCTCGAGCGCGTAAGGGCCGCTGACCGGCGCGCAGTATTCGATCAGCGCGTCCGTCGCGCGATCGGTGTCCGCCTGGAGACGCTGTCCGCTCGCGTCGTTGAGGACGACGCTCGTGTCGACGGCTCCCGATCCGCCGAGCGTGGCGAACGCGTAGCAGCTGCCCTGCTGGAGGTTGAGCTGGAAGTTGCGGGGCTCCGAGCTCTCCAGCATCAGGCCGGTCGGCTCGCCGACGCGGCTGAACCCGGTCGGTGCGAGGCGCTGATCGAGCGCGGCGAGGCGCGCCTGGGTGGCGGCGTCGAGCGTCGCGGTGGCCACCGTCGCCTCCGGCGTCTCGCCGTAGAACGTGGCGAGGTCCATCCGCGCCGCGCCTTGGTAGGCGACGTAGTAGTAGCCGCCGGAGCCGCCCGCCATCTGCGCGCGCGCGATGAAGCGGCCCGCCTGGGAGGCGCAGAAGCTCACCCACGGGTGATTGTCGGGACGCACGTTGTGCGTCGCGGTGCGGCCGTATGGATCGAGGACGATCAGATCGATGTTCTGGCTCGAGTCCTCGCCGATGATCGCGAGCGTGTAGCAAGCGTTGGGCAGCGCATCGACCGCGTACGCGATGAGGCCGTTCGTCGGCAGCTCGCCGTGCACGGCGGGACCGATCGTCGTGAAGCTCTGCGCGCGGAGGACGCCGTCGAGCTGCTCGAGCTGCTCGCGCGGTGTGCCGCTCGCGACGACGCCACCGGCCGACAGCGTGGTGCCGCCGCCTCCGGTCGTCGAGGTCGTGTCCGTGGGCGTCCAGCGACGCCGGGGAGCTCCGCAGGCGAGGAGCGCGCACGCGGCGCAAAAGAGAAGGAAACGTCGTCCGGTCATGACACGTCCGGGGTTGGACGGCGGATGACGCCGTCTGTTCATGCCCACGATCCCGCCTCCGCCGCTCTAACAGAGCGCTCGCAGCCCATCAACCGGACTCGAGGAGCCACATGAGTCCGAGCAGGCTCACCGCGAAGACCGCGGCGGCGAGCACGTAGATGACCATCTCGCCGAACGCGAGCGTCGATCGACGTCGCGGCGGAGCGGGGAGCGGCTCGATCGACGCGACGGCGTCGAGCGCGGGCTGGTCGGCCACCGTCGGCTCCGAGGTGTCGCCGTCGACGGTCGGCGCGGGCGTGAGCTCGGGCTCGACGTAGCGCGGCGGCTCGCCCGAGACGTCCTCGCCGGCGTCGAGCGCCGACACCTCGGCCGCCATCGGGTCCTCGAACACCAGCACCGTCGCGCCCACCGTGATCTCGTCGCGATCGGCGAGCTGTCGCTCGCGCACCGGGCGGCCCATCACGAGGATCCCGTTCTTGCTCGCGAGGTCGCGCACCCACACGCCGTCGATCGCGACCTCGATCTCGGCGTGCTCGCGCGAGCAATCCGCGTCGTCGAGTGCGATGTCCATCTCCTCCGCGCGTCCGATCGCGAGGCGCGCGGGAGGCTCGGGCAGCTCGACGACCCGACCCTGCGACGGCCCGTTCAGGATCGTCAATGTAGCTCGCGTCGTGCCGTCGCCTCCGATCGTCTCGCGCACGAGCCGGCGCGCGAGCGACGCGGTGCCCTCCGACGACGTCGCGCGCATCACGGGCACGCCGCACGCGAAGAAGAGCGCGAAGCCGCCGATCTCGATCCGATCCCCATCGCGCAGCGGCTTGGGGCGGCCCGGCACGATGCGCGCGCCTTCCACGAGGGTGCCGTTCGTCGCGCCGTGATCGACGATCGTGTAGCGCGTGCCGTTCGCTTCGATCGTCGCGTGCCTCGTGCTGACGGCGCGGTGCGGGAGCAACACGTCGGCGCCGCGGCCGCGTCCGATCACGATGCGGCCTTGGTCGAACTCGTAGGTGGCGCCCTCGCTCGGTCGCCCGTCGCCCCAGCACGAGCGCGCGACGAGGCGGACTCCCATGTTGGTGAGCTAGCACGCGGCCGGTGCGGAGCCGAAATACCTGCCGAAAATTGGACGGCGCGCGCCGCGGTCGGCATGAGCTAGCGTCATGCAAGCTGCCATCGAACGCCGCGATCCGGCTGCGCCGCGGGTTCCGCTCGATCTGTGGGTCCGCCTCAACCACGAAGACTTCGAAGACGACTTCGACGCCGACGCGGTGGACCTGAGCCCCGGC
This sequence comes from Sandaracinaceae bacterium, assembly GCA_050186575.1. Classification (GTDB taxonomy): domain Bacteria; phylum Myxococcota_A; class Polyangia; order Polyangiales; family Sandaracinaceae; genus JAUHXR01. The sequence goes on along the minus strand of JBFWYI010000029.1, from coordinate 40,361 downwards.
GGGCTCTCGCTGCGCAGCGACTACCTCCCCGAGATCGGCGATCGGCTCCGCTGCCGGTTCGACGATCCGACCGGCGCCTCGGAGATCGAGGTCGACGGCGAGGTGGTGTGGGCGCACGACACCGGTGGTCGCTCGGGCGAGTTCGGCCTGCGCTTCGCGCCGCTCCCCGAGCCGGCGGAAGCCGGGTTGCGCCGCCTCGTCGATCACCTCGGTGCGGGGAACGAACGCCAGCCGATCCGGCTCCAGCTCGCCGGGGTCGGCCAGCCGATCGAGGGCGACCTCGTCGAGCGCTCGGGGCGATGGCTCGAGGTCGAGCAGGAGCTCCGCTTCCTCGAGATCGGCACCGACATCGCGACCGACACCGGCGCGACGGGGCGGCTCGCGTCGGTCGAGCTTCGGCTCGAAGCGGGGATCCCGCGCCTCGTGCTGGGCGTCGAGCTCGACGAGGGCGACGCGGCGGAGGCGAGCGAGGTCAGCGTCGCGCCGGACACGCTCGACCACGACGATCAGATCACGACCGACGGCGAGCACGGCGCGCGCGAGATCGACGCGCGCGGCTCGGCGGCGAGCGAGGAGATCGCGACCTACGACGAGCCGGAGCTCGAGGCGGCGAACGATCGCACGATGCAAGACGTCTCGCTCTCCGAGGCGCTCCGCGACGCGCGCGAGGACGCGGAGGAGCGCGGCGAGCGGCTCGACTCGGCGGCGGGTCGCGAGGAGCAGGCGGTCCAGGCGTTCGACCTCGACGCGTCGGCGGACGACGTCGCTCCGGTCACCGCGAGCGAAGCGGCACGGGACGGCGCTCCCACGCGCGCGCAGCAGATCCTCGCGAGGCTCGCGCCGATCGGCGCGGCGGCGCTCGCGTTCGTGAAGGTGGGCGCGAGTCGGCTCGGTCCCGCGTTCGCTCGTGTGCTCGCGCGCCTCCGCGCGTTCGGGATCCTGGTCCGCGAGCGCAGCGGTCCGCTCGGTCGCACGGTCGGCGGTCGCCTCGCCGCGCTCGCGCGCCCATTTGCGGCGCGCCTGAAGAAGAGCAAGCCGAAGCGTCGCACCACCGCGATGCCCAAGGCGGAGAAGGTCGCCGCCGCGCCGAAGCGTCAGCAGCGCGTGCACGCCGAGGAGGCCCCCGCGACGCCGCGCCGCAACCGTCGGCTCCTCGCGCTCGGCGCGATCGCGTTCGTCCTCGTCGCCGGGACCGTCTACGCGCTGAGCGGGGGCGACGAGCCCGCTGAGCCGACCCCGCCGGCCGCCGCGCCGCCGCCCGTCCTCGCCGCGCCCGAGCCCGCGCCGGTGCTCGAGCCCGCGCCGGCCCCCGAGCCGCTCGCGGATCCCGAGGCCGGCGCCGTCGACCCGCTCGCCGAAGAGCCCGCCGCCGAGCTGACCCCCCCCACGCCGGAGCCGGCTGGGGGACCGCTCGAGGAGCCGAGCTACCCGACGCTCCGCGACGCGGTGTCTCCTGCGGATGGACCGGTCAGCGAGGGCCTCGCGTTCGGCGCCGACTCCGTCCCCGACGCGCGGAGCGGCACGATCCGACTGAGCCTCCCGCCCACCTCGATCCGAGGCCAGGAGCTGGAGAACGGCTTCACCGTCACGATCCCCGGCGCGCTCGCGCTCGATCGCGCGGCCCCCATCGCCTCGGCCAATCCGTCCGTCGATCGCGCCACGATCATCAACAACCCCGGCCAGTCGATGGCGGTGCTCGACGTGCGCTTCGTCGCGGGCCGGCACCCCACCTACCGCGTGGTGGCGCGAGGTCGCGCGCTCGAGGTCGCGATCGGGCGGTGACGATCGCGCGCCGAGCGCGCGGGCGGTGAGCGAGATCGGGTAGCGATCACCGCGTAGCGGGACTAGTCTTCCGCCGCTCGTCCCGACGTGCGGACGAGACCGCTCATCGATGCAACCCACCGACACCCGCAATCCCGACTACTTCCACAAAGTGGTCGATTGTCAGTGGGCGTGCCCCGCGCATACGAATGTCCCCGAGTACATCCGTCTGATCGCGCAAGGCCGCTACACCGACTCCTATCTCCTCAACCGCAAGTCGAACGTGTTCCCCGGGATCCTCGGGCGCACGTGCGACCGCCCGTGCGAGCCCGCGTGTCGTCGCGGTCGCGTCGAGGAGGAGCCCGTCGCGATCTGCCGTCTCAAGCGCGTGGCGGCGGATCTGCGCGATGAGGTGAAGGACCTCGTGCCGAAGGCGGGCGCGCCCAATGGCAAGCGCATCGGGATCATCGGCGCGGGTCCAGCGTCGCTGACGGTGGCGAGCGACCTCCAGCCGCTCGGCTACCACTGCACCATCTTCGAGGCGCTGCCGAACGCGGGCGGCCTCATGCGGATCAACATCCCGTCGTTCCGGTTGCCCGCGAAGGTGATCGACGAGGAGATCGGCTACATCACCGACATGGGCCTCTGCGAGGTCCGCTACGACTCGCGCGTCGAGTCGCTCAAAGGGTTCCTCGCGGAGCACGACTTCGACGCGGTGTTCATCGGCACTGGTGCGCCGAAGGGCAAGGAGCTCGATCTGCCGGGGCGCAAGGAGGCGTCCGCCAACGTGCACATCGGCATCGAGTGGCTCGAGTCGGTGCACTTCGAGCACATCGAGAAGATCGGCGAGCGCGTGCTCGTGATCGGCGTCGGCAACACCGCGATGGACTGCTGCCGGACGAGCAAGCGGCTCGGCGGCAAGGACGTCAAGGTCATGGCCCGCAAGGGTCGCAAGCACTTCAAGGCGTCGCCGTGGGAGCTCGAGGACGCCGAGGAGGAGCTCGTCGAGATCCTCGAGAACCACTCGCCGAGCGAGTTCGTGATCGAGAACGGCAAGCTCGTCGGGATGAAGTTCGACCTCGTCGAGTGGCACGAGGTGGACGGCCGGTTGAAGGAGAAGAAGCTCGGCGAGACGGTCATCCCGTGCGACGACGTGATCCTCGCGATCGGTCAAGACAACGCGTTTCCCTGGATCGAGAAGGACATCGGCATCGAGTTCGGCAAGTGGGACATGCCGGTCGTCGATCGCACCACGTTCATGACGACGCGCGAGGGCGTCTTCATCGGCGGCGACGCGGCGTGGGGTCCCGAGAACATCATCTGGGCCGTCGAGCACGGCCACCAGGCGGCGATCTCGATCCACCTCTTCTGTGAGGGCCTCGGGCTCACCGCGGATCGTCCGAAGCAAAACCTCGCGCTCACCAGCTCGAAGATGGGGCTCCACGAGTGGAGCTACGCGAACGACTACAACCCGAAGAAGCGCCAGAAGATGAACCACGCCGATCTGAAGGCGCGGTTCGAGGCGCTCTCGCTCGAGGTCGAGCTCGGGTTCGACGCGGAGCAGACGGCGCGCGAGGTCCAGCGCTGCCTCAACTGCGACGTGCAGACGAGCTTCCTCGCCAAGGCGTGCATCGAGTGCGACGCCTGCATCGACATCTGTCCGGTCAGCTGCCTCACCATCACGAAGAACGGTGACGAGCCGGATCTGCGCGTCCGGCTCACCGCGCCGGCGGAGAACGTGAAGCAGGCGCTCTACGTCTCCGAGGATCTTCCGCAGACGCACCGCGTGATGATCAAGGACGAGGACCTCTGCGTGCACTGCGGTCTCTGCGCCGAGCGCTGCCCGACGGCCGCGTGGGACATGGCGAAGATGGACCTCCTCATTCCGCATGCGAAGGCGGTGGTCACGCCCGCCCGCCAAGACGACAGCGCCGCCGAGTAGGCGACGCTCAGGGAAGAGAACAGCCATGAGCAGCACGTCGGCCCACAAGGGCAATGGTGGTCATCCACCCGATGGCGTACGGATCAACGACTTCGCGTTCCGCATCGCGACCGTCAACGGGACGGGCTCGGCCAGCGCGAACGGGATGTTGATGCAAGCCATCTTCCGGATGGGCATCCCGGTGTCCGGGAAGAACGTCTTCCCGTCGAACATCCAGGGCCTCCCCACCTGGTACGAGATCCGCGTCAACGGTGAGGGCCACACCGCGCGCACCCCGCGCTTCGACCTCGCGGTGGCCATGAACCCGCAGACCTACGCGAAGGACATCGCCGGCGTCGTGTCCGGCGGCTGGGTGCTCCACGACAGCTCGTGGCCGCTCGCCGAGTCGTTCCAGCGCGAGGACGTGACCTTCCTCGGCGTGCCGCTCGCGAAGATGTGCACCGAGCACTTCGAGGGCGCCCGCACGCGCATCCTCATGAAGAACATCTGCTACGTCGGCGCGCTCGCCGCGCTCCTCGATCTCGACATGAACATTGTCAAGGAGATGCTCGAGGAGACGTTCGCGAAGAAGAAGCACCTCATCGCCGCGAACGAGACCGCGATCAAGCTCGGCTACGACTACGCGAAGGCCAACTTCGACTGTCCGCTCCCGATCCGTACGAAGTCGATGAAGGAGAACGACGACAAGATCATCATCGACGGCAACACCGCGGCCGCGCTCGGCTGTGTGTTCGCCGGCGCGACGGTCGCGGCCTGGTACCCGATCACCCCGTCGACCTCGCTGATGGACGGCTTCTCACGCTTCTGCCGTCGCTTCCGGATGACCGAGGACGGAAAGCGCAACTACGTGTTCCTCCAGGCGGAGGACGAGCTCGCGGCGGCCGGCATGACGATCGGCGCGGCGTGGGCCGGCGCGCGCGCGTTCACCAGCACGAGCGGGGCGGGCATCAGCCTGATGGGCGAGTTCCTCGGCCTCGCGTACTACGCGGAGATCCCGGCCGTGTTCTTCGACATCCAGCGCGTCGGACCGTCGACCGGGATGCCGACGCGCACGCAGCAAGGCGACATCCTCTCGAACGTGTACGCGTCGCACGGAGACACGACACACATCGCGCTCTTCCCCGCCGATCCCGGCGAGTGTTTCACGATGGCGCGCGACGCGTTCGACATCGCGGAGCGCTTCCAGACCCCGCTCTTCGTCGTCTCGGATCTCGACATCGGGATGAACGACTGGGTGGTGAAGCGGTTCCGCTGGGACGACAGCTACGTGCCCGACCGCGGCAAGGTGCTCGACGCGAAGGACCTCGAGAAGCTCGAGGCGTTCTATCGCTACCTCGACGTCGACGGCGATCACATCCCGTATCGCACGCTGCCGGGCGTGAGCGAGAAGGGCGCGTACTTCACGCGCGGCTCCGGCCACGACAAGTACGGCCGCTACACCGAGGACGACGAGCCGTACCGCGAGGTCGTGCAGCGCCTCCGCGACAAGGTGCTGAGCGCGAAGGACGCGGTGCCCCAGCCGGTCATCGAGACGATGGACGGCGCCGAGATCGGCATCGTCACGGTCGGCGGCTGCGACGGCGGCTGCCGCGAGGCGGTGGCGCGCATGAAGGCGGCGGGACTCAAGGTCGACTACATGCGGGTGAAGGCGTTCCCGTTCCCCGACTCGGTCGAGGCGTTCCTCCGCAGCCACGACAAGAACTACGTCGTCGAGCAGAACCGCGACGGACAGCTGTGCCGCTTGCTGCTGCTCGAGACGCAGGTCCCGCGCGAGCAGCTCACGAGCATCACCGCCTGGGGCGGGCTGCCCTTGAGCGCGGACGACGTGTTGACGCGGATCGTAGAGACGAGGTGGGACGCGCCGAGCGGCGTGACCCCGCGCATCGAGGGAGCGCGCGCATGAGCTACATCGCCAAGCCTCGGGTCCGACATCCCGGCCTGCCCAAGAACTCGGTCGGGCTCACCTACCGCGACTACGAGGGCAAGCTCTCGACGCTGTGCGCGGGCTGCGGCCACGACTCGGTCACCACCGCGATCGTGCAGGCGTTCTGGCGTCTCGAGGTGGAGCCACACCGCGTGGTGAAGCTGAGCGGGATCGGCTGCTCGTCGAAGACGCCGACCTACTTCCTCGACGGCGCGCACGGCTTCAACTCGGTGCACGGCCGCATGCCGTCGGTGGCGACCGGCGCGAACGCGGCGAACCGCGACCTCATGTACATCGGGATCAGCGGCGACGGCGACTCGCTCTCGATCGGCCTCGGCCAGCTGTGTCACGCGATCCGGCGCAACGTCAACCTGACGTACGTGCTCGAGAACAACGGCGTCTACGGCCTCACCAAAGGCCAGTTCAGCGCGTCGGCGGACGTGGGGAGCAAGGCCAAGGGCGGAGACACCAACCGCTCGCGCCCGATCGATCCCGCGCTCCTCGGCATCACGCTCGGCGCGACGTTCGTGGCCCGCTCGTTCTCGGGCGACAAGGACCACCTCATCCCCATCCTCGAGGCGGCGCTCCGCCATCGGGGCTTCGCGCTCATCGACGTGATCTCGCCGTGCGTCACGTTCAACGACCACGTCGGCTCGACGAAGAGCTACATGTACACGCGCGAGCACTACCACGAGCTCACCGAGGCGAGCCTCGTGCCGCTGCGCACGGAGATCACGGCCGAGCAGAAGCGCGGCGAGGTCACGCCGGTCAAGCTCCACGACGGCAGCACGGTGAACCTGCGCCGGGTCGACGAGAGCTACGACCCGACCGACCGCGCGGGCGCGTTCGCGCACCTCGCGAAGCTCCAGGCGGCCGGCGAGGTCGCGACGGGCATCCTCTACATCGAGGAGAACGACTCGGACATGCACGACATGGAGGGCACGACCGCGACGCCGGTGGTGAACCTCCCGTACGAGACGCTGTGCCCCGGTTCGGCGAAGCTCGACGCGCTGATGAACGAGTTCCGCTGAGCGCCGCTCCAAGGGGACACGCCGTCCCCGCGTGCACGTCCTCGTGCACGTGCACGTACTCGTGTTCGTCGACGTACACGACGCCGCGAGCGGGGGTCGCCGCTCGGCGGCGGTCCGGTGTGCCGCCCGAGCGTAATCCGTCAGAGGGCGGTCGCGTGCGACGAGGACGTGCACGGGTACGTGGACGAGGACGAGGACGGGCACGAGGACGTGGTATGCGGGGACGGAGTCGTGAGCGCTGCCCTACCTCGCGATCCGACGGATGAGCGTCGCGCGGATCGTCGGCTCGACGCCGCCGCGATAGCCGTCGGTGCTCGGTCGCGCGCTCGTCTCGCCGAGAAGCTCGACCTCCTCGCCGTCCTTGATCACCGCGAGGTCGCCGTCGGCGTCGATCGCGTGGAGCGCCTCGACGTCGACGCGCACCCGCGGGCCGTCGGCCGGCTCGAGGTACACGCGGCGCGCGTGCTCGCCCGGCTCGACGCGGACCGTGCCGCGGTGCCGCGGCGCGTCGGGACGATCGAACCGCTTCGCGATGCCGGATCGAGCGAGGCGCTGCACGAATGGGATCCAGAGCCACGCGATCGCGAACACGCCGGTGAACGCGAGCCCGAGGCCGCACGCGACGCTGACGACGAGCGGCTCGAGCGCGCGACCCGAATACGTCGACGGGTACAGCCAGAGGACGAGGGTCGCGATCGCGACGCCGGTGGCCAACACGATCCCCTCGGGGAGGTGCGAGCGCTTCGGGTCGTACGCGGGCGCCGTGAAGAAACGCGCGGACGCGTGGCGCATGGCGATGAGGCATCCGCCGCACGCGGTGCCGTCGGTCGACGGGCCACCGCATCGCGGGCACGCGACGATCTCGAGCTCCTCGCCCGCCCGGTCGAGCTCGCGCGGCGCGGTGGTGCGACCCGATCGCGAGCTGAACCGCCTCCCGAGGTCGTTGAGCTGCGTCCAGTTCCCCATGCCCTCTACGACCCGTAGGGGCGAAGGAACGTTCCGACCAGGAGCCGGCTCAGGCGCCGAGGAAGAACCCGATCAGCCCGAGCACGGAGCCGAACGCTGCGACGCCGAGCGTCGCGAGCCCGCCGCCGAACGCCTTGCGCGTGAGACCGATGACCCCGCCGATCGACGCGATGAGCGCAGCGCCGAGACAGAGGCCGGTCGGGATCGCGAGGAGCTCCCATCCGGCGCCGTGGCCTTCGAAGCCGGCGATGAGGAACGCGATGGTGCCGAGCCCGAACGCGACGATCGCGAACAGGAGGCCGAACGTGGGGGACTTGGCGGCGGGGGCGGTGGTCATGGCCCCTCTTACGGATCGGGCCGGGGCACCTTCCTCGGTCGCGGCTACGGGCCCTCGTCGTCCCAGAGCGGGTCGTCGCTCGCGAAGCGGCGGGTCCACTCGGCCGCGGTGAGCCCGCCCGGCGCGGTGAGCGTCGGATCGGCGAGCACGACGTGGCCCTCGCCGATCGTGATGAACGCGCGCTGATAGCTCGTGGTCGTCATCCCCTGTCGCATCGCCTCGGCGCGCATCTCGAACTGATCGAGCGTGATCCCGAAGAAGGTGGAGATCACGTTGTCGCGGCTGTAGCTGAGGATCGCGAGCCGGTGTGGGCTCGTGATGCTGCTCGCGTAGTACGGGAGGATCGCCGGGAAGCCCATCGCCGCGCAGTCCGTGCACCCCGCGGGCAGCTCCGGCTCCCACGACGCGATGGCGGCGTTGTAGCGATCCATCGCCATCTGGACCGGGGTGCCCGAGTCGTCGAGCACGTCGACGCGGACGCCGGGCCAGCGATCGCGGACGCGCCAGAAGTTCAGGATGCTCCCGTAGCCACCCGCGCTCGCGCCGCCGACCCACACGCGCGATGCGCCGCTGACCGTGGCGAACATGCGCTCGAGGATCCGATCCATGTTGTGCGCGCCGACATGGTGGACCGTGCGCCCGCCGCCGTAGTCGGTGACGTGGGTGCCCGCGTGGAGGTCGCCGGTGCAGTACGGCACGTAGACGAAGTTGGCGTCGGGGAACGGGCCGACGGCGGGGTTGCGATTCGCGAGGAACGGATCGAGGCGCGCCGCCTCGCCGAGCACCGTCGCCTCCGTCAATGTGTCTTGAATGTGACTAGCGGAGCCTAGTACGAAGCACGTGAGGTTGTCCCAACACGCGCCGCCGCCCTGGAGGAAGATGAAGACGTGATCGCTGCCCGGGTGGAGGTTCACCGCGACGGGCATCACCGAGCCGTTGCCGCACTCCGTGCCGTCGACCTCGACGACCGTCCACGTGTCGGCCGGCGCGACGAACGGATCGCCGCCGGGGCCTGCGTCGCTGCGCATGCCCGCGTCGACCGACGCGTCGGATCCGGTCATCCCCGCGTCGAGACCGGTGGCGCCGTCGCGGCCGCCGCCGTCGGTGCCGGGATTGCCCGCGTCGGCGTCCGGCATCTCGCCGCCGCACGCGCTCAAGAGCAACGAAAGAGTGACGAGGTAGCGCATCGCGACACGGTAGCACAGGCCCCTCGGGCCGATCTCGAGGCGTGCGGTCGGGCTGCAACGATCCTTGCGATGCCCGCAGGCGGTCCAACGCAACCTGTTCCCTTGCCTTCGCCCGTGCCCGTGCCCGCGGAATCGGCGGGACGCGTCCGCTTGCTGTTTGCGTCTCGTCGCTTTGCGGTGCGCTCGAGGGCAAGGGCAGGGGGCAGGCGCTGAAACGGCCCTTCGGGCGTTCAGCGACCTGCTAGACCGGCGTGGTGTCGTCCGGGGCGTCCTCGCGGGTGTCCCGTGTCACCGGCTCGTTCTCGAGGTCGCGCTCCACCTTCGCGGCGAGCATCTGGAGGAACCGATCATGGAGGTCGATCGGCGTAGCCCGACGGGGCCGCGCCGGCGGGGCGCTGCTCAGCCCTCTGACCTTCTCCGTGTCGCGCTGGTCGAACGAGCGCTCGTCGCTACTCGGCGTCACTTCGTGCTCACCGCGCGGTCGCGCGGTGCCCCCATCAACGATCGGCGGGAGACTCCCAGAGCGCCTCGTACCACGCAAGCTCCACAGAGAGCGTAAGGCGAACCCTTACCCTCTCCCGGGCGCCTCAGAGGTCGATCGCTTCGACGTCCTCGAGCGTGAGCGGCTCGCCCAGGAAGCGCGACGCGACCTCCGCGAAGCGGCCCGGGAGATCGGTCACCCGCAGCGTGAGCGAGCCCTCACCCTCGCGGCGGAGGCCACGCTGCTCGAGCAGCTGCGCGAGCTCCTCCGCCGTCGCCGCGGCGCTGTCGACGATCCGGATCGGACGACCGGCGAGCGCGGCCGCCTCCTCCTCGATGAGTGGAGCGAGCAAAGGATAGTGCGTGCACCCGAGCACGATCGTGTCGACGCCCTTGTCGATCAGCGGCTCGAGGTAGCGGCGCACGGTGAGGCGGGGGACGTCTCCCTCGAGCCAGCCCTCCTCGACCAGCGGTACGAGGAGCGGCGCCGCCTTCTGGGTGACCTCGCACCGCGTCGTCTCCGCCGCCACCGCGGCGGGGTACGCGCCCGACGCGACGGTGCCCTCGGTCGCGAGGATCCCCACCATGTGCGCGCGGCTCGCGAGCGCGCCGGCCCGCGCGCCCGGCCCGATCACGCCGAGCACCGGGACGTCGAGCTCCACCCGCAACATCGGGAGCGCGACCGCGCTGACGGTGTTGCACGCGACGACGAGCAGCTTCACGCCGTGCGACGCGAGGTGCGTCGCGCACGTGCGCGCGTAGCGGATCACCGTGTGCGCGCTGCGCGTCCCGTACGGCACGCGCGCGGTGTCGCCGAGGTAGACGAGCCGCTCCTCCGGACAGCGCGCCCGGATCGCGCGCGCCACCGTGAGCCCGCCGAGGCCCGAGTCGAACACACCGATCGCGTCGTCCGCCTTCATGACGTCCCGCTCAGCCAGGCCCGCTCACGCACGCGTCGCGACACGCCGACAGCGCGGTGGTGCCCACCCGACAGCAGTGCGTGGACACGCAGTCCTGATCGCTCGCGCAGCGCGAGCCGTTGCGCCGCCGGCGAACGCAGATCCGGTTCGCGCATCGATACTCGCTGGGTAGCCCGCCGGTGTCGGGCCAGCAGTCGTCGTCCCCGTCGCAGCTGCGAACGCAGACGTGGGTCTCGACCGTGCCGGCCATCACCGTCGAGCACGCCGCGTCGGAGGTCACGCAGGACAGGTTGTCGTCGCATACCGATCCGAGATCGTAGCGTGGCACGCACGTGGGCGTGCCGCCGACATCGTCGCAACGCATGCGGCTGAACACCGCGAGGCCTTCGCCTCCACCCTCCAGCTGCTCGCAGCCGCCGAAGTCGCGCGTCGCGGCCTCGCAGGTCTGGGTGCACGCGCGGTGACCGTCGCCCACGAGGAGGCAGCGCCCCAACAAGCAGTGCGTGTCGTCCTCGCATGGCAGCCCGAAGAAGCCGGGGAAGCAGGGCGGGGTATCCGGCGTGCCGGTGAACAGATCGCCGAACGGGCCGAAGCACGTGGTGGCTGGCGGGCAGAGCGTGCTCCCGTCGGTGTCGCACGGCGGGTAGCAGACGGTCTCGGTGCCGCCGAGGTCCTGGCTCGTCGGGACCTGGAACGCGAGGTAGCCCTCGGGGCAGCGCATCGCGGCATCCGGTCGAGCAGTGCAATAGAGGTTGTCGAAGCGGAGCGCCGGGTTCGGGTTGCCGAGCCCGAGCGCGTCGTTGAGGCACTGCTCCGTCGCGGTGTCGCACTCGTCGCTCCGCGAGCACCCCTTCACCGGCCAGCACACGCCCTCCTGGTCGACCGCGTCGATGCGTACGCACGTGAAGTCGTTCGGGCAGCCGCTGTCGGATCCGTCCGCGAGGAACCGGCAGCCCTCGAGGCACGCGCCGCGCGCGGTGCACACGCCGCCCGGGCAGGTGGAAGGATCGTCCTGATCGCACGCGGGACGACAGAAGTCCGGCGCGTACACGTTGCCCTCCGCGCACGCCTGCCCCTCGCCGCAGTCGCTCGGAGACGTGCATGCGAAGTAGCCGTCGTCGATCGTGTTGGGGCGCTCCACCACGCACCCGCTCAGCAGCGCGGCCAAGACCAGCGCCACGCGCGTGCCGCGCATCAGAACCACCCCTCGATCCCGAGGCCGTTCGCGCGCACGCCCGGGCGCTCGGGGGCGCCTCGGCGCGTGCGCTCCGGAAAGAACAGCATCACCGCTGCGCTCGCCAGCGCGAGCCCCGAGACGACGTAGAGCACGTTCGCGACGGCGGCCTCGACCTCGCGCGCGTCGTAGAACCCGATGGCGTCGGCCCGCGTCGGCGATCCCATGCGGCGCTGCTCGAGCGAGAGATCGAGCGACTGGATCGCGGAGACCCCGAGCGGGATCGCGATCGCGAGGGACGCGAGCCCGAGCGCGCCGCCGATCCACACGTACGGATGGATCGACTCGTCGTACGCGGCGACGAGGCGCGCCTCGATGTGCGCGGTGGCCGCCACGTCGACCCGCACGCTGCGCGACCAGCGATGAAACCCGCTGGCCTCGATCGTGAGCTCGTGCGGCCCAGGCGCGATCTCCGCGTGCTCGAGGCCATGGTCCGATACCGAGCCGAGGAGCGTCCCGTCGAGGTAGACCTCCGCGCCGTCCACTTCACATGCGATGGAGATCGCGCCGGTCGAGACCGGCGGCGGGTCCAGCGGGCGAGGGCGGTACACCTCGCCGATCGCGTCGGCGAGCGCGTCGGCGACCGCGCCGAGATCGCCCTCGAGCTCGCGGAACACCCGACCGAGCACCTCGCCGCTCGCGACCTCGACCCGGTTCAGGTTGAACACCCACGTGCGCTCGCGGCGCGCGATCGTGCCGGCGAACACCTCTTCGACCCCGAGCTGCACCCCGACGCGACCGAGACACGCGAGCGAGCTCACGCACTCGAGGGTCCCCTCGTCGCCCTGACCGAGCTGGGCTTGGAACTCCTCGCGCCCGAGGATCGTCACGTCGCCGCGGCTCGCCACGGTGCCGATCAGCACCTCGCTCAGGCTGTCGGCGAGCTCCGGGTCCACGTCCCCCACGCTCATCAGGAGCACCGCGACCCGCTGGCTCGACCGCGGCGCTTCGTCGTCCTGGGCGGACGTCGCGGGCGGCGTGATCCACCCGGTCACGATCAACGCGAGCGCCAGGGCATCGAGGCGGGTCGAGCGCCTCACGGCGTGCCGGTCCGGTGACGCGCATGGGTCACGGCGGCGGGGATCGCGTGGTCTAGACCTCGAGCCATGGCGAAGCAGCGCATCCTAACAGCCCCCTCGGGCCGCTCCGAAACATAGGATCGACCCAGGCTTCGTCCGCGTCGAGGGGCCTGTCGGCCGGTGCCGTCCGGGACTTCTGCTACGATTCCAGCCGAGTGAGCCTCCGTCCGACACCGCCGCCCGATGAGTCACGGACGCTCCTCGTCGTCGACACGCAGGCGGACCGACTCGCGCGCGTGCGCGCGACGCTCGAGAAGGTCGGCTTCGTCACGGTGACGGCGTCGAGCGTCGACGACACGCTCGCGCGGCTCGACGCGGACAGCATCACCGCGGTGGTGGTGAGCGACGAGCTCGGCATCCAGGTGTTGGAGCGACTCCGCAGCAAGAGCGGGGTGCGGCCCGCGATCGTGCTGACCGGCGCGACCGACGAGGCGAGCGTGTCGCGCGCGTACGCGGCGGGCGCCGACGACTACGTCTCGCACACCGCGCCCCCCGTCGAGCTGGTGGGACGGGTCCGCGGGCTCCTTCGCACGCGCGTCGATCTCGCGCGGCTCGCGCGCAAGGAGCGCGAGGCCCACGCGATGCTCGAGCTCACCCAGGCGCTCGCGTCCTCGCTCGACTTCGCGGAGATCCTCCACACCGTGGTGCGGCGGATCGCCGAGGTGGTGAACGTCGATCGCGCGTCCATCGTGCTCGTCCCCGATCAAGACGCGCAGGACGTCGGCTTCGTGGTGGCGACGAGCGACGATCGTGAGATCGCGAACCTCCGCATCCCGCTCGACAAGTACCCGGAGATCCAACAGGTCCTCCGCACGCGCGAGCCGCTCACCATCTCGGACGCCGCCACGCATCCGTTGCTCGACGGCGTGCGCGAGAGCGTGCCCGATCACGCGGTGGGCGCGCTGACGCTGTTGCCGATCGTATGGCGCGACGAGTCGATGGGCGTCCTGTTCCTCCGCAGCGCGCAAAAGGGGTTGCTGACCGAACGCGAGATCGCGTTCTGTCGCGTCGTGGCCAACGCGACGGCGATCGCGCTGCGCAACGCGCGCGTCATGCAGTCGCTCCGCGATCAGACGCAGAAGGTGAACTTCGCGCGCTTCGAGGCGGAGCGCCGGCTTCGGTCGCTCAAGCGCTACGCGAACCTCTTCACCAGCGCGGCGGACGGCCTCTGCGCCGTGGATCCGGATGGCCGGCTCCTCTTCGCGAACCCGCGCGCCTACGAGCTCGCGGGGGCCGGCGAGGACGCGCTCTCGGGCCGCAAGCTCAAGGAGATGATCCACGACGGCGATCACGACCGCCTCGCGAGCGTGTGGTCGAAGCTCCAGGACGGCGAGTTCCCGACCGGCGTCGACCTCCGGGTGAAGCGGCCGGACGGAACGACGCGCGTGGTGAGCTGCGCGTTCAGCGAGCTCGCGGACAGCGACGGCGCGATCCTCGTCTCCTTCCGCGACGTCACCGACGACCGGCAGATGGCGGCCGAGCTCCAGAAGACGAAGGAGTTCCTCGAGTCGCTGATCGACGCGAGCGTGGACGGGATCATCGCGTCCGACATGCGCGGGCGCATCCTCCTCTTCAACAAGGGCGCCGAGCGGATCTACGGGTGGCGTCAGAGCGAAGTGGTCGGTCGCATGCACGTGACCGAGCTCTATCCGGCGGGGCAAGCGAAGGAAGTGATGCGCATGATCCGCGCGCCGCAGCACGGCGGCGAGGGCCGCCTCGAGAGCGTCCGCTTCGTGGCCAAAGACCGGCTCGGGAACGAGGTGCCGATGATGTTGAGCGCGGCGATGATCTTCGACGAGGCGGGGCGCCCCTCCGCGACCGTGGGGATCTTCACCGATCTGCGCGAGCGCCTCCGCGTGGAGGAGCGGCTCGCGCAGGCGCAGCAGAAGCTCGCGGTCACCGAGAAGCAGGCGCTCATCGCGGAGCTCGCGGGCACCGCGGCGCACGAGCTGAACCAACCGCTCACCAGCGTCATCGGCTACGGCGAGCTCTTGCAGCGCAAGCTCGACGCGACGAGCGCGGAACACCACGCGGCGAGCGTGATCGTCCGCGAGGCGGAGCGGATGGCGGACATCGTCCGGAAGATCGGGAAGATCACCCGGTACGAGACGAAGAGTTACGTGGGGACGCAGAAGATCCTCGATCTCGACAAGGCGGTCGACGAGAACGAAGGAGGCGCGCACTGATGCAGGACGACGCGGCCGATCGCAGCAACCCCGAGATCCGGGTGAGCCACGTGACGGCGCGCCCGGCGCCGTACGCGGACACGGGCAAGCGCGAGCGCTTCGAGGTGCAGGCGGCGCGGCGCGCGACCCTCGCGTCGGATGGGCAGCTCGACCCCCCGGCCTCGGAGGAGCTGCTCCACACCGTGCTCGAGCTCAACCGCACGGTCCGCGTCGAGATGCAGGACGAGGCGATCGTCCATCGCTACGTCGAGACGCTCGGAGGGCTGTTCCCGAGGCGGCGCTTCGCGGTGCGGCTGCTCGACGCGGAGCGCCCGGAGCTGCTCGACCTCGTGTACGCGACGGGCAAGCTCGCGAGCGAGGCGCGCGGGGCCGTCACGATCAGCGAGGAGGCGCTCGAGCGCCACGAGATCGATCCGGAGAGCGTGCGCGCGGCGGGCCCCGAGGTGAGCGTCCACTACGTGCCGGTGTTCGACGACCCGGGCGTCGGCTTCGACATCCCGCTCCTCCAGAGCGAGGTCCTCGTCGGGGTGATGAGCGTCGAGTACGAGCCGGGGCTCGAGGAGCCGTCGTTCGATCGCTCGCTCATCGTGCCGCTCGCCGTCCAGCTCGCGGGCGCGTTGCGCAACGCGCGGCTCTTGCGTCAATCGAACTATCTCCGCGACAACCTGAGCAAGCTCCTCGATCACGCGAACGCGCCGATCGTCGTGATCGGGCGCGAGCGCGAGCTCCGCGTGGTGAACCGTGCGTTCCTCGCGCTGACCGGCGCGGTCCGCGAAGAGCTCATGGGCCGGGACTTCCTCCACATGCTCCCGGAGACCGAGCGCGGCCGGATCCTCCCGGTGTTCATCCGCGCGCTCCGCGGCGAGCCGACGAGCAACTTCGAGGTCGCGGTGCCGCGGCGCTCGGGCGGTCACTCGCGCATCGTGATCAACACCGCGTCGATCCTCAGCAGCGAGGGCGAGATCGAGGGCGTGATCGCGATCGGTCGCGACCTCACGGAGCTGCGCGAGCTCGAGAGTCAGATCGTGCAGGCGGAGAAGCTCGCGACGCTCGGCCAGCTCGCGGCCGGCGTGGTGCACGAGCTGAACAACCCGTTGACGAGCATCTCGGTCTACGGCGAGTACCTGCTCCGCAAGGGCGAGCGCGCCGGGTGGGAGGGAGCCGACCTCGAGAAGCTGCGCCGCATCGTCGAGAGCGCGGACCGTATCCTGCGCTTCACCCGCGACCTCGTGACCTACGCGCGCCCATCGACGGAGGAGCCGAGCTTCATCGACGTGACGAGCGTGCTCGAGCAGTCGCTCCTCTTCTGTGACCACGTGGTGCGCGACGCGAACGCGCAGGTGCGCCGCGCGTACGGCGTCGACGGCGCGAGCGTGTACGGCGTCAAGGGCCAGCTCCATCAGGTGTTCATCAACCTCATCACCAACGCGTGCCACGCGCTGCCCGACCACGGCGGCGAGATCGTGTTGGCGACCGAAGCGGTGAGCGACGACCGCGTCCGCATCGTCATCGAGGACGACGGCGCGGGCATCGCCCCCTTGATGCGCCAGCGGATCTTCGAGCCGTTCTTCTCGACGAAGGGCGAGGGCAAGGGCACCGGCCTCGGCCTCTCGATCGTGAAGAACCTCATCGAGCACCACGGCGGCACCATCACGGTCGGCGAGCGCGCGTCCGGAGACGGCGCGCGCTTCGAGATCGTGCTCCCGGTCCGTCCGTAGCCTCGTCGCGACCCATCCCCCGTGCTCGTCGACGTCCTCGTGGAGCTCCACGTCCACGTTCGTCCTCGACACGGCGCCGCACCGTGCACGGGCCTCCCCCTCGCCCGGCTGCTAAGCCCGGCGCATGCGCCAGACCCTCTCTTCGGTCCTCGCTCTGATCCTCGTCTCGTGTGGCGGCGGCCAGAGCAACCGCGTCGAGTCGACGCCCGACGACGATCACTCGGCGGACCCGAACGCGCGCCTCGCGCCGCCGGCCGCGCCCGTCGCCGAGGTGCGCCCGGTCGTCGACACCTATCACGGCGAAGAGGTCACCGATCCGTACCAGTGGCTCGAGTCCCCGGACGATCCCGAGGTCCGCGCGTGGAGCGACGGACAGAACGAGCACGCGCGCGCGATCCTCGCGCAGCTCCCCAACCGCGACGCGATCCGCGAGCGCGTCTCCGCGATCCTCAGCGCTCCGACGCGCAGCCACATGAACCTCGTGTCGCGGGGCGGGAAGCTCTTCGCCATCGAGCGCCGGCCGCCGCGCGAGCAGCCGATGCTCGTGGTGATGGACTCCCCCGACGCGCCCGACGACGCGCGCATCCTGCTCGACCCCGGCGCGCTCGACGAGTCCGGCCAGGTCGCGATCGACTGGTTCGTGCCTTCGCACAATGGAAACATGGTTGCGGTCTCTCTCTCGCGCGGCGGCACCGAGCGCGGCGACGTGCACGTGTTCGACGTCGCGAGCGGCGAACAGGTCCACGAGGTCGTGGAGCACGTGCAGAACGGCACCGCGGGCGGCGACCTCGAGTGGCTCCCCGACGACTCGGGGTTCTTCTACACGCGCTACCCGCGGACCGGTGACGAGCACGCGGACGACGACGACTTCTATCAGCAGCTCTGGTTCCACCAGCTCGGCACCGAGGCCTCCGCGGATCGCTACGAGCTCGGCCGCGATCTCCCGCGCATCGCCGAGATCCAGCTCGACATGCACGTCGCGAGCGGGCGCCTGTTGGCGACCGTCCAGAACGGCGACGGCGGCGAGTTCGCGATGTACCTGCGCGATCGCAACGGTCGTTGGCAGCAGTTCTCGACGTTCGAGGACGGCCACGTCCAGGCCACGTTCGGCCCGAGCAACGACCTCTACGTGGTGAGCCGCCACGAGCACCCGCGCGGGCGGATCCTCCGCGTGCCGGTCAACCGCCTCGACATCGCGCGCGGCCGCGTGGTGATCGAGGAGACCGACGACTCGATCATCACCGACTTCTGGGAGGGCCCCACCGTGTGGCCGACCCGCGATCGCTTGTACGTGATGTACCAGACGGGCGGACCGAGCGAGCTCCGCGTGTTCGACTCGCGCGGTCGCCCGCAGCCTCCCCCCGAGGCGCCGCCCGTCTCCGCGATCAAGCGCCTCGTCCCGATGGAGGACGGCTCGCTGCTCTACCGCGTCGAGTCGTTCGTCACGCCGCCGGTGTGGATGCGCCTGAGCGCCGACGGCACCGCGAGCGCGACCGCGCTGCGCGAGACCTCGCCGGTCGACGTCAGCGGCTGGGAGGTGCGCCGCGAGATGGCGACCTCACGCGACGGCACCGAGGTGCCGGTGAACATCCTCCTCCCGCGCGGGATCGAGCTCGACGGGAGCCATCCCTGCGTCGTCAACGGCTACGGCGGCTACGGAGTGAACATCGAGCCGCGCTTCCGCCCCATCGCGTCGCTCTACCTCGACAACGGCGTCATCTACGCCATCGCGAACCTCCGCGGCGGCTCCGAGTTCGGCGAGGAGTGGCACGAGCAGGGCCGCCTCACGAACAAGCAAAACGTCTTCGATGACTTCGCCGGCGCCATCCAACACATGATCGAGCGTCGTTACACCGCACCGGAGCACGTCGGGATCATCGGAGGCAGCAACGGGGGCCTCCTCATGGGCGCGACGATGGTCCAGCACCCCGAGCTCGTGCACGTCGTCGTCTCGTTCGTCGGCATCTACGACATGCTCCGCGTCGAGCGCTCGCCCAACGGCGCGTTCAACGTCACCGAGTTCGGAACCGTCACGGACGAGCCGCAGTACCGCGCGCTCCGCGCCTACTCGCCGTATCACAACGTCACGAACGGCACCGCCTATCCCGCGACGCTCTTCTTGACGGGCGCCAACGACCCGCGCGTCGAACCGTGGCATTCGCGCAAGATGACGGCGCGCCTGCAGGCCGCCAACTCCGCCGACACGCCGATCCTCCTCCGCACGAGCGACACGAGCGGCCACGGCCTCGACACCTCGTTGTCCGAGGAGATCGAGGAGTACACCGACGTCTACTCGTTCCTCTTCGCCGAGCTCGGCGTCACCCCGCGCTGAGGGCATCGGCGCGCAGCGCGTCGACGACCCAGCCGACATGCCGACCGCGCTCGTCGCCGCCGACGTGACGGCGCAAGACGTCGTGCTCGAGGATCCACGCGTGCGCCGCGAGGTTCGTCTCGAACCGGCTGCCGGCGATCACGCGGCCGTCGGGCCGCACCTGTCGCCCCTCGATCACGATGCGCTCGAGCACCTCGAGCGTGGCCAGGCGCAACAGCTCGTACGCGTCGCCCCCGGCGCGCACCGCCACGATGAGCTTGCCGAACGTCGGGTCCTTGTTGACGAGGACGTCGCCCTTCTCGAAGCCCACGTCGAAACGGATCGTGACGTCCTCGAGGCCGTCGCGATCGCCGAGCGCCCGCATCACCTCCGCCGCGTCGGGCAGCGCGATGCGATCGAAGATCCCGGCGTTCGGCACGAACAGCCCGCGCTGACCGTCGCGCGGATCCTTGATGCTCGCGTGCCACGACTCGGCGTTGATGCGGAGCTCGCGGCCCACGTGCGTCTGCACCACGTCGGCCTGCGCGAAGTCGATGGGCGCGCCGTCCGCGATCGCGAGCTGCAGGCGCACGAGGTTCAAAGGCTCGATCACGCCCGAGGGGCGCCGGATGCCGTGCGTCGCTTCGGTCACCGGGTGCTCGACCTGGATGCGCGTGTTCATCTCCAGGAAGTAGACCTTGCCGTCCGCCCACATGAGCTCGACGGTGCCCGCGCCCACGTAGCCGACGCGCTCGGCGATCGACACCGCGATGTGCTCGATGCGCTCGCGCCGCTCCGGCGAGCTCCGCAAGAGGGCGGGAGGCGCCTCCTCCTGGATCTTCTGGCTCGCGCGCTGCTCGGTGCAGTCGCGCATCCCGAAGTGCCGCGTGTTGCCGTAGCGGTCGCGGAGCACCTGCACCTCGAGGTGCACGGTCTCGGCGATGTTCTGCTCGAACATCACGCCGGGATCCCACGCGTTGCTCTCGATCTCGCCGAGCACCTTGGTGATGGCCGCGTCGAGCGAGCCGAGTCCGCTCACGATGGCTTGGCCGCGCCCGCCGCCGCCGTTCGCGGCCTTCAGCCGACCGGGAAACGCGAACGCGCCCGCCTCGTGCGCCTCGAGCACGCGCGCGCGGATGTGCGCCGCGTCGCCGTCGGCGATCACGATGCCCGGCGTGACCGCGCTCGGATCGATCGACTCCACGAGCGCGCGGAAGCGCCGCTTGTCGCCCGCGTGCTCGACCACGTCCTGCATCGGCCCCACGAACGCGATGCCGTGCCGGCGGAAGTGACGGATGGCCGCCGCGTTCTCGGCCAGCGGTCCGTAGCCGGGATAGAGAGCCGCGCGCGCGAGCTCGTCCTGCCAGTGCTCGCCGAAGCGCTCGCGGAAGACGGCGTGCACGCGCGCGGTGATCTGGACGTAGTTCGCGTACGACTCGCGGAAGGATCCCTCGAGGCCGATGGCGAAGCCGCCGTGCTTCTGGGCCAGCCGAACCTGCAAGGCCGACCCGTCGTCGCGCACGCTGTGCAGCACGACCGGCACGAGGCCGAGCGCCACCGCCTCACGCACGGCGCGCACGCCCATCTCGCCCTTGTCGGCCACGAGCACGTAGCGCAGCTCGCCCGCGCTCACGGTGGTGGCCGGGTAGCCGGTCAGCTCCATCGACGCGAGGTAGAGACGGTCGCGGAGCGAGGGCGACAGTGTGCTCGCGCGCTCGCGCAAGCTCTCGCGGAGTCGTGCGCGCGCGTCGGGGGACGCACCGAGCACGACCAGCGCCTCGAGCAGCTCGGGCGCGTCGATCGCGCTCGCGAGCGGTCCGTCCTCGCGCAAGAGCGACGCGAGCCACGCCTCGTCCGGTGCGCTCGTGCGCCCGCGGAGCTCCTCTACGCGCTGCCCGAGCGCGAGCGCCTCGGTGACGAGGTCGCGCCCCGTGCCCTCGGCCAGCTTCGCGAGCGCGGATCGCCACGCGAAGTGCTGTAGCCAGATGTCGCCATTGTCGATGAAGTACCGGAGCGCGACGAGGCGGTGCCCGTCCGCGCCCTGCGGCAGGCTGGCGAGATCGATCAGACGGCAATGCGGAACGCCGAGCGCGGTCCCGAGCACCTCGCGCACGCCGAGATAGCCCCGCCCCGGACGCGACAGCGCGCGCTCCGGCGCGCCGTCCGTGTTCCACGGCGGCACCGGGGACCGGCGCATGAAGGTGTTGGAGAACATGCGCTCTTCCAGATCCGATGCCGTTCCTTCACGCACGAGCTGACTCCTCAGAGAGGCCGCGCGAGCGGCGCGGCGGCGAAGCCTGGGCGCCCGCGGTCGGAGCGCACATCGTTCGCGCGCGGCGGCGCGAACCGGCGAAGGCATGCTTCGTTTTGGGCCTCTCCGCCAGGCGACGTGCGAGGGTGACGTCCTACGCGCGTCCATCCGGCGCCCGTGTCGCCGCGCGCGCCTCCTCGGGTCGGCGATGCGTCGGGTCGGCGATGAGGACGGTCACGGATCGATCGATCCCGCAACTCGCGTTACGGCCCCGGCCCGTAGTCGGGGTCGAAGCACACCTCCACGTCGGCGAGCCCCGCGACGATCAGCTCGATCGTTCCGTCGACTTGGTAGGCAGCAAACCGGGGTGACGCGATCCCCTCGTCGTCGGGCGCGACCGCGTCGCAGCCGTCGCACGCGTCGGGGCTGATCGCGTACACCTCGCACGGCGCGTCGACGCACGCGACGCGGATGTCGACGCGCCCTTCGCTGCGGCGCGCGATGATCGTCTCCGCTCCCTCGTGACGGCCCGCGAAGCTCCGGCAGCTCCGCGGCGCCCCCAGCGTCCGCCGGAGCACGCACTCGCGCGTCGGCCCCACCCAGAGCGCGCTCGCCGTCTCGGCGCCCGGGCAGTGCGCGAGCCCTCCGTCGTCCACCACGCGATCCACGTCGCGATCGGCGCCCGCGTCCACCTCGGACGAGAGGCCGTGCGACGCGTAGCAGCCGCTCAGCGCGAGCGCGGCGACGCTCAGAGCTCTCGACACTCGTACTCCACGCGCACGCGGCTCTCGTCGCACGCCGCGTCGCAGCCCGTCTCCGTCAGGCACGCCGCGAGCGACGTGCGCGCCGAAAGACAGCTTGCGGACTCGAGCGCCGCCGTGTCGCGGCACTCGCGCGCGCAGTACAGGCTGCCGTCGCGCGACGGGCACGCCGCGCACGCCGCGTCGCACGCGTCGAGATACTCCTCGATCGACGCATCGATCGGCACCGCGCACGCCTCCACCTCGAAGCGCGCCTCCGGCCCCACGAGCACCAGCTCGACCGTGTCGTCGAACGCCAACGTCTCGAAGCCGAGCGCGTCGCTCGATCGCGCGAACCCGACCACCTCGTCGCCCACCCGGTACACGTTCGTGTCGTCGCACGACTCGCAGTGCGAGATGGGCGCATGCGAGGGGCCCTCGAACGCGAGCATCCGCAGCACCTGCGCCGTCGGCGAAACGCCCGCGCACCCCTCGCAGCGCGGCAACACCTTCAGCCGCACGAGCGGATCGCCGAGCCGAACGATCCGCACCGGCGCGCCCGCCCACCCGTCGTTCGGACACGAGTAGATCGCCTCGCCCCGCACTTCGATCCGCGCGCACCCGGCCGCCGGTCCCACCACGAGCGTGTGCGCCCCGTCGAAGCAGCGATGCGCCACCGCGTCGAGACGCGGATCCTCCGGGCTCACCGCCCCGTCGGGCCCCGGCGCGACCGCCGTCACGAACGTCGTCCCGCAGGTACAGCCCGCGGTGCTCAACGAGAGGAACGCCCACCATCGAAGCATCGCAAGGCGATGTGCAAGCGTGATGCCTGTGTCGACCGGGCCCCGCGGTGCGGCGCGCCGTTAGGAACCTATCGAGCCGCTGCGCCACGGGAGCACGGGAGCTCGACGAAGCACGTGCGGCCGCCGACGAACCGGAGCGCGAGGGGAGCGATCTCGGATGATCAGAGAGGGCGCGTTCGTCGTAGGCTGGCTCCGATGGCGCGCCGCTGTCCCAGCTGCTCGGCGCTCGGCCCGCCCGGCCGCTGCGACGCGTGCGGGTGGCCGCTCGATCCATCGACCTCGAGCCCCGCCACCGAGGAGGCCCCGGCCGAGCTCGCGCGGCCGACCGCGCCGAAGCGACGATCCCGCCGCGTCCCGATCCTGATCGGCGGCGTCCTCCTCGTCGGCCTCTGTGTCGGCTCGGGCGCGTACATCTGGTGGTCGACCGGCACCGGCGCGCGCTGCGCGACCGACGCCGACTGCCGCGCGCGCTCGTGCGTCCTCGTCCTGCCGGACCGCGGCGTGTGCAGCGAGGGATGCCACGACGACGCGAGCTGCCCCGACGGGATGCGCTGCGGCGAAGCGGTCCGCGGCGACACGATGAGCGACCTCGACCCTTCGCGCGGCCCGCGGCGGATGTGCGTGCCGACGGGCGCGTTCCTGCAAGAAATATTGCGAGACTGATCGCGCGCGTCGGCGCGTTCGGAGCGTGGGCTCCCCTCACGCGTCGTCGGGATCGACCCCGAGGGCGCGCAATCGCTCGGCGAGTCGGTCCGCGCGCTCGCGCTCCTGCTCCGCGCGCTCGCGCTCCTGCTCCGCGCGCTCGCGCTCCTGCTCCGCGCGCTCGCGCTCCTGCTCCGCGCGCTCGCGCTCCTGCTCCGCGCGTGCCCGCTCACCCGCGAGCCTCGGCCTCCGCTCGCCGCGATAGTACACGTCGACCTTGTGCCCTTCGCTCCACTGCTCGCGCGCGAGCACCGCGAGCTCGAGCCCTGGCACGGACGCCGACGCGACGCGCGCGCCCGGTCCGAGCACGTGCTCGTGGTACTCCCCATCGACGAGCCGACAGAACGTCAGCGCTCGTGCGTCATCGGGCTCCGGGAACGCCAGCGCGAACTCCGGCACCGCGTTGTACTCGTTGAGCAGCCGCTGGAACCGCGTGTCCTTCAGCTCCTTGCGCCGGTCCTGGGTGCTCACCACCTCGAGCACGAACAAGAGATCGCTCGCCACGATGCGTGCGCTGTCGACCGGCTTCCCGATCACGCAATCGCCGAAGTACGCCTTCTGCTCATCCGACTCCGGGTGCAGGTACCAGATCGGCTCGTCCGACAAGTAGCTCAGCCCCGCCTCTCGACACACCGCCGCGAGCACGGCCGAGGTCTCCACCGCCATGATCCGATGCGCCTTCGATTGCGGCACCCCCAGCTCCTCGTCGTAGTACGGCGTCCCCCCGAACGCGTCGTGCTCCCGCGCGATCAAACGCCCGCGCGGTGGCTCCGAGGCTCGCTCTGCCCGATCGCTCACGCGCTCACGGTAGCAGCCGGGGCGGGGGACCGACAGGCGCGGTCGGCAGTGGCTCAGCAGGTGCACGCCCCGCCATCCGACGAGACGCTCCGCCCTTCGGATCGATTGGCGGTCGGGGTACGCTCCGTACTCCGCACCGAGGGATTCCCCGACCTGACGGACCTGCCACTCGTGGAACCCGGCGCGCTCTCTGCCCCCTCCCCGGGAGTGCTCGGCGGGTGATCCCTCGCGAAGCGGGCTGGCACGAAGATCGAAAGGCTCGGTTCAACAACCTCGGAGTATCAGGAGCGTACGTGGCCCTCGACCTCATCCGTTTTCGGTTCTCCTCCGACGGCCTGGCCGGAGTTCCCCTCGAAGTTCACGATCTTACGCTCGATGAGCGGCTGGACGAGCCGTACGTCGCGACGCTGAGGATCGGCACCACCACGCCGGACGTGGATCCGGCGCCGCTCCTCGGGCGGAACGTCGAGCTGGTGATCGAGCGGCTGCCGGTCTCGCGCCGGGTCCTCGGGGTGGTGCGCTCGGTCAGCGAGGGCTTGCAGTCTCCGTCGGGGGTCACGCTCTTCGACGTCGAGGTGGTGCCCGCGCTCTGGATGTCGAGCCTGCGCCGCAACACGCGGATGTTCCAGGGCAAGACGGCGATCGAGATCGTGCAGGCGGTGCTCGGCGACGCGCTCGGGCCCTACGGGCGCTCGGTCCGCGACGACACGAACGACACGTACGCGCCGCGCGAGTACTGCATGCAGTACCAGGAGACGGACCTCGCGTTCGTGCAACGGATCTTGCAGGAGGAGGGCGTCCGATTCTCGTTCGAGCACGAGGGCTCGGTCGAGACGATGGTGCTCTCGGACAGCAACGGGACGAGTGAGCCGGTGGTCACCGAGCCGGCGCCGGGCGTCTTGCCGTTCGAGGCGGGGCTCCTCGTGGTGCGGGACGCGGAGCCGATCCATCGCATCGAGCGCGCGCGCAACCGGGCGACCACCGCGGTGACGATCCGCGACTTCGACTGGACCCAGGTCCGGACGATCCATCAGGAGGCGCCGGGCTCCGACGATCTCGGGATCACGCGCGAGAGCTACGAGCACGGCGAGGGGCGCTCGCTCCGGATCGGCAGCTACGACCAAGGGGTGCGTCGCTACCAGGCGCACGACGCGGCCCGTCAAGCTCCCGTGCGTAAGGAAGGGTTCGTCCAGCGCGAGGTGACGCTGCGCGGAGTCGGACGCGCGGTCGGGCTCGCCCCAGGGGTGCGGTTCACGCTGCGCGGTCATCCGACGGTCGGGTTCGACGACGACTACCTCGTGACGCGCGTCGTGCATCGGAGCGGAGAGTCGCCCGAGCTCGCCGAGGCGGGCGGCACCGAGCCGTACCACGTGGTGTTCGAGTGCCAGCCGCTGTCGGTCGCGTATCGGCCGGAGCGCGTGTACCGCAAGCCTCGTATCCCCTCGATGCAGACGGCGATCGTGACGGGGCCGTCGGGGGAGGAGATCCACACCGACGAGTGGGGCCGGGTGAAGGTCCAGTTCTACTGGGACCGCGAGAACCCGCACGACGACAGCTCCTCGACGTGGGTGCGCGTGAGCCAGGCGTGGGCCGGCGCGGGCTGGGGCGCGATGTGGATCCCGCGCGTCGGCTTCGAGGTCGTAGTGCAGTTCGTCGACGGCGATCCGGATCGTCCGGTCGTCACCGGCGCGCTCTACAACGGCAACAACCCGACGCCCTACGAGCTCCCAGCCGAGAAGAGCAAGAGCACGATCAAGTCGAACAGCTACCCCGGCGGCGGCGGGTTCAACGAGATCCGGTTCGAGGATCGTTCCGGCGCGGAGGAGATCTACATCCACGCGCAGAAGGACTACAACCGCGTCACGCTCAACAACGAGACGCACACGATCGGCAACAACCAGTCGATCTCGGTCGGCGTCGATCAGACGGTCCTCATCGGCTCGAACCAGTCGACGACGGTCGGGCTCAACCAGACGCTCGCGGTGGGCGTCGATCAGAGCATCGACGTCGGCGCCAACCACACCGAGCACGTCGGCGGCAACTCGACGGTCACGATCGACGGCAACCTCACCACGACCGTCAACACGCACGAGGAGCGGACGGTCAACGCGGGCCGCGACACGACGATCAACGCGTTCGACAACCTCACGATCAACGGGCCGTACACCGAGCACGTGACCGGGCCGGTCACGATCAACCACGACGCGACGTACACGCACACGATCGGGGCGAGCGCGACGGTGAACATCGGCGGCGACACGATGCAGCTGCACGGTGGCTCGCTGACGCAGACGATCAGCGGCGCGACGAGCATCCTCACGTCGTCGACGTACTTCCTCACGTCGCTCGGCGCGTACACGCTGTTCGTGCCGGCGGGCGGGACGGTGGTCGCGCCGGCGGGCTGGAACGTGATCACGCCCGCGTCGTTCTGGAAGAAGCAGGGCATCAGCGCGTCGATGACGGGGCTGAACATCGCGTTGACGGGCGCGAGCCTCACGGCGACCGGCGCGGTGGTGTCGGTGACGGGCATCAGCGTCGCGGGGACGGGGGTGTCGATCGCGGCGAACCTCGTGTCGGTGAGCGGCTCGCTGCTCAAGTCGAAGACCTTCGGGGTGCAGGCCAAGAAGGGCGGACCGACGATCAACCTCTACGCGGTGGCGATCCAGACGACCGCGATCTTCATTTGTTGCTAGGGCACGCACGGAGCGGCGGAGGTTGGTGGACGCTCTCGAGCAGCCGCGCGTGTACGTGGACGTGCACGAGTACGTGCACGTGCACGAGGACGAGGACGAGGACGGCACGTCGGTGGTCGAACGGTTGGGCACGATGTCTTGCGCGCTCCGTCCCCGTGAGACCCTCCCCCGGCCCCCTCCCGCGGGCGGGAGCTCTCGCGTGATGGCGGTCGCATGAAGGTCATCAAGCCGCTTTCGCTGGGGGTCCTCACCCGGCCGTTCGAGGTGAGGCGGCAGTGCTGCCTCGGGATCAGCGTGTTCGCGTTCCTCGAGATCGGCGGGCGGGCGCGGCTCCATACCGAGCAAGACATGTGGCGGATGGTGCCGGAGGCGCTCGGGGATCGACCGATCCTCGACGAGGGTGTGCCGAAGTCGCTCGCGGAGTTCCTCGTCGTCGGCCGCGCATATCCGCCGACGCGACCGGCGACGACGTGTCCGATCGAGGTCGAGCTCGGCCGGCTCCGGAAGAGCCTGAGCGTGATCGGGCCGCGCTTCTGGCGCGACGGAGTGCCGAGCGCGCCCGAGCCGTTCGAGAGCGTGCACCTCGGGTGGGCCAACAGCTTCGGCGGCGAGGGCTACGCGAAGAATCCGGTCGGCAGGGGCGCCGCGCCGGTGGCCGGTCCGGACGGAGCGCGCGTGCACCCGCTCCCTCTGATCGAGCACGCGGGTCGGCTCATCGACGCGCCGTCGCAGCGCCCCGAGCCGGCCGGGCTCGGCGCCTACCCGGTGGAGTGGCCGCAGCGGGCGCGCTTCATGGGCACCTACGATCAGGCGTGGCTCGAGGAAGACTATCCGGGCTACGCGAAGGACACCGACTGGCGTCTCCACAACATGGCGCCCGAGGATCAGCAGCAGGCGCAGGCGTTTCGCGGCGACGAGCGCTATCGGCTCGTGAACCTCCATCCCACGCGGCCCGAGCTGAGCGGTGAGCTACCGGGCCTCCGCGCGCGGGCGTTCATCCAGCGCGCGCCGGTGGAGTGGCGCAAGAACGAAGGGCGACCGCCGGGCGTCCTGTCGGAGGTGCCGCTGTCGCTGATGACGGTGTGGTTCCTCCCCGATCAGGAGCGCGCCATCCTCGTGTACTCGGGGAGCGTCGAGGTGTCGGAGGACGACGCGCGCGACGTGAGCCTCCTCGCCATCGCGTGCGAGCGGACCGGTGAGCCGCGGCCGCTCGAGCACTACGACGCGGTGGTCGCGCGCCGTTGCGACAAGGACAACGCAAACCTCGAGGCGCTCGCCGACGAGGACCTCGTGCCCGCCGAGCTGATGGCCGAGCTCGTGCTCGACGATCCGGAGTCGATGCCCGAGCTGCGCATGCTCCACAACACGCACCGCGGCGCGGTGCGCGCGCACGAGAAGATGGTGGCGGAGGCGCTCCAGAAGGGCGTCGACCCGAGCGAGATCGACGTGGCGCCGCCGGAGCCGCCGGACACGCGCATGCCGCCGCTCAAGGAGGTGCGCGCGCGCCTCGACGCGGTGCAGAAGCTCGGCGACGAGAAGAAGAAGGAGCTCGAGGAGAAGAAGAAGGAGATGCTCCTCCGCGATCGCGAGATCGCGGAGGAGCACGGCCTCGATCCCGACGCGCTCGAGCGCGCGCTCGACGAGGGGCAGCGCGGGCCGCCGAAGTTCCGCGCCGAGGCGCACCGCGAGGAGATGCGTGCGCGCGCGCGAGCCGCCGCGGAGGCGGGCACCCCCATGCCGTGGCTCGAGGCGGAGGCCGAGGATCCGGAGCGCTTCGCCGAGTGGCTCCAGCAGGAGCGCCAGCTCATCGACATGTACCGCGCGTCCGCGCACCTCCAGAAGCCGGCCGACTCGCTGGCGCCGGAGATGAGCGCGGCGGCGCGCGCCGACGTGATGGCCGCGATCGCGCGAGGGGAGTCGTTCGACTACCGCGACCTCACCGGGATCGATCTGCGCGGCATGGATCTCGCGGGCGCGAACCTCGCGGGGGCGCTCCTCGAGGCGGCGAAGCTCGACGGCGCGAAGCTGAACGGCGCGGACCTCCGACGGTGCGTACTGGCGCACGCGAGCTTGACGGGGACGGATCTCCGCGGCGCGGATCTGCGCGAGGCCAACCTCGGGGCGGCGACGCTCGTGGAGACGCTGACCGACGAGGCCACCGACATGCGCGACGCGCAGCTGATGGACCTCGTGGCGGCGGGCGCGGGGTTGCGCGGCGTGCACCTCGAGGGCGCGACGTTCATGCGCGCGAACCTCGAGAACGCGGACCTGACGGGCGCCCACCTCGATCAGGCGCAGTTCCTCGAGTGCACGGTGCGCGGGGCGCGCTTCGAGCGGGCGCGCCTCCGGGCAGGCAACTTCGTGCAGCTCGACTTGCGAGGTGCGGTGTTCGACGACGTGTACGCGCCGGAGGCGAACTTCGTCGAGTGCAACCTCGAGGGCGCGCTGTTCCGGCGCGCGGACCTGACGAACGCGCGGTTCGTGCACGGCACGGTGCTGACGGCGGCCGACTTCCGTCACGCTCGGTTGCCGCGCTCGTGCTTCCGCGGCGCGGACCTGCGGCGCGCGGACCTCGGGGGGACGCTGCTCGATCAGTCGGATTTCGGCGACGCGCGCCTCGACGGGGCGAACCTCTACGCCTGCTCGGCGAAGCAGACGGTGTTCATCCGCGCGAGCCTCCGCGACGCGACGATGATGCGCGCGAACCTCATGGAGGCGCTGCTCGGCAAGGCGGACGTGCGCGGCGCGGATCTGCGCGAATCGAACCTCTACGGCGCGGACTGCGCGCGGCTCGTCGGCGACGTGAGCACGCAGCTCGACGGCGCCGACCAGACGCGAGCGCGCACGCGTCCGCGCTGGGAGCCGGCGCGATGAACCGGGACGAGCTCATCGACGCCGTCCAGCACGGCGAGACGATCCGCGGGCAGAGCTTCGACGGGCTCGATCTGTCGGGCGTGGATCTGTCGGGCGGGGTGTTCGAGGACGTCGGCTTCGAGCGCGCGCGGCTCGATCGCGCGTGCCTCATCGAGTCGGTGTTCGTGTCGTGTCGCTTCGCCGACGCGTCGATCGCCGAGGCCGACATGAAGCTCGTGCGCATGGACGAGTGCGATCTGAGCGACGCGCTCCTCCGTCGGTCGAGGCTCGTGGCGGCGGTCTTGAACCGGTCGACGCTCGATCGGATCGACGCGTCGGAGACCGACCTCAAGGAGACGACGATCACGAGGAGCAGCGTGGCCGGCGCGAGCTTCGCCGGGGCGCGGACGGCGAACGCGGTGTTCCTCGAGTCGAGCACGGTCGGGATGGATCTGAGCCGCTGCCACCTCTACCAGACGACGCTCTACGGGGCGGATCTTCGGACCGCGCGCTTCGACGAGGCGCGCTTCGAGATGACGATCCTGATCGGCTGCAACCTGGCGGGGGTCTCGTTCAAAGGGCGCACGTTGGTGCACACTCAGCTGATGGACGCGGATCTCCGCGGGTGCGACTTCACGCGCGCCGTCGTGTCGGGCTGCAACTTCAAAGGCGCGAACCTCGAGGAGGCGTGCTTCGAGCACGCCGACGCGGGCCGCGCGATGTTCGTCGAGGCGCGCCTCGCCCGCGCCCGCTTCGAGCGCGCGAAGCTGGACCAGGCGCTGTTCGTCGACTCGGACCTCCGCCTCGCGTGCTTCGACCGCGCCGAGATGCGGCAGGCGCAGCTCCAGCGCGCGCTGTGCGAGTCGGCGAGCTTCGAGGGCGCCGAGCTGCTCGAGGCCGATCTCTCGCACGCGGACCTGCGCTCGGCGTCGTTCGTCGGCGCGTCCATGTACCGTGCACGACTCCACGAAGTCCGAGACGAGGGCACCCGGTTCGGCACGAACCGCGCCGTGACGCTCTCGACCGATCCCGATCTCGCGCGCGCAGAGCGCTTCTCTCCCCCGCCGGCCGGCGATCCACAAGGAGGAACCCCATGAGCACCGCAGTCGCGTTCGACACGTTCTACTCGGAGGGAGGCCGCGTCGTCTCCGCGGACGGCGATCGCCTCGAGATCGAGACGAGCGCGGGGACGCTGCTCGCGCGGCGGGCCGCGAGCTGTCTGCTCGAGCCGCGGATCGGCGACGAGGTGCTCGTCGCGGTGGGCGCGCGCGGAGAGAGCTATGTGACCGCGGTGCTCACGCGGTCGGAGGCGAGCCCGGCGACGCTGAGCGCGCCGGGCGAGGGGCTCGAGGTGATCGCGCCGCGCGGCCGGCTCACGTTCGTCGCGCCCGAGGGCGTCGAGCTCGTGGGCGGCAAGGCGCTCCGGCTCAGCGCGGAGGAGGTCGCGGTCCACGCCCGGGAGGGGACGATCGCGATCGGACGCATGCTCGTCCAGGGCAAGGAGGCGCTCGTCCACGTGCCGGCGCTCAAGGGCGTGTTCGACAAGGTGGAGACGACGGCGAACCGCGTGATGCAGCGCGCGAAGCGCAGCTTCCGCGTGATCGAGGAGACGGACACGACGCGCGCGGGCGACATCGACACGCGCGCGGAGAACGGGTTCGTCCTGCGCGCGAAGGACGCGCTGATGAACGCGCGGCGCCTCGTGAAGATGGACGCCGAGCAGATCCACATCGGGTGAACGCAGGGGGAAACGATGTTTGCGAACTCACAGATGATGGGGATCGACTTCGGCTTCCCGGACGTGTGCCTCACGCCGATGCCGCAGCCGACGCCGATGCCGTATCCGAACTTCGGCGCCGGCCCGACGGCGGTCGGCGCCGTCTTCAAGGTGCTGTGGATGTGCACGCCGGCCCACAACATGGCGAGCATGCCGGCGTTCACGATGGGCGATAACCCGGGCGTCGCGACGGGCGTCGCGTCGGGCACGGTGATGGGGCCGGTCCGCCACGTGACCGCCTCGTTCACCACGCTCCTCACCGGCCTCCCGGCCACGCGGATGACCAGCGTGAGCATCCAAAACAACACCAATGCACCGGGGATCCGGCTCGCCCCGAGCCAAGTGAAGGTGCTGCTGCTCGCTCCCTGATACCCTCCCCCGCGGATGTTGAAGGAGGACCGGTCCTACCGCCTCGTCCGTGAGGTTGCGTCCGACGCGCTCCTGTCCGTGCACGAGGCGGTGAGCACGGTGGCCAGCTCCGAGCGCGTGTGGATCGTGAGCGGCAAGCTGCCCCAGCGCGCGAGCGTGCTCGACGCGGCGCAGTTCGCCGAGGAAGTGATGATGAGTCAGGACGGGTTGCCGCACGGCCTCGTCCCGGTGTTCGAGCACGGCGCGCAGCACGGCCTCCCGTTCGTCGTGCACCGCCACTTCGAGGCGCGCGCGCTCGCGCGGAACAAGAAGCTCCCGGTCGAGGCGGCCGCGGTCCTCGCGCACGACATCGCCGTGGCGCTCCGCTTCGCGCAGTCGTCGCCGCCTCCGCTCGTGCATCGCATGCTCACCGCGGCGTCGATCCTGATCACACCCGCGGGGAACGCGCGGCTCGTCGGCACCGGCCTCGGCGCGGTCGCGCTCGGCGGCGCGCGCCAGAACCCGCACCTCGCGGCGCTCGCCGGCCGGTACTGGTCGCCGGAGTTCGTGGCCGATGGGACCGCGACGCCCGCGTGCGACGTGTACGGGCTCGCCGTCGTGCTCTATGAGGCGCTCGGCAACACCGTGCCGCCGGCTGGCGCGCGCACGCTGGATCCGAAGGCGGTGGTGGCCGCCCTGCTCAAGCAACGAGACGTGCCTGCTTCACTCGCGCGGATCTTGCCTCCGATGTTCGACGCGACGCCGAGCGAGCGTCCCACCGTCGACGAGGTGGTGGACGAGCTCGAGGCGGCGGCCGGCGACTTCGATGCATCGCGGCGGACGCTCGCCGCGCAGCTCGACTTCGAGGCGGGCGACGCCGCGCTCACGCCCGCCGATCCGGTGCCGATGAGCGCGACGACGGACGGCGACCTCGCGACGCAGGAGCACGCGCTGCCCGAGTTCGAGGTCTCCGAGCGTCCGCCGCCGCGGCCCGCGCCGCCGTCCGACGAGCGCTCGTTCGACGACGCGACGCCGATCCCCGACGACGTGCGGCAGAAGACGTTGAGCGACGGCGACTTCGAGGTCCCCACGGTGGTCGGCGCGACGCCGCTCGTGGCGGACGCCTTCGAGCAAGGCCCGACGATCGTCAATCTCCTCGCCGCGATGGACATCCCAGCGTCGGGGAACAGCCCGCGCTCGTTCGGCGGCGGCGACACCGTGCAGCTCGTGATGCCCGAGGCGCCGGGGGCACGTCCGACCGTGCCGCCGCAGATCACCTGGCCGCGTGAGCAGCGCACCGAGCCCGACCGCATCCCCACCGTGCCACCGCGGCGCGACGAGATGACCGTCGCGGGCTGGCCGCTCTCCTGGTTCCTCGCCGGCATCTCGATCGCGATGTTCGCGGTGGTGCTGGCGGTGCTGTTCGTGATCGTGATCGCGTCGTGACCGGCGCTCGCGTCGGCGCGGCGGCGCTCGGGTGTGGGCTCCTGGCGGTGACGTTCGCCATCGCGCAGGACATCCCGGCCCACACGAGCGTGGGTCGCCCTCAGCGCGGACGCATCGCGGGCGGCGGGATCGAGCTGCCGGTGCGCGGCGACGGCTATCACTTCGCCACGCACCGCGAGAACCCGACCGCGCACTTCGGCACGCCGGCGCTCGTCGGCGCGATCCAGCGCGCGACGGCGGCGGTCGCCGCGCGCATGCCGGGCGCGGACCTCTGCGTCCAGGATCTCTCGTTCGAGCGCGGCGGCACGATCCAGGGCCACGGCTCGCACACGAGCGGGCGCGACGCGGACATCTGCTACTACGCGCGCCGCGAGGACGGAACGCGGATCGATCCGAGCGAGGCCCGCTGGTTCCTCCGCACCGGCCGCGCGCGCGGCGCGCCGGACGAGCGCTTCGATGAAGAGCGCAACTGGCTCCTTCTGACGACGTTGCTCGCCGATCCGGAGATCGAGGTGCAGTACTTCTTCATGCACCGCGCGCTGCAAGCTCGCTTGCTCGACTACGGTCGCGAGAACGACACGGTGGAGCGCGTGGATGCGATGGAGGCGGTGCTCCGGGTGCCGCACGGCCGCAACATGGATCCCCACGCCGACCACTTCCACATCCGCATCCGCTGTCCCGAAGCGGACCGCGCGTTTGGCTGCGTCGACTAGGTTGGGGTCGCGATCTCCGACTCAGCTTCATTGCCGGGAGAAGAGGAGAGTAGGAGAGGGGGAGAGTGCGTCCGCTGCGCGGACGCGAGCAATTATTATTGTTCCGTCCCGCGGCGGCGAAGCCGACGCACTCTCCTCGTCTTCCAGTCTCCTCTTCTCCCGGCCGCCCGCCAGAGGCGCGGTGACGTCGGTCGAAGCGGAGCGTGTGATCCGAGGCCCCTACTGGAGGCGGCGGTAGAAGAGATCCGCGTCGGGACACTCCATGCCGATCGGCCTCGTGCAGCCCGCGCCGAGTCGGTGATCCTCCCACACCACGTGCGCCGCCGTGGAGGACACGTAGACGTCGGGGTTCTCGCTGTCGCTCGTGCCGAGCGGGGAGCTGTCGAGACGGACGTCGCTCGGCTGCCAGTTGACGCCGCCGTCGATCGAGAAATTCGCGTAGACGTCGAGGAACCCGGACCGCGCGTCGGCCCACGCCGCGACCGCGATGCTGCCGCTCGCGTCGAACGCGAGGTCGCCGCTCGCGTAGGCGCCGGGCGCGGTCCCCGTGTCGAGACGCGTCGGCGTG
The DNA here is from genome assembly GCA_050186575.1 of Sandaracinaceae bacterium. Lineage (GTDB taxonomy): Bacteria > Myxococcota_A > Polyangia > Polyangiales > Sandaracinaceae > JAUHXR01. Next base: position 5,593 of record JBFWYI010000029.1, on the reverse strand, counting down.
CCCCAGCTGTCGCCCGCGTTCGTGCTCCGCGCCACGAACACGTCGGGGAAGCCGAAGCGGTAGTCGACCCACGCCACCATCGCGACGCCGCTCTGCGGCATCGCGACGATCGGCTCGATCGAGTCGTGGGCGAACGGGTCCATGTCGAGCTGGAGCGCGGTCCCCGCCCAGGTCGCGCCGCTGTCATGGCTACGGTTGGTCCACACGTCGAACGAGCCGCCTGCGCGGTCGTCGACCCACGTCACCACCACGTCGGTGCCGCGCGCCGCGATCGTCGGCGAGAAGCTCGACGCCGCGCCCAATCCGTCCCCGAGATCGATGCGCTGCTCGCTCGCGACGAAGCTCGATCCGCTGTTCGTGGATCGGCGCATGTAGAGATCCGGCGCGCCGTTGCGGTTGTCGCGCCACACCACGTAGACGCCGGTGCCCGCCGCCGCGACCTGCGGGTTGGCGGCGACGAACGTCGCGCCGGCCGGCGTGCTGAGCTGGACGGGCGCGCCGAACGACGCGCCTGCCGTGGTGGACCGCGCGAAGAACACATGCCGCGTGCGGGAGGTGAGGAACGCGGCCCACACCGCGTAGACGTTCGTGCCGGACGACGCGACGTCGACGTCGAACGAGTCCACCGTCTGGCTGGCGCCCGACGCGTTCACCTTCACGTTGCCGGCGAAGGACGCGCCCGCGTTGTTGCTGAAGCGCGAGTAGATCTCGCGATATGTGGTGCCGCCGCGGAAGTCCGGCCACACCGCGACGACGTCGTCCGCCCCGCCGTAGCCGAGGCGCGGGGTGAACGTCTTGCCGCCGGCCGAGTCGAGCTGGACCGCGTTCGCCCACGTGAGGCCGGCGTTGCTCGAGCGGCCGAAGAACGCGTGCGAGCTCGCGCCGTTGCGGAGGTCCGTCCACGCGACCCACACGTTGTTCCCACCGTCGCCGAGGATGTTCGGATAGACCGAGTTCTGAGACGAAGCGGTGTCGCCGAGATCGACGCGCAGGTCCGAGGCTCCGGTCGGCCGCAGGCAGCCTTCGTCGGGAGTCCCGTCACAGTCGTTGTCGAACCCGTCGCAGATCGACTCCGTCGCCTGGTAGCTCGACGGCAGATCGCAGCCCCAGCCGGCCGCGCCTCGACAGGTCGGCACGCGCCCGACGCACACGCCGCGCGTCTCCGCGCAGCTCGGGATCGTGCTCGAGGCTGGTGGAGTGAGGGAGTCGTCGGTCGCGCCGTCGCAGTCGTCGTCGACGCCGTTGCACGTCTCGCCGGTCGGTCCGACGAACGCGCCGCCACACGTGATGGTGCCGCCGGCGCTGCACACGGTGGTGCCGAACTCGCAACGGCCGACGTTGGTCGATCCGCAGCGATCGCCGATCCCCGGCAGCGGGAGCTCGTCGCGGCTGCCGTCGCAGTCGTCGTCGACGCCGTTGCACGTCTCCATCTGCGGCCCGACCCCGCCGACGCAGACGATCCCGCCGAGCTGACAGCTGTTGACGCCGGGACGGCACGCGCCGACGGAGCTGTTGCACGGCATGCCCACGCGGGTGTCCGCCTCGTCGACCGCGCCGTCGCAGTCGTTGTCGGTGCCGTCGCACGTGTCGGCGCCGGTCGGAGTGCACGGGTACTCGCAGCCGGTGACCGGGTTCAGGTCGATGTCGTAGAAGCCGGGCAAGCACATCGCGATGCCGCACACCGGCGCGCCGCCGGCGTCGGGCGCGCACACGCCCACCGCGTTCAGGAACGTGCAGCGCCGCCCGCACTCGCCGCAGTTCATCGGATCGGTCGTGAGATCGAACGTCTCGTCGATCCGCGAGTCGCAGTCGTCGTCGACGCGGTTGCACGTCTCGGCGCCGGCCGGCGTGCAGCGATACTCGCACCCGGTGTCGGGCATCATGTCGAGGTCGACGAAGCCGGTGTTGCACGCGCCCATCACGCACGCGCTGGCGACGCAGCTCGCGCCCGCGTTCGCGAACGCGCAGGTGTTGCCGCAGGCGCCGCAGTGCTCGAGGTCGCTCGTGAGGTCGAAGTCCTCGTCGATGTCGCCGTCGCAGTCGTTGTCGCGCTCGTCGCAGAGCTCGACGCCTGACGGCGGGCACGTGTACTCGCAGCCGTCGCCCGGCGCGCCGTTGAGGTCGTGGTGCCCGAGCGCGCACTCGTCGATCACGCACTGGCTCGCCTCGCAGCCGGGGAACGCGTTCGGGAGCATGCACTCGTTGTCGCAGCTCCCGCAGTGGCGCGGGTCGTTCGTGAGATCGAAGCCCTCGTCGGTCACGCCGTCGCAGTCGTCGTCGATCTCGTTGCACTCCTCCTCGCCACGCGAGACGCAGCCCTCGACGTGCGCGTCGGTGCCGGCCGCGGCGTCGCGTCGGCCGGCGTCGTCATCGCCGCAGCCGGAGAGGCAAAACGGATCGACGTCGCACCCCGACAGGGCGCCGGCGAGGCCGAGCGCGAGCGCGACTCGACGCCATGCGATCCGGCGGAGTCGGATCCGGCGTCGCGCGACGACCGCGAAGCCGAGCAGGGCCGCCCACGCCCACGGGGGCAAGCGGCTCGGCGCGCCGGGGGCCGTCTCGCAGGAGCATCCTCCGGTCGCGAGCACGCGGTCGGCGGGCGGGCGCGGCACGGACTCCGGCAACACGCATTGCGCGTCTCCGGTGCACACGGTCCCATCGGGACAGCGCACGCCGACGCACGGGTCGTCGACGCACGTGTCGCCGCGGCAGACGCGTCCGGCGCGGCACGCCGGCTCGCACGTGTCGAGAACGCACGCGCCGTCGATGCAGGAGCGCCCGAGCGCGCACTCCGTGCCGCACGGGTGCGGGGCGCACGCGCCGTCGACGCAGCTCTGGCCGCTCGGACACGCGTCGGTGCACGCCGCCACGCAGGTGCCATCGCGGCAGAACGTGTCGCCGCCGCAGGTGACGCCCTCGCACGGGTCCGCCTCGCACGCGCCGTCACGGCAGCGCTCGCCGCTCGGGCAGCCGAGCGCGTAGCAGCTGTCTTCGAGGCACGAGCCGCGCTGGCAGACGAAGCCCGGATCGCACGTGCGGCCTGCGCAACGATCCTCGCACTCTCCGGTCGACGGGTTGCACACGAGCCCGTCGTCGCAGGTCACGCTCGCGCACGGCCCGCCGACGCAGTAGCCGGGATCGCCCAGCGTGCGATCGCAGACCTGGCCGGACGGACACGGGAACTCGCTGTCGAGGCAGGGCGTCCGGCACTCGCACTCGAGGCACACCCCCGCGCCGCAGAGCGTCCCATCGGGATCTTCGTCGACGGTGCCGTCGCAGTCGTCGTCGAGGCAGTTGCAGACCTCGCGAGACGTCCCGGAGGCGCCGCGGCACACGAGCTCGCCGGCGAGACACGCGACGCGTCCCGCGAGACAGAAGTCGCCGCCGCCGTCCGGCACGCCGCCGTCCGTCGTCTCGAACCCGCCCATCCCGTCGGGGATGCACGCCGCGCCGCCGCCGGGGTTGCCGTCGTCGATCACGCCGTTGCAGTCGTCGTCGACGTTGTTGCACGTCTCCGGCGCGGGCAGCGGCGCGTCGCAGCCGGTGAACATGCCCATCATGCACACTTCGGTGCCGACGCCGCACGACGTGGAGCACGCGCGCGTGATCCCCTCGTCGAAGAGACCGTCACAGTCGTTGTCGAGCCCGTCGCACGACTCGAGCGATCCGACCGGCGCGGTGCAGCCGATGTACGAGCCCGCGACGCACGTCTCGGTGCCGCTGCCGCACGCGCTCGAGCACGGCCGGGTGAGCCCCTCGTCGGTGCGCCCGTCGCAGTCCTGGTCGACGTTGTTGCACGTCTCGACGCCCGGCGTCGGCGCGGTGCACCCGCCGTAGACGCCGCCCATGCAGGTCTCGATGCCCGAGCCGCACGTGCTCAGGCACGAGCGGGTGAGCGACTCGTCGGTCGAGCCGTCGCAGTCGTCGTCGGTGTCGTTGCACGTCTCGATCGTCGGCGTGCGCGCGGAGCAGTCGGCGAACATGCCGGCTCGACAGATCTCGGTGCCGGTCCCGCACGAGTTGCTGCACGCGCGCGTGACGCCCTCGTCGACCGAGCCGTCACAGTCCTGATCGGTGTTGTCGCAGGTCTCCGGCCTCGACGTCGGCGCGTCGCACGCGAGGAGGACGCCGGCCGAGCACACGCGCACGCCGGCGCCGCACGCGTTGCTGCACGCGACGCTGATGCCCTCGTCGACCGCACCGTCGCAGTCGTCGTCCGCGTTGTTGCAGGTCTCGGGGCCGGGATCGCACAGCGGCACGAGGCCGGTGGCCCGGACGAGCATGTCCTCGAAGTCGTTGTCGCCACCGCGGAACAGGTCCTCGAAGCCGAAGTAGAACGTGTTGGTGCGCGTCGCGCTGCGGTAGACGAGGAAGTGGACGAAGTCGCCGTCGTCGTTGAGCGCCTGGCTCGTGAAGTAGATGCGGTTGTTGGTGTCGAGCCGTCCGCCGCAGCTGTCGTTGACGTTGGAGCCGGTCGGGTCGCAGCCGAGCGGCAGCGTGCAGCCGCTCGGGAGGCCGCCGTTCTCGCGCGTGCCGTCGAGCCGCTCCGGAGTACGCAGCCAGAACCCGATCGGTCGCCCCGGCATGAAGCCGCCTTGCAGATCGAAGTCGATCGAGCGCGTGCGCGTCGTCGTGCAAGGACAGTTGCAGGTTCCGTACGTGCGGCAGCCGAACACGGTGTGGAGATTCGCCGGGTTCGTGACGTCGTCGCCGACCCAGTACCAACCGAACGAGTTGTAGAAGCCGGCGCCCTCGCCGATGTCGACGAACGTGACGCGGTAGTGGCCGCTCGGGGTGTCGAACACCGGCCGGTACGCCTCCGGCAAGACCGCCGCGTCCGCGATCGCGTCGACCGCGCCGACCGTCGTCTCCGCGGTGGCCGGCAGGTCGAGGCATTGCTGGAGGCGCGAGCTGACCGGTAGCACCGTGCCGTCGATCTGATTGATGTAAGCGAGCGCGTCGCCTTGCCCCCAGAAAGAGACGCCGAGGATCACCAGCGCGGCGAGCGCTGCATTCCGGAGTTTGTGCAACATGCCACCAATAGTGTACGCCGGACGGGCCTTCCAAAGGAAGACAGCGAAACCCCGACACGGAAAAACCGCACGGAATCAGCGAGTAAACAGGCCGGCGCCGGGGAGCCGAGCGATCAGGCCGCGCCGCGTCATCGGGCGGGCGAACGCGACCTCGATCTCGGCCCGCTCGTGGTCGGTGAGCTCGAGGCGCAGGGCACGGGCGAGCTCGGCGAGCTGGGTCGGCGAGCTCGCGCCGGCGATCACGGTGCGGACGCTCGGTCGCGCCTTGAGCCAGGCGAGGGCGACCGCCCCGATGGACACGCCGCGGGCCTCCGCGATCGGGTCGAGGCTCCGGCGGATCGCGCGATGGATCGCGGCCAGGTTGCCGGGGAGGAAGCTCGGGTCCGCGGTGCGGAAGTCGTGCTTGGGCATCGCGCCGCCGAAGAGCGTCCGGCCCGCGAGGATGCCCTGGGCGAGGGGGCTGTACGCGAGGAGGCCGACGCCGTGCGCCGCGCAGTACGGGACGAGGGTCCGCTCGACGTCGCGATAGACGAGGCTGTAGCGCTCCTGGGTGCTGAACA
>JBFWYI010000028.1:0-95989 GCA_050186575.1 Sandaracinaceae bacterium | reverse complement strand
GCGTCGGCGACGAGGCAAGGCGCGCGTTCGCCATCGATTCCAGTCGCCGACCGACGAAGAGCGCGCGGGTCCGAACGCCGCCTCGCGCACCGTTCAGCTCCGCGACCGCCGTCGGGGGCGTCCACGGGGCTCTGACCCACCTGCCTGAGCACAGACGCGAGGCGACCGCGGTGCGTTCGAGACCGACGCAGCCGTCGACGTGTATGCTGACGTCGAGATGGCGCCAGGATCCCGCGCTCAACGTGCCTCGAAGTCGTCCGCGCCACCGTCAGAAGGGTGCTCAGAGCGGGGGACGCGAGTGCAGGAGCGGTCGGACAGCCTGCGACCAGCTCTCAGACGCTTGCTGTCGGCCGAGTACCTCGGACGGATCCTCATCATGCTCACCGTTCAGCTCCGCGACCGTCGCCGCGGTCGCCCTCGTGGCACCGACCCACCTGCCTGAGCACAGACGCGAGGCGATCCCGGGGCGTTCGAGTCCGGCGCAGCCGTAGACGTGTATGCTGTACGTCGAGATGACGGCCGGACCCCGTGCTCAGCGTGCTCGAAGTCGTCCGCGCCACCATCAGGAGGGTGCTCAGAGCGGGGGACGCGAGTGCAGGAGCGGTCGGACAGCCTGCGAAGAGCTCTCAGACGCTTGCTGTCGGCCGAGTACCTCGGACGGATCCTCTTGGGGCGACGGACGGTTCGCCTTGGGGACGGTTCCGAGCACCTCGGACGGTTCGCCTTGGACGGTTCGCGAGCACCTCGACGGTTCGCCGGACGGTTCGCCTTGGGGACGGCGCGGACGGTTCGCCTTGGGGACGGTTCCGAGCACCTCGGACGGTTCGCCTTGGACGGTTCGCGTGAACCGCGTCGTGGGTGCCGCGCCGACGAAGACGGCGTCCAAATGTCGCTCAGGCCGTGACGACCCCTCGAGCACCTCGGACGGTTCGCCTTTCCTACGGTTCGCCTTTCCTGGGGATGCCAGCGCAGCAGCCGCTCCGGTTGGCACCGCCTCGCTTGGGATTGGTGGCCCGCCCGCTAACACCTGGGGCGATTCCTGAACGCGATTGAATATCCCGGTGGAGCGTTTCTGATGAGTGCTTTCAATGTCGTGACTAACGTTCCCGCTAGCTGCCCACAATGTGGCAGTGCAGTCCAGATGGGTGTGCAGTACAAATTCGGTGGGGTATGGCAACACTACTACCGCATCGGCGACACCATTCAATGGGACGGCAATGACGTGGGCTCGCAGGGAACTCAGCGCGTTGTCGCGTATGGAGTTGCGGATGCGGGCTGCCCGGTCTGCGGCTATGAAGGCGACTGGGACTTCTATGTGTTATTTGAGCATGATCAAATTGTTGGTGTTGAAGCGGCAGATGGCCGATACGATTTCATGCGTGCAGGCGCTACGTACTTGGAGCTTGAAACCTAGTCCAGGCGATCGGAAGTCCGCTCCGGTTTTCAGTCGATCGGTGCGAGCGTCCATCCGAAGTCTTCGACGAGCGCTTGCAGCACGTCGAGTCGCAGAGGAGGATCGGTCCGAGTCGCATGGAGGATCCGTCCGAGGTGCAGCTCTGGGTCTACGCGCCGGCGCTCGCGCAGCGCGAGACGGGGGCGGCGATCCACCAGCGCACCCGGTCGCGGCCAGGTTCGTTCGCCCGCCCTCGCCGGCGGCACCGGTGTTCGAGCCGTTCGTAGAGATCGGTGCGCCGCCGGTCCGGCTCGTAGCCGGCGCGTCGACATCGAGCAACTCGTCTTCGAGGATGACGTCCGCTTCGTGACGGAACGCCGCGCACACCGCCGCTACCTCGGCGACCGTCGCCGTGACGCGACTCCCTCCGGCCTCGGCCACGTGGCGAGCCAGTCGAGATCTCGTTCGCGCTGCGCTCGGATGCTCTGTTCGCGCTCGAAGAGCTCATCCGTCTTTCGCAGCAGCAGCGTATACGGACTGCCCCGCCGTTCGGTCGTGTGGGTCACGGGGAGCTGGTGCGTGTCGATCTGGCCGTGCACGTGCTGGCGCCCATGTTTGGCGAGCGGCCAGCTCAGCGCTCGCTCGTCTGCGTTCGACAGGAACGAGCTCAGCGTGCGACAGAGCTCGCATTTGCAACCGAGGTTGACGTCGATCGACCAGTTCTCCACGGCTCGTGGTGCCATGGCGAGCGCGGTCTTGAGGCCTTTCTGGGCTGCCTCGACCGCGGGGTCCAATTGCGCGGCCACGAGCTCGTGGGGCGTCATGTCGGTGCGCGCGCATCTCAGGACGGCGATCGCCCAGTCGCGCGATTCGTCGGACGAGCTGGCCCGGACGAGATCGTCGACCATGTTCCTTCGAACACCCGCCGCTTCCGCCCAGGTCGCGGCGCAGAGGACCGCGACGAACGGAGCGGTCGTCGCTTCGCGGGCACGGCTCACGTACCACGGCGCGACGCTGCCCTTCGCGCGCGATAGCTCGTCCCGCAAGGCGCCGTGCTCGGCATCGAGGCGCCGCGAGAGCCACGCGCGTGCCGCCGGCTCCTTCATCGACGCTGCTCGCGCGAGCTCGGGGAGAGATTCCTGAAACGTGGCTCGCCATTCGGCGGATGCCCACTTGGGGCGTTGGCCCCACGCGTCGAAGCGCTCCTCCAACCAGTCGGCCCCGTAGCGCTCGACGAGGGACCCCAGCGCGTCGGGGACCGACACGTGCTCGAGGCCGAGGGGCGCGGTCCAGGCCGCCGCGAGCTCGGCATCCTCGAGGCCGTGCGCGACGTACAGCACGTCGGGGCCGAGATCGGTGGTGGCGTCCTTCGCTGCGCTCGACCAATGCGGCAGGAGGGCTCTCACCATCTCTCTCGCGTCGTCGATCTCTCCCGCCTCGATCGTCTCGCGTACGCGCGCCGCCGCCCACGCGGCGGCGCGCTTGGCGCGGATGACGAACCCCCGAGACCGCGGCCACATGACGACGGCGGCGCGGTGGTACCACCGGTCGACGGTGTCGCCCCGGTTGCCCATGTACCCTTCGTGCTCGAAGCGGAACGGCGTCAGCTCGTCCGACGGGCGCGAATAGCAGAGCTCGCCCGGCTCCACCGCGCTCAGATCGTCGCGCGTGGCTCGATCGTCCACATCGAGCCAGTGGTCGAGGACGATCTCCATGTCGTGGAGCTCCGTCAACGGGGGATGTTCCTCTCCATCGCGGGTCGAGACCTCGCGATCCCGTCTGCGCCGGGATCGGTACCGGTCGTACCCGAAGTCCTCTGGCTCGCAGCTCCACTGCTCGTGCACCTCGGCGGTCGCGAGGTATACGTCGCAGTCCATCTTGTCCGCCACGAGGCGCAACATCGTCGCGCGCTGCGCGTCCACGCCCTTGAGGCGGCGCCATGACAGTCCGCGCGGCGTGTATTCGTGGTCCAACAGGTAGACGAGGCGATCGGGTACGGCCCCCTCGCGCCAACCGATCGGCGCCGGAGTCGCGAAGTGTTCTTCGACGAGCTTCCGAACCGCGTCGCTGGCGTCACCCTCGATCCGTTCGGCGACGGGGGCGCCTTCGAGGCGCAGCTCGTAGGTGAGCGCGAGGCGATGACCCTTCTCGACGGGCTTCACCTCGTGCTCGCAGTTCGAGTAGAAGGCGAGGAAGGTGAGGTTCTTCTTCGAGGACCCGCGAACGACGACCCGCTCCCCCTCGTGCGTGACCACCGATGCCCCGCCTTCGAAGGAGGAGGGGAGCAAGACGACCAGCGTCCCGACCATGTCGGGCGTCTTCTCCGCGTCGCGGTGGGCGAGGAAGAACTGTCCCTCCTCGTACACGAGCAAGTCGTGGAGACGCGCCTTGAGACGGGTTCCTCGGGCGAGTCGCAGCGCCTCGTGGATCCGATCGAGCGCCGGACCGAGCGTGCGCCGCCACCGCGGAGCGTCGATCTTCACGCGGCTCTTGCTGATGACCCAGGTGTCGCGCACGCGGCGGTCCAGCACCGTCGCTTCGCCGCGTCCGAAGCGCGCCGGCCGCGCGACGGAACGCAGCGCCTGCACGGTCGCCTTCGACACCGGAAAGCGGATCTCGCCCACGCCGGTCACCTCGAGCTCGAGGTCCGAAGCCGGGCCGCGCCAGTGCGTCGCGAACGGTCCGCGCGCGAAGTCAGCGTCGACGAGCTCGCTCAGCGCCTCTTGAATCAAGGATTCCATCGGCCTCCGACGCTGACGCTACGTCCTCGCATCCGCTCGGTCGACCCCGATGAGACGGTGATCGCGATGGCGGGACGAGTCGGCGCGATCGCGGCGAGCGTCGGCGCGACCTGGAGGATACGGCCGGTGTGATGGCTGTGGAGGCGCACGCGCTCGCGCTCCGCGTACGTCAACGCGCCTGGCTTCTCCCACGTACCGGTGGGGACGCTGAGGCGGCCGAGGTCGTGCAGCAGCGCAGCGACGCGGAGGGTCGCGCGCTCGTCCTCGCCGACGCCCGCGGCCTTCGCGGCGTCGTCACACAGCGTCGCGACCCCGCGGCTGTGACCGAGCGTATGTACGCACTGGAGATCGACGAAGTCGGCGAACGCCTCCGCCAGCCCTTCGAGGCCGACGTCCGACGTCCACGCGCGCTCGCTCGGCACCGCGAGCGCGAGCTCCCACACGGACGGCTCGCCGAGCGGCGCGAAGAGCGCCGCGGCGTCTTCGATCAGCGGCGCACACAACGCGGGATCGAGCTCGACGCCGGCGCGCGCGGCGATCACCTGCGCGGCGTGCGCAGCCCCGCCGAGCCGGACGTGATGCTCCGACACCGCCGCGACGCGGACGCAGCGGTCGGGGAGCGCAAGTTTCGTTCCCTGTACGCCTCCGGGCTCGCCGCCGCCATCCCATCGCTCGTTCACCTCCGCGAGCCCGCGTTGCACCGACGCGGACGCGCCGAGCCGCGCCGCGAGGCGCTCGCCGACCTCGCACGTCGCGGCCGCGTGCTGCTCACGGAAGTCGCGCGCGTTCATCGCCGCGCGCACGAGCAACGGCGCACGCACCCCGAGTCCCTCGTCGGCCGCCACCGCGCGCGACGTCGCCGCCATCAGCTCCATCGCGGAGCCGCGATCGACGCCGTTGTACGCGCCGGAACGCGACGCGGGCCTCCGCTTCTGGGCGGGCTACAGCCGCGGTCGCTACATCAACGCGCGTTGGCCGAGCGAGCGTCGCCGCGAGCGCGCGTTCTCGATCGCGTTGGTCCGCCGCTCCGTCGAGCTCGACCCGACCTACTACGGCGCCGCGGGCCTCGGCCTCCTCGCGTACGTCGCCACCATGCGCCCCGCCGCGGATCTCGACGAGGCCGAGCGCGCGTGGGCGCGCGCGCTCGAGGCGAGCGGCCGTCGCAACCACTTGCTGATCCTCACCATGGCGCAGACGTACGCGGTGCGTCTTCATGATCGCGATCTGCAGATTCGTCTGCTGCGCGAGGTCGTGGACCGCGAGGACGACTACGCGCCGCTGCGGCTGTCGAACCGCCTCGCCCGGCGGCGCGCCATCCGCGCGCTCCGCGCCCTCGCGTCACCGTGAGGCACGAGGCTCGTCGGCCGGAGCACCCGTGCATCGTTGGGTCAGCGGGCTGAGCTGATCCGCGCTTCGTGGGGATCGCGCGGATGCTATCGTGCCGTCCATGTCGGAGCGCACGCAGCTCGACACGCGCGCCGAGAGGGCGGTCGCCTACGTGCCGAGCGCCTCGATGCGGCTCACGGACGAGGTTCGTCTCGTCCGTGAGCTCGGCGCCGGCGGCATGAGCTCCGTCTGGTTGGCCGAGCACGCCCGGCTCGGTCACTCGGTCGCGGTCAAGCTCGTCCACTCCGCGGACGGTCCCTTGCGCGATCGGCTGATGCGCGAGGCGCAGCTGACCGCGAAGATCGATCACCCCCACGCGATGCGCGTCCTCGAGCAGGGTCAGACGAGCGAAGGGATCCCGTTCCTCGTGCTCGAGCTGATCGAGGGCGAGTCGCTCGCCGACCGCCTCGAGCGCGGCCCGCTCTCGCTCTCGGATGCGCGCCGGCTCGTCGCGCAGGTCGCGGGTGTGCTCGAGGTCGCGCACGGCGCGGGCGTGCTGCATCGCGATCTCAAGCCGGCCAACCTCATGTTGCTCGCCGATCGCAGCGAGCTCTTCGTGAAGGTCGTGGACTTCGGTATCGCGCGCGCGATCGACGGGAGCGAGACGCGCGGGCTGACGATGCCCGGGACCATGGTGGGCACGGCCTTGTACATGTCGCCCGAACAGCTCGTGGACGGGCGCCCGGCGGACGCGGTGACCGATCTCTGGGGCCTCGGCGTCGTGGCGTACGAAGCGCTGACCGCACAGCGGCCGTTCCGAGGTCACGGTCGCGCCGCTATCTGCGCCGCACAGCTGCTCAAGCGCTTCGAGCGGCCGAGCCGGCTCGTCGCCGAGCTGCCGGCGTCGCTCGACGCGTTCTTCGATCGCGTCTTCGCGACCGAGCCCGAGGCCCGCTTCCAGAGCGCGGTGGAGCTGGCGGAGGCGTTCGAAGCCGCCGCGACGGGGCAGACGACCGGCGGCCCGCCCGCCGCGCCGCGACCGGCGCCGCTCCGCATCCCCGACCGGCTCTTCGGTCGCGAGCGAGAGATCGGCGTGGTGCTCGACGCGTTCGAGCGCGCCTCGACCGGCCGCTCGCGGGTGCTCTTCATCACCGGGTTCTCCGGCACGGGCAAGACCTCGCTGGTCGCCACCACGGAAGAGACGCTGGTCGCGAGCGGGGCCACCGTCGTCTCCGGCAAGTTCGATCAGTTCGACCGCGCCACTCCGTACGACAGCCTCATCCGAGCGCTGCGCGAGCTCATCCGCAAGAAGCTCCACGCGGGCGGGACGCTCGACGCCTCCGCGTTGGCGGGCCAGCGCGGCAGCGCGCTCATCGCGGTCATCCCCGAGCTCGAGCAGCTCATCGGGCCGCGGCCACCGCTCGAGGAGGTCTCGCCCGCGGACGCGCGCAACCGCTTCCAGGTCGCCGTCGAGCGCCTGGTCTCGACGCTCGCGACGAAGGAGCACCCGCTCGTCTTGTTCTTCGACGACCTGCAGTGGGCCGACCTCGCCTCGATCGACCTGGTGACCAACCTCGCGACCGATCCGGAGAGCCGCCACGTGCTGTTCATCGGCGCCTACCGAGACAATGAGATCAACGACGCGCACCCCCTGGTGGCTGCGTTCGAGCGCCTCGAGGCGTCGCGCGCCGCGATGGATCGCCTCGCGCTCGGCCCGTTGAGCGAGGACGCGGTGCAGGATCTGATCTCGGCCACCTTCCCCGGCGCGACGGGCCGCGCGCGGCTGGCCTCGGTCTGCTACGCCAAGACCCACGGCAACGCGTTTTTCCTGCGACGGTTGCTGGAGAACCTGTGCGAAGAAGGCCCCGTCCGCTTCGACCACGCGTCGCGCGCGTGGACGTGGGACCTCACCGCCATCGAATCGCGCGCCGTCACCGAGGACGTCGTCGAGTTCGTCGCCTCCGAGATCCGCCGCATGCCGGAGGCCTCGGGCCGCGCGGTCGCGGTGGCCGCGTGCATCGGCGACTCCTTCGACCTCGAGCCGCTGGCGGTGGCGTTGGGCGCGGGGGCGAGGGCGGCGCTCGATCAGCTGCGGCTGGCGCTGGCCTCGGAGCTGATCGTCCCCGCGACCGAGGAGGTGAAGCTCGCCGCCGACATGGGGCCGGAGCGGACGACCTTCCGCTTCAGTCACGACCGCATCCGTCAGGCCGCCCGCTCCCTCATCGACGAAACGAGCGCCGCGCGCGCTCACGCCGTGGTGGGGCGCCACCTCCTTCGCACGCTCGACGACGCGGAGCGAGAGCGCAGGCTGTTCGAGGTCGTCGATCATCTCAACGCGGGGATCGGGAGCGACGCTCGAGGGGACGAGCGCGTCCGCCTGCGCGCGCTCAACCTCGCGGCGGCGCGCCGCGCCCGGAGCTCGGCCGCGTTCGAGGCCGCGCATGGCTACATGAAGCGCGCGCTCGCGCTGCTCTCGGGCGATCCGTGGGCCGAGGACCACGCGCAGACGATGGCGCTGCACGTCGAAGGCGCGCGCGCGGCCTACCTGGGCGGCGACTACGAGACCATGGCGTCGTTGATCGAGCTCGCGGTGGCCCACGCGACGACACCGCTCGAGCGCGTGCTCGCGCGCGAGGTGGAGCTGCACGCGCTGGTGGCGCAGCAACGTCTGATCGACGTCGTCGCGCTGGCCGCGGAGCTCGTGGCCGAGCTCGGGTTCGAGCTGCCCCTCTCGCCCGCCGCAGAAGATGTTCAGCGCGCGGTGGTGGAGACCATGGCGCGCTTGGACGGCGTGACGGCCGACGACCTGGCGAAGCTGCCCGTGGCGCTCGACCCGAACGTGGTCGCCGCGCTCCGCATCCAGAACGACACGATGTCGTCGGCCTACCTCGCGGCGCCGAACCTCTTGCCGATCATGGCGTGCAACATCGTGCGGCTGACGCTCGAGAGCGGCGTTTGCAAAGAGTCGCCCTACGGCTTCGCGGTGCTCGGGCTGGTGCTGAGCGCGGCGAACCAGATCGACGTCGCGTACGAGGTGGGCAAGCTCGCCACCGAGCTGTTGGACCGCATCGACGATCGCACCGTGCACCCGCGAACGCTGCACGTGGTGACCAGTTTCGTGCGGCCATTCGTGGAGCCGATGCGCGTCTCGATCGAGGAGGCGCGGCGCGTGTTCCGCATCGGCGCGGACGTCGGGGACTTCGAGTACGCGGCGTGGGCGCTGCACACGATGGTGCGCGACGGACTCTTCAGCGGCATCCCGCTCGACGAGCTCGAGCCGATGGCGCAGCGCTCGATGGCCGTCCTCGAGCACCACCGCCAGGTCGCGGCCATCGGGGTGCAGGCCCCCTTCGCGCAGATGGTGGAGAACCTCCGCGGCCGCGCGGCCGATCCTACGCGGCTGGTCGGCCCGCGCTACGACGAGGAGGCGCAGCGCCGCGTCTTCGTCGACATCCAGTACCGCGGCGCGGTGTTCGTGCTCGGCGTGGTCGGGGCCTACGTGCGCTATCTGTTCCGCGCGCTGCCCGAGGCGCTCGACACGCTCGACGCGTGCGCGGACTACGCCGACGGCGCGGTCGCCACGTACAACCAAGTTTACTTTCACCAGCTGCGCGCGCTGACGCTCCTCGGGCTGGCGCGCCCGGGCACCCCCGGCGCCGACGAGGCGCTCCTCGCGATCGCGCCGAACCTCGAGCGGCTGCGCACGTGGCAGCGATTCTCTCCGGCGAGCCACGACCACCGCGTCGCGCTCGTGGAGGCGGAGGTGGCCCGCGTCCGCGGCGACGCCGACGCCGCCCGCCTCTACGACCAGGCCATCGCGCTCGCAGCAAAGCACGAGTACTTGGCGGAGGTCGCGCTCGCCAACGAGCTCGCGTACCGCTACCACGACGCGCTCGGCCACGAGGTGCTCGCCGCCGCGTACTTCGTCGCGGCGACCGAAGCCTACGAGCGCTGGGGCGCGCACGCGAAGGTCGCGCACCTGAAGACGACCGGCGGCCGCGCGCACTGAGCGAGGCGAGACCGAGCGTCGACGTCAGCAGCGTCGAGGTCACCAGCGTCGAGGTCAGCAGCGTCGAGGTCACCAGCGGTGGAGCTCACGAGCACTGCCAGAACGCGGTGTCGGGGAAGACGAACATCCGCCCGCCGTCCCCGAGGTTTATGGGCACGAAGCGATCGTCGAGCTGCACCACGAGGTGGCTCTCGAGGTAGTCGAGGCGGCCCATGAGCTCTCCGCCCCGCTCGAGCCAGACCCCGGGCTGAGATCCGGCGAGGTGGCTCGCGGCGAGGCGCGCCGCGAAGTCTACAGGAAGGAACGTTGCGACGTCGACGCCGAGCTTGCACCGCACCTCACGATGGCCATCCCGGCCCGGACCTTCGGCGACAGCTGCGCGAGCCCCTCGTCGAACGGCGCGCGATCGCGCGCGTACGCTCGCGTCGCCACCGCGTCGAGCTCGGCGGGCCAGCCCTCGATCCAGGATCGGTTCGCGAGCCCCGCGTGGTCGTCGTCCAACGCCGCGAGCCAGCGCGCCACGGCCTTCGGGGACGCATGGTCGGCGAGCTCGGCGAGCACGTGCCACAGCTCCGGCTTGCTCGCTGCGTCGAGGTAGCCTTCGTTGACGAGCTGCCAGAGCAGTCGGCCCGCGCCGGCTCGACCGGCGTCCTCGCCGACCACCCCCTCGAGCGCCTCCATGACGCGGCCGGCGTGCGGCCCCACGCGGCGAGCTCTCGCAGCCTCGGTGCGTCACGGAGCAGCGCAACGTCGACGCCATGGTCGTAGCTCCGCACCGTGCGCGTCCCGCGGGGCCGCCTACGGCGGAGTGCCAGCCATCGGCGCGCCGAGCGTCGCGCCCGGCGTCACCGGCGTCGCCGCGGCTTGCGGCGCCGGACGGCTCTGGAGCTCGCGGATCGCCGTCACGAAGTCTTGCACGAGTCGATCTCGCTCGCGCGCGAGGTCGCGGCGGATGCGTCGACCGCGGACGTGCTCGCCGGCCGCGCTCACGCTGAACGACGAGTCGCTGTACACCTGCACGTCGAAGCGGCTGCCTCCGAGGTATGCGCGGCGCGGGTTCCCGGCCCGGACGTACGCGCTCGTCGGGCTCGACCCCGAGGTGACCGAGAAGAACAGCGTCCGGTCGTCGACCTCGGCGTAGTACCCGAGCGAGCGCGCGCGGGTGAGGAGGGTTCCGTAGACGTCGACCGGCGCGTACCCGACCACCGGCGGGAGATAGGTCGGCGTGTACGTCGTCATCCCGCGCCGACCGCAGCCCGCCGCGACGAGGCCGACGAGCGCGAGCGAGACAGCAAGCCGCTTGGCGGAACCCATGCCGGTCACAGTGCCCTCCGAGGCGCACCGTGTCCAGGGCCGAGAGAGCACCGTCCCTCTCATCGTGCCGAGGTCGCCCTCGGGCGTCGTTCATGCGGGCGTGTGCGTGATAGCGTCTCCCGCAATGAACTATGCGATCCTCGCGATCCTCGTCGTCGCCGTCATCGCTCTCGCGATGTTCATGTGGCGTCGCCCCGAGCACCACGCGTCGGCGACCGAGGAGGACGCGCCTCCCGATGAGGAGGCAGGCCCGGTCGCGCACACTGCCCTCGGGTGCGCGATCGTCGAGCGAGACGTGGGCGCGGTGCAGGCAGAGCTCGCGAAGGGTCCGGACCTCGCGGAGGCGGTGGTCGACGACCTCCCTCCGCTCCTCGCCGCCACCGCATGGTTCGCCGAGGTCGTGCCCGACGTCATCGCGGCGGGAGCTCCGCTCGATCACTGCGACCGCGACCTCGGCAGTGCGCTCATGATCGCAGCGGTGAAGCGCGAGATCGAGGCTGCTCGCGTCCTCGTCGAGGCGGGGATCCCGATCGACCTCATGAACGACAGCTGTGCGCGGGCGCTCCACATGGCCGCCTACACGGGGGGATGGGAGATGCTCGATCTCCTCCTCGATGCCGGCGCATCGGTGGATCAACCCACCTTGCAGGGTGGGACACCTCTTCGAGCGGGAGCCGCCCGCGGCTACGAAGGGATCGTGATCCAGTTGATGGAGCGCGGCGCGGATCCGCACGTGGTCGACAAGTTCGGTGAGCGGCCCGCCGACTATGCGCGAAAGGTGCGTCATCCCGCGACCGCGGCCCGACTCGAGGCGGCGCCCGAGGTCGAGCCGAGCGAGCCGCCGGAGGGATGGCCGGTGGTCGCTCCGCTGACGTCTCACCTGCCGCGGCGAGGGGACGCGAGCATCATCAGCGTGGCGCACGCGCTGGAGCGCGGCGCGCTGCTGCGTGAGATCGCGTGTAGCTCGATCGAGGCGCCGAGCGTTCTGTTGGTGGTTCGACGCGTCGCCAGTCCGCGGCTCACGATCGGCGTTGGCCACATCGACGATCCCGATCCTCGCATCGCACGTCGCGACGTCGAGCTCCTCCTCTACCGCTACGAAGGCAACGAGCCTTCCCCCGTCGTCGATCCACCTCCTCCCGAAGCCGTCGAGGCGGCGGCCGACCTCGCGCGGCGTCCGTATCACCTCGCGCTGTGGAGCGATCGGGCGCGCGCGACCGCGGCGTCGTTCACCGAAGCGCAGATCCCCGCGCTCGCGGCGGTGATGGCGTATCCGCCCGAGTCGCCCGCTCACCTCGACGAGTGGGACGCCGTGTTCCGCGCCCAGACCGCGGCGGCGCTCCTCATCTCGCACGTCGGCGAGGGTGCCTGGATCGGCTCGGCGCGACGGAGCGCGCTGTTCGATCTGACGGACGGTCCCGTCGACTGGAGCAACACCGCGGCGATCATCGCGCTCTACGACGTCGCGCGTCGCGAGACGAGCACCCGGGCCGACGTCGTCGAGCACCTGCTCGAGCTCGCGCGCCTCCCGATCACGCCTCCGACCTTCCAACACCTCATCGTGCCCGCCGCGACCGCGCTCCTCTGTCTGGGCGAGCTCGACGACGATGCGCGCAAGGAGCTTCGAGAGCTCGTCGGGTCCGCACGATCGGACTGAGCGCACGCGGTCGCGGCCGTTCTTTCCGAAGATTGCCCCACGCGAATCGCGTCCCCGCCTTCGCGGATCCGGTCCCTTCCTTCGCGAACCGCTCTGGGCCATTCGAAAACTCGCCCCCCGCCTCGCGGAACATCGCGTGCGCATCCGCGAACTGCTCTGGGCCATTCGGAAACAGCGCCCCCCTATTCCGAAACAGCGCTGGGCCATCCAGAAACAGCGCCCCACGATTCGGAAACAGCGCTGTCGCATCGGCGAACTGCTCTGGTCTATTCGGCGACAGCGCCCCCGCATCCAGAGTTTCGCCCCCCGCATTCACGAAGTCGGCCCCCTTGTCCGGCGATGTCGGTCCCCGCGGGGAGCGCAGCTCCGAGACGACGTGCGCTCGCTCCGCTCACTGACGCGGGTCCGCAAGAAGGCGTGAGCGCGCAGCGCGCTGGTCTGCGCTCGCCTCGATCGCCCATGCGCACGAGCGCCTCCCCCCGACCGCCTCCCTGCCGAAGGGGGAGACGAGCTCGGGTCACGCCGGTGGCACGACGGCGGGCGCGCTCCACGCGCTCATCACGAGGTGGAGGTCGTGGATCACCCGGTCGACGAGCGCGCGCTCGTGGTCCTCGACGTGCTCGGTGCCCTCGGCCTCGTAGATGGTCAGCTCGCGGCTCGTGCGCTCGGATCGTTCGGTGCCCCGCGCGAGGTAGGCGCCGGTCGAAACGTCGATCAAGTACCAGTCGAGGCGACCCTCGATCTCTTCGGTGACCCACGGCGCCGCGAAGAGCGGGATGAGAAGGAGCCCCAGCGCGTACCACCCGTTCGGGTACGACTCGACCTCGTGGCGGAAGTCGAGGAGGAGCAGGAGGTTCGCGCCGTTCTGCGCGGCGTGGAGGCGGAGGTCGGGGACGAGGCCGCCGACCGGCTGGTAATCGTGGCTGCGGAAGAAGTGGTCGGGGATGCGCACGGTTCGTTGCACTCCCGGGAGGCCGGACGCCGGGGTCTCGACGTCGATGTCGTCGGCGACGTTCGAGGCGAGGACGGCGAGCGAGTAGGGCGCGGCGCCGCTCGGGTGGGCGGCGATCGCGGCGCGGATCTCGGTCTCGTCCGGCGGTGGCCGCGAGAGCGCGGTGGGTTGGTGCGCGACGAGCGGCACGCAGCCGGAGACGAGCGCGCCGCCGAGCGCGCAGCAGAGGATCGCGGGAGCACTTCGCATCGGGCCCTCCTGGCTCGAGAGATGGGTCGAATCGGATGTCGGAGGGCTCAACCGCGCGAGGGCTCGATCGCGCGCTTACACGTTCTTTCATCTCTCGGAACGGGGTCGCGGCGAGGCCGGACGCGGAATGCGAGGGCGCAAAAGGCCCGTTCAAAACTTTGCACGCGCGCGCGAAGGCCTCAGAACTATTGGTAGACCCGATGCCGTTGGATCCTCCGTTCGTATTCGCCGTACGCCTCTCTTCACGACTCTGCTCGCCGCGATCGTGGGGGAGGCCCAAGTGAGCGCGCTCCCCGAAGCGTTCGTGCGCAGCGGGCTCGTGCTCGCCCTCGCGGTGGCCAGCTCGTGCGCGGGCGGGACCACCTCGCGCTCCGACGGCACGTCGACCGAGGCGACGCACGATGACGGTGCGGGCTCGACCCGCGTCGCGACGGGCGAGCCAGAGACGACGGACGACGGACCTCCCGCGAACGACGGCGACATCCCGTTCTACGAGGACGGTCAGGTGGTCGCCCGGATCTCGCGCGAGACGGCCGCGCGCCGGCATCTCACGATCCTCGATCTCGGCGACAGCTGGACCGCGCACATCTTCGACGACGACGAGTCGCTCGGCCCGGCCGGGCGCCAGCCGCTCCGTCGGCAGCTCATCCGCCTCGCGAACGAGGAGACGCGCGATCAGCGGCGCGACCCGACCGAGCGCTACCTCGAGGTGTTCGGCATCTCGCCGTCGATCCACGTGATGCACGAGCGCTTCGCCGACGCGGAGCGCCACGCGTGCCACGACGACGTGGACGACACGCCGATCGAGCAGCTCACCCGCAACCTCACGCCGGGCTCCGATCGCACCGGCCAACGCCACCGCGCGGGTGCGGTCCTCGTCCTGCGACGCCGATTGCAGGCGGTGGTCGAAGAGCGAGGGCTGAGCGAGATCGACGATCTCGCGGAGGACCGGCGCTACGGCAGCGACGTCGCGCGCTACCGCCGGCTCGCCCCCGACGTGCAGGCGATCCTGTCGGTGCAAGAACACTTGCGGTGCGAGGGGTTCCTCAACCGGCGCGCGCGCGATGGGGTGCTCGACCCGCACACCGCGGCCGCGATCCGCGCGTGGCACGACAAGCACATGATCGTCAGCCTCGGCTCGCGGCTCGACGAGGCGACGCGCCAGACGCTCGCGATGGACAGCCACGAGCTCGACTTCCGATCGCTGTTGCGCGTGCTGCGCGAGCGCGTGGTCGATGCGAGCGGCGTGCTCGAGGACGGCACCACGAGCCTCCAGTGGGGCACCGTGATCGACCGGCAGCTCAACATCGACGACGAGTTCCGGTGGGCCGACCGGCTCGGGCCGATGGACAACGGCACGCCCGATCTCGTGTCGAGCTTCACCGACGCGGCGGCGCGCCAGCTCGGATGGGTCGATCCGGAGCGCGCGGCGGCGTGGCTCGCGGAGAACGCGACCGAACGCGCGGAGCATCGCTACGTCGCGGTACGCCTCCCCGAACCGCCGGACTATTACAGCGATCAGATGGATCTCCGCGTCGAGATCGACCGCGGCGACGTCTACTACGCGTTCCCGTACACCGACGATGGTCGCCCGCGCGGCGCGGCGGTGCGCCGCCGGCCGACGACCACGATCTTTGCGCGGCGACCGGACGGGAGCGAGGTCGCGCTCATCCGCTGGAACACCACGATCGGCGGCTGGCAGCCGGAGGTGAACCCCGAGGGCGGCGTGGGCCTGCGCTACAAGGAGTCGGACGTCGGCCCGCGCGTGTGGCGCGACGTGATCGCGGGGCCGGCCTGGCTGCCTCCGCCGAGCACGCCGGACGACGAGCTGTTGCGCCGCACGAGCGACGGCTGGCGCGTGAATACGGAGATCACCGGTCCCGGGTTCCAGAGCGCGTATGGCCTCGCGATGGTCATCCACCACCAGGTGCGCAACGACGGCAGCGACCCCGACGACTGGCGTGACAACGGGATTCGCAGCCATGGATCGGTGAGCTATCGGACGATCCTTCGCGGCTACAGCCACGGCTGTCATCGCCTGTTCAACCACCTCGCGGTGCGGATGATGGGCTTCCTGCTCGACCACCGGCACCACCACGTGCGCGGCCGCATCGCGGCGTCGCTGCGCCGCGAGCTACACGCCGAGGGCGTGGAGACGCCGTACGTGATGGAGCTGAACAACCGCGGCTTCCTCTACGAGCTGGACCCGCCCGTCCCCGTCGAGGTCCTGCGCGGCAACGTCCGCGGCCAACAGCGGCCTTCGACGGGCTTTTTCCCTCTGCCCGAGCAGCTCCAGGCTCAGGCGGCGGAGCAGCTCGCGGCCGACCCCGGCACCCAGTAGCCGGCCGCGGAAGTCTCTCCGTCGCGGCGCTTCGAGGGCACGGGCGAGGGCGCGCGCACCCGCAAACGGCAGGCGCGCTAGGGCCCTTTGGGCGTTTTCGGCAGCCTGCGTGCCGCGAGAACCCGCTCGCCGCCCCCACTTCTTGGTAGACTCCGGCCTTGGTCGGCCGGGGCATGAACCGAGAGAGCGAGCAGAAACCGACGACGCTCCAGCGGCTGGTGGGGATGTTCCGCGACGCGATGGCCGGCCTCGGCAAGTCGCCGTCGCAGCGTGACCTCGAGCGCTGGGCCGTGGTGATCCACGCGTCGATGAGCGGGCGCGGCCGCAGCTATCACACCGTCGAGCACGTGTTCCAGGTCAACGGCGGCCAGGATCCGATCGGCTCGCTCGCGATCCTCTTCCACGACACCGTCTACTGCGAGGTCGACGGCGGCCTGCCGCGCGGGCTCGACACCCAGCTCGGCGATCTGCTCGACGTCGAGGACGGCCACGTCGAGCTGCGCTCGTTCGCGCCGTCGGAGTATCCGCTCCGCGCGCTCGTCGCTCGGATCTTCGGCTTCCAGCCCGGCGAGGCGGTGACGTTCCAGCGCGGGCTCAACGAGCTCGCGAGCGCGCTCTTGGCGGTGCGCTCGCTCGAGTCGCACCTCACGGTCCCGGAGCTCGCCGAGGTCGTCACGTGCATCGAGGCGACGATCCCGTTCCGGCCGGAGGACGCCGAGGAGCAGCTCGCCGCGCGCCTGCTCGAGGCGGATCGCGAGCATCAGCTCGGGCTCGGGGAGGCGGGGGTCGAGCGCGCGGTGCGCCGCGCGGTGCTGGTGGCGAACCGCGACGTCGGCAACTTCGCGTACGAGGATCCCGCCGCGTTCCTCAGCCACACCTGGGAGATCCTCCCGGAGAGCAACCCGACGCTGCGGATGCCCGCGTACACGCTGAGCGAGTACCGCGACGCGATGTCGAGGATGGAAGGCTTCTTGGCGCAGCTCACCTCGGCGCGCGTGTTCCGCGAGTTCCGCGGGCAGCCCGACGACGAGGCGTTGAGCGCGCTGCGCGCCCGCGCCGACACGAACCTTGCGCGCGGCACGCGCTACCTCCGACAGAAGGTCCTGGCCGCGCGCGCGCTCGAGTGCCTCGCGCTGTTGACCGGCGGCGACGCGCCGGTGTCGCTCGTGATGGGCGATCTGCCGTTCGAGGCGGAGAGCCACCGGCTCGAGGAGCTGTTGCCCGATGTCGAGCCGAGCGCGCCCGACGTCGACCCCGTCGTGCACCGGCTCTTGCGCGAGGGGCGCACCAAGGACTCCGGGTTCGATCTCCGGCACTCGCCGCTCGCGAGCTACCTCTACGCGATCATGGGCGACACCGCGACCGACGCCGCGCTCCGCGCTCGAGACGCGTGGCCGCTGTTGAGCGCGATCCCGGCGACCAACATCGCGGAGATCGCGCGGTGCGCGGCGCAGATCGCGACGACGCGCGCGGACGCGCTGCTCGAGATCGCCGACAAGCTCGAGGCCGGCGTCCATCACTGAGCGGTGAGCGTCTCCGACGAGCTCGCGCGGATGGGCGCGCAGAACGACCTCGTCGAGTGGGGGAAGGCGTTCGACGGCTGGGCGGCGCTGTGGGACGCGTGCCCGCGCGGCGATTGGCTCCTCGCGATCGCGGTGCGCCGCGGGGTTTCGCACGAGCGGATCGTCGATGCGGCGGCGCGCTGCGCTCGGCTCGGGCTCGAGCACCTGCCCGAGGGCGAGCGGCTACCCACGCGCGCGATCGAGCTCGCCGAGGCGTTCGCGCGGGGCGAGGCCGACGACGCCGAGGAGCGGGTCGAGGTGGTGCGCGCGCTCGACGCCGCGATCGGCGACGCGCAAGATCCCGTGATCGCTGCGGCGTCCACCGCCGCGCTCGCCGCGCTCCTCGCGATCGAGTCGCCGTCCGACGCGCCGCTCGCCGCCGCGGCGGTCGCGCAGGCCGCCGTCCTCGACGCGGGGGAGTGCGCGATGCTCAGCGCGCTCGGCTTCGCGCAGCGCACGTGCGCGGACCGGGTGCGCGAGGCGATCGACCTCGCGGCGATCGACGACGCGGCGATCGACGACGCGGCGATCCCGTCGACCTGATCGAACGTTCCACCCAAGGTCGATCGGGGTTGGGCCTCCAAGCGCGTCAGGGTCCGTGGCGGCGGGCTCGAAACGGAGGATCCATGGCTGAGCCGACTCGGCGTGGTGCGAAGGTGAGGTGCGTCCTCGGTGGGCTGGGGAGCGCGCTGGGGACGTGCGCGACGCTCGTGGTGTGGACGCTCGGATCGCAGATCGACGTGGCGGCCGCGCAGGAGGCGCAGTGCATCCCCGATCGGATCGAGCGCGAGCTGTTCGCGTGCGACGGACGGACCGCGACGCTGCGGCGGCCCGGCTCGGCGCCGGGCTCGCTCGGGCAGCGCTCCGACGAGCGCGCCGCGCCTCCCGCGCCGACGCCGGGGCTCGCGCACCCCTCGGATCGCCGCGCCGCGCCGCGGGGGATGCGGGAGCGGAGCGAGCGGCTCCTCAGCCAGGAGCGGTCCACGCTCGAGCGGCTCCTCTCGCACAGCGCGGTGGGCGACGAGCGCCGACCGCGCGTGCTCGAGCGCCTCGAGGCGACGTGTAGCGAGCAAGCCTATGTGGCGGATACGCGCGTGGCCGAGCTCGAGGAGCCCATCTTCGTGGCGCGGCGCGCCGGTCGGATGGGCGAGGTGCAATCCCTCGCGCGACGACAGGCCGAGCAGCGGCGCGCCGCGCGCGAGGCGCGGGAGTGCTCGATCCGCGCCCTGGCGATCCTCGTCCGCGATCACCCGAACGCTCCTCGCCTCGACCGCTCGCTCTACGCGCTGGCCTCGAGCCTCGAGCGGATCGGTCAGGCGGCGCGCGCGCGCCAGGTGTACCTGCGCCTCATCCGCGACTTCCCGGCCAGCGAGCACGTGCCGCACGCGTACCTGGCGTTCGCCGAGCACCACTTCGAGCGTGGCGAGCTCGGCGAGGCCCGCCAGTTCTACGAGCGCGTCCTCACCATCGAGCCGGCGCGCAACTCGGTCTATGGATACGCGCAATACAAGCTGGCATGGGTGCTCTACAACCTCGACGACTTCGCGGGCGCGCTCAGCGCGTTCGTGCGCGTCCTCGAGCACACGCGCGCGTTCCCCGACGAGCCGAGCTCGCCGAGCCTCGCGCGGCAGGCGCGTCGCGAGCTCGTCTTGCCGTACGCGCGGGTGGGCTCGATCGATCGCGCGCTCGCGTTCTTCCGGCGCGTCAGCGCGAGCGACGACGAGGCGTACGAGATGCTCGAGTCGCTCGGCACGCTCTATCACGACAACGGCGAGTGGCCGCGCAGCATCGCGGTCCACCACCGGCTCATGGCCGACCGGGCCGCGTCCGACGAGCTCTGCGAGTGGCAGCTCCGGATCCTCGACGCGACGGTCGCGTCGCGCCCCAAGCCCGAGCAGCGCCGCGAGGCCGAGCGCACCGCTGCGCTGCGAGCCACGTACGCCGCGGCCTCGCATCCGGCCGAGCGCATCCGCCGCTGCGACGACCGCACGGCGGTCGAGCTCGTCACGTTGGCCGTCGCGTGGCACCGCGAGGCGATCGGCACCGAGACGGCGCCCGGCACGCGCGACGCGCGGACGATGGACGAGGCGATCGCGGTCTATGATCTCGCGCTCGATCAGCGCGGGCTCGCCTCGCTGCCGCTCGACGGGATCGATCGCCGCGATCGACCGAGCCTCGCTACGCTGCGCGCGTTCCGCGCGGATCTCTTGTTCGAGCGCGAGCGCTTCCGCGAGGCGGCGGCCGACTACGCGCGGGTGGCGGAGTCGACCGACGATCCGGAGCTCGCGGCGAACGCCGCGTACGGCGCGGTGCTCGCCTACGACCGGGTGCTCGGCGCGCGCGCGCCCTCTTCGCGATCCGACGACGCGTCGCTCCGGCCGCGCGAGCTCGACGCGGAGGAGCAGCGCATGGCGGCGGCGTTCGCGCGCTTCGCGTGCGTCGCGGGCACGCACGAGGAGCTCCCGATCGTCCTCTACCGATGGGCGCGCCTCTATTACGAGGCGAACCAGTTCGAGCGCGCGGCCGTGCTCTTCGAGCGCATCGCGACCCATCACGCCACGAGCGAGGTCGCGCTCTATGCGGCGAACCTCTGGCTCGACTCGGTCGGCGTGCTCCTCGAGCGTCGCGGCAATCGATCGTGCGCGACCGAGCTCGCCTCTGCGCTCGATCCGCTCGAGCGCGGCTTCTGCGCGGACCCGGGCGCGCAGGCGGCGAACGGTGAGCTCTGCACGAACCTCGTCGCGAACCGCTGCGGCCTCGAGGAGCGGCGCATCCGCGGCGTCGCCGACGCGGGCGATCCGGGCCGCGCGGGATCCGAGATGCTCACACTCATCCGTCAGCAGCACTGCGCGCGCGCGCCCGAGCTCCTCTACACGGCCGCGCAGTACTTCGAGACGGCGCGGCTCCTCGGGCGGGCGATCCGGGTGCGTCAAGCCCTCGTGCAATCCTATCCCGACCACCCCCTCGCCGTTCGATCGGTCTACCTGATCGGCGCGAGCTACCACGCGCTCGCGATCTACGGGGAGGCTGCCGACTACTACGAGCGCTACGCGGCGGGCGGGCGCTGCGATCCCGACGCGAGCCCGGAGCCATGTCCGAACCCGGCCGTCGGCCTCGCCAACGCGGTGACGTTCCGGCTCGGGCTCGGCGATCCGGATCGCGCCCGCGCGGACGCCCACACGCTCGAGCAGCGCTTTGCCCGCAGCGACCCGCGCGCCGCCGCCGAGGCGAGCTTCACGATCGGCGGCATCGAGGAGCGCGCCGAGCGCTGGCCGCAGGTGATCGATCACCACCGCGCGTTCGTTCGCCGCTACGCGAGCGTGGCGAGCCCGGCCGTCCTCGCGCGCGCCCATATGCGGATCGCGCGCGGCTGGATCGCGCAAGGTCGACGCGATCGTGCGCAGCCGAGCCTCACCACGATCGACGCGATCGGCGCGAGCGCACCCGAGGATCTCGACGCGACCGAGGCGGCCCACCTCGCGGACGCCGTGGCGGAGGCGCGCTTCGAAGCGGCCGAGTCGTCGCGCGAACGCTTCGAGGCGCTGCGCTTCCCCACGCTCCGCGGCGGCGCGTCGATGGATCGCGTGCAGCGATGGGCGCAAGACGAATTCCGTCCGTGGATGGGGCGCAAGCGCGAGATGATCGCGCAAGCCGAAGCGGCCTACGGGCGCGTGTCGGAGCTGGCCAGCCCGCGCTGGCGGATCGCCGCCGCGTCGCGCCTCGGCGACATGTACCTCTCGCTGGTCGATCAGATCCGCGGCGCCCCGGTGCCCGAGGCGATCGCGCGCGACCCCGAGCTCGAGCGGATCTACTGGGACAACATCGATGACGCGACGGAGCCGATCGTCGCGCTCGCGACGCAGCGCTACGAGCATTGCTTGAGCGTGGCCACGCAGGTGCGCTGGTTCGACGCGAGCTCCTCACGCTGCGAGCGCACGCTGAACGAGCTCGACCCCGGGCGCTACCCGATCGCGGCCGAGCTGCGGCGCGATCCGGAGCTCGTGCCCAGTGATCCGGCGCGGCCGGGGGTGCCGGCGTCGGAGCGGCTCACGCCGCCGGGGTGAAGGAGTCGGCTGCGAGTCGGTGTCCGAGCGTCGCGGTTCGTGTACGTGGACGTCCACGAGTACGTGCACGTGGACGTGGACGTGGACGTGGACGTGGACGTGGACGTGGACGTGGACGTGGACGTACTCGTTGACGTGATCGCGGCGTCAACGTGTCGTGCGAGACCCGCGCCGTTCCCAGTCCGGCCGGGTGATCGCGAGCAGCCACTCGTCGCGCCACGCGCCGCGCTTCGGCGCGACGTGGCGCAGCGTCCCCTCGAAGTGAAACCCGAGCTTCTGCACGACGTGTCGCGACGCTTCGTTGCCCACGAAGATCGCGGCCTCGATCCGCTCGGCGCGCCGCGCCTCGAACGCGTGGTCGACGAGCGCGCCGACCGCCTCCGTCGCGTAGCCGCGCCCGTGCGCGCGCGGAGCGAACGCGTAGCCGACGTCGATCACGAACGGCGGGTCCTCGGGCCGGAGCGATACCCCGCCGACGTAGCGCGACGTGCTCCGCTCGATCACCGCGAGGTCGAGCGGCAGGTCGAGGTCCGTCGGGTCCTTCGCGCGCCTCGCTGCCCAACCGTCGCACAGCTCATCGGGCGACGACGGACCGTCCCAGAGGATCGTGTCGAACATCGTGGTCCCCACGATCGCGTCGTAGTAGCCGCGGATCTGTTCGTCCGTCGGCCAGGTCAACACGAGGCGCGGCGTCTCGATCGAGGGGGCGCGTCGCTCAGCGGTGGGACGCTCGCCCATCGAGCCGCCCCCGCGCCTCGGTGCGCACGAGATCGAGCACTCCGTTGGACCTCAGGAACTTCATCGGGAAGCCGAGATCGACGCGGCTCACCTCGTCGAGGGAGGCGAGCTGCGCGTCGCTGAGCTTCACGGCGCTCGCACCGAGCGAGTCGCGGATCTGATCGACCTTGCGCGCGCCGACGATCGGGATGAACCGATAGCCCCGCGACATCACCCACGCGAGCGCGACCTGGGTCGAGCTCACGCCGAGCTCGTCGGCGACCCTGTCCACGGTCCGCGCCACGTTGAGCCCGCGCTCGTCGAGGCGCCCGCGCTGCTCGTTGCCCGTGCGTCGAAGCGAGTCGTTGTCGCCGCCGCGCGTGTACTTGCCCGTGAGCACGCCGGCGCTGAGCGGCGCCCATCCCACCACGCTCAGCCCGAAGTGCTCCGCCATCGGCAAGAGATCGCGCTCCACCGTGCGCTCGAGCAGGCTGTACTCGATCTGCAAGCCCACGAACTGCGTCCAGCCGCGCAGCTCCGCGAGCACGTTGGAGCTCGAGACGACCCACGAGGGCATGTCGCTCGCGCCGACATAGAGGATCTTGCCGGCGCGCACGAGGTCGTCGAGCCCGCGCATCGTCTCTTCGAACGGCGTGTAGTCGTCCCACGCGTGGACCCAGTAGAGGTCGATGTAGTCGGTGCGGAGGCGCCGCAAGCTGGCTTCCACCGCGCGGACCATGTTCTTGCGATGGTTGCCGGCCGAGTTCACGTCCGCGTGATCCATCGCGAGGGTGAACTTGGTCGCGACGACCATCTGATCGCGACGCCCTTCGAGCCAGCGGCCGACGTACTCCTCCGTCTCGCCGCCGTGATACTTGTTGGCGGTATCGAGGAAGTTGCCGCCCGCCTCGCGGTACGCGTCGAGCACCTGCCGGCTCGTCGCCTCGTCGGCGCCGAAGCCCCATTGCTGGCCGAAGCTCATCGTGCCGAGGCAGATCTCCGAGACCCGCAGCCCACTCTTGCCCAGCAATCGGTAGCGAAGCTCCATCTCTCGTCCCTCCGGCGCGTGACCGTGGAGTCTACGTCGAGGATCCGCAAGCGGGGCTCCCGGAGGAGCCGGTCGCGCAAGTCTTGCGTGACAACTCGTCACATGCCGCGACATCGCGGACGGCTCTTTTGCTATCGGAAACGAAGGCACAGCGCTGGAATTGCGTCATCGTTCGCCAAGCGCCAATGCCGGGGACCCGTGGGGGGTCGGTTGGCTGCCTGGATCGACCGCGGCACGTGGATTGCCTCGTCGAGCCCCTGTAGCCTCGCTCGAAAGCCCCTTTTGGAGCCGCGATGAGTCAAGAAGCGCCGAACCTGCACCTGGTTCCGGATCCGCCACCCGAGGCCCCCGACCCGTACATCGGGCAGACCCTCGACGGCCGCTATCACGTGGAGAGGGTCCTCGGGAAGGGCGGCATGGGCTTGGTCTACGCGGCCAAGCACGTGGTCCTGCAGAAGCCCCTCGCGATCAAGGTGCTCAAGGACGAGGTCTCGCGCGACGAGCAGGTGATGGCGCGCTTCCGCCGCGAGGCGCAGAGCGCGAGCGCGATCGGCAGCCAGCACATCTGCGACGTGAGCGACTTCGGCACCATGCCGGACGGCTCGACCTACTTCGTCATGGAGTTCCTCAACGGTCCGTCGTTGAGCGGCGCGATCGCAGCGATGAACCCGATGCCGACCCAGCGCGTGCTGGACATCGGCATGCAGCTCTGCGACGCGCTCGGGGCCGCGCACGAGCGGGGGATCGTCCACCGCGATCTCAAGCCTGACAACGTCCATCTCGTGGCCCAGGGCACGCGACAAGACTTCGTGAAGGTCCTCGACTTCGGGATCGCGAAGGTCGGCGACAACGCGGGCAAGAAGCTGACCCAGGCCGGTCAGGTCTTCGGCACGCCGCACTACATGTCGCCCGAGCAGTGCGCGGGTCGCGACGTCGATCATCGCACCGACATCTACGCCCTCGGCGTGATGCTCTACGAGATGGCGTGCGGGAAGGTCCCGTTCGACGCCGACAACCTCATGGGCGTGCTCACCAAGCACGTCTACGAGCAGCCGATCCCACCGCGCGAGCTTCCCCCGCCGGTGGCCGTCCCGCCGGGGCTCGAGGCGATCATCCTCAAGTGCCTCGCGAAGCAGCCGGCCGAGCGCTACTCGACGATGGCCGAGCTCAAGGCCGACCTCGCGGCGGTCCAGCGCGGCGGCACCCCCGACGCGGTGATGGCGTCGGTGCGCGGCTCGGTCGTCCCGAAGACGCAGATGATCAGCAGCGACTCGATCCCGCACCTCGCGGGCGTCGCGCCTGCGGCGGCCCCCGTGGCCGAGCCGGAGGAGCCCAAGAGCCGCGGCGGCCTGATCGTCGGCGGAGTGGTCCTGCTCGGGATCCTCGGCGCAGGCGCGTTCGGCGCCGCCTACTACTTCGGCGGCTTCGGCGACGCGGGCACGACCGTCGCGACGAACGACCCGACGACGACCACGGACACCCCCGAGGATCCGGTGGCCGATCCGGTGGGCGACGACGGCACGAATGAAGACCCGGTCGCGGACGGGACCGCGACGGTCGAGGACGGCGAGGGGACCGAGGGCGCCGGGGAGACGCGCGAGGAGACCGCGGCTCCCGCGCCGGTGACGATCCGGCTCGTGAGCGACCCGACGTCGGCCGAGGTCTATACGCAGGACGGGACGCTCCTCGGCAACACGCCGTTCACGCTGACCCGCCCGACCGGCGATCAGGCGATGCAAGTCACCTTGCGACTCGCAGGCTACCACGAGCGCACCCTCAGCATCTCGCGTCTGACGGCGGCCACCGAGCTGACGGTGACGCTCTCGCGCGAGGCGCGCGGTGGGGGCGGAGGCCGTCATCACCAGACCGCCCCGGTCCCGACGCCGGTCGTCCAGCCGCTCGCGCCGACCACCCGGCCGCCGCCGCAGCCGCAGAACAACGGTCAGGGCGAGATTATCAACCCCTGGTGAGCGTCGCCCGACGGGCGGGTCGCCCCCGCTCGCGGCCCTGAGATCACATCGGACGCCCCCCAACACACCCCTATTGCCAGGGGGGTGTGTTCCGGGGATACTCGCGCCCGATTTTGAGCGGAGGCCGTGGCCTTCGGGGGAGAGAGAGAGTCACATGAAGATTCGCGGAACATGGTCGGTCGGGATGGTCGCGGCGTTCGCGCTGTTGATCGGCAGCCTCGTGTCGGCGTGCGGAAGCTCGGAGTGCCCCGAGTGCAACTGCCCGGTGTGCCCAGCGGCGCGTCCGGATCCGACGCCCGTGGCGACGGGCCCGTGCACGGAGGAGTGGGTGCACATGCCCGTGCTCATCAACTTCCCCACCGGCGGTGCGGAGCTCGACGCGCAGAACCGCGCGATCCTCCAAGAGGTCGTGCGGACCGCGCAGACCCGTCAGGACATCCGCCGCGTGCGCGCGGAGGGTCACACGGACACCTGCGGAGCCGAGGTCAACAACATGGCCCTCTCGCAGCAGCGCTCGGAGAACGTGGCGCTCGCGCTCGTCGAGATGGGCGTGCCGCGTGAGATGATCGAGACGGTCGGCTACGGCTCGACCCAGCCGCGCGCCAACGAGGCGTGCGAGAGCCGTGGCGCGCGTCAGAGCACCGAGCTCAGCCGCCAGACCAACCGCCGCGTCGAGTTCAGCATCCTCGTCTGCCGCGAGGGCAGCGCGGGCATGTGAGATCGCGCGGCCCCTCGCGGGCCGCGTCCGATCCGAGCGAACGGAGGGTCGCCGATCGGATCGGCGGCCCTCTTCGCATTTGGAGCCGGAGCCCAGCCGCGGATAGTTGGAGTTGGGCGGTGCACCGGCTACCGTCGCGACGATGGGCTCGGTCTCGCTCGCGCCGCTCCGTCTCCCGCGCGTCTCGCGCTCGGGGTGGGCGATGCTCGGGCTCGGCGCGAGCGTGATCGCGGCGAGCGCGTTCCTCGGGAGCCGCCTCACCGCCTACGAGGCGCGGCCGTTGTCGCTCGAGGGCGTCGAGCTGTCGGACGGCGATCCGGCTTCGTTCGTCCGCGCGATGGCCGACGCGTGGTACGGCACCGAGCTGAGCATCGACGCCGGCTCGCAGATCCTCCGGGTGAGCCGCCGCGACGCCGGTGGTCGGCTCGACGTCGAGGCCACGGTAGCGCGGGCGCGCACGATGCGCGGAATGGGCCCGTGGACCGAGCGGGTGATCAACGCGATGACGGACGCGCCGCGTGCGCTCGAGTGGGATCGCGCGACCCGCGCGGATGAGGTGCACGCGTTCTTGACGGAGATCCGGCGGAGCACCTCGGTGGACGCCGAGCCGCGACGGCGCGACGGGACCGGCGGTCGCTCCGGCACGAGCTTCAACCTCCCGACCTCGCTCGACGCGCTCCAGGCGGCGCTCGCCAACGACGCGATGTACGTGCGCCTCTCGGTGCGCGCGCTCCCGGCGCCGACGTGGACGCTGCGCAACGACGGGACGACGCGCTTCACCGAGGTCGTGGCGGCGCACGAGACGCGCTACGCGCACTTCGGCGACGAGGGTCGCGGGCGCAACATCGAGCTCGCGGCGCGCTTCCTCGACGGGGAGACGATCGCAGCGGGCGCGCAGGTGTCGTTCAATCGATTGGTCGGCGAGCGCACGTTCGAGCGCGGGTTCGCGCCGGCGATCGAGCTCGCGCAGGGCGGGCGCCGCACCGAGGGGATCGGGGGCGGCGTGTGCCAGGTCGCGGCGACGCTGCACGCCGC
This sequence comes from Sandaracinaceae bacterium, assembly GCA_050186575.1. Lineage (GTDB taxonomy): Bacteria > Myxococcota_A > Polyangia > Polyangiales > Sandaracinaceae > JAUHXR01. The sequence continues at coordinate 68,893 of JBFWYI010000028.1, read as the reverse complement.
AGCGTTCTTTGCGGGCTTCGACATCCTCCAGCACCACCCGCACACCCGCAACTCGACGTACATCCCGGCCGGCCTCGACGCCGCGGTCTCGTGGCCGAACAAGGACCTCGTGGTGCGCAACCCGTACCCGTACCCGGTGCGGATCCACGCGTCGGCGTATCGAGGAACCGTGCGCATCGAGCTGATGGGCGCGGAGCGCGGGCCGCGGGTGGAGTGGAACACCCGGGTGCTCACGCGGGTGCGCCGCCCGACCGAGCGCGAGGTGGATCTCAACCTCCCGCTCGGCGCCGAGGAGGTCCTCGACGAGGGCGAGGATGGCTCGGTGCTCGAGCGGACCCGTACGGTGTTCTGGCCCGAAGGCGCGGTGACCGAGGCGGTCCAGCTCCGCTACCCGATGGTCACCCGCCTCGTGCGGGTCGGGCCCTCCGACGTGCGCACCACCGAGGGGGCCACCGTCACGAGCGCGGAGTCGGCGCCCGAGGTCGCGCCGTGATCGCGGCCGCGAATAGTTGCTCCGCCCGCGTCTCGGGGCCTATGGTCGGCGCGGGAGGCGATGCGTCGATTGAGGGGGCCACGCCGATGAGGGGGCAGCGTTGAACCTGCGAGGGATGCTCGGCGCCACCCAGAAGGGGTTGGGCAAGCAGGCCTCGGCCGCGTCCGAGGCGCCTTCGAAGGCGAGCGCGGCGTCTGCCAGCGCCACGCGTCCGAGCGCGGACACCTCCGGCGTGCGGCGCCTGTTGGCAGCGACCCAGCGCGGCCTCGGCCTCGCCGCTGCGAAGATCAACATCCCCGCCGCGCCGCTCGGCGAAGTGAAGATCGTCGGCGCCGGGAGCGAGGCGCGCGCGTCCGAGCCCGCCGACCGCGTCGCCGATCCGATCCGTTCGACCAAGCGCGGGCTCGACTCGGTGCGCGTCGTGATGGCGACCGGCCTCTACAAGACGGCGGCCGGGCTCGTCGGGCAACGCGCGCTCAAAGAGAACCGCGAGGCGCTCCGGACGTACCTCTGCGTCGCGCTTCGCGACTCCGCGCTCGCCGCGCGCGGCCTCGGCACCCTCGAGCAGGCGCTCGAGCACGGTGGCTCCGAAGAGATGTCGAAGGGTCCGACCAAGCGCTCGGGCCTGTTCCTCGCCGCAAAGAACTTTGTCGAGTACGAGCGCTTGTTCGGCGACGGACAGCCGCAGCGTCCGACGAGCGCGATCCCGTGGGAGCCCACGCCGACCGGTCGGATCGATGGCTGGGGTCGCGCGCTCGACGAGGTCCGCTTCGGGCTCACCGAGGCCGACCTCGAGATCCTGCTCCTCTCGAAGCTCGGTGCGCTGAGCATCGACGAGCTCACCTACGTGCTCGGCGCGGGCAAGAGCGAGGTGCAGAAGCGCCTCGACGCGAGCGTCGGGTTCGTGAAGTTCCTCCTCGAGGATCTCTTCCCCGACGGCAAGCCGCCCGCGATCGACGACGTCCTCAAGGACGCGTTCCGCGTCGAGCCGCCGACCGCGGAGGAACAGACGGTCGCCGGGATCACGAAGCCGGCCGTCGTCTCACTGCCGCCGGGGACGCTCCTCGGCGATCGCTACGAGCTCGAGGACAAGCTCGGCGGCGGCGAGTTCGCATACGTGTACCGCGCAAGGGACGTTCGGGTCCCCGGCCACGTCGTCGCGCTGAAGCTGCTGCATCGTCAGGCGCTCACCCCGGCTGCGCGCGAGGGCGCGATGCGCGAGCTATCGCTGATCGCGTCGGCGTTCCATCCGTCGCTCGTCCAGTTCAAGGATCACGGCTGGTACGAGGACCGACTGTGGTTCGTGATGCCGTTCTACGAGGGTGAGATGCTGCTCGACCGCATCGAGCGCGAGTGCGTCCCCCTCGATGAGGCGCTCGCCCAGTTCGAGCGGCTCGCGCGCGGTCTCGCCGCGCTCCACACCGCCGGGATCCGACATCAGGACGTGAAGCCGGAGAACATCTACCTCGTCGAGCTGCGGACCGGAGCGAGCCGCGAGAAGCCCGAGGTGCTGCCGGTGCTCTTGGATCTCGGCGTGGCGGCGCCCAACGGCGAGCTCGCGCTGGCCGGCACGCCGATGTACTTCGCGCCGGAGGTCGCCGCGCGCATCTTCGACGAGCAGCACAAGACGCCGATCACGCACAAGGCCGACGTCTTCGCGCTCGCGCTCTCGCTCCTCCACTCCATCGAGGGGCCCGACTACGCCGAGCTCGAGGACGTCGAGGTCGAGACGTTCCTGAAGCGCCGCGCGACCGCCGCGCCGGTCGGTCCGCGCGATCGACGGCACGCATTCCTCAAGGACGCGTTCGGGCGATGGCTCGCCAAGGACCCCGATCGGCGGCCGAGCGCGGGCCAGCTCGCCGACGAGATCGCGCAGGTGCGCGCGGCGCGTGAACCGCGGAGCGCGACGTTCACCCCGCCGAAGCGCCTGGTCCAGCTGCTCGTCCTCGCCGCGATGAGCGCGCTCGTGCTCTTGAGCGCGCTCCTCGTCGACGCGCCCCCGCGCCATGTCACGGTGGCGCCCGAGGGATCCGTGTTGCCCGGAGGATCCGTGTTGCCCGGGGGAGCCGAGCCGCGAGGAGCCGCGGACCCCGACGGATCCCGGGCGCCGGTAGGTGCCACGGAGCGGGAGCGCCTCCTCGATCAGCGGGTGGCCGACGAGGAGCGACGCGCGCGAGAGCTCGAAGACGAGCTGGCGAGGCTACGGCGCCGCGAGCTCGAGCTCGAGTAGCCGCGCGCCGCGCCTCTCGATATTTCACTTCTTCTTGTCGGCCCCGACGTCGAACCCGACGCTGCCGCCGGCGAAGTGCACGCCGTCTTCCGGCTTCGCGGCGGGCGCGGGCTTCGCCTCGGCCGGCTTCGCGTCGGCCGCGGACTCCTGTGCGGGGACGCTCCAGTGGAGCGGGAGCGGGAACGCGATGTCGAACGGCACCGACGCGATCGCGGGGTTCGCTTTCGCCTGCACGACCACGTGCGCCTCGCCGTCGATGTTCGTGAGCGCGGCGGCCACGCGCGCCGCGTCGCGTTGACCCGGGAACAGGAACACGGTCGCGGCGCTCTCGAAGAGCTCGTTCGCGGTCGCCGAGTCGCAGCCCTCGGGGAGCTGCGGCGCCATCCACGTCGCGAACCGCACGACGCGCCCGGTCAGGCACTGCGCGGGGAGCGGCACCGCGTCCTTCGCGCCTCGCACGCAAGGCGCCTTCAGGAGCACCAGCTGATCGGTGCCGCGCGCGCTCGACACGCCGAGCACGCCGTTCTTCGCCAGCGTGTCCGCGGCCGCGATCGCGTAGAACGCCTCGGTCGGCGCGGCCTGATCCGCGTAGCGACCCCCGCGGATCGTGTGCACCGCCGGCGCGCTCAACGCGCCGTTCTTGCCGAAGATCCGCGCGAAGCCCGCCGTCGCTGCGTAGCTCGCGCCGATCATCGACGCGACCGCCCACACACCCGAGCCGAACACGATGCGTTGCGCCGCGCCCGCGCCCTCGGCGTGCAGCGCGACGTCGTTCATCACGCAACAGAGCCAGCGCGTCGACTCCTCGAGGCGCAGCTCGTCCCACCTCTTCGCCCACTCGGGGAGGTCCGCTTCATCCGTCTTTTCGAGCCCCTCGAGCGCGTCGGGGACCTCTTCCGCGTTCGCGCAGCCGAACAACGCGGGTCCGACGCCGACGACGACCGGGATCAGCTCCTCCTCGCCGAGCGAGGCGAGCTCGCTGAGCGCGCCCGCGTCGGTGAGGTCCGACGGGACGAAGATGCAGTCCGGCTCGTCGACGGACTCGCCTCGCGCGCGGTCGCGCACCGTCGCCACGGCGTTCGCGTCGTCCGACTCGAGGATCCGGATCTCCATCATCGCGTCCTTGGGACACTGCTGCGCGAAGAAGCGCAGGCCTCGCCACGCGCGCTCGACCGCCGCGACCTCGGGGCTGTTGAGCACGTCCGCCGCGAGCGACCACACCTTTTGCTCGGTAAGATCGCGCAGCTGGCGCGCGCTCGGCTTGTCCTTGGGCTTGCTCGACGTGCCGCTCGCCTTCACGAACGCGCTGATCGCGCTCTTGACCGTCGGCTTCTGCACCTCGGCCTGCGCCATGATCGCGTCGACGTCGCCACCGCTCGGCGCGGAGGTCGAAGCGGGCGCCGCGGTGCCCGGATCGATGATCGCCGCGAGCTCGTCGAGCAGCTGGCCGTCGCCGACCACACCGCGGAGATCGTCCTTCGTGGGCGCCTTCAGCTTGCCGAGCGCGTCGGCCTTGCCCGCGAGGTCGCGGAGCGCCGGTACGCCGGCGACGATGTTCTTGAGCGTGAGGTCCTTGAGCGAGCTCACCGACAGCTCGACCTCGAGCGTGCCGCCCTTCGGTCCGATCGTGTCGGGGACCGACGCGCGCACCTTGAGCCCGCGCTTCTCGAGCACCTCGCCGAAGTCCGCGCGGGTGAGGGCCAGCGTCGTTCCGCGCGGGCCGATCCCGAACTGGCCGACGACCAGCCAGTGGACCTGCGCTCCGCCCCGATCTTGTTGTTCGGTCGCCACGATCGCTCCTTTGTCGTGCGTGGGGAGGAGCGAGCAGCGCGCGACTTACCGCGTTGCGCGAAGGCGCGCCCCTGATTCGTGGAGCCGAATCATTGACGATCTCGATCGGACTCCGCAATGGGCAGCTGCGTCGATCCGTGGGCGCGCACGGTGCGCTCGAAGAGCGGGAGGCCGCGCGAGCGAATGCCTCCGCGTTCGAGGAACAGCACGCGGTCCGCGTCCGTGGTGCGGAACAGGCGCGCGGGCCGCCCCGGATCGCGCGGGTCCTTGTCCTCCGCCGTCACCTGCTCGTGGACGATGACCGCGCCGGCGCGGTACTCCATCGACGCGGCGAGGCGGAACGTGCGCTCCCAGCCGTTCTCGAGGCCGATCGTCTGCTCGCGCGAGAGGTACACCTGCGCCGCGCTGAGGCAGCGTCCATCCGAGTTGCGGATCTCCGAAGAGACGAGGCGATCCCCGACCACCGGCAAGATCCGCGCGTAGCGGAGGCACGTCGGCTCCGGCTCCTCGGTCTGCTCGCCGTCCTCGACCTCGTCGGTGCGATCCTGTCCGTTCGCCTGATCGTCCTCGTCGGGGCAGCGCTCGCCGTCGGCGACCACCACACGACGCCCCGCCGTCTCGCGGAGGCGCAGGCGGGCGCGCTCGAGCGGCATCCGCAGCGTCCCCATCGCGCGGACCGCGACGCCCTCGGTGGTCTGCTCGGTGAGCATCACCGGACCGAACCCGTCGCCGTCCTCGAAGTGGTGCGTCACCACCCACACCGGGCGGATCATCGCGCTGTCGGAGCGGCCGACGATCACGGACTCGTCGCTCACCGGGATCGCGCCGGGCGGGGGCTCGTGCTCGTCTTCGTGCACGTCGCACGCGCGGTCGGTGGGGTGCCACTCGAGGCGGTTCCCCACGCAGTCCTGCTCGCTGGTCTGGCCCTCGTGGTAGCCGCGCACGGCGAGTTGCGCCCAGTTCTCGGCGCGCGGGCTCCGCACGAAGCCGCCGTCCTCGACGGGGTAGCTCTCGTAGCAGACGGGAGGAGGATCCTCTTCGGTGCTGGCTCCGCCGCACGCGCCGATCACGAACAGCGAAAACGCGGTGAGCAGAGACGCCGCGAGGAGGAGCGTCTGGGCGGATCTCGACATGGGCCGCAGTCTACTCATGCGCCGCGAGAGGGAGGAAGAAACTGCTGGGTCAGTGCGGCTGGTACGGGCCGGGGGGCGGGTGCATCGGCTGCCCGGTCGCCGGATCGATGCCGACGCCGGTGGTCTCCTCCGCTCCCACGTGGCCGCCCGTCACCATGTAGTAGGCCCGGGCGAACGCGCGACCGAACACCTCGCGGCTGAACCGGTCTTCCTCGATCAGCCGCTGGTGCGCGTCGACGAACGTCCGCCAGAGCCGCGCTTTGTTCAGGTTCAAGAGCGACTCGAGGAACCCGCCCCCGGCCGTCCGGGCCAGCGCATGATTCCGCTGCCCGGACAGCGTCACCGGGCTGATGCCGTGGAGCATCGCTCGCACGCCCTCGACCACACCGCTCAACAAGGCGATCTGGTGCATCGCGAGGTCTGCGAACGCGCGGTTCAGCTCGCGCACCCGCGAGTTCCCGTCGGCCGTCCAATCGAGCAGGTATCGCAGCACGTCTTGACCGCTCTCCGCGTCGTGCAGCGGGTTGCGCTCCGTCACCAGCTGGAGCGCCATCTCCTCGCCAAACTGCTCGTAGCCCTTGCGCAGCTCGACGAACGCCTGGCTGTACGACTCGAGCACCGCGCCGACGCGCTCCATCGCGACGGCGGTGTTCACGTGGGTATGCGGCGGCAGGTTGCCGCCCGCGATCCGCTCGATCCACGCGGTCGCGTCCACCTCGCCGAGCGCCGCGGGCCCGACGCCGAGCGACTCGACGAGCTGGCGGAACTCCGGCTCGCGCGGGAGCTGCGGGAACTGCTGGCAGAGCGCGAGGATCAACGCCTCGCGGCCTGGCGCGGGGAAGCGCTCGAGCTGCCCGCGCAGCTGCGCGATGACCTGGGTGAAGGCTTGGCGGTACTGCTGATAGAACGGCTTCGTCTGCTCCGCGATCCCGAGCAGCTGCTGCATGTTCAGCTGCGGGGGAGCCGGCGCGGGGGCCGGACCGACGCCGGGAGCGGTGTGGGCGGCGCGCGGCGAGCCGAGGAACATCGTGTTGTTCTGCAGCGTCGCGGGGTCGTTGATGTTGAACGCGATCGTCGCGTTGCTGAAGCCACCGTCGGTCTGCCGCTCGAGCTGGTCGAGCTGGAAGATCGTCGTCTTCGGCGCCGCGTACATGTCCGGCGTCACCTGGGCGCGCGCGAACGCGAGCTGGATCGGGCCGATCCGCAGATCGGTTTGCGGATCTACCTCGACCTGGATGTGCCGGGCGAGGCGCCGCCCGTTCATCATGGTGCCGTTGGTCGATCCGAGATCGACGTAGCGAACCTTGTGCTCGTCGAAGCGGACGACCGCGTGCCACTGCGAGACGAACGGTTCGTTCAGCGCCAGCTCGTTCAGCTGGTTGCGTCCGATGCGCACGGGTGAGCTGGCGAACGCCGCGTGTTCGGTTTCGCCGGTCTGCGTATTGCTGATTCGGACGAGAAGCGGAAGCATCCGAGCGGCGGCATCGTCGCACGGTCCCGCGCGGCTCCGCAATCACTGCGCGCACCCGGGAGTCCCACGATTCAGGCCGTTATTGGGAGCTCCCACGGACCGCCGGAGTACGGGACCTCCGTCGTGCTCGTCCTCGTGGACGTGCACGTGCACGTGACACGTGCACGTCCACGAGGAGGTGCACGTGTTGGCAGGCGAACCCCTCGAGCCCGTAGCGACGGGGTGCTTTCAGGGGCCTCGAGGAAGACGTGCGAGCTTCGGAGCTGCACGCACGCTGCTCGTGCAACCCCGCGGCGTCAGCGTAGTGCCACGATCCCGTGTCTCAGGCCTCGCGGGTGTCGACGTCGACGCGCCAATCGCCGCTCGGCGCGATGCTCACCTCGATGCCGGAGGGCTCGAGGCCGTCCGCCATCTTCTCGAGCAGGCCGCGCGCGATCAGCGGCGTCAGCGAGCTGCGGAGGATGTGATCGACGTTTCGCGCGCCGGCCTCGCTGTTCGTGCAGCGCTTCGTGAGCTCGTCGATCAGCTCCTCGTCGAACACCGTCTCGATGTTGTGCGACTCGCGGATGCGGCGCACGAGCCGGTTGAGCTTGAGCTTCGCGATGTCCTTCATCGTCGCCGGATCGATCGGCTTGTAGGGCACCACGGTCATGCGGGCGAGGAGCGCCGGCTTGAACCACTTGCTCAGGATCGGCTGGATGCGCTCGACGACTTCCTTGGTCTCGGGCCACGGCTCCGTCGCGTAGGCCTGCATGATCTCCTCGGTCGCGAGGTTGCTCGTGAGGATGATGATCGTGTTGCGGAAGTTGATGAGCCGACCTTCCGCGTCGTTCATCTCGCCCTTGTCGAACGTCTGATAGAAGACGTTGAGCACCTCGGCGTCCGCCTTCTCCGCCTCGTCGAGCAGGACCACCGAGTACGGGCGCTGCCGCACCGCGTTCGTGAGGATGCCGCCCTCGCCGTACCCGACGTAGCCCGCGCGCGAGCCGATGAGGCCGGAGACGGAGGCCTTCTCCTGGTACTCGCTCATGTTGATCTGCGTGACGAACCGCTCGCCGCCGTAGAGCTCGTCGGCCAGCGCGAGCGCCGTCTCCGTCTTGCCGACGCCGGACGGTCCGACGAACAGGAACACGCCGACCGGCGCGTCGGGGTTGCGCACGCCGGCGAACGCCATGCGGCACGCCTCGCTGACGGCCACGACGGCCGGCTCCTGGCCCTTCACGCGGCCGCGCAACTTGTCTTCCAGCGCGAGCACGTTGCCGACCGCGTTGCGCTTCATCTTGCCGAGCGGCACGCCGGTCCACGACGACACCGTCGCGGCCACCGCGTCCTCGTCGACGTCGATGTGGATGAGGCGCTCCTCGCCCTCCTTGACGGGATCCTCGGGTAGAGGCGCAGCGGGCGCCGCCGCCTCACCGACGATCGCGGGGGCCGGCTTCTCCGTCGCGCTGAGCGCGTCGGGGTTCGGCTTCGCCTCGGCGCCGTTGCCTTCGCCTTCCTTCTTCTCGCCCTCGGGCGCCGCCTCGGCGTCGCGGACCTCGCCACGCTGCGCGAGCACCGCGTCGACATACGCGAGCTCCGTCTTCCAGCGCGCGTGGACCTCGTCGCGCTTCTGCTTCTTCACCTCGAGGTCCGCGAGCCGCTGCTCGAGCTCCTCGCGTCGCTTCTCCTCGCCCGCCTCGACGTCGCGCGAGATCGCGGCCGTCGCGCGCTCGAGGGCGGCGATGTCCGCTTCCAGATCGGTGAGCTCCTCGGGCTTGGTCGCGCGACCGACGCGCACGCGCGCGGCCGTGGTGTCGATCAGGTCGACCGCCTTGTCGGGCAACAGGCGCCCCGCGATGTAGCGGTTCGACAGCTTGACCGCCGCGACGATCGCCTCGTCCTTGATGCGGACGTTGTGCGCCTTCTCGTACAGGCCGCGCAGACCGCGCAGCATGACGATCGCGTTGTCCTCGCTCGGCTCGTCGACCTTGACGGGCTGGAAGCGACGCTCGAGCGCGGCGTCCTTCTCGAAGTACTGCTTGTACTCGGCCCACGTCGTCGCGGCGACGGTGCGCAGCTCACCGCGCGCGAGGGCGGGCTTGAGCAGGTTCGCCGCGTCGCCGCCGCCCTTCTGACCGCCCGCGCCGATGATCGTGTGCGCCTCGTCGATGAAGAGGATGATCGGCTTGGCCGAGCTCTTCACCTCGTTGATCACGGCCTTGAGCCGGTTCTCGAACTCGCCCTTCACCGACGCGCCGGCCTGCAGCGCGCCGAGGTCGAGCGCCATCACGTCGCACTTCGCGAGGTGCGCGGGCACGTCACCCGACACGATCGCATGCGCGAGGCCTTCGGCGAGCGCGGTCTTTCCGACGCCGGGCTCGCCCACGATGATCGGGTTGTTCTTCCGGCGACGGCTGAGAATGTCGATCGTCTGCCGGATCTCGCGGTGACGACCGAAGATCGGATCGAGCCGTCCGGCGCGGACCTCCTCGGTCAGGTTCACGCAGAAGCGACCGAGCGCGGTGTCTCCGCCGCGCGGTCCACCTTCGGCGCCCGGCGCACCCGCCCTGCCTCCGCCGCTCGTCGGCCCCGGCGCGGACTCGAACTCCTCGCGCGTCACCGAGACGGCATCGGCAAAGTCCTTTTCGAGCTCGGTGATGTCGAAGTCCTCGAGCTCGGGGACCGTCTCGCCGATGTAGCGACCCGGGTTCGCGATCAGGACGTAGAAGAGATGTCCCGATCGGATCATCGACGCGCCGAACACGAGCGAGCCCTGCACCCACGCGTCCTGCGCCCAGCGCCAGAGATTCCCGCTGAACACGGGACGCCCGGACGAGCCGCCCTTCATGTGCTGCAGGATCTTGTCGACGCGACCTTGCAGCGCCGCCTTGTTGCGGCCGAAGTGCTGATAGATGGCGGCGACGTCGCCGTCCTCGGGCGCCACCATCTGTTGGAGCAAGTGCTCGACGGTGACCTCGGCGTGCTGCGAGCTCGCGGCGCGACCGATCGCGGCCTCGAGCATCTGCCGGGCCGTCGGAGTCATCCGGTTCACGTAGGTCTTCGGCTGGATCGACACGGGCAGAGCCTCCTTCTCGCGGGGAGGGGGAGGATACGGGGTGCGAACGCGCGGTGGAACCCCCTCTGGGCGAGAGCGCCAAAGGCGCGCCCGCGCGCCCCTTGCCCCTGCCTGTGCCCTTGCCCCCGCCCGCGAGAGAGCGCACGAGCCCGTGGCCAGACAGCGAAGGGGCGCCGGCCCGGCGTCGTGGCTCGAAGCATCTCAACTCACGTTGCGGGGACCGATCTCGCGGCGCGGGCAGGGGTAGGGGCAGGGGGTAGGTCACGCCTTGCGGCGCGACCTACAGCTCCATGTTGCCCACGTCCGGGATGGTCATGGTCTCGGCCACCAGGTCCGCGCCGCGGAGGCGCGTGTCGCGGCCGAGCTCCGAGCCGGTGCCCTTGCTCGACAGCTCGAAGCTGGGCACGGCGTCGGGCGCGAGCTTGAGCTCGACGTCGAAGTCGAGCGGCTCGCGGCACGCGAGGGCGACGACGTCCTGCACGATGGGCAAGAGGTCGCCGTCCCGTAGGAAGCGCCGGTAGTTGTGGCGATGGAGCGGGCCGATCTCCACGCAGAAGCGCCCGCTCTGGTCGTAGGCGCGCTTGCCGAGGATCGCCTGGATCCCGAGCACGCAATTGTCCTTGCCGAGGCTCATGCGTTGCTCCTCGTCGACCTCGATCCATCCGCCGGCGAACTGGCGGATGTTGACCGTGCCGTCGGGGAGCAGCTCCTTGGCGAGCGCCTCGCGCATCGCGAGGGCGAGCACGCGCGGGCCCCGACCACGCCCCGCGAGCAGCGGCGCGAGCCGGACCAACGTGGAAGGGTGGACCTTGAGATCGCGAGCCTGGATGTCCGGATCGAGCCCGGTCAGGTAGAGCATCCGCGTCATCCACGCGTCGCGCCGATGCGAGACGTGCTCGCGCGCCGGCATGAACTTCATCACCGCGCGATAGAGGAGCGAGATGACCCGGTGGTGGAAGACGTCGAGGAAGTCCCGCCGCACCGGGTTCTGATCGTCCTCGTGCAGGATCTCTTCCGCGATATAGAGCGGCAACGGCGAGACGGTGCCGGTGAGCCCGAGGAACGTCGTGATGACGCGGAAGTGCGGCCGGTCCGCGTCGAGGTATCCCTCGGCCGACTTCGGGAACGTGGCCACGCGCGCGTGCGCGATGTCGCCGGCGCTGAACGCGAGGTCGTAGCTGTGCCGGAAGCGGATCATCTCCGCGCTCGGCGGTCCGTCGCCGCCGACGCGCACGGCGCGCGTGCTCAGCCGCTCGAGGAGCGAGATGATGTGGAAGAACGTCGAGTACGGTGCTGCCTCGAGCAACGGTCGCGCGGCGGTCTCGAGCGCCGCGACGGGATCTTCCTCGCCTTCGGCCTCGGCCTCCGGCTCGGCGGGGACCGCCTTGAGGTCCGTCTCGTCGCTCCACTGGGACCCGTCGCTCATCTTCGCGGCTCGCTCAGAAGATCGGCTGCGTGCCGGTCCGCGGCGACCACTCGAGCCGCGTCCCGGAGGGGTGGAGCACCAGCGTGAGCTGGTGGAACGAGTTGAGCGGCGTCTCGGTCGCGAACAGCCAGTCGAGCGCGCTCCCGAACGCGAATACGTCGCCCTCGGACGCGAACGCGGATTGCTCGACCTCGACCGACGTATGTTGACCGCGCACCGGGATCCGATCGATGAGACGTCGGGACGCGCGCACGTCCACGCTGCGCACGGACTCCACGCGCAGGCGATTCTGCCGCCCGAGTTGCTGGTCGGCGTCGGCGTGGAAGTTGTAGAGCCCGAGGAGCGAGCGGAGCGAGTCCGCGTTGCTCAGCGTGCGGACGTTCAGCGCGAGGTGCGCGACGAGCCGCCAGTGGAGCTCGCTCCCGATCGGAGGGCGCACCGGCCGCGTCACCTGGGTCAGGTTGCGGAAGCGAGCGATGGTCGGTGAGCGCGGCGTCGGCACCGAGATGTCGCCGGCGCGCAGCTCGGCGGGCAGCGATCGGTTGCTACAGAGGAGATCGATCGAGAGCGTCTCCTCGTCGAAGTCGGGCTCGACGTCGGCCGGCGTCAGCACCGTCAGGTAGGTGTCGAGGCCCTCGTCGATGGGCGAGCGCGCTCGGCGCGTGAGGAAGAACGCTTGCTCGTTGCGCGGCCGCTGCACGTGTTCGTAGCTGTAGAACGGCGTGTACTCGCGCCGCCCGCGTCGGTTCGCGAGGAGGCCGGTGACGTTCTTGACGTCGTACACCTCCATGTGGAGTGGGTTCACCCCCGCGCCGCGCAACAGATACTCGTGCTGGCGCGTGTCGCGCGCGATCGGATCCGCGCTGATGTCGAAGAGATTGACGACCGGCACGCAGTGGAGTCGGAAATTGTCCTTGTCGAGCCGCTCCGGCAGCTTGGGCGGCCGATCGAAGCGGAACGTGATCACGAACTGCTCGGTCGCGTGCTCGGCGGGGACGCGGTCGAGCCCGTAGATGTCGAAGAAGAGGAGCTTCTGGGTGAGCGTGAAGTACTCCTGCATCACGCGCAGACCGTCGGGCGCGAGCGGCGGCCACGGCAACATCGGTTGCTCGGGAGAGACGCCGACCGGATGCACCGCGCTCTGCGCGTCGCCCGACTTGGCGAGCGACATCGTGAATCCGTCGGACGCCTTGTAGGTCGCGCTCGAGAGGTGGCGCATCATCCACAGGTACGTCGTCGTGGTGAGCCCGAGCGGACCGTGGAGGAACATCCGCAGGTTCTTCGTCTCGCGGAGGAGCGCGTCGGGAGCCTGCGCGGTGCGGAACCCGAGCCGGATCTCCGGGTGGGCCTCCACCGAGTGATCGAACGTGAAGTCGGTGAGCGTCAGCGGCAGGAGCTCCACCTCGACGGTGGTGCGGAACAGGCACGTGGTGCCCTCGATCGGGCGCGCCCCCACCTCGGTGCCCGGGGGCAGCCGGTGTCGACCGCGCAGCGCGGTTTGCTGAGGGAGGAACTCGACCACCGAGCAGGCAGGCAGCGTGCGCGTGTACTGCGGGACGACCATCTCCGCGAGCGCGTCGATGATCTCGGGGACGGCGTCGTCGATCCGCTCGCGGATCCGCGCGGTGAGGAACGCGAAGCCTTCGAGCAGGCGATCGACGTCCGGGTCGCCGCCCTGCTCGGCGAACAGCCCGGCCAACGAAGGGTTCGCCTCGGCGAACTCGCGCCCGAGCTCACGCAGGTAGCTCAGCTCGCTCTGGTAGTACTTGCTGAACACGTTCCTCTCGAGAAGCGCCCGACTCTAACGCATTTGTGAGCGGAGGGGCGGCCGCTGAAGTCGCTCGCGCGCCGGGGCCGGCTCGGTGATACTCGGGCGCTCGATGCCCGACCCCCACGCCCCCGCGGTCGGGGACCCTCGCGACCGACATCGCGATGGGTTCAGCGTCGAGGATCGGACCCCCGCTTCGCCGCGACGAGGGGATGGAGCATCGTCGAGGAGCCACGTGGGTCGAGATCGGGCTCGAGGGCGTCGATCGGCCCGTCGCCCTCTCGGTCGCGAGGGTCTCATCGCCGCGCTCCTCGCGAGCCTGCTCGTCTCGTGCGGCCAGTCCTCCGACGCCCTCGATGACGTGCGCCGGCGCGGGGTCCTGCGTTGGGGTGCCGATCTCCAGGGGGGCGAGCCCTACGTCTTCGAGGACTCCCGACGCCCCGGCCACGTGGTCGGCTTCGAGGTCGAGCTGGCCGATGCGATCGCGCGCGAGATGGGCGTCCGCGCCGAGGTCGTGCAACAGGACTGGTCGAACCTCGTCCCCTCGCTCGATCGCGGCACGTTCGACGTCGCGATGAACGGCCTCGAGGTCACCCCGGCGCGCGCGGGCGCGGTCGGGTTCACCCGGCCGTACTTCATCTTCAAGGCGCAGCTCGTGGTGCGTCGGGGCGACGATCGGATGCATGAGCTCCGCGACCTCGACGGCATGCGGGTCGGGACGCTCGCCAACTCGTTGTGCTGGGATCTCCTGCAGGGCACTCGCGCGGTCGCGATCCCCTACGAGGGCGAGCCCTACGCGGATCTCGTCGACGGTCGGCTCGACGCCGTGCTCCTCGACGACATCATCGCCAGCCGCTACGGGCTCGTGCGCCCCGAGCTCGAGCTCGCCGGCGAGCTCGGTGAGGGCTACTACGCGATCGCCACGCGCGCGGAGGACGAGGCGCTCCGCCACGAGGTCGATCAGGCGCTCGGCCGCATCGCGGCGAGCGGCGAGCTGCGCGAGATCCTCGCACGCTGGAACATCGACTCCGCGACGCAGGCCCAGCTCGAGACCTGGACCGACGACGACACCGAGTCGATGCTCCGCGCGCGCTCGACCGCGACGTTCACGTGGGGACACGTCGAGCTGTTCCTCCGAGGCGCGGTCGTGACGGTCGTCGTCTCGACGCTCGCCATGGCGCTCGCGGTCCTCTTCGGCGCCGCGCTCGCGCTCGGCCGTCAGTATGGCGCACGTCCCGTGGCGTGGATGGTCAACACGTACGTCGAGCTGTTCCGCGGCACTCCGGTGCTCCTCCAGCTCTACGTCATGTACTTCGGCGTGATGGCCACGCTCCGCTCGCTGCTCGACTGGCACGGCGGCGTGACCTACGACGCGTTCATCGCCGCGGTGGTCGGGCTCGGGCTCAACTACGCGGCGTACGAGGCGGAGATCTATCGCGCGGGCCTCAACGCGGTGCCGGCCGGACAGCTCGAGGCCGCGCACGCGCTCGGGATGAGCACGCGCCTCGCGGTCCGGCGCATCATCATCCCGCAGGCGACCCGCATCGCCCTGCCCGGGATGACGAACGACTTCATCTCGCTCCTCAAGGACAGCTCGCTGGTCAGCGTGATCACGGTGGTCGAGCTCACGAAGCGGATGACCATCACCGCCGTCGACGTCCGCAGCTGGCTGTTGCCGGGCTTGCTCTGTGCCGCCCTCTACCTCGTGATGAGCTACCCGCTCTCGCGGTTGAGCCTCTGGCTCGAGAAGAAGCTGGCGGGTGGATCGTGATCGAGGTCGAGGACCTCCAGAAGCGACACGACGATCGCGAGATCCTCCGCGGGATCTCGTTCCGCATCCCCTCGCACAGCGTGGCCGCCGTGGTGGGCCCGAGCGGCGGGGGCAAGACCACGCTCTTGCGCTGCATGCATGGGCTCGCCCCGTTCGACGGTGGCCGCGTCCGGATCGGCGACGCCGAGCTGCGGCCCGGCTCGCAAGCGAGCCAACGCGCCGCCCTCGACGCGGTGAGGCGCAAGGCGGGGTTCGTGTTCCAGACGTGGCACCTCTTCGCGCACATGACGGTGCTCGAGAACGTGATCGAGGCCCCGGTCCACGTCCGCAAGATCGCGCGCGCCGCCGCGATCGAGAAGGCCGAGGCGTTGCTCGAGAAGGTCGGCCTCTCGCACCGCAAGGGCGCGCTGCCATCCTCGCTCAGCGGTGGCGAGCAACAGCGCGCGGCGATCGCCCGTGCGCTCGCGATGGAGCCCGAGGTGCTGTTCATGGACGAGCCGACGAGCGCGCTCGATCCGGAGCGGGTGGTGCTCCTCTGCGAGCTGCTCGCCACGCTGCGCGACGAGGGGCTCACGCTCGTCGCGGTGACCCACGACATCGGCTTCGCCGAGCGGCTCGCCGATCGGGTGCTCGTGCTCGCGGGCGGCGAGCTCGCGGAGTCCGGTCCGCCCGCCGAGGTCCTCACCCACCCACGCGATCCGCGCACCGCTCGCTTCCTCGGCGTCGCTCCGCCGGCCGACGAAGAGGAGTGAGCGCGACCCGATCGGGCTACTCGATCGACATGTGACCGCCGCTCGACATCGCGGTCCTGAGGCGAACCACGCTGCGCGACGCGTCCCCGAGCCGAGCGACCACCTCGAAGCGGATCATCAGCGGGTCCTCCGAGGGCACGAAGCGCACGCTCACGTTCTTGAGCCGCGGCTCGTACTTGAGGATCGTCGCCCGGATCGACTGCTGGATGGCGCCGATCGCCTCCGGCATGTTGTGGCAGACGTCAGAAAAGTTGACGAGGCCATAGTCGGGCACGGTGACCGACTCGCCCATCGGGGTGTTCAGCATGTCCCGCAGGTGATCGACCACCGACGTGACGGTGTCGTTCTGACGCCGCCCGGACGAGAGCCGCGAGAGCAAGCCGCGGTTCGAGGTCATGCGGAATCCTACTCCGTGCTTCCAGACGGTGGAGGGTCAAACAGGAACGCCCCCGATCCGGAGGATCGGGGGCGTCGAAGGATCAGGCGTCGATCGAGATCAGGCGCGCACGTCCCACTGGTCGAGGAAGACCTTGCTGCCAACGAGCGAGCTGTACTCGATCGTGTGCGGCATGACCTTGCCGATGACGGTCAGCGGGAGGCGCGAGTCCTCCGCCGACAGCGCGTTCGGCTGAACGACGCGAACCTCGCTGAGACGCGCGCGCTCGACCCGGATGGTCGCGAGGGCGATCGTCTCACCGTTCTGCTGCTGCCGGAAGAAGTGGAACGTGCCGTTCACCTCTTCGTTGCGCGCGAGCGCCTGCTGCATGAGCGGCCACGTGTCGCCGAGGCGGCAGTGGAACTCGATCGGCTCGATCGTGCGGTGGCTGCGGGCCTGGGCTCCCGAACGGCTCTCCATCGGGATGGTGGTCGCGCTCGTCAGGAAGAAGACCTCGATCCACTTGCTGGTGTCCGTACCCGCCTGGCTACGGATGGTGGTGGTTTCACCATCACCATTCTCTTCCCAAGCACCCGCCGCCGCACTCTCCGCCTCGAAATAACAAAAATCAGCCATGTCTCTGTCTCCTCTTTCTGTCACCGCCCCTCGCGGCGACCGAGTACTGATAACTACCATGCCTCGGTTGGCAACCGCGACGTTCGCTTTGTTGCGCTCTCGATCTCGCGTCGTGCACGCTTGCGCCGGGATTCTCGACGAATCTTGCGCTACAGGGCGGGTTCCAGTCCGTTTCCAAGGCGCTCACAAACCGGGGCACTCCACACATGACCGCGTCCAAGACCGTTCTTCTGGCCCTCTCCGGCGTGCTGATCCTCGCCGCGTGCGGCGGCAGCCGATCGCGCCCCTCGTGCGACGCACAAGAAAACGCGCAGCTGACGATCGAAGCGACCGATCGCATGAACCCGGACGAGGACGGTCGGCCGCTGCCCACGATCGTCCGGGTCTACCAGCTCGCGAACATCAACGTGATGGAGACGGCGAGCTTCGACGAGATCTGGCGGACCGACGAGGACACCCTCGGCGACGCGTTCCTCGGCAAGGACGAGCTGACGGTCTATCCGGATACGCGAATCAACCGCGAGTTCGAGCGGAACCCGGACGCCAACTACATCGTCGGGATGGCGGTGGTGCGCCGCCCGACCGGGCAGTCGTGGCGGACGATCCTGCAGCTGCCGCCCCCCGCGCAGGAGGCGCAGTGCGCGGCGCTCCAGGACGACCCGGACGCGCCGCCACCCGAGCAGCCGACCGTCTATCTCCGCTTCGAGATCGACGATTACCAGATCGAGGGCGCGGTCCGACTCGAGTATCCTCCGCCCCCCTGCGAGGAGACGGACCTCATCTGCATCGCGGAGCGTGAAGCGGCGGCGACCATGGAGGACGCGCAGCCCGAAGCGCCCGAGACGCCCGAAGCACCCGGCGTCGACGCTCCTTCCACCCCCAGCACGTCCGCACCCTCCGCGCCGGCCCCGTGAGCGCAACCCAGAAGATCCGAGGCAGGACACGATGAAGACGCCGCTGAGAGTGGTCTGGTCCGAAGGGCTCCTGATGAGCCCGCAGCACTTGCAGCAGCAGGACCTCTATCACGAAAACCTCGTGGCGGCGCGGCTGGACGCGCTCGAGCCGATCAACTGGGGCGTGCTCAAGGTCGAGCTCGACCGGCGCGTGCTCGAGAGCGGGCAGGTCAGGGTCCAGGAGCTCGTCGCGGTGCTCCCGGATGGGCTCGTGATCCAGGCCGACTCGGGCGACCCCGAGCTGCCGGCCTCGCGGCCGGTCGAGGCCCACTTCCCTCACACCCAGGACGTGCTCGAGGTCTACGTCGGGGTGCCGCGCGAGCGCGACGGAGTCGCGAACTACGCGAAGGAAGCGGGCGCGCGGTCTCGCTTCGTGATGGCCAACAAGCAGGTGCCGGACCTGACCGGCGAAGGCCAGGGCCTCGAGGTCGCGTTCGCGCAGCGCAACCTGCAAGTCTTGTTCGGCAACGAGCCGAAGGACGACTACACGACGCTGAAGATCGCAGAGCTCTGCCGCGACTCGTCGGGCAACCTCGCGATCAACGAGCCGTACATCGCGCCGTGCCTGAAGATCGAGGCCTCGCCGTTCATCCTCGCGGGGATGCGGCGCCTCCTGCGCCTGATGGTGACGCGGCGCCGGTCGCTGGCCGAGGCGCAGCGCGAGCGGGGCGACGCGACGGTCGAGTACAACGCGCGCGACATCACGCGGTTCCTCCTGCTCAACGCGATCAATACGTACCTGCCGGCGCTCAACCACTTCGTGGATCGGCCGGAGGTCCCGCCGCGCCAGGCCTACCTCTGGCTCATCACGCTCGGAGGGCAGCTCGCGACGTTCAGCGCGGAGTTCGATCCGGCGAGCTTCCCGAAGTTCAACTACAACGATCTGCGCTCGACGTTCGAGCCGCTGTTCGCGCGGCTGACCGAGCTGCTCCAGGCGACCGTCAAGGAGCATTACGTCTCGATGATGCTCGATGGGCGCGAGGATGGGATGTACCTCGGCCAGCTCACCGACGACCGGCTGATCGGCTGCGAGAAGTACCTCCTCGGCATCCGCGGCTCGCTGAGTGAGCAGGAAACTGCGAACACGCTGCCGAGGCTGAGCAAGATGGCGTCGTGGGGCGACATCAACAGCATCCTCAGCGCGGCCACGCCCGGTGCGGCCGTCGAGGTGACCTACCGACCCCCGCCGGAGATTCCGATCAAGGCGGGCGTCGTCTACTTCCTGATCAGCACGGGCAACAACTACTGGCGCAACGTGGTCACCGATCGGCAGATCGCGGTGTATCTGCCCCGACCGTTCGAGCCGCAGCAGACGAAGATCGAGCTACTCGGGATCCCGAGAAAGGGCTGATGCCATGGACCGCGTGAACGAGGTCACGAAGGAAGTCTTCAACGCGCTGGCGCAGATCCGCCGCGCCGACGAGCGGTCGCAGCCGATGCCCGAGATGCTCTACCAGCGAATGCGCTCGTTCGTCGACCGCGCGATGCGGCGCGCGTCCGAGGTCGGCTTCGGGCAGCAGGACGTGCAGGACATCGGCTACGCGCTCGTCGCGCTCACCGATGAGCTCGTGATGAGCAAGGGCGGCGAGCTCCGCGACTACTGGTTGCCGCGCTCGCTCCAGCTGCAGCTCTTCAACACCAACGTCGCGGGTGAAGGTTTTTTCACGAACCTCCAGAACCTTCGGCACGATCCGTCTCGGATGGAGGTGCTCAAGGTCTACTACCTGTGCTTGCTCTTCGGGTTCTCCGGCCAATACCGGGTGCGCGGGGGCGAGATCGAGCTCGCGTCGATCATCGAGGACGTCGGCTCGACGCTCACGCGCGCGGGGATGATCGGGGAGGCTCCGCTCTCTCCGCACGCCGCGCGCCCGCAGGAGAACCTCGGTGGGGTCCGCAGCCACATGCCGCTCGTCTACATCAGCATCGCCGCGGTGCTGCTGTCGCTGGGCATCTACTTCGGGCTCCAGTGGAGCGTCTCGCACCAAGCAGACCAGCTCATCGAGCACATCGAGTCCACCCGATCCAGCTCGGCCACGTCTGACGACGGACAATAACGCATGCTCAAGTACATCATCGCCGCCCTGCTGATCATCGCCGCTTGGGTGGTCTATTTCCTGGCTCTACCGGAGGACTTCTGGTGGATCCCGGTGATCGTCACCACGCTGGTGGTCCTGGTGCTGCTGGGCTTGTTCATCGCCCGGCGGCTTCGCGCGCGACGCGCGGCCAAGGAGCTCGAGAAGGCGCTCGCCGCGCAGGCGGCGGAGCAGAGCCGCAACGCGCGGCCCGACATGCAGGCCGAGATCCTGCAGATGCAGCAGGAGTTCCAGAAGGCGATCGCTGCGCTCAAGCAGAGCAAGATCGCACGCGGCGGTGAGGACGCGCTCTACGCGCTCCCGTGGCACCTCATCATCGGGCCGCCCGGCGCCGGCAAGTCGACCGCGCTCCGCAACTCGGGTCTCCAGTTCCCGTACATGTCCACGTCGGGCGGCGGCGTCCGAGGCGTCGGCGGTACGCGCAACTGCGACTGGTGGCTCACCAACGAGGCGGTGCTCCTCGACACGGCGGGTCGCTGGACCACCGAGGACGAGGACCAGTACGAGTGGAACGGCTTCCTCGATCTGCTGAGGAAGTTCCGTCCCGAGAAGCCGCTCAACGGCATCGTCGCGGCGATCGGCCTCGATCAGCTCGGCGGTGCGCACGACGAAGAGGTGAGCGCGCTCGCCCGGCGGATGCGCGAGCGGATCGACGAGGTGCAAAACCGCTTGCAGATGTCGCTTCCGGTGTACGTCGTGTTCACCAAGAGCGACCTCGTGCCGGGGTTCGTCGAGACGTTCTCCGATCTCAGCAAGCAGGAGCGCGGTCAGATCTGGGGCTTCACCGTCCCGCTCGCCGAGCCGCCCGCCGACTCGGGGCTCCACTTCCAGCAGCGCTTCGACGAGATGATGCAGATCGTCGAGAAGCGCTCGCTCTCGCGCATGGGCGCGGAGCGGAAGATCGAGACGCGCGAGCTCATCCACGCGTTCCCGCAGCAGCTCAACAGCTTGCGCAAGGCGTGCACCGACGTCGTCTCGCAGATCTTCGAGTCGAGCGTGCTCGGCGAGACGCCGCGGTTCCGCGGTGTCTACTTCACGTCCGGTACCCAAGAGGGCCGGCCGATCGACCGCGTCATGCACAAGATGGCCGAGGCGTTCGGGATCCGCAGCGAGGTGAACCTCGGTGAGCCGGTCACCGAGGCGAAGAGCTACTTCCTGCGCGACGTGTTCCTCAACGTGGTGTTCGAGGATCGCGACGTCGCCACGCGCAGCGCGGGCGAGCAGTCGAGGCAGCGGCGCAACCAGTTCGTCGCGGCGGGCCTCATCTTCGCGACCGCGCTGTTGATCTCGGTGCTGCCCGCGATCGCGTGGGCGAACAACAGCGGGTTCCTCGACGACACGGAAGAGATCGTCGACGGCGTCGCCGAGGGAGCGCGCGGCGACGAGCCGCTCGATCCGAACGTGCTTCGGCCGCTCCGCGAGCGCATCGAGCTGTTGCGCGACTACGACCGCAACGGCGCGCCCCTGATGTACCGCCTCGGCATGTACCAGGACGACGTGCTGCCGACGGTCAGCGACTACTACACGCATCTCTTGCGTCAGGACGTCGTGCAGCCGATCGTGGCCGCCGATCAGCAGGAGATGGACGACTTCGGGCGGCGCTACGAGGCGCTGCGCAACTCGGTCCCCACCGGGCCCGAGCACTCCGACATGTACGACCGGCTGAAGACGCACCTCCTGGTGACGCGGCCGACCGCCGAGGGCGAGCCGTACCTCGACGACGACGACGACACGCGGGAGTGGCTCTCGCGCCGCATCGCTCGCCAGTGGCTCGAGTCGCTCGGCGGGGACGAGCGGGTCACCGAGGAGAACCAAGAGGAGATGCGCCAACAGGCGGCGCTCTTCGCGTCGCTCCTCGCGGCCGAGGACGAGCAACGCCGGGACGATCCGGACTCGGTGTCGGCCGAGGACTCGCTGCGATTCGGTCGCGACGACGACACGGTGGCGCGAGTGCGCCGCGCGCTGACGCGGGTGTCGCGCGCCGACATGGCGCTCGAGCGCATCATCGCGGACATCGCGCCGATGGGCTACGACCTCACGCTCACGAACCTGGTCGGCAATACGGTTCGCCCGATGCAGTCCGACGGGCTCGTGCGAGGCGCGTTCACACGCCGTGCGTGGGACACCCGGGTCCGCGAGATGCTGGAGTCACCGGACTCCGGCGTGTTCGGCGAGCCGTGGGTGCTGGGGGCCGAGGGCGCCGCGGCGGCCCGCGACCAGGCGCAGGCCGACGAGGACATGCGGCAGCTCCGCAACGACTTCTTCCGCGCGTACATCACCGAGTGGCGCGACTTCCTTCGCGCGATCCGCGTGGTGCCGCCGCAAGGAAACGTGCAGACGTTGAGCGGTCTGCGCGATCTGACACGCGGCGAGCCGGAGCCCTATCGCTTGCTGTTCGAGCAGGTGCTCTACAACACCGTGCTGCCGACGCCGGACGACGAGACGCCCGGCGATGGCGAGAGCGAGGACACGCGGCTCCAAGACACCGCGTGGGACGTGTTCTGGCGACGTGTGCGCCGGCTCGGCCGCGGCGGTCAGGTGGTCGCGTCGATCATGCAGAACAACGGGCCGGGCTCGGATCCGACCGAAGAGGAGCAGCACGAGGAGCTCACGCCGGAGCACGTGTTCCTCGCGTTCGAGGGCTTCACGAAGGTCGGCGCGGTCCCGCCGCCTCCGCCGCCGGCCGAGGGGCAGGAGCCGCCGCCCGCACCCGAGCTCCCGATCGGGACGTACGAGGAGCAGCTCCACACCGTGCGCGACGCGTTGCAGTCTCACCTCGACACGCCGCAGGGCACCGAGGAGGCGCTACAAACCGCGTTGCAGACCGCGCGTACGACCACGCGCGCGCTGATCGAGAGCCAGGAGATCGGTTGGCGTCCGCGGATCGAGGCGCTCCTCTGGCCGCCGATCGAGGGCAGCTCGAGCAGCGTGGCGATCGGCCAGGCCTCCGGTGCGGGCCGCTCGTGGTGCACCGAGGTGTACATGCCGTACCACCGGAACATCCTCGGGGGCTATCCGATGAACCCGAGCGGGCACGACGTGCCGCTCGAGGACTTCGGCGCGTTCTACATGCGCGACACCGGTACGCTGTGGACCTTCTACAACGAGGTCCTCCAGCGCCGGATCCCGAAGGAGGGCGACACGTTCATGTTCTCGACCGAGCTGGGTCAGCAGGCGAGCAACGCGTATCGTCGCCAGCTCCTGCAGTACCTGGAGCGCGCGGGCGACATCACGAACGTGTTCTTCCCGCCGGGCGCGGAGGCGCCGACCGTGCGCTTCGACGCGCGGATCGTTCCGTCACCGCGCGTCGCCACCCAAGAGCTGTGCGTGGGCGGCACCTGCTACGAGCATCACAACGGTCCCGAGCGCTGGGTTCGCTTCACCTGGCCGGGCGAGAGCCCGGAGGCGGGAGCGAGCCTCGAGGTTCGCGGCGAAGGCGGCATCCACGAGCGCCTCGAGCAGACGGGCGAGTGGGGCTTCTTCCGCCTCCTCGAGCAGGGCACCGTCACCACGGCGTCGAACGGCAATCGCGTGTTCCGCCAGACGTGGCGCCTGCGCGATCACCAGGTCGACGTGAGCATCGAGATCCGCGCGGTGCGCGGCGACGCGCCGTTCTTCGGCGTGATCGGGCGGCAGCGCAATCCCCCGTTGCTCGCGCCGGTGCGTGGCCGCGACGTCGATCCGCCCCGCGAGATCGTCTCGGGTCGCACGACCTGCCGCGTGCACTGAGCCGTCGGACGCGCGCGCGCCGAGTTTCTCGGCGCGCTCGCCGCATCCGCTCATTGACCCGGCCCCCGTTTCTGAGGTTCCATCGCGGGCGCCGCGCGAGGAGAGCTGATGCTGGAGGTCGGGCTGTTCGGAAAGATCCCCTCGAAGGGGGACTTCGTCCGCCACAACGTGGCGGACGATGCCGCGCGCAGTTTCGAGCAGTGGGTCCAGGAGTCCAACGACTCGCTGCGCGGCGCGGGCGGGCAGATGCCCGAGCAGCCGATCCGCGCGATCTTTACGCCGCCGGGCTCGGGCAAGACCGTCGTCGCGCTGCTCGTCCCGAGCCAGGACAAGGTAGGGCGCAAGTTCCCTGTCGTGTTCTTCGCGCTCGCCGAGGCGTCCGAGACGCCGACGTCGTTCAGCCGTCTGCCGGTGCGGTTCGCGCGCTTTCTCGATGCGGCGGCCGAGCTGGGTCGCTCCGCGTCGCACATGGAGCTCGATCCGCTCAAGGCCGCGCTCGCCGCGCTTCCGCTCCCGGGTCAGCCGGAGCGCGCGCACGCGGACGAGGTGGTGGAGAAGACGCTCGCCCACCCGCTCGCGGCCGAGCTCCATCAGCGGTTGTTCTCCGATCGCTCGGGGATGGAGTTCTATGCGTATCAAACGTTCTTGACGGCGTGCCAAGAGGCGGCCAAGAACGACCCGGGCAAGGCGGCGACGGTGCTCGACTGCCCGATCCACGTGGACACCGATCTATTCATGTGGCTCGAGCTGACCCGGCGCGTGTATGGGTTTCCGCCCGCGCACCCTCAGGTGTTCTGGATCGAGGATCCGGCGCCGCGGCTCCTCGTGTCGTTGGGGCCCGCGCCGCTCAACCTGCTGTCGTTCCTCGCGAAGCCGTCGATGGAGCACAACCGACTGTGGCCGCTGACGACCACGCGCGAGCCCGCGATCGAGTCGGCGCGCACCTCGATCGCGCCATCGCTCGGCGCGGTCGGTGACGGGACGTCGCTCGGGGCGCTGATGGATACGCTCGCGCAGCGCGCCGCGTCGGGCACGGCGCGGTAGTCGACGCGGCGACGATGGGGATCGGGCGCGCGTCATGCACGACCACAGGGCGAGAGAGCGAGGGGTGACGACGTGACGGAAGCCGCAGCGCGGGCGCGGATCGCCGATTGGCTGAGCCCCATCTCCGACGCTTCGCCGGCGGGCGAGGACGCTCGCTACGATCCGGCGCACGAGTCGGTGCGCGCGGAGGCCGGCAAGCTGGAGGATCCCGGCGCGGGCATGCCGCAATGGGACGTGCTTCTCCAGGGCGCGGAGTCGCTGACCAAGACCAAGAGCAAGGACCTCCTCATCGAGGCGTACGCGGCGTATGCGCTCTACCAGCTCGAGGGCCTCGGCGGGCTCGCGGCGGGCATGTTCCTGCTCGCCGAGTCGATGGACAAGTACTGGGACACCATGCAGCCCCCCGCCGCGCGGATCCGGGCGCGCGTCAACGCGGTGGCGTGGCTCACCGCGCGCCTCGAAGTGGTCCTGCCGGAGACGGCGGTGGACGGCGGCGATCGCGACGCCGTCGCTGCCCTCGACGCGGGCTTCTCGAGGCTCCGCTCGGTCATCAACGACAAGTTCACGGATCAGGCGCCGCCGCTCGGCCCGATCTCGGATGCGATCGCGCGGATCAAGTTGTCGCTCCCCGCGGGTGGCGGCGCGTCTCCGTCGGCGCCCGCCGCGCCACCGTCCGCGCCCGCCGCGGCTCCTCCGACCGCCGATCCTGCGCCTCCCTCCGAAGCGGGAGCGCCGCCGCCGGCCGCCGATCCCGCGGCCGCCGCGCCGGCGCCCGCCGCGCCACCCGCGCCGGCCAAGGATGATCCGCTCGCGTGGCTCGCCGAGCGAGCGAAGCCCTTCGTCGAGCCGATCCCCGGGGACACGGCGGTCGGCATCGACGCCAAGTACGATCCGGCGCACGAAGCGTTGCGCAACGACATCGCCGCGCTCGACTCGCCGACCGGCGGCCACGTGGAGTGGTCCGACGTGGCGACGCGCTCGGGCGATCTCCTCAAGGCGACGAGCAAGGATCTCCTCATCGCGTCGTATCTCGCGTACGCGCGCTTCGAGACGGATCGCTTCGAGGGGCTCGCCGTCGGGCTCGAGGTGATCACGCAGATCTGCGAGAAGTACTGGGACGACTGTTTCCCGCCGGTCCAGCGGCTGCGCGGTCGCGCGAACGCGTTGACGTGGATGCTCGAGCGGCTCGAGGCCCCGCTCGGCGCGCTCACGCCGACCGCGTCCGATCGCGTCGCGGTCGATCGCCTCGACGCGTCCGCAAAGCGGTTTGCAGGAGTGGTACGCGACAAGTTCGAGGACGCGGCGCCGAGCCTCCGCCCGTTCACGGAGACCATCCAGCGCGTCAAGATGTCGGTCCCTGCACCGAAGCCCGCCGCGCCGCCGCCGAGCGCGGCCGCGCCCGCGGCTCCGGCTCGTCCCGCCCCTGCCGCACCCAAGGCGGACGTCGCGCTCGCCGCGCCGTCGGGATCGCTCGCCGATGCGGCGCAGCTCGGGCCGTTCACGAAGCAGATCACGATGAGCCTCTTGGACGCGGCCAAGGTCCTGCGCGACGCCGCGCCGAAGGATCCCGCGAGCTACGGGTTCGTCCGCCTCGGCGCGGCGATCGGCGCGAAGCCGCCTCCCATCGCGAAGGGCAACGAGACGCGCGCGCGCGTTCCGCCCGACACGATCATGCGGAACCTCAACGGACACTTCGAGGCGCAGCGCTGGACGCAGCTCCTCGGTGAGGCCGAGACCGAGCTCGGGACCAAGCCGTTCTGGTGGGACCTGCACCGCTACAGCGCGATCGCGTTGACCAACCTCGGCGGCGAGTACGCGAGCGCGTTGCAGGCCGCGATCGCGGGCAGCGCCTACTGGGCGCTCGCGTTCCCCGAGACGATCGATCAGACGTTCACCGGCGGGGTGCCGTTCGCGTCCGAGGCCACCAAGGACTGGGTGCGCGCGGAGGTGCTGCCGCAGAAGGGCGGCGGCGGTGGCGGCGGCTCGGATGAGCTCGGTGAGGCGCGCGCGCTGGTCGCGGGGGGAAAGGTCGACGAGGCGCTCGCGATGTTGGGGCAGATCGCGGGGAGCGCGACGAGCGGACGCGCGCGCTTCAGCGCGAAGCTCGCGATCGCGCAGGCGTTGGCGAACGGTTCGACCGCGCCGGCCGCCGACGGAATCTTCGAGGGGCTGGCCGCCGAGATCGACGCGGTCGGCCTCGAGCGTTGGGAGCCCGAGCTCGCTGCGGCGTGTTATCGAGGCCACGTGGCGGTGCTCAAACAGCTCAAGAAAGACCCGGCTGGAGCGGATCGCCTCGCGGTCGTGTTCCGGCGCCTGTGTCGGGTCGACCCCGTCGGCGCGTCCAAGACGGGGCTCTGAGCCGCGCGCGGGAGACGTCCGGAACCCCCCGTTTGGCGGGATCTTCTTGGGGGGTTCCCCCGCACCCGGTTCTTCGGCATGCTGCGAGTCCCGAGAGCGGGGTAGCCTCGGCGTCGGGCGCTTCAGCGCTGAGACCAAAGCGGAGACATCAAGATGGGTAAAGAGGGATCGGTCGCGCCGAAGGAGCGCGTGAACATCACGTACAAGCCGGCGACCGGCGATCAGCAGGAGGAGGTCGAGCTGCCCCTCCGCATCATGATGCTCGGTGATTACACCGGGAAGCCCGACGACACTCCGCTCGAGGAGCGCAAGGCGATCAACATCGACAAGGACAACTTCGCTGACGTGATGGCGGAGCAGAACTTGTCGCTCGACCTCAACGTCGCCGACAAGCTGTCGGGCGACGACGGCAACGAGATGCCGGTCAGCTTGAAGTTCAACACGCTGAAGGATTTCACGCCGGAGGGCATCGCGGAGCAGGTGCCGGAGCTGCGCCAGCTGATGCAGCTTCGCAGCGCGCTCACCGCGCTCAAGGGACCGCTCGGGAACCTCCCGAAGTTCCGCAAGAAGATTCAAGGCCTCTTGTCCGACGACGCAGCGCGCGAGCGGCTGATGAGCGAGCTCGGCATGGGCGGCGAAGGCGGCGAGGAATAGCTGGGGATCCCCCGGTCATCGAAGGCGATGGGTGAATAGACATGGCTGAGGAAGAGGCACAGGGCGCAAGCGCGGAAGCGCTCACCGAAGACGGATCGCTGCTCGAGAGCATGCTGGCTGAGGCGAAGATCAGCCCGAAGGACGACACCTACGACGTCGCGCGTCGCGGCATCCAGGCGTTCGTCACCGAGATGCTCGCGCCGTCCCGCAAGGGCGAGCGCGTGGACAAGGCGGTCGTCGACGCGATGATCGCGGAGATCGATCAGCGCATGAGCGCGCAGATCAACGCGATCCTGCATCACCCCGATCTGCAGAAGCTCGAGTCGACGTGGCGCGGTCTCAAGTACCTGATCGACAACGTCAACTTCCGCGAGAACATCCGCGTCTCGCTGTTGAACGTGAGCAAGGAGCAGCTCCTCGAGGACTTCGAGGACAGCCCCGAGCTCGTCAAGTCGGGTCTCTATCGACACGTGTACTCGAACGAGTACGGCACGTTCGGTGGCAAGCCCTACGGCGTGATGGTCGGTAACTACGAGTTCGGCCCGGGCCCGCAGGACATGCAGCTCATGCAGAACGTCGCGAGCGTGGCGGCGATGGCGCACGCGCCGTTCCTCACGAACAGCGCGCCGTCGATGTTCGGCTGTGAGTCGTACCAGGAGCTCCCGAAGCTCAAGGATCTGCAGAGCCTCTTCGAGGGTCCGCAGTACGCGCGCTGGCACTCGTTCCGCGAGAGCGAGGACAGCCGCTACGTCGGGATGTGCGCGCCGCGGTTCTTGCTGCGGCTGCCGTACGGCCCCGACACCGTCCCCGTGAAGTCGTTCAACTTCAAGGAGGAGGTCGTCGGCAACCACGACGCGTACCTCTGGGGTCAGACCGCGATCACGCTGGCGGCGCGCGTCGCCGACTCGTTCGCGAAGTATCGCTGGTGCCCGAACATCATCGGCCCGGCGGCCGGCGGCGCGGTCGAGAACCTGCCCCTCCATCAGTACGAGGCGATGGGCGAGATCCAGACCAAGTGCCCGACCGAGGTGCAGCTCACCGAGCGTCGCGAGTACGAGATGAGCGAGCAGGGCTTCATCGGCCTCACGTTCCGCAAGGACTCCGACAACGCGGCGTTCTTCAGCGCGAACAGCTGCCAGAAGCCGAAGATCTTCGCGAACACGCCCGAGGGCAAGGAGGCCGAGACGAACTACCGCCTCGGCACCCAGCTCCCGTACATGTTCATCATCACGCGCCTCTCGCATTACCTGAAGGTCATGCAGCGCGAGCAGATCGGGTCGTGGAAGGAGCGCTCGGACCTCCAGCGCGAGCTCAACACCTGGATCTCGCAGTACGTGGTGGACATGGAGAACCCGGCCCCCGCGGTGCGCTCGCGCAAGCCGCTCAAGGCCGCGCAGGTCACGGTGGAGGACGTCGAGGGACAACCCGGCTGGTACCGCTGCGGCCTGAAGGTGCGCCCGCACTTCAAGTACATGGGTGCGAGCTTCACGCTCAGCCTCGTCGGTAAGCTCGACAAGGCCTGAGCCGAGACGCTCGTTCGTCCAGACGAGGCCGGCGCGCGAGAGCGTGCCGGCTTCGTTCGTTCCGTCCGTGTGTGTCGCGCGCGCTCCGGATCGCCTGCGGCGCTCCTTTAATCACGGCTCGAGTATGCTGCGCGGCGGATGTCCGAGCCCGAGAGCGAGAAGCTGACCCCATACCACTGGAAGCTGTTTGGCTTCCTCAGCGTGGCGACGTTCTTCGAGGGTTACGATCACATCGCGCTGAGCCAGCTGCTGCCGAACCTGCAAGACGCGTTCGGGGTGGACAAAGCGCTCGGCGGTCTCGCGGTCGGGGTCATCAACGTTGGGACGATCCTCGCCTACTTCCTCGTGCGAAAGGCGGACCGCTGGGGCCGTAAGCGGGTCCTCACGATCACCATCGCGGGCTACACGGTCTTCTCGTTCGTCAGCGCGCTCGCACCGAATCTCTGGTTCTTCGCCGCGTGCCAGCTCGTCGCGCGCATCTTCCTCATCGGCGAGTGGGCGATCAGCATGGTGTACGCGGCGGAGGAGTTCCCGAGCGCGAAGCGCGGCCTGATGATCGGGCTCATCCAAGCGTTCTCGAGCCTCGGGTCGGTCGTCTGCGCGGGTCTCGTGCCGATCCTCGTCACGGCGCCGACAGGATGGCGTACGGTCTACTTCGTCGGCACACTGCCGCTCATCTTGCTCGCGTTCGCGCGCCGCGGGCTGAAAGAGAGCAAGCGCTTCGAAGTGATGGAGCAGGCGGCGGAGGCGCCGTCCATGTTCCGCATCTGGCGATCACCGTATCGCGGACGCGTCCTCCAGCTCGCGGCGATCTGGCTGTTCACGTACGTGTGCGCTCAGACCGCGATCACGTTTTGGAAGGCGTACGCCGTCGCGGACCCCACGGAGCCGGGGCCGCATCTCACGGAGGCCGAGGTCGGCGGCTACATCGTGTTCGGCGCCGTGCTCGCGATGCCGCTGGTCTTCGGCGTCGGCTTCCTGATCGACCGCCTCGGTCGCAAGGTCAGCGCGACGCTGATCTTCCTCGTCACCGCGGCTTCCGCGCTGGGCTGCTACACCGCGCATCATCCCGCGCTCCTGTTCGTCTCCGTGGTCGGTGCGATCTTTGGCGCGAGCGCCGTGTTACCGGTGCTCAATGCGTTCAACACGGAGCTCTTCCCCACGAACCTCCGCGGCGATGCGTTTGCCTGGTCCAACAACCTGCTGGGCCGCATCGGCTACGTCCTCGCGC
This sequence comes from Sandaracinaceae bacterium, assembly GCA_050186575.1. Lineage (GTDB taxonomy): Bacteria > Myxococcota_A > Polyangia > Polyangiales > Sandaracinaceae > JAUHXR01. Next base: position 38,403 of record JBFWYI010000028.1, on the reverse strand, counting down.
CCATCGCGGTGGGCGCTGCGGCGGAGGCGTATGGCTATGGGCCGGCCGTCTCGTTGACGGCGATCGGACCCGTGATAGCGCTGGTCATGATCCTGATGTGGCTCCCGGAGACGACCGGCAAGTCGCTCGAAGAGACCGCGGCGATGGGCTCGGCCGAGGGACCGCCAGTCACCCATTGATGAGGAAACGATGAGCACGACGCAGAAGACGATCTCTCCGGTGGATGGTCGCGTGTACGTGGAGCGTCCGTATGCGACGCACGAGGAGCTCGACCACGCGCTCGCGGGCGCGCGCGAGGCGCAGCGGCGTTGGCGCGAGGCCCCGCGCGAGCGGCGCGCCGAGCTCTTGAGCGCGTTCGTGGACCGCGTGGTGGCCGACACGCCCCGTCTCGCCGAGGAGCTGACTTGGCAGATGGGGCGTCCCATCGCGCACAGCCCCGGCGAGCTGCGCGGGTTCGAGGAGCGCGCGCGGACGATGATCACGCTCGGGCTCGACGCGCTGAAGGATCTACCGACGAGCGACAAGGCGGGTTTCACGCGCTTCATCCGGCGTGAGCCGCTCGGCGTCGTCCTCGTCCTCGCCCCGTGGAACTACCCGTGGCTCACCGCGGTGAACGCGGTGGTGCCCGCGCTGATGGCGGGCAACGCGGTCGTGCTCAAGCACTCGTCGCAGACGCCGCTCGTCGCGGAGCGGATGGTCGAGCACGCGCGCGCGGCGGGGATCGACGAGGCGCTCTTCACGTTCCTCCACCTCCCGCACGAAGACGTCGCGCGGGCGGTCGCGGATCCGCGCGTCGACTTCGTCGCGTTCACCGGGAGCGTCGAGGGCGGGCACGCGGTGCACCGCGCCGGCGCCGACAAGTTCGCCGCGTTCGGGCTCGAGCTCGGGGGCAAGGACCCCGGCTACGTCGCGCCGGACGCGGACGTCGACGCGGCGGCCGACGGGCTGATCGACGGGGCGTTCTTCAACGCGGGGCAGAGCTGCTGTGGCATCGAGCGGATCTACGTCGCGCGCCCGCTCTACGATCGCTTCGTCGACAAGGCGGTGTCCTTGGTCGAAGCGTACGTGCTCGGCGATCCGACCGATCCGGCGACCACGCTGGGGCCGGTGGTGAAGAAGTCCGCCGCCGCGCAGATCCGTGCGCAGGTCGAGGCGGCGACGAGAGCGGGAGGACGCGCGCTGATCGATCCGGCGAAGTTCGCCGCCGCGGCGGAGCGCGGTGACCCGTACCTCGCGCCCCAGATCCTCGTCGACGTCGATCACGAGATGGAGCTGATGACCGAGGAGACGTTCGGGCCGGTGGTCGGGATCATGCCGGTCGATGACGACGAGCACGCGATCCAGCTCATGAACGACAGCCGCTACGGGCTCACCGCGGCCGTCTACACGAAGGACCTCGAGCGCGCGGAGCGCATCGGCGACCGCATCGCGACGGGCACCGTGTTCATGAACCGCTGCGACTACCTCGATCCCGAGCTCGCGTGGGTCGGCGTCAAGGACTCGGGCCGAGGCTGCACGCTCTCGCGGCTCGGGTACGAGTCGTTGACGCGGCCGAAGTCGTTCCACCTCCGGCACGCGTGACCGCGGCCGCGTCGGGGCCGAACCGCGTCGAGCGCGCGCTCGTCCTCGCGCTGGTGGTGTTCGCGCTCGCGCACCTCGCGGCGCTCGGATCGATGGCGCTCGTCCTTCGCTCGGGGATGGATCCGACGGCGGGTGCGCCCGCGGAGCGGATGGCGTGGATCGCGTCGCACGCGACGACGTGGCGGATCGGGTGGCTGCCGTGGCAGCTCTCGACGTTCGCGGGGATCGCGGTCTCCGTCTCGCTCCTCCGGTGGGCGCGCGGCGATCGGACCGCCGTTCGGATCGCGATCGTGGCGCTCCTGCTCGACGTCGGCTCGGCGATCGTCGAGCAGTGGTCCGAGGCGATGCTCGTCACGCGGTTCATCGACGTCTCTCGGGGCGACGACCTCGCGGCGTGGCGCACCGAATGGGCGCTGCATGCCGCGTTGACGGGCGTGTGGGCGAACTGGGGCTACACCGCGATGACCGCGTGCTGGATGGAGGTCGCGCGGCGGCGACTGGGAAGGCGGGTGCTCCACGGCGCGATCGAGGCGGCGGTGATCGCGCTGTTCACCGTCGCGAGCGCGCTCAGCTGGCTGGCCACCCGCGGGACCGACGACGACGCGACCGCGCGCTGGTTCATGCTCTCCGCCGCGGTGAACGGTCCCGCGTTCCTCGGGCTCGTCCTCTGGGCGCTCGTGCTCGCGCGGCGCGTGCGGGCGCGGGTCACACCTCGGTGATCGGCAACGTCGCGGTACCCGATCGGGTCGCCGTTCCCCCGTCGAGGTGACCGCGCACCCAGCGCCCGAGGTCGGTCGCGCCGACCGGATCGCGGAGTCGGCGCGCCACCGCCAGCGCCCGCTGCAACGCCTCCGCCGTCTCGAAGCGCTCGTCGGGGTCCTTGGCAAGGCACGTGGACACGATGGCCGCGAGGTCGGCGCTCAGGCCGCGCAGGGGCGGCAGCTCCGCTTCGCGGATCTTGTCCATCGTCTCGAGCGGGGAGGGCCCATCGAACGGGCGGACGCCGAGGAGGAGCTCGTGCAGCATCACGCCGAAGCCGAACTGATCGCTGCGCGATGAGAGGGGGGCTCCCGCGATCTGCTCGGGCGACATGTACGCGTACTTGCCTCGACGGATCGCGGCCTGGGTGTTGCTCGCGAGACGGGTCGCCTTCGCGATCCCGAAGTCCGCGAGCTTCACCTCGCCGTCGCGCGAGACGAGCACGTTGCTCGGGCTGACGTCGCGATGCACGAGGCCGAGGGGGCGGCCGGCGTCGTCCGAGAGCGAGTGGACGTACGCGAGCGCGAGGGCGACCTCCTCGGCGAGGAACAACGTGACCGCGTGCTCGGGCGCAGCGCGCTCGCGCAGCGAGTCGAGATCCGCGCCGTCGACGTAGTCCATCCGCACGTAGTAGACGCCGTCGGCGAGCCCGAGGTCGTGCACCTGGAGCAAGTTGCGGTGCGCGAGCTTCGCGCCGAGGCGCGCCTCGTCGATCAGCATGCGCTCGAGCTCCGCGTCGCCCTGATGCTCGGCGCGCAGCACCTTGAGCGCGATGAGCTTCTCGAACCCGCTCGCTCCGACCGCGACCGCCTTGTACACGGTGGCCATCCCGCCCCGGCCGAGGTGACCGACGATCCGGTACGGTCCGATCCGGGCCGGCAGCTCCACCCTGCTACGATCCGCGACGGGCCATCGCATGTCCACGGTCGCCACCATCCACAGTGACGCCCTCGGTCCGGGCAAGGGCGGACCGCACCAGCTCCTCGTGATCGAGGGGCCCGACGTCGGCCGCGTCACCGTGCTCGACGCGCCGCGGATCGTCGGCACCGACGTGGGCTGCGACCTCGTCCTCACCGACGCGCGGGTCTCGCGCCGACACGTGCGCGTCTCGCCGGACGGACCGCTCCTTTATGCGGTCGAGGATCTCGAGAGCCGGAACGGGACGCACTTCGAGGGCTCGCGGATCGAGCGGGCCAGCCTGGCGGTGGGCGCCGTCATCAAGATCGGCCAGTCGTGCCTGCGGATCGCGTCGGCTCCGCGGCCGCTCGCCGTGCCTCCCTCGCAGGCGCGTCGGTTCGGCGAGCTCGTCGGGCACAGCCTCGCGATGCGTGAGCTGTTCGCGGTGCTCGAGCTCGCCGCGCGCTCGGACGTCACGGTGTTGCTCGAGGGCGAGACGGGCACCGGCAAGGAGCTCGCCGCGCGCGGGCTCCACGAGGCGAGCCCGCGTCGCACGGGTCCGTTCGTCGCCGTCGACTGCTCCGCGCTCCCGCCGACCCTCGTCGACAGCGCGCTGTTCGGGCATCTGAAGGGCGCGTTCACCGGCGCGGCGTCGGATCGGGACGGCGCGTTCGCGCGGGCCGACGGGGGCACGCTGTTCTTGGACGAGCTCGACTCGGTGCCGATCGAGATGCAATCTCGTTTGCTGCGTGCGATCGAGGAGCGCAAGGTGCTCCCGCTCGGTGCCGACGAGGAGCGCGCGGTGGACGTCCGCATCGTGGCCGCGTCGCGGAGCGATCTCGTCGCGCGCGTCGCGGCGGGAGATTTCCGTTCGGACCTCTTCTATCGGTTGTCCGTCATGCATGTCCGCATCCCGCCGCTGCGCTCGCGCCGTGAGGATCTGGCGCCGATCGCCCGCGAGATCCTGGTGCGTCGTGGGCTCGTCGAGCCCGGACCGATCGAGGGCCCGGGGGCGGAGCTGCTCCTCGCGCACCAATGGCCGGGCAACGCGCGCGAGCTGCGCAACGTGCTGGACCGCGCGCTCGCGCTGACCCCCGGCGCGACGCGGTTCACCGAGCTCAGGGTGAGCCTCGAGCCGGCCGTCGCGCCCGACGCCCTCCGGGTGCGCGCCGACCTCGGCTTCCACGAGGCGCGCGAGCTCGTGCTGGGCGAGTTCGAGCGCCGCTACGTCGCGGACGCGCTCGCGCGCGCGGACGGCAACCTGAGCGCGGCGGCGCGCGCGATCGGGCTCGATCGAAAGAACCTCCGGCGCATCGCACAGAAGCACGGCTTGCGATCGCGCGACGAGTCGCCCGACGAGGACTGAGCCCTTCGGCGTCACGCGGTGCGCTCGCCGACGCGGACCACGAGCGCCGTGATGTTGTCGGTGCCTCCCGCCGCGTACGCCGCTCGGACGAGCGCCTCGCACGCGTCCGACGCGCGCTTGCACGAGAGCGCGAGCGCGATGTCGTCCGCGTCGAGGGGATCGCTCAGGCCATCGCTGCACAGGAGGTACGCGTCGCCCTCGAGCACGTCGATGCGCTGCACGTCGGCGGTGGTGCGCGGCCCGAATCCGACCGCGCGGGTGATCACGTGCGAGATGCCGACCGGCTGCTCGCGCGCGCCCATCCTCGCGAGCTCCTCCACGAGGGAGTGATCGCGGGTCATCTGCTCGAGCGTCCCCTCGCGCAGCCGGTAGATGCGGCTGTCGCCGATGTGCGCGAGCACGACCGCGTCGCCGTCGAACGCGATCGCCACCGCGGTCGAGCCCATCTGGGCGAGCGGGCCCTTGCGACGCGCGTACACCTCGCGGTTGGCGAGCCGCAGCGCGACGGTGAGGAAGCTCTCGACGAAGCTCCTCCCCGGCTCGAGACCCCACGGCCACGTCGCGTTGCCATCCTCGGCGTTGCGGAGCGTGAACGCGCCGACGCTCGAGACGACGAGCGCGCTCGCCACCTCGCCGCCGTGATAGCCGCCCATCCCGTCGGCGACCACGAACACCGCGTTGGCCTCGTCCGCGTAGAACGCGTCTTCGTTGTTCTCTCGCCGCCCCACGTGGGTGAGCGCGGATACATCGAGCGCGTGCGCGCTCCAGGGACCCCACCTCGTCATCGTCGCCTCCGCGCAGGTTGCATTGCGGGGCCCATGCCAGGCGCGTCGAGGCCGGCTCCCGATCGATCGGCGGGGCGAGCGCGCCCCGGGTCTGCTCGCGCCGGCCTCCGGGGCGGGGCGAGCGCGCCCCGGGGGTAGCCCCGAGCCGGATCCCGCGTATGTTGCGGACGATGATCTGGCTCATCGTCGGCGTGGTCCTCGGTACCCTCGGGTTTCTCTACTTCTCCCGGCGGAGCGCGCAGAAGAAGCCGGAGACCCTGATGAAGCGGCTGATCCGCCTGACCCACGACAGCGACGTCGCTCAGCGGCTCGTCGACCGCGAGCGCGAGCGCTCGCCGCACCTCAGCCACGCCAAGCTGATCGCTCGGGTCATCCGGCGCCTCGAGCGCGATCGCCGTCGGTAGGCGAGGGGCTCAGAAGCGCGCGACGACGACGGTGACGTTGTCCGTCCCGCCGTCCTCGAGCGCGTCCTCGATCAAGCGCTTGGCCGCGCGCTCGGCCTGACCGGGCGCTTTCACCTCGCCGAGGACCTCGGCGATCCGCGCGTCCTCGACGTGCTTGGTGAGGCCGTCGCTGCAGAGGAGGAACACGTCACCCGGAACGAGGTGTGCGTGGTGCAGCTCGACGCGGAGCTCGTCGCTGTCGCCGCCGACCGCGTTCACCAGCACGTTCGAGAAGTCCGACTCCTCCGCTTCGTCGGGGCTCATCACGTGCGAGTCGACGAGCTGCTGGGCGAGCGTGTGGTCGTGCGTGATCTGATAGAGCTGACGATCGCGCATCGCGTACATGCGGCTGTCGCCGACGTGGACCACGAAGAGGTTCGGCCACGTCACGTACGCCATCGTGAGGGTGGTCCCCATCCCCATCCGACCGGTGCCGTCGATCGCCGCCTTGCGCATGTCGGCCTGGATCGTCTTCACCGCTTCGCGCAGCCCGCGCGCGAGGATGCGGCTGTCGTCCTTGCTGCGCGGGAGCGACCACGGCATCAGGGCGAACGCGTAGTGCGCGAGCGAGTCGACGGTCATCGCGCTCGCGACCTCGCCGGCCGCGTGGCCGCCCATCCCGTCGGCGACCATCATGATCCAGCCCTGCGGTGGACCTTTGATCTTCGCGTTGTCCCCGACGGGACGCGACGACTGGGAGACGCGCATGTACCGCTCGAGCTGTCCGACGAGGAAGCTGTCCTCGTTGTGCTCGCGCGTCTTGCCGACGTCGGTCGCCCCGAAGATGTCGGCCATCGGGCGGGGTGGTCCGCTCTTCTGGCGCGGCTTCCCCGCGGGCTGGAGCACCTCGATCTGCTGCGTGATATCGCGGGGATCCTGGCTCGCCATGGCTTCGGGATCGATTCTATCGGACCCGGGCGAATCCGGGGAGAGGAGTGCTAGGCTGGCCGCCGGAGAACACGATGAGGACTTGCATCAGGATCACCCTTACCCTCGCCCTGGCCCTCGCGGGGTGTGACGACGGCTCCGGCACCGACGCCGGACCCAACCCCGGAACGGACGCTGGCCCGCGGCGCGATGGCGGCGGTGGCGGCACGGACGGCGGGGGAGACGCGGGCGGAGGCGGCGGCACGGACGCCGGTGGCACCGACGCAGGGATGGTCACCGACCCGTGCGCGGGCTCGGGACCGCCGGCGCTCGACGTCGAGTCGATCGGATCGTTCAACCGACCGGTGTTCGTCGCGCACGCGCCGGGCGAGCCGGGCGTCCTCTACATCGTCGAGTCGGCGGGACGGATCCAGCGGCGCGACGCGTCGGGGACGGTCAACCAGTTCCTCCAGGTCACGACGAGCTGCAGCTGCGGCGGCGGTGACGAGCGCGGCTTGCTCGGCCTCGCGTTCCACCCGGACTACGCGACGAACGGTCGCTTCTTCATCTACCGGACGACCTCCGGCGGCGGCGGCGCGAAGAACCGCGTCGAGGAGTACGCGCGGAGCGCAGGCGATCCGACGGTCGCCGACGCCACGATGGTCGCGCGGCTCGTCGACCAGGACGACTTCGCCGACAACCACAATGGCGGCATGATCGGGTTCGGCCCGGACGGCTTCCTCTACGTCGGCATGGGCGACGGCGGCGGCGGCGGTGACCCGCAGATGAACGGGCTCAACACGAACACGTTCCTCGGCTCGCTGCTGCGGCTCGACGTCGACAACATGGCGGGCGGCTACGCAGCGGCGGGGAACCCGTTCGAGGCGGGCGGCGGCGCGCCGCAGCTCTGGGCGTACGGCCTGCGTAACCCGTGGCGTTGGTCGTTCGATCGCGTGACCGGTGACCTCTGGATCGCCGACGTCGGCCAGAACCAGTACGAGGAAATCAACTTCCAGCCTGCGTCCAGCACCGGCGGAGAGAACTACGGCTGGCGCGCCTACGAAGGCTTGCACGAGTACAGCGGCGCGACGGCGGGCGATCTCGCGATGGCGACCAACCACACCGATCCGATCTACGAGTACGACCACTCGGTCGGCATCTCGATCACCGGCGGCTACGTGTACCGCGGCTCCGCGATCCCCGAGCTGCAAGGCTACTATCTCTTCTCGGACTATCAGCGCTCCACCATCGAGGCGCTGCGTCAGTGTCCGGGCGGCGTCGACGTACAGACCGCGTTGAGCCCGGCCGACACCGGGGTGACGCAGGTGGTGGGCTTCGGCGAAGACGAGAACGGCGAGATCTACGTCGTCGGCCTCGGCGGCCAGGTGGTCCGGATCATCGCGGCGCCCTGAGCGATCGTCCCGTCATGCGAGCCCGCCTTCGACCACGCGTCGGGGGCGGGCTTCTTCGTGGGCGGCTCGTGGCGGTGCGGAGTCGTCTCACGAGGGGCTTCCCTCCTCCCGTTCCGGGGGTAGTATGCCGGCCATGACTGAGCCGAAGACGCGACGTGTTTTCCTTGTCGAGACGGTGGGTGTAGCGGCGGCGACGGCGTTCGCCGTCGGGTGCGGCGATGGCGGTGGCGACGACGCCGGGCCGCCTCGCACCGACAGCGGCGGCGGCGGCTCGTGCACGCCGGCCTCGACCATCGCCGACAACCATGCTCACGTGCTCATGATCCCGGAGGCCGACCTCTCGTCGGCCACCGACGTCACCTACGACATCATGGGCGGATCGCCGCACAACCACACCGTGACGCTCACCGCGGCGCAGCTCGCGACGCTGGCCGGCGGCGGGATGGTGACGGTCACCTCGAGCGAGACGAACGCCCACAGCCACGGCGTCACCATCACCTGCGCGTGATCGCGGCGCGCGCGGATCGCATCCCGGCTATTCGGGGATCGCGACCGGGGTGTCGTCGCGTGCGACGCGCAGCGCTTCGAACTCGGGCACCCCGGTGTCCTGGTGCTGCGGCTCGCGCGTGATCGCGACGATGTCGAGCTCGAGGCTCGGATCGATGGTGGCCAGGGTGCTCACCGCGATCTGCCGCACCGCCGCGTAAGGATCCTCGAGCAGCGACTCGAGGGCCGGGCGCATCGCGTCGACGTCGGTGACCGCGCGCGTGGCTGGGCGGCCGAGGTGCCACGCGGCGAGCGCGCGCTGGGTCGCGTCGCCGCGCAGCAGCCAGTGCACCCCGGCGGGGACCTCGTCGTGCCGCACCTCGAGCGACGGCTCCGCCGCGCCGTACCACGCGCTCAGGTAGCCGGCCGTCCACGCGAACGTCTCGCTCTGATGGCAGAGGTTGCACGCGTTCGGTCGATCGCGGCCGAGCCGACCGGTGGCCGAGGGGCCGTCCATGCGGTGGCTGCGCGTGCCCATCAACAAGGCGTACGCGGTATAGGGCATGTGGCAGTTGACGCAGCGCGCGCCCGGACCATCCGCCGCGTGGTGGGTGTGCGCGTCGAGGTTCGCCGCCATCTCGGTGTGGCAACCGAGGCACATCGCGTCGTCGTCGTGGTCTTCGAGGCTGACCTGCCGATCCGGATCGGCGTCGTGCATGCTGTGGCACGAGGTGCAGTCCATCTCGCCGCGCAGGTAGCAGCCCGATCGGATCATCTGGGTGTGCTCGCGGCCGGCGACCCGGCAGCTGCCGTCGAGCCAGAACGAGCCGACGGTGTCGCGATCGTCGCCGGCCAGCCACTCCACGTCGGAGCTCGCCGCCGCGTGATCGGTCATCTCGAACATCGCGTCGATCGAGAGGAACGCGTCGAGCCGATCGCCCGGCCGGAAGCCATGCACGCGCTCGCCTTCGCCGTCGGGGTGCACCGAATGGCAGCGCCCGCACACCGCGGCCGATCGATCGTGAGGGAGGCGCGCGGGGTTCACGATGGTCGGGTCGCCAGTTTCCTTTGCGTGCGAGAGATAGCGCCGGAGCGGATCGCGGTTCGCTTCGACGTGGGCCTGGCCCGGTCCGTGACACGCCTCGCACGCGATGCCGAGCTCGGTGACGCTGTTCTCCGGCGTCGCGTCGCGGCTCAGGGCGCTCGCGTCGAACGGGCCGCCGGTGCTGTGGCAGGTGATGCACGAGTCCGACCACGTGTAGCGTTCGAGCGGATCGTCGTCGGCGTGGGCCGGCTCGAGGAAGGAATCCGAGTTGGCGAGCCAGCGGTCCTGCTCGATGAGGTAGACGAACGGGACTTGCTCGAGCTTGCCGTCGCGCCCCTCGATCCAATACGCCTGCATGTGGTGCGAGCCGGTGGTCATCACCACGCGGTGCGCGCGGCCCCAGAAGCCGGACGCCTCGCCCTCGCCCACGCGCGGGGTGACCTCGGCGACGTAGAACGTGTCGTCGCGCTGGCCGAGCTGGAACTGGCGGCCGCGCTCCTCGAGCACGCGCCCGTCGAACGGCGCGCGCACCGCCTCGGGCGTCGCGACCTGCGTCATCGTGCGGTGGAAGCTCCGATGCCACGACGCGTGCTGGCCGGGGTGACACGCGCCGCAGGTGTCGCTCGAGACGTAGCCTCCCTCCCGCTCGCGCCCGGGGAGTGGGACGAGCAGCTCCGCGTCGACCGGCGCGGGCCGCAGGACGGATGCGAACCCGGCGAGGAGCCCCGCCAGCCCGAGCGCCGCGAGGAGGCGGACCCACCACGGCTTCTCGCGCGCGACGTACCAGCCGGTGACCGCGCAGATCCAGAGCGAGCCGCCGAGGAACGCGGCCATCCACGGGCTCATGCGCGCCTCCGCATGGCGAGCGCGGTGAGCAGCACCGCGATGAACAGCGCGAGCGCGCCGATCGGGACGAACACGATCCCGATCCCCGGGTCGCCTCCCGCCGTGCCGAACCCGCCGAGGAAGAACCCGAGGGGCAGCATCACGCTCGCCGCGCTCAGGCTCCGCGACGCGGTGCGCGGGTTCCAGGGCTCCTCCGCCCGCTGCACGATGGAGAGGGTGGCCCCGAACGCGACGTGCACCAACCCGAGGAGCGCGCCGTGCGCGTGGGCGAGCGTCCAGGTGAGCCGGCGCACCTCGTTGTCCGCGTCGAGGTACTCGCCGACCTTGAACCCGTGCAGCGCCTCGAGGCCGATGCCGAGGCTGAGGAACACGAGCAGCGACCACCACCCGAACGCGAGGTGGTAGCGCACGCGGTCGCCCCGTTCGCCGGGGCTTCGGGTCTTGTCGGTCACCGCCACGGGCTGACTCCCAGAGCGTAGCTCGCCTTGGCGATGCGATGCGGGGCGACGCGAGGCGCAACGATGCGGCGCAGCCTCACGCGCGCTTCTCGCGCTCCTTCGCCAGGATCTCGGCCGCCTCGGCGGGCGGCGGGACGAGCTCGCCGATCCGCGCCTTCTCCTCCTCGCCCCAGCCGCGCTTGATGTTGTCGCCGAGCCACTCGACCACCTCGGCCTCCGCGCGCGCGAGCGTGCTCGCCGGGCGGAGCGTGGTCTGGAGGGGATCCTTGCGGCCCGGCGAGTAGTCCGTGAAGAACGCGAGGAAGGCAGGGTAGTTGCGGTCGTCGCCCTTGTGGGTCGCGATGATCGCGTACTTCCGCACCGCGACCTTGTCCTTCGTCGTCTTCGAGAACACCGCGCGACGCACGATCTCCGCGTCGGCCTGGACCACGCGATCCTTCTTGCTCTCGCGCTCCTCCTCGAGGGGGACGCGGCTCGTGATCTGCGTCATGCCGATCGACTCGACGTCCACCGTCTTGTCGGTCCGCTCGCGGAGGAAGATCGGGTGGATGAGCACCGCGGTGGGCGTCTCGTAGAGCGGCTCCCACCCCTCCTCCTCGCGGTAGCGCAGGCTCATGCGCCGGATCTGGGTGTCCCAGCTGTCGCTCGCCAACAGATCGCTGCAGCGGATCTCCACCACGATCTCGGGGCGCACGAACTTGCTCAGCGTCCCCTCGCGGTTCGCGAGGCGGAACCGGCTCGGGCACTCGATCGCGCTCAGCCGCTCGTGCCAGCGCGCGCGGTCCTGCTCGCTGAAGCCTCCGCCCACCGCGCCGAGGAGCTGGAACGTCCCGTCGTCGCGCACGAGCGCCACGCTCATCTCGCGCACCTGATGCACGTCGGCGGTGATGCGCTCGCCGTACGCGATGATCACCGCGTCGATCGTGAGCGTGCTCTTGATCTTGTAGGTGAGCCCACGCTCGCTCCGTACGACGATCCCCTCGAAGCGATCCGAGACCACCCACTCGCGGAACGCGCGCAGGACGGCCGCGCCGTCGCCCTCGATCGTCTCGACGACCTCGATGCGCTCGCCGTCGCCGAAGTGCGCGTTCAGACGCGCGAGGCGCGACGCGTAGTCGGCGAGGAGCGCGTCTTTGTCGCCCTCCTCGACGAGGTCGAACGCGTGGAGCTCGAGCGTGCCCTCGGAGTCGTCGTCGTTGAGCGCGGTCGCGACGCCGTAGACGCGCGGGCGATCCGAGCCGATCCGCGCGATCAGCTCGCCCGCCACGATCAGGTCGGCGGAGCCCTCGAGCAGACGCTCGGCCTCCTTCACGAGCGGGGTGCCCATCACCACGCGGCCGTTGAACGAGACGAGCGCGACCTCGCCGTCGCGCTTCACGAGGAACCACAGCTCGCCGTCGAGCTTGGTGCTGATGTGATAGGGACCTTCGCCGAGCGCGCGCTCGATCTGCTCGGGATCGATCACGCGGTAGCGCTTCGCGACTTGCCGCTTGTAGGTGCGCAGCCGCTTCGCCAGATCCTCGTCGGCGAGCCCGCCGACCCCCGTCCGTTTGCCGCCGCCGTACGGCTTCCACGCGTCCGCCCAGTGCATCGCTCAGCCCTCCTCGGCGTCGGCGCTCGAGGCGCGCTTGATCTCGAGGTTGCTGAGGTGGAGCACGAGCTTGTAGCGCTCGCCGTCGATGCGCCCCTCGAGGAAGCCGCGGAACGGCGTGCCGTTGGTCTGGAAGATCAGCGGCGTCTGTCCCTTCGGGCCCGCGCCGACGACCATCAGCTTGTCCGCCTCGTGGAGCGAGCGCGCGATCTCGTAGAGGAAGTCGAACGTGAGCCCGTTCACGTGGCGGAGCTGGAGCTTGCGAACGAGCGCGAACTTGCGGATGACGGTGTCGATCGGCATGAGCCGGCCGGTGTACGGCAAGGGCGGCAGCTCCTCGCCGACCGTCGCCTCGACGTCGACGAAGTCCTCGCGGCTCTTCTCCTCGCCGTCGGGCGAGTAGACGACCTTGAGGATCCGCGCGACGTAAAGGACGTTGCCCTTCGGTCCGAGGTAGACGCGCGCGGTGTGCGCGAGGCGTCGGCCGACCTGTCCGAGATCGATCTCGGGGTCGGCGTCGATCAGCGCCTGGCTGAGCGCCTCGGGCGAGCCGACCTTGTCGACGAGGGCCTCGTACGTCGTCTTCTCGGTGCCCTTCACGAGGCGCTGATGACGCACCGGCTCGCGGCGGGTGTCCACGTAGTTGACGCGGTCGCCGCGCGCCGGAGAGTCGACCTCCACGTGCGCGTCGCGGCGCTTCTCGTCCATGATCGAGATGAGTCTCGGCACGTCGTCCTCTCAGAGCATGCTGAAGTCGAGATCCTCGTCGAGCTCGTCCTCGTCCTCGTCGCCGAGCTCGAGCGGCGGCGGCGCGTCGCGCTCGAGGAAGTCGAACCCGGTCGGCCGCCCCACGAGGCCGAAGACGCCCTCCTCGTTCTTGAGGAGGAACAGCACGTCGGCGCGATAGGTCTGGCTGTAGGCGTAGCCCGCCTCGAACAGCTCGCCGTCCTCGAGCGCCTTCGCGAGCTCGTCGCCGAGCGTCTCGGGGTCGAGCTGGTACACGCTCGCGATGGTGTGATCGAGGATGCGCTGCGGGCGCGTGGGGCTGAGCGCCTGCGGCGTCCCGAGGGTGCTCGCGATCGCCTCGATCTCGTTCCCGTCCGCGTCGACCGCGACGAGCTCGGAGCGCGGTACATGATCGAACGCTTCGTTGACATACACGTGGGCGGTGCCGCCGGGCGGCACGAGCGCGGCGCCGTCGGGGGTGAGGAACGCGGGCACGCAGCGGTCCCCGTTCTCGTCGAGGATCGCGCGCTCCTTGCGCCCGTAGAGCTTGCCGCGGTCCACCCGGGAGAAGCCGAACCGGCTCTCCTCCTCGCCGTAGGTGAGCACGATCGCGCGCTTGGCCATGCCGGACTATAACCTCGGAGCCCCACGGGATCGGTGCTATCTCTGGTGGCGAGGAGATGGGGAAATGAAGCGACTTTCTTTGGGTGCGGCGCTGATCTTGGGCCTCTCGACGACCGCGTGCGACGACGGCGCGACACCGACGGACGGGGGCGGCCCCGGCTCGGACGCCGGGATGATGGGCGCGGACACGGGGATGCCGCCGACCGGGGACGGCAACGACAGCTTCGCGGACGCGGACCCGCTCACGCTCGGCGAGGCCACGACGAACCGCATCAGCCCGGCCGGCGATCTCGACTACTTCAGCTTCGAGGGCACCGCCGACAGCTGGGTCCAGATCTTCACCCTCGCGAACCCCGAGGGGGCGACGGACATGATCGACACCGTGATCACGCTCTACGACGCCTCGATGACGGCGATCGCGGAGAACGACGATCGTCTGCCGCGGACCGACACCGACAGCGAGATCATCACGCGCCTCCCCGCGACCGGTACGTACTACGTGCTCGTACAAGAGTTCTCGACGTGGCCGGGCGCCGAGATGCCCGCGCCGATGGCGGAGGGCGGCGACACGTTCACCTACGAGCTCACCGTGCAGGAGCTCAGCCCCGACTTCGCGGCGGTGAACATCGACATGGAGATGGGTGACGACGTGGCGAGCGCGCAGTCGATGCGCCGCAACGGGACGGCCGCCATCGTGGTGGGCGGCTGGGACGACGCGAGCGACGTCGACGTGTACTCGTTCCTCATGGCGGCGAACCCCAACCCGAACTTCATCGTCCTGCCGGCCGGGCCGACCGGCTCGGGTGCCACGATGCCGGCCGCGATGTGGGTGACCAGCATGGATGGGACCGACACCATCGCTCGGATCGCGCCCACGGGAACCGGCCTCATCAACTTCGGGCCGAGCCTGCCGCTCGGGCGCTACAACCTGCATATCCAGAGCGGTCAGGCAGGGGCCTTCTATGTCATCAAGTCGTTCATCACCGACGACTATACGCGGGAGGCGCAGGACGCGATGAACGGAGACCCGCTGATGGCGGAGGCTCTGGTGGTCGAGCCCGATATGGACATGCCCACCATCCGCCAGGGCTCGATCCTCGCGCAGCTTCCCGAGCCCGACGTCGACTACTACTCGTTCGGCAACATGACGGGAGAGGTAGTCAGCGTAAGTTGCGTCTCCCGCACGTCGGGCTCGGGGATCCAAGACCTGATGGTCGAGGTCACGAGCGCGGACGGCATGACGGTGGTCGGCTCGGCGACCGAGACGGCGACCGACAGCGCGTTCATCGAGGAGCTCGCGCTGCCGTCGGTGGGCACCTATCTGATCCATCTCACGCGCGGCGCGCAGATCGCCAACGTGAGCGGGCAGTGGGCGCGTTGCCTCGTGACGCTGGCTCCCCCCCCGCCATAGCCGTCGGACCGCGGCTCAGAACGACCAGGACTCGCCGCCACAGTGGTTTCGAGCAAGGAGCTGGCGGCCCGGGCCCGAATCCCCGTCCAAGTCTGCGATCACAATGGTGCCGAAATACCGCTCGTCCGCCCAGGTGCCACCGCCGGGCAGGACCGGGCTGTATGTCCCCCAGAAGGGGTGATGAGGATCCACCGGGTCAAAGCCGCTGCCGTTGCTGATCCATGTAATCACGCCACTGGAACCACGAGCCAGGAGATCTGCGCGTCCATCCCCGTCGACGTCCGCCGCGCGGAAGGACGGGTAACTTGCCGAATGCTCAAACCCTGGGAACGTCGAGTAGCTTGGCCCCCCGATCGTGTCCATCGAGTAGTGCAAGTGCACGCCGGTCCCGTCTGATGCCTGGAAACCCTGCCCACAGCCGCGATTTATGACGAGGATGCCCGTGCCCGGTTCGGTCCAGTCAACGATCTTGGTTCCAGACTCGTTCATGATTGGCCGAATCGTGGTTCTTGCAACGATTTCATCGCAGCCATCGCCATCAACGTCGGCAAGGCGAATCGTCTCGTACATGTGCGGCTGGTCATAGTTCAGGGAATCACTAAGCTCGTGCCAGCAGGCAAATACCGATCCAGGCGCCATGCACTGGAACCAATTGCCACTCAGTTGGCACTGGCCGCTGGACCCAACCGCAGGCGCTGCAATCGTGCTCCACGAATTGCTGGCGGTTCGCTGAAACACATAGACGCCACAGGCGTCGCGCGTCAGCAGTTCTTCAGCCACACAGGTGGCAACGCCCGGGTTGGCGCACGCATCTTCGTAGCCGAGCTCCAGGTTGCCGTGTCGGAACGAACGACGATAGGCGAGCGCAAAGTTTGACCATTCCGGTCCATTCGTGCGCTCGAATAGCCCACTACCTTGGTTCTCGAACACGAGGAACCGCTGTAGGAGCGGATCGGGCCCGATGATGTCGGACAGCCCATCACCGTTCACGTCCGCTACCGTAAGTGTTTCATAGACTTCTGGGCGATCTCCACCGGCGTCATCACCAAACTCTAGAAAGAGCTCCGAATCTAGTCCGAGCTCATTCCACGTTCCGCTTCCTCCCAGAAAATTCGAGAGGAAGATTCGGACCCCTTGTGTCCGATCTCGTGTGAATAGGTCGGCCCGTCCGTCTCCATTGAAGTCACCAGTCTGTATCGTCGAGTAGAGCGATTCATCAGAGTACCCAGCAGCTTGAGACAACCCGGGAGTATTGTTTGCGCCGGGAGGTGGAGGATCGATGAAGTGACCTACCGCGCCTTGCGAGAAAAATGTGTCGACTCCCCCGTCGTCCCTGACGATGATGTCGTCGCGTGAGTCGCCATCTACATCGGCAACTTGCCAGGTACGGAAATTCTCCGGTTCGTCGAAGCCATCGGAGCCAGCCCCATCTGCTGCCGTGGGCGAGCACGATGCAAGCTGCGTCCAGCGTCCGGGGCCGAACGGGGAATCCGGACCAGGCACGCGCCTGCGATCAAACTCCACGGAACCCACATAGTCGTGCGTGCCGGTTCCCGGAATGGTCGAGTCGGATCGACTGATAGTGCCGATTGTGACGGTCTCCGCGTCGCTGTCAATCTCTGCGAGTGTCAAAGGTCCACCGCTATCGCCAAGTTGCAACACGGACAAATAAGGTGCATTGGCGAAAGTGCACAGTTCGGTCGGATACGCTCCGCACGCGTGATCCTGGGTAACAAACGCACCCGCGAGCACGCCCGACGAGGAACCCCAGCCTAGGTACCTGAGTCCCAGCGGCTTCATGTTCTCGACCTCGAAAAATGACCCGATACGACCGAAAGTGCGGTCGCTCCCATTCTCTTCGACTGGATGCCCAAGGCGCAAGAGTTGAAGGTCTAGACGGTTTGCGGGCGTCGAGTTCGTCCAACTCGGATGCACTGTCCGCGCAATAACCGGAATGTACTGACGCGGTGAGATCGGGGTATCGGCGGATAGGTTATAGGCTACAGTAACCGACTGAATCGGCCCTGGATCATCCCCTTCCGGGTCGATTGAACAGTGAGCGGCTGTGAGTACTACATCGGGAGCAATCAGGAAGCCGCCGCACGATCCTGTTCCTTGGCCCACCGGACTCTGCGAAACCCTAACTACGCCACGGTAATGCGGAGCATACTCTGTGGATTCATTCAGGCTCGAACCCGCGACCAATGAGTCCTCATGCGAGGCAACAGGGTCCACTGTGCACGAAAAGAACGAAATCAGCGCACACATTGTTGGCGGCCCGAACCGTCGCATGCTGAGTTGACTCATCGCCCCTTCTCCCTTCGCGCGCCCGTCCGCGTCTCATAAACGTACCTCGGCCGGGGGGGGGGGCGTCAAGCTTCAGTGCGCGAGTAGGTGGTGACCGCATGGCATCCGATGGAGTCAGTCGCGCGGCAGCCGGGAGACCAGAACAGCGTCGCGGACCTTGTATCCTACAGCTCGGCTCGCCGAACTGAGGCAACACTGGCGTGAGACACTAAGGCCGGGCTACCCCGCGAGTTCGGTTCACGAGTCGCGCAGGGTCCCGGCGGCGGGCGAGTATCGCGTGCGGCTCACCCGCGGCGCGCAGATCGCGGGCGTGAGCGGCCAGTGGGTGCGCTGCGGCATCACGGTCGGCCCGCCCGCGATGTGAGCTAGGCGGGGCCGTCTAGCTCGATTCCTTCGTACAGCTCGTCGATGGAGAGGCGAGGCGAGGGCTCGTTCAGGGCGAGCTCCTCGCCCTCGCCGTGCGCTCGCTCCTGCCATGCTCCACCGGTGCGCTCGACCACGGTGACCTCTCTCCGGCAATGCGAGACGAACAGCACCGCGCGGAGGCTCGGGAGCTGCTTGTAGTGCGCGAGCTTCTCGCCGCGGTCGTAGTCCTCGGTGGACCGGCTCGTGACCTCGACCAGGATCGTGGGGTTGACGACCGCGTGCGTGTCGATCCTCGACGTGAATCGCTCGCCGCAGACGACGGTGACGTCCGGGAACGCGGAGAGATCGGTGAGCTCGACCCGAACCTTGAGATCGGAGGAAGAGACCCGGCACCGGCCGAGGAGCGCGTTGCCGAGGAGGCGCGTCGCCGAGGCTGCCAGGTCGGCGTGCGTCGGCGTTCCCCCCGCCATCGCATAGATGACGCCCTGACAGTACTCGAGCTTGAGCTCGCTCATGTCGAGGGCGCGCAGGTAGTCGTCGTAGCTGTACCGGACCCGGCGGGCGGTGCTCACGCGGTGGAGTATAGCGTCGGTGTCGCGTAGGGCATCGCTCGCCCTGCGAGAACCGGATGCCGACCACCTCGCGCATGTGATCAGGTAGTCCTAGACGAGCGACCGTGTCCGCCAGGCGCGCGTCGCGTCGAGGTCGAAGCGGTCGAGGCCGGGCGCGACGGCGTGGGCCATCGTCTCGGTGAACACTTCTTGTGCGATCGAGCTCGGGACGAGGCCGAGCGCATCGTCGTCCGCGCCGGCGCGGGCGCGCGGGCCGCGGATGAACTCACGCTCGCAGCACGCGAACACGTAGCGGAGGTAGGTGCTGACCGACGCGCGCACGTCGGGCCGTCGCGCGAGCCAGTCGGCGGACGCCTCGAGGTAGAGGAAGCCGAAGCGGCCGTGCATCACCTCGTCGGCCAAGAGCTCGCGGGTGACCGAGCGCAGGTACGGGTCGGTCATGCGGTCGAGCGAGGCGACGAAGAACGCCACGCTGTACATCTCGGAGACGCAGGTGACGAGCACGTTGCGGAGCGCGCGCTCTTCGCTCGAGCATCCGGGGTGCGCGGCGATGGGCCGGACGGCGCTGTCGCGGCGCGCGTGGCTCGTGCCGCCGAGCGCGACGACGACCCGGCCGCAGAGCTCGGCGTGCCGAAACTCGTCTTGCGCCATCTCGAGCGTCACCGCGCTCGCGTCGAGCGGCGCGTTCGCCTCGACGAGCTGCGCGACGAGCGCGGAGAACACGGTGGTCGATCCGTACTCGTCGACCATGCGCTTCTTCCAGCGGACGCGCGCCTCGGCGACGGACGCCGGGTCGTAGGCGGCGGGCTCGAACACGCCGTGGTCGGCGCGCCGCTGCGCCCGCTCGGCGAGCGCGCGGTACGCGGCGGCGAGCGGGGTCCGGCTCGGCTCGGGGACGAGCGTGGTGATCACGCGAAGCCCTCGGGGAGCTCGGGTGGGACGATCGGCCCGGAGGAGAACGGAACCTCCGCGTCGACGTCGAGCCCCGCGTCCTCGACGTGGCCCGCCGCGCCCGCGTCGAGCTCGGCGAGCGGCCCGGCGTCGTCGTGGAGCTCGGACGGAGACTCGCTCGGCGGCTCGTCCGGCGGCGAGGCGGTGTTGCAGGCGGGGAGCGCGGCGGCGAGCGCGAGCGCGCGGGCGAATCGAAGATAGTGGGGTTGGGTCATCAGGCCTCCTTCGCGGCGCGTCGGCCGCACCGTGACCATCCGCGAGGGGAGGCCAAATGGCCGCTTAACGAGTCATTAATCCGGGTTCGTGGTCCGGCTGCGTCATCCGACGCAGCCTCTCCCGGAGACGGGGGCTGAGACGAACGGCGTGCGCCGCGCCGCGTGCGCGAGAGCAAGGTGACTTCCGGTTTCGATTCCGATTCCGATTCCGATTCCGATTCCGATTCCGATTCCGTGTCCGATTCCGATTCCGATTCCGATTCCGATTCCGTGTCCGATTCCGATTCCGTGTCCGATTCCGATTCCGTGTCCGATTCCGACTCCGACTCCGAGTCCGATTCCGTCGTCTTCGCCCCCGCGCGGTACGCTGGGCGCCATGCTCGACGCGATCGTGATCGGCACCGGAGTGATGGGCGCGTCGGCGCTCGCCTCGCTCGCGGAGGCGGGCGCTCGCGTGATCGGCCTCGATCGGTTCACCCCGCCGCACGATCGCGGGAGCTCGCACGGGGAGACGCGGGTCACGCGCAAGGCGTACTTCGAGGACGCGCGCTACGTGCCGCTGCTCGAGCGGTGTTTCGTGCGCTACCGCGAGCTCGAGGCGAGGGTGGGGCGGCCGCTGTTCGAGCCGACCCGCGGGCTCTTCGTGGGACCGACCGGCCACGAGGCGGTCGACGCGGTGCGGCGCGCCGCAGAGCAACATGGGTTGCCATACGACGCGCTGAGCGCGCGTGAGGTCGCCGCCCGGACGTCGTTCGTCCCGGCGGACGGGGACGAGGCGATCGTCGAGCACGAAGCGGGGGTGCTCGCGGCGGAGCCGATGGTCGGCGCGTTCCTGAGCGTCGCGAGGGAGCACGGCGCCGAGCTCGCGTCGAACGAGCCCGCGTTGGCCATCGACGCGACGGACGGAGGCGTCGAGGTGCGCACCGCGTCGCGGACGTGGCGCGCGGCGAGGCTGGTCGTGGCGATCGGTGGGTGGGCCGAAGAAGGATCGTTGTTGCCGCCGCCGTGTCCCCTCGTCGTCGAGCGGCAGGTGCAGTGTTGGCTCGAGCCGCGCGATCCCGCCGCGTTCACGCCCGACCGGCTGCCGATCTTCATCCGGTTCGACGGGACGCGTGCGTTCTACGGGATCCCGCGCGTGCCGCGCTTCGGCGGGCTGAGCGCGCGCGCGGTGAAGGTGTGCGCCCACCACGGCGGCGTCACTACGAGCGCGGAGGCGCTGGACCGTGCGGTGAGCGCGGAGGACGAGGCGGTCGTGCGCGCGTTCTGCGACGCGCACCTGCCCGGCCTCGACGCGATCGTGGAGCGGCGCGTGTGCATGTACACGAACAGCCCCGACGAGCACTTCGTGATCGGTCCGCACCCGAGCGTGCCGCGGACGTGTGTGCTCACCGGGTTCAGCGGCCACGGGTTCAAGCTCGCGCCGGTGGTCGGCGAGATCGCGCGCGACGTCGTGCTCGAGCGCGCCGCGCCGCCGGCGCTGTTCGATCCTCGACGGTTCGCGTAGCGAGCCTCGACACTCGATCGACGGCGACAACCGCGCCGTCGTGCTCGAGCGCGAGCCGAACGGCGCTCTAAGGCGGCGGGCTCATCAGCGGGTTCTGCGACAGCGCGGGCAGCGACAGATCGCGGTTGCGCGGGTACGCCCACAGCACGCGGTCCCAGCTCACCGCGCCTCGGCGTACGACGAGACGTTGTGCGGGGTCCATCCCGCCGTCGGGGTTCATCAGCCGATGGTCCGCGACGAAGCCGTCGTTGAGATAGTCGGTCAGCTCGCCCGCGTGCAGGACTCCGTCGCGTGGCCTCGAGTCCGCTTCGCCCAGCACGCCGCGGCGGAGGTGCCAGCTCAGGTAGCCGCCCGCGCGGTGCGGCTCCGCGACGTCGCTCAACACGTCCTCGTCGCTGGAGAAGATGCCGACGCGCCCGCGCTGGCGGACCCAGTCGTCGGCGAAGCCGCCGGAGAAGCACGAGTCGAGCACCAGCATCACCGTGCCGGCGCCGATCCGCTCGAGCGAGCGCACTACCTCGTCGTCGCGCATCGGTCCGTCGAACAGCACGATCGTCTCGTCGAGCTGGTCCAGCTCGTCGCCGTCGTCGTCCGGCACCTGGTTGCCGTGCCCGCTGTAGAACACGAGCACCACGTCCTCGGGGCGCGCGATGCTCGCGATCTGCGAGACGCCCTGCTCGAAGCCTTGCCGCGTCGCGAGGTTGTCCGGCAAGACGAGCTGGTCGGTCGCGTTCTGCACGTGCGACTCGCGCATCGCCTCGGCGAGGAGCCGCGCGTCGTCGGCGCAGCCGTACAGCTGGCTCTGCTGCTGGTACGCGGTGATGCCGAGGTAGAGGCCGAGCACGCGGCCGCCGCCCTCGGGTCCGGCGAGACCCTCGGGGCGATCGCCATTCTCCGTCAACGTGACGGGCGGTCGTACGGTGCTGCGCACCGAGAACGAGCCGGCGCCACGACCGCCGTACGGCGTGACGATGAGCTGATAGACGCCGCTCGTCGGGAGCGCGGCGACGATCGTGCTGTCGAGCGGTCGCTCGTCGCCGTTGGGGCCGAGATCGTTCGCGTCGTCGTTCACCCACGTCTGACCGCCGGGGCCCATCAGCGTCGCGATGGTGTCGAACGCGCGCGACGTGATGCGCAGGCGCACGATCGATCCGCCCTGTCCTTCGAAGCGGATCCAGCTCCCGGGAAACCCGGGGCGCCCGGCGCGGCCGAGCTCGCTGACCAGATCGGTGCCGAGCGTGTACGCCTCTCCGACCCCGCGCGGATCGGTGGGCTCGATCACGAGCTCGTACGCGCCCATCGAGCGCGCCGCGTACGTGGTCGAGAGGATCTCGTAAGTTCCCGCCTCGGGCGGCGAGAGCTCGATGATCGAGTCGAGCGAGCCGTCCATCCCGTCGTCGTTGCGCAGCCGGAGACCCCCGGGCCCACGCACCTCGATCATCGGATCGACCTGGCTCGAGCGCATCCGGATCAAGACGCGCTGGCTCGGCTCGAGCGCGATGCGCCACAGGTGCGCGAACGCGCCGCTCGGCAGCGTGGGGTCTCCGTCCACGAACGTTGCTGGGTTTACCCCGAGCACCGCGTCGCGCGGCGGCAACGCCGGTCCACCGTCGCCGCGGCCGTCTCCGGTGCTCGGTCCCGCGGTCTGCGCGCCGCCGCAACCGATCGCGAGCGCGATGAAGAGATGGGAGAGCCAGCGACGGACCACGGACAGTGGTGGCATGCGCTCGTAGGATACCGCGGCCACCTCCGCGCAATTCCCCGAGTCTTCGTGGCGCTTGCCGGCCGTCACGAGCCGAGCGAACCTGGCCGCTCGTCGGGGGCGAGCGATGGTCGACTACGAAGCGCAGAACTGGGTGGCCATCCTGCTCCGGGTCCGCGGCTCGGTGCTGCCGCGGCTGGTCATCCGCGTGTTGCTCGCGGCGGCGTTCGGCGCTGCCGCGGTGGCCGCGCACGTGCTCCTCGAGTTTCGGATCGACGTGACGGCCCACGCGCTGATCGGCGTCGCGCTCGGTCTCTTGCTCGTCTTCCGGACGAACGCGTCCTACGACCGCTTCTGGGAGGGCCGCAAGCTCGTCGGTCAGCTCGTGATCGCGACGCGCGACCTCATGCGGCAGATCGTGACGTACGTGGACGACACCGGCGATCACCGCATCGAGCTGCGGCGCAAGCTGCTCGCCTTCTACTACCTCGCGGTGCAGCGCCTGCGCGAGGAGGACGACCTCGAGTCGCTGCGCGAGCTCTTGACCGATCGCGAGCGCGAGGCGCTCCGAGGTGTGACGCACCGCGCGCCGGTGATGCTGACGTGGGTGAGCGCGCGCCTCGCGAGGCTCGCCGCGCACGCGGATCCGATGGTGAGCGAGATTCGCTTGAGCCGCGTCGACCAGAACATCCAAGCGATGAACGCGGCGCTCGTGGGATGCGAGCGGATCCGCTTCACGCCGGTGCCGTTCGCGTACGCGCAGCACATCAAGGTGTTCCTCACCCTGTTCTGCTACACGGCGCCGTTTGCGATGGTGAACGGCATGTCGTACTGGACGCCCCTGGCGGCGGCGATGCTCGCGCTCGCGCTGTTCGGCATCGACGAGATCGGCGTCGAGATCGAGGATCCATTCGGCGTGGATCCGAACGACCTCCCGCTCGAGGCGATCGGAGAGTCGCTCGAACGCGCCACCGCGGAGATGCTGGACAGCGATCCGGACGCTGCGGTGGCGGATGGCTCGACCGAGCCACAGCGAGAACCCGGGTTCTCGCTCGGGGCCACGATTCCGACGTAGAATCCCGGGACACGGGCTTGGCGGGCGCCTTGCCCTCGGGCCGCGTCGGCGCCGGTGGGTCGGCGCCGAGCTCACGGTCGTCCGCGTCACCCTCGGGCTCGCGGCGGCCGGCAATACGAAGAGGTGGACATGTCGAGGCTCGCTTCCTTCTCGCTCTTCGCCGTCGCGGCGCTCGCACCCGCGGTGGGTCACGCGCAGACCGTGACCGTCCAGGGCGATCAACAACAGGGATCCGTCACCGTGCAGGCGGCGCCTCCGCAAGGCGACGTGCCTCCCCAGTACCAGACGCACCCCTATCCGCAGCCGCAGCCCTATCAGCCGCAGTTCCAGCCGCAACCTTACGTGCAGCCGCAGCCAGTCCCGCAACCGACCGAGCACACGCGGTCGCGTCCGATCTGGGGGCTCGTCGCCTCCGGCGCGGCGGTGCTCGGCGTGTTCTACTTCCTCCACGCCGTCCTGGTAAGTCCCCTTGCGGGATGGAGCCTCGACTTCGGGCTCCAGCCGGAGTGGGGGACGTTCCGCTGGCTCGGCGTGATCCCGCTGGCCGGTCCGTGGATCCAGGCCGCGATCAAGCCGGGGAGCTGGGACGACGACGGGTGGGCGGGATACCTGCTCGCGACGGGGCTGCTCCAAGCGGCGGGCCTCGCGATGTTGCTCGTCGGCGTGCTCGTGCAGGAGACGGAGACGTACTACGCGGACCTCGGCGGCGGCGTCGAGCTCGGCGTCTTGCCGACGGTGACGACCGAAGGAGCCGGGCTCATGGCGCTCGGCCGCTTCTAGAGCCCATCGTTGGAAGGAACAGCGCGCGGTGTCGCGCGGTCGCGGCCTGAGCAGGAAGCGCTCAGGCCGCCGACGAACGTTTGGTGATGCCCTTCTTCTTGAGCTTCTCGACCAACGTCGTGCGGTTCATCTGGAGGATCGTCGCCGCCTGGTTCTTGTTCCAGCCGGTGCGCTCGAGGGCCTGCAGGATGAGTGAGTTCTCGAACGTCTCGACCGCGTCGCGGAGATCGAGCCCCGCGTGCGGGAGGATCGGGTCGCCCGCGTCGCTCGCGCGGGTCGGGTTCTCGCGCTCGGCGTCGCGGATGCGCGCCGGCACGTCGTCGATCGTGAGCTGACCCTCGGCCGCGAGCACGACCATGCGCTCGATCGTGTGGCGGAGCTGACGCACGTTGCCGGGCCAGCGATACGTGCAGAGCGCGGCCATCCCGAGCTCGTCGATGCCGTCGATCGCGCGTCCGCGGCGGCGCGCCGCCTCCTCGATGAACCGGCTCACCAAGAGCGGGATGTCGTTCGGCCGATTGCGGAGCGAGGGCAGCTCGATGCGGATGACGTCGAGCCGATAGAGGAGGTCCTCGCGGAACGTGTTCTCCTCGGACATCTCCTCGATGTCGCGGTGCGTCGCCGCGATCACGCGGACGTCGATCTTCTGCGACTTGCTCTCGCCGACCGGCCGGATCTCGCTCTCCTGCAGCACACGCAGCAGCTTGGCTTGCAGCGGTAGAGCCATCTCGCCGATCTCGTCGAGCAGGATGGTGCCGCCGTCGGCGACCGCGAAGCGGCCCTTGTGCGCGTTCGTCGCGCCGGTGAACGCACCCTTCGCGTGTCCGAAGAGCTCGCTCTCCATGAGGTTCTCGGGGATCGACGCGCAGTTCATCGCGACGAACGGCGCGTCCTTGCGCGAGCTGGCGCGGTGGATCGCCTGCGCGACGAGCTCCTTGCCGGTGCCCGTCTCACCGGTGACGAGCACCGAGCAGTCGGTGTCCGCGACGCGGCGGATGATGTCGAACACGCGCAGGAGCTGCGGGTCGTCGCCGACGATCTCCGGGCAGTGGTGATCGCGCCACGCCTGGACGTCGTCCAGGCCGGCCGGGGGGATCGCGCCGAGCGAGCGCGCGCTCTCCACGCGGGAGAGCGCGTCGTCGAGCGCGTCGAGCGAGAACGGCTTCGTGAGGAAGTCGTCGGCCCCGTGACGCAGCGCGGTGATCGCGTTGTCGAGCACGGTCTGGCCGGTCATCACGATCACGGCGACGACGCCGCTCCGACGCTGCAGCTGATCGACCACGGAGAAGCCTTGGCCGTCGGGGAGCATCACGTCCGTGAGGACCACATCGACGTCGTTCTGCGACAGGACCTCTCGCGCCTCCGCGCAGCTGCCCGCCTCGAGCACGGTGTTGCCGCGACGCGTGAGGTGTCGAGCGAGGCTCCGACGGAGCGTCTCTTCGTCTTCGACGATCAGAATCTTGCGCGACATGGTCGTGGGCCTCCCGCCTCTTCCCCACCCAGCCGGCGCAACGCAGCGCGCGTGGGGTGCCAATCCGATGACGCATACCGTAACGGCGGGGGCCCTACGGTTTGAATCTTTTTTTCTCAAGTACAGCTCGAGACGTCCGATGAGGGGGCGTGATCCGAGGCTCCGCTTCGATCCCGCCCCGTTCGGCGACCGTTCGACCGAGCGCGTATCCGGCCGTCGTCCGCGAGGAGGGGTCGGCCGCGATTCTCGCGAGACTGGAAGCCCGGTTGCAGCAGATCCCCTGGATCGCTGCGATCGAGGTGGCTTCGGGTCCGTTCTCGGTGGACGCGCGGCGCGTGCGTCGTCCGTACGCGGACGCCCACGTCGAGGTGCGCTGGACGGGGGACGACCCGAGCTTCCGCGCGGTGGTGGAGCTCGCGTTCGATGAGGCCGAGCGCCACGTCCAGTGCGCGCGGCTCGAGCGCGAGCTCTCGGCGATGGGCGAGCGGCTCGACGCGGTGCAGGCTCGGCTGGTCGACACCAATCGATCGGCGGCGCTCGGGACGATGGCGGCGAGCGTCGCACACGACATCCGCAGCCCGCTCGCGGTGCTCGTCTCGAACCTGGGCTTCCTCGAGCAGGTGCTCGCGGACGACCCGTGTCCCGACGTGGCGGCGACCCTCACCGACAATCGCTTGGCGCTCGAGCTGATCGAGGGCGTGCTCGACTCGATGCGCACGTTCGTCGCCGATCAGGCGGGCTCGGGGATGGTGCGCGTCCGGCCCGTCGTGGAGTCCGCGGCGCGGCTCACCCGCCTCTACTTCGCGCGCGCGTGCGTCTCGCTCGAGCTCGACGTGGTGGGCGATCCGGTGGGCCGTGGGACCGAGGGCGAGCTCTGTCAGATCCTCGTCAACCTCCTGTCGAACGCGGCGGAAGCCACGCCGGCCGGGGGGCGCGTGCGCCTGTCGGTGCGTCGCGCGCGCGATCGAGCGTGGATCTGGGTGACCGACGAGGGTCCCGGCGTGGCGGTGGACGCGCGCGAGCAGATCTTCGAGCTCTTCCATACTTCCAAGGCCAACGGGCTCGGGCTCGGGCTCGCGATCGCGCGACAGATGGCGCGGCGCCACGGGGGCGAGCTGCGCGTGTGCGAGGCGCCGACGCAGATCGAGGGCGACCTCGTGCCCGGCGGCGCGTGCTTCGAGCTGTCGTTGCCGGCGCGGCTCGGCTGACGCTCGCGTCGACGATTCGCCAAAGCTCCGACGGCGGGGACGGCCACCGCGCAGGATCGAGGGTGGGATCGCGCGTGGCACGTGGGTTGCTGAACAGCGATGCGTGACCGCCCTCTTCCATAGCGTAGGCATCTCGCATCGCGCGCTCGACTATCACCTCGAGCGTCACAACGTGTTGGCGTCGAACGTCGCCAACGTCGACACCCCCGGGTTCCGCCCGCTCGAGCTCGTCCGCGAGGACGCCCCCGGCGACTCGGGCGAGATGCCGCTCGCCGCCACCGCGCCCGGACACATCGGCGGTCACGGCCACGCCGAGGCGTTCCGCATGGCCGAGTCGGAGGAGCGGGTCATCAACCCGGGCAACGACGGCAACGCGGTGAGCCTCGAGCGCGAGATGAGCAAGGTCGCGACCAACCAGCTCCGCTACGAGGGCGCGATCAAGATCGTGAGAAGTCAACTCGGGTTGCTGCGATACGCGGCCAACGACGGTCACTGAGTCGCGGTTCGATGATGTCTTCGGATAGTCGAGAAGGAGCTTGAAGCGATGAACTTCTTTAGCGCCATGGAGATCGCCGCGAGCGGTCTGTCGGCCGAGCGGACGCGGATGAACGTGCTCGCGAGCAACCTCGCGAACGCGCGCACCACGCGCAACGAGGCGGGTACGGGGCCGTATCGCCGGCTCGACCCGGTGTTCCGCGCCGTCCCGCTGCGCGATCGCATCGCCGAGATGCGGCGCGATCCGGAGGCCGGCAACGCGTACATGGTCGAGGTCCCGGAGATCCGCGAGGACCAGGGCCCGCCGCAGATGGTGTACGAGCCGTCGCACCCCGACGCGGACGAGAACGGCTACGTCTCGCTCCCGAACGTCAACGTGGTCGAGGAGATGGTCAACATGATCACCGCCTCGCGCGCCTACGAGAGCGGCGTGACGGTGATGCAGACCCTCAAGACGATGGCGCGCTCCGCCATCAGCATCAGCGGCTGATCGCGATGACCATCCCCGTCGGCGGCGACTATTCGTCTTTCGCGTCCACACTGGCGCGCGCGGAGCCCACGCGGGGCGTCACGCCGTCACCCATCGAGCGGACCGAGGTCGCGCCGGGGCGGGGATTCGCCGATCGCGTCCGTGAGCTCGTCGACACGACGAACGCGCAGCAGGTAGAGGCGCAGCAGGCGGCCGAGCAGTACGCGAACGGGGAGCGAAACGATCTGCACGGAACGATGATCGCGCTCGAGCAGGCCGACATCACGTTCCGACTCGTGAGCAACGTGCGGAGCCGCCTCGTCGAGGCGTACCGCGAAGTCATGCGGATGGGGACCTGATCGGTGGACACTCTTCGCGAGCGGCTCAAGGAGCTCAAGGCGCGCTTCGACGCGCTGTCGCTCAAGATCCGGATCGCCTCCCTCGCGGGGGTGGGCGTCCTTCTCGCGGTCGCGATCCTCGTCTACGTGCGCGGATCGGATCCGACGCACGCCATCCTCTTCTCGAACCTGGCGCAGCCCGACGCGGCGCGGATCGTCGAGCGGCTGCGCGCGCTGAACGTGCCGTACGAGCTCGTCGACGGCGGCGCGACGATCACCGTCCCCGAGGCGCAGGTCCACGAGACGCGCCTCACCCTCGCGAACGAGGGCCTGCCGAGCGGCGGCGGGGTCGGCTTCGAGATCTTCGACACCACGCGCTTCGGCGAGAGCGACTTCAGCGAGCAGGTGCAGTTCCGACGCGCGCTCGAGGGTGAGCTCAGCCGGACGCTCTCGCATATCGGCGGCGTCACCGCGGCGCGCGTGCATCTCGTCCTGCCGGAGCGGACGCTGTTCGCCGACGACCGCGCGAGCGCGAGCGCGTCGGTGGCGCTCTCGCTCGCCCCGGGCTGGCGGCTGCGTCCCGAGCAGGTCGTCGGCGTCACGCACCTCGTCGCGTCGAGCGTGCCCAACCTCTCGCCCGACGCGGTCACCGTGATCGATGGCGACGGCAACCCGCTGAGCGATCCGAACCACAGCGACGAAGAGGCCACGCTCGGCGATGCGCAGGGTGTCCGCGAGCAGATCGAGCGCGGAAAGCAGCGCGCGGTGCAGCAGCTCCTCGACGCGGCGCTCGGGCCCGGTGTCGCGGTGGTGCGGGTCAACGCGGATGTCGCGCTCTCGCACGAGGAGCACCTCGAGGAGACGTACGACCCCGAGCGCATCGCGACGCGCAGCTTCGAGATCAGTGAGGAGCGCGACCCGGCGGCGGGCGGACCGGCGGCGGGCGTGCCCGGTGCGGCGTCGAACCTGCCGGGCGGCGCGGCCATCGAGCAGAGCGATGCGACGGGGCTCGCGCGCCGCGAGGAGCGCCGCAACTTCGAGGTGACCAAGACGGTGACCCGCGCGGTGCACCCCGTCGGTCGGGTGAGCCGGCTGACCGTCGCGGTGGTCGTCGACGCGGTGTGGTCGGGGGAGGGCGACGCGCGCACCTCGACCCCGCGCACCGACGAAGAGATGGCGCGCATCCGCTCGCTCGTCGTCACCGCGGCGGGGATCGACGAGTCGCGCGGCGACGCGGTGAGCGTCGAGTGCGTGCCGTTCGCCGCGCATCGCGAGGTGCGCGAGGAGCCGGAGCCGGACGTCATCGCGCAGTACATCGTGTACGCGCCGGACGCCGCGATCGCGCTAGCCGTGCTCGTCGTCCTCGTGATCGCGCTGATCGTCTGGTGGCGCCGTCGCAGGAATCGGAAGGACGAGCCCGACACGCTGAGCGGGGAGCGCGTCGACGTCGGCGAGCTGCCCTCGCCCGCGAAGATCGCGGCGCTGTCGGCCGGTGAGAAGGGCGAGGAGATCGAGCTCAGCGCCGAGGACTTCCAGGATCCGCAGAAGGCGATCGCGGACTACGAGCAGCTGCGTCAGCTCGCGCTCGAGATCGCGCGCCGCGATCCGGAGCTCGCCGCGCGCGTGGTGCGCGGGTGGCTCGCCGACGACCTGGCGGCGGGCGCGGGTGACGCAGAGTCGAGCGAAGAGGAGGCAGCGTGAGCGCCCTCGAGACGAGCAAGAACGAGAAGACGTCGCCCGGCCAGGCTCTCCTCGCGGAGAGCGGGCCGACCCGCGTCCGCGTCGACCGCGCGGCGATCGCCAACATGAGCGGAGCGCAGAAGGCGCTGCTCTTCCTGGTGAGCCTCGACGAGTACGTGGCGACGAAGATCCTCGGCCACCTCGGCGACGAGGAGATGCGGCTGCTCCGCAGCTGCTCGCAGAGCATGGACGAGGCGGCGCCGTCGGCGATCAAGGCGGTGCATCACGAGTTCCTCGAGCGCGTGCGCGCGGGGATGCCGGCGAGCCTGCGCGGGAGCAACGCGTACCTCCGCCGCCTCGCGGGCAACGCGCTCGGCGAGGGCCGCGCGGCCGAGCTGTGGAGCGATCAAGCGCGCTCCGAGGGAGCCGCCGCGCTCGCCTCGCTCGAGACCGACGTGCTGATGGCGCTCCTCGAGCACGAGCAGCCGCAGACGGTGGCGGTCGTCCTCTCGCAGCTCCCGGCGAGCAAGTCCTCGCAGGTGGTGGAGAAGATGGACGCCGTGATGCGGCAAGACGTGTTGCTGCGTCTCGCGAAGCTCGAGTCGGTGCCGTCCAAGGTGCTCGAGGACATCGAGCGCGCGTTCAAGCAGCACGTCAAGCAACTCTCCACGGTCCAGAAGGCCGAGATCCCCGGCAAGAAGGTGGCCGCCGACATCGTGAAGCGGCTGCCCAACGAGATGGGTCAAGAGCTGCTCGAGGCGCTGCGCGGCACCAACGCGGAGGCGGCCGACGCGATCGAGAAGGCGCTCTTCACCTTCGAGGACCTCACGCGGATCGACAGCCGCGGCATGCAGCAGCTGCTCAAGGAGGTCGCGACCGACCAGCTCACCCTGGCGCTCAAGACGGCGAGCGAGGAGCTCAAGGAGAAGGTCTTCGGCAACGTCAGCAAGCGCGCCGCGGATCTGTTGCACGAGGAGCTCGAGCTCATGGGCCCGGTGCGCCTGAGCGACGTCGAGGCGGCGCAGCAGTCGATCATCCAGACCGCGCTCGAGCTCGAGCGCGAGGGTCGGATCACCATCGCGCGCGAGGGTGGAGGCGACTTTGTCTGAGCGCGCCGCGCGCTCCCTGTTCCGCTCCGTCGAGAGCGTGCCGCGCGGCGGCGAGTGGATGAGCAACACGCCTCCCACCGTCCGACCGCTCGATCTCGGTGCGACGCCCAAGCGGCCTTCGCCGGCGCCACGCCCAACGACCACGGCGGGCCCGAGCCCGATCCCGAAGGGCGCGCTCCAGCGCCTCGAGGCGGAGATCCGCGCCGACGTGGACCGCGAGCTCGATGCGGCGAAGGCGCAGCTCGCGGCCGAGCAGCAGCGGCTCGTCGCCGAGCGCAACAAGCTCGAGGCGGAGCGGGTGACGCTCGTCGAGCAGCAGCGCCGATTCTCTTCCGCCCTCGGGGAGATGGCAGACCACCGCGCGCGCGTGCGCGAAGAGCTGGTGGGGCCCGTGCTCGAGCTCGCCACCGCGCTGGCCGAGGCGTTGGTCGAGCGCGAGCTGACCACGTCGAACGACCTCGCGACCCGGCTCGCGCGCGCGGCCCTCGAGTCGCTCGGCGAGGCGGACGGTGCGCAGCTCCGCGTCTCGCAGGCGACCTACGACGCGGTCGTCGAGGTGCACGGGGAGGCCGCGATCCAGCACGAGGGTCGGAGCATCCCGGTCGTCGTCGACGCGTCGGTGGACGGGCTCGGAGCGATCGCGGTGGCCGGATGGACGCGGGTCGACGGGCGGGTGCGCGAGCGGCTCGCCGCGGCGCGCGAGGCGATGGAGCACGAGCGGCGCCTCGAGGTGGAGCCGAAGCCATGATCGACGTCGCACGATATGCAGCGGCGGCGCGGCCCGCGCTCGCGCCGGCGGTGGACGGCTGGCTCAGCGAGGCGGTCGGCCTGGTGCTCGAGGCGCGCGGCGTACGCGCGTCGATCGGCGACCTCTACCGCCTGCGACCGACCGACCACGCCCCGATCGAGGCGGAGGTAGTGGGTGTACGTGGGGAACGTACGTTGCTCATGCCGCTCGGGGCGACGGAGGGGCTCGAGGTCGGGACGCCGATCCGACGGATCGGTCGCGCCGCGCTCGCCCCGGTGGGCCGCGGGCTGCTCGGGCGGGTGGTCGACGGGCTCGGTCGTCCGCTCGACGGTCTGCCTGCGCCGCGCCTCGACGCCGAGCGCGCCCTCTACGGCAAGCCGCCGACCCCGCTCCTGCGTCGCCCGATCGAGCGGATGCTCCCGACGGGGGTGCGCGCGCTCGACGGACTGCTCACGATGGCCGAGGGCCAGCGCATCGGCATCTTCGCCGGCGGCGGCGTGGGCAAGAGCACGCTCCTCGGCATGCTCGTCCGCCGTATGCAGGCGGACGTCGCGGTGATCGCGCTCATCGGCGAGCGCGGGCGCGAGGTCGAAGAGTTCGTTCATCGCACGCTCGGACCGGAGGGCATGTCGCGCGCCGTGGTGGTCGCGGCGACGAGCTCGGATCCGCCGCTCGTCCGCGCGCGCGGCGCGGTCTACGCGACCGCGATCGCCGAGCACTTCCGCGACCAGGGTCTGTCGGTGGTGCTGATGATGGACAGCGTCACGCGCTACGCGATGGCGCTCCGCGAGATCGGCCTCGCGGTCGGGGAGCCGCCGACCACCAAGGGCTACACGCCGAGCGTGTTCGCCGCGCTGCCGCGCCTGCTCGAGCGCGCGGGGACGTCGGTCGGCAAGGGATCGATCACCGGCCTCTACACGGTGCTGGTGGAGGGCGACGACCTGTCGGATCCGATCTCCGACGCGGCGCGCGCGATCCTCGATGGGCACGTGATCTTGTCGCGTAAGCTCGCGGAGCGCGGCCACTTCCCCGCCATCGACGTGCCCCGCTCGATCTCGCGCTGCATGCCGCAGGTCGCGAGCGAGGATCACATGGGCCTCGCCCAAGAGGCGCGGGCGCTGCTGGCCGCCTACGCGGAGGCGGAGGACCTCGTGGCGATCGGCGCCTACCAGTCCGGATCCATCCCGCGCCTCGACGACGCGCTCCGGCGCATGCCGGCCCTCGAAAAATTCCTTCAGCAGTCGTTTGGGGAGCTCGTGGACCCTGCGTCCGCCTTGGCTGACCTGCGCGCGATCTGGGAGGAGCGGAAGTGAATCAACGGGAACGGCTCGCTCGGATCGTCCGGCTGAAGGAGCGCCTCCGCGAGGTGAGCGGCGGGCGGCTCGCGAACGCGAACGCGGCCGAGCGCGAGGCGTCGTCGCACGTCGAGCGCGAGGAGCGCGTGATGGGCGAGATCGCCGACGGCCTGCGGCGCGGAGGCGACATGAGCGCGCGCGAGATGTCGAGCCTGGCGAGCCTGCATGCGCGCTCGCGGCTGACGCGCGACGAGCTCGAGGCGCACCGCGCCGAGCTCGCGGAGGTCCGGGACGCTCGCGCGATCGAGCACCGTGAGCGCGCGTTCGAGGTGCGCCGGCTCGAGCTGCTCGAGGATCGCTACGCCCAGCGCGAGGAGAGCGACGCGCGTCGCGCGGAGCAGACGTTCCTCGACGAGCGCGCGCACAAGGTCGGAGCGTTCGGATGACCGCGCCGATCCGAGGCAGGGGCGTCGACGAGGTCGCGCCGCGCGCGCGCCCCGAGGCGGTGGATCCGTCGTTCGGCGCCACGCTGGCGCGCCTCCTCGCGAGCGGTCCGATGCGCACGCTCGCGGTGAGCCCGCGCCCCGAGGAGAGCGCCGACCTGCTCGCCGCGACGCCGGACCACGACGACGCTCCGTCGGCGGCGCGCGTCGTGGCGGCCGCCCTCGCGCTCGCCGAGCTCGACCCCGCGCCGAGCCCTCGCACGGCGGGCCACGCCGAGGAGATCGAGGTGCGGTCGACGAACGAGACGTGGACGCCGGTCCCGGCTCGGCGAGCCAGCGCATCGGCCGATCCGCGTGAACGGTCCTCCGGTTCGTCGATCCCGGTGTCGTCGAGCGCGGTGTCGCCGAGCGCGGTGTCGTCGAGCGCGGTGTCGTCGAGCGCGGTGTCGTCGAGCGCGGTGTCGTCGAGCGCGGTGTCGCCGAGCGCGGTGTCGCCGAGCGCGGTGTCGTCGAGCGCGGTGTCGCCGAGCGCGGTGTCACGAAGCGCGGTCGCGCGAAGCGCACCGTCGCAGCGCGCGGGGTCGTCGCCGCGCACCGACGCGTCGCGCGAGCCGAAGGCCGCGCTCGGCGCATGTCCCTCGCGGGAGCGCCCGTCGAGCGCCGGTCCGAGCGGACCGCGTTGGAACCGCGTGAGCGAGCCGCGGTCGAGCGGGGTGAGCCCGAGCATCGTGGCCGCCGAGGTCGTGGCCGCGAGCCTTCGGAGCGCGATGGCTCCGCGCGCGGACGAGCCCGACGTGCCGGCGACCGAGGATCCGCGAACGGACCAGCTCAGCGCCCGCGACGCCGACGCGCGCGCTTCGCATCCCGAGGGCGGATCCCAGCCGAGCGACGACGCAGCGAGCGTCGCCAAGCGAGCACCGGAGGCGAGTCCCCGCCCCGGGACGGCCCCGTCCAACGGAGCGAGTCCGCTCGAGCCGGTCGCTCCATCGACGACCGTCGCAGCGGCTGCGTCCTCCGTCTCCCCGACGACCACCGCTGCGCCCCCTCCGTCCACCGTCGCAGCGTCGCCCGTCGCAGCGTCGACTGTCGCTCCGTCGCCCGTCGCCGCGTCGCCCGTCGCTCCGTCGCCCGTCGCCGCGTCGACCGTCGCTCCGTCGACCGTCGCCGCGTCGCCCGTCGCCCCGTCGACCGACGACACCTCCCGCACCGCCGAGACCGCACCGAGCGCCACCCCGACTCCGTCGCCTCCACCCGATGCGCCGTCCCCCGTGACCTCGTCGAGCGTCGCCGCGATGCCCGCCGCCACGAACGTTGCGTCATCGAAGCGGCTCTCGGACGCGCAACCCGAGTCGCCGGCGTCCACGCATCGGACCGCGTCGGCCCGTCGCCGCTCGTCCGAGCCGGCCGACGCGCCGGACGCGCGGCACCTCGCCGACGCTTCGCACCCCTCGCCTCGCGCATCGCGGGAGCGCGCGGAGGCCGCGGCTCCCGCGTCGGCCGACCTCGCTCCGATGACGCACGCGGTCGACGCCGATCCGCAGGACCTCGGCGCGGCCTCGTCGGAGCTCGGCCCGCCGATCGAAGGCGCGGCGCTGGCGCACGCGCTCGCGGACGTGCCGAACGATCCCGCGTCGCCGAAGCTGGTCCCTCCCGCTCCGCCGCCCCCGCGTCCGCTCCCCGAGCTGCCGGAGGGCGTCAAGCTCGCGCTCCTTCGCGATGCGAGCGGGGTCGAGCGCGCCGAGCTGGAGATCGAGCACCCGGAGCTCGGAGCGCTCCGCGTCGAGCTCCGGCTCGAGGGTGAGGCGGTGGACGTCCGCGTCCTCGTGCCCGGGCTCGTCGAAGCGATCCGCGTGAGCAAGAGCGAGACGAAGCTGCGCGAGATGCTCGAAGCGCGCGGCGCGCGCCTGGGTGCGCTCACGGTGCGCGAGAAGAACGAGCCGGTGCGAAGCGCCGGCGATCGTGAACGCCCGCGGCGGAAGCCACGGGGTCGCTTGATGATGACGGAGGCTTAGAGACATGGAGATCAACGGCTCATCCGGCGCTGCGGCGCTGGGCACCGGCGCCGCGCAAGGCGCAGAGGACACCGACCTCGACCGCGACGCGTTCATGCGCCTCCTCGTCGCGCAGATCCGCAATCAGGATCCGATGGATCCGATGGACACGCGCGAGATGATGACGCAGCTGACGCAGCTCACGTCGGTCGAGCACCTCATCGGCATCGAGGAGCAGATCTCGGCCGTGCAGATCGGCACCGCGTCGCTCGCCAACGCGCAGGTCGCGAGCTTCGTCGGCCGCACCGTCGAAGCGGACACCAGCAACCTCCGCCTCACCGGCACCGATCCGGCGAGCGGCGGGTACACGCTGTCCGGGCGCGCGCAGGAGGTCACCGCGACGATCCGTGACGCGGACGGCCGAGTCGTGCGGACGATGCAGCTCGACGGCCTCACGTCCGGCGCGCACGCGTTCACCTGGGACGGGAGAAACGACGAGGGCGTGCGCGTGCCCGAGGGTCGCTACCACGTCGACCTCAGCGCCACCGACGCGAACGGCGCGCCCATCGCGGTCGATCCGCGGGTGAGCGGACGCGTCAACAGCGTTTCCTACGAAGATGGATACCCGGAGCTCGTCCTCGACGGCGGCTTCCGGGTGATGATGGGCGATGTGCGTCGGGTCTCGGGTGAGACCAGCACGTCGGCCGTCACGGGGAGCTCGACCCCCGCCGGGACGAGCTCGGTCACCAACCCACGGACGGTGACCGGCGCTTACAGTGCGACCGCGCAGGACGCGGCAACTCAGCTTGTGGAGACCAACCAATGAGTATCATGCGTTCCCTCAACACCGCCGCCTCCGGGATCCGCTCGCACAGCGACGCGCTCACGGTGACCGGCGACAACATCGCCAACGTCAACACGGTCGGGTTCAAGCGCTCGCGCGCGAACTTCTCGGACGTGCTCGGCCGCTCGATCGCGGGCTCGACCGCGATCCCCCAGGCGGGCGCGGGAAGCCGCATCTCCACGATCCAGCAGATGTGGGCGCAGGGCGCGCTCATGACGACGGACTCGCCGACCGACCTCGCGCTGAACGGCAACGGGTTCTTCGTGGTCAAGGGCAACGCGGGCGGCGTGGACGGCCAGTTCTACACGCGCGCCGGTCAGTTCGTGATCGACAACGGGGGTTACCTCACGACGACGGACGGGATGAAGCTGCAGGGCTACGCCGCCGACGGCACCGGCACGCTCTCCGGCAGCATCTCGGATCTCCAGGTGGACGCCGGCACGCTCCCCGCGACCCCGACCACGTCGGCGGAGATCTTCGCCAACCTCGACTCCAACGAGCCGGTGCTTCCGGCGGCGACTCCGTTCGATCCTGCGGATCCGTCCGGAACCAGCAACTACTCGACCAGCGTCACCGCGTACGACTCGCTCGGCAACGCGCACGACGTCACGGTCTACTTCCGCAACAACGGCGGTGGCGACTGGGAGTGGCACGCGATGGTCGATGGCGCCGAGGTGGGCGGTACGGCGGGCGTGCCGACCGAGGGTGCCAACGGCACGTTGAACTTCACGACGAACGGCGCGCTCAACACGGAGACCACGGCCGCCTCGACGTGGGACTTCACCGGCGCGACCGCGGGCCAGACGATCGACTTCGACTTCGGTGAGTCGATCGGCGAGGGCGGCACCGGGCTGAGCGGCTCGACGCAACACGCGACCGCCTCGAGCGTCACCTCGATCAGCCAGGACGGCTTCGGCGCGGGTGAGATCAGCGGCCTGAGCATCGCGCAGAACGGGACGATCACCGGCGTGTTCAGCAACGGTCAGCGCCGCACCCTCGGCGCGGTCGCGGTGGCGGACTTCGCCAGCGCGGACGGCCTCGACCGCGCGGGTCAGGGCCTCTGGATCGCGACGCAGGAGAGCGGCGAAGCGCTCATCGGCCAGGCGGGCGCAGGCGGGCGCGGCGCGGTCGTGTCGGGCGCGCTCGAGGGCAGCAACGTCGACCTCGCGAAGGAGTTCGTGGACCTCATCGCGTTCCAGCGCGGGTTCAGCGCGAACTCGCGGATCGTGACGACGGCCGACGAGATGTACTCCGAGCTCGTGAACATGAAGCGGTAGTCGGCGACGCCGGGAAGCCGGCGAGCCGCATTGCGAGCGCGCCCTTGGTCTCGAACGAGGCCAGGGGCGCGTTTGCCTTTTCCCATCGGAATCGGACTCGGACTACTCGGACTCGGAATCGGACTCGGACTCGGACTCGGACTCTGATGGATCCCCGCAAATCTAAGCGTTAGGCGCTGGAGATTCTCTGCTGCATGTTGTGGACGTCGAGCTCGTCGAACGATTCGTGCGATGACCGTCTCAGGATGAGCACGCCAAGTCGCGGG